>DELT01000068.1:3841-43924 GCA_002354555.1 Methylophaga sp. UBA2689
TCGTCAATAGGATGTTACATGCTTAATTTTGTATTAATTGAGGACGAAAACCTGTTCGCCAAATCGGTTAAACGACGACTGGAGCGGGAAGGTCATCAAGCCATAATTGCCGATAACATCAGCGATGGAAAAAAACTGTTACGCCAGGAATCAATTGATGTTCTGCTATTGGATGTCAGGCTACCGGATGGCAATGGCCTGGATTTATTAGCTGAAATTCGTGCGCCAGGACATCCACTGCAGAACTTGCCTGTTGTGATGATGACAGCTTATGGAGAGCTGGAAGACGCCGTTAATGCAATGAAATTTGGTGCATCAGATTATCTCAAAAAACCGGTGGATTTGGATGAACTGATACTGACGATTGAGAAGGTGGTTCATAATCACGCTATCAGTCGTCAGTTACATTATTCTGAACAGCGTGAACAAAAGACTAATAAGCCAATTAATCTGATTGGTAGTAGTCAGGAAATCCTGTCAATTAGGCAGCAGGCAAAACAGCTCTCTGAGCTGATGGATAAAAATAAGGATACAACCCCTGTCGTATTAATTACGGGTGAGACAGGCAGTGGCAAGGGTGTTCTAGCACGATATTTTCATCAAATAAGCCAGCGGCATAATCGACCTTTTGTTCTTGTAGATTGTGCTGCATTACCGGAAGCTTCAATCGAAGCTGAATTATTCGGTCAGTCGCCCAGCACCCTCGAAACCAATTCTCCTGCTCGTCCCGGTTTGATTGAAGTCGCTGAGGATGGAACATTATTACTGGATGAAATTGCAGAATTATCATTATCAACGCAAACCAAATTGCTTAATGTTATAGAGCGTAGACAGCTTCGCAGGTTGGGAGCGACCAAAGAAATTCCGGTGAATTCTCATATTATTGCAACGACCAATCGGGATCTTCACCAATTAGTTATGTCGGGTGAATTTCGTGCCGATTTGTATTTTCGGTTGAATGTTGTAGAGATTAAACTTCCACCTCTACGAATACGACAACAGGATATAGCTGAACTGGCACAGTTTTTTATCGAACAATTTGCCAAGCGTTACGGTGTTGAACAACCAAGACTCGCTTATGATGCCATGCGTGAAATGCAACAATATGACTGGCCTGGTAACATCCGCGAACTGGAGAATGTTCTGGAGCGAGCAGTAATGCTCTGTAAACAAAGTGTCATCGAGTTTGATGACTTGTCATTGAGAGCTTTTGGCAGTGACAAACAAGACGAACATGGTGATGGTGGTTCCATGTTCGAAAAAATGACACTTGATCAGGTTGAAAAATATTTATTGGAAACGGCTTTGAACCGAAGTTCCGGTAATGTTTCCAGAGCGGCAAGACAACTTGGATTAACCCGTATGGCAATGCGTTATCGTATGGAGAAATACAAGCTGTAAATTATTTGACCAGTTTCAAGCTTGGCTTGCCGTTAGTTGTTTTATTGGTTGGTTTACCAGGTTCTTTAGCTGTCGGCGGCGGGGGGGTAGGATGCTCTTCTTCAGGAAAGAACATGCCTTCGTTATTTTCTTTCCCATAAATCGCCTGAATAGCAATGACCGGAATAAATAAATTCATCGCCTTGCCGGAAAATCTTGCTGAAAAGCTCACCCAGTCATTGTCCATATTCAGTCCGTCGATAGCATCCGGTGCCAGATTCAGGACGATACGGGAGTCGCGAATATACTGGTCAGGAACCACAACCCCTTCATAATCAGTATTCACCAGTAAATAGGGGGTGCAATCGTTATCCAGCAACCATTGATAAATAGCTCTGATTAGATAAGGCTTTTGTGAAGACATGCTCATTAGCGCATTCCTCTCTCCGCTGTGCTCAGACTGGCCTGGAAAGTATCTCTATTAAATATTTTTTGTGCATAACGTTCAACCGCTTTGGCGGAATCCGGTAATTTTATACCCAAATGCGGTAATCGCCACAATAACGGTGCAACATAACAATCGATTAATGAAAATTCGTCGCTCATGAGAAAGTCGTATTGTTCGAACAGTGGGGCCAGAACAGTCAAATCTTCACGTAGCGTTTTTTTGGCTTTGGTTGCTGGTGATTTGTCACGTCCAGATAATTGAGGCCACATTGAGAACCAGTCCGTTTCCAGACGATGCAACATCAGTCGCATTTGAGCTCTGGCACCTGGATCGTTAGGCATCAGGGATGGATGAGGAAAACGCTCATCAAGATATTCCATAATGATTCTGGAATGGAATATTACAATATCCCGATCAAACAGTGTCGGGCCCTGAGCGTATGGATTTGCTGAGGCAACCTCTTCCGGCCAGTGGCCATCAACAAGATTTACAATCTGACAATCAATTTGCTTTTCTTGAACAACGATACGGGTTTGATGGCTGAAGGGACATTGTACATCTGAGTACAATGTCATCAGCGGTTTACGATTACGTGTTGTCATTAGCTGTACTGCTTATGTTTTGGAATGTAGCGTTAGTGAACGTCTTTCCAGTAAGCTTTTTTCAGTGCCAGTGCGATTACAAAGAATATCGCAAGATAGAGCAAGACCCACTTACCCAGCGCTAAACGCTGTAATTTAGATGGTTCACTGATATAAGCAAGAAAGTTGACTAGATCTCGGCTCATCATATCGTATTGTCGAGGAGTCAGCGCACCTTCTTGTTCAACACTTAAATGACCATACTCGTCGATAGCCTGATATCCCTGTTGTTCCCATAGGACATGTGGCATACCAACATCTTTGAAAGCCAGGTTATTAGTGCCCATTGGCCGACTTTCATCCAGATAGAATGTACGCAGATAGGTATATAACCAGTCTGTACCTCTTGCACGGGCAATAACCGATAAATCAGGCGGAACAACACCAAACCAGCGTTTGGCATCTTCGGCTCGCATTGCTATTTGCATGGTGTCACCAATTTTATCGGTGGCAAACATCAAATTTTCAGCAACCTGATCGTCTGTAAGCCCTAAATCTTTTGCCATACGGTTATAACGCATCAATGATGCACCATGACAGCTTAAGCAATAATTAACGAACGTGTGAGCACCACGTTGCAAAGAGGCTTTATCGGTCAAATCAATATCGACAGTATCCAGCTTTGATGACGGACCCGCCGCAATGGCGAGCGTCGAGAACACACTGAATACCGAAATAAGAGCAGCAAAAGTCAGATTTCTCATTTGGTCGTCACCCTTTCTGGCACAGGTTTATCTTTATCAAATTTCGTGTAAATCGGCATCAGGAGAAAGAAAGCAAAATACAGAACGGTAAAAATCTGAGCCATCAAAGTATAAAGAAACGTTGCAGGCTGAGTGCCTAAGTAACCCAATGCTAAAAAGCTAATAACAAACACTACCAGAGCGATACGGAAATATGGACCTCTATAGCGAATGGAGCGGGTTCTGCTGCGATCCAGCCAAGGTAGCAGGAATAACACGACAATTGCCAGCCCCATGGCAATAACTCCAAAGAGCTTATCTGGCACCGCACGCAAAATGGCATAGAACGGTGTAAAATACCAAAGTGGGACGATATGTTCCGGTGTTTTCAATGGATCCGCAGGAATAAAATTATCTTTTTCCAGAAACCAGCCGCCAAATTCTGGCATATAGAACAACACTAATGAGAAGATAAACAGGAAGACAACAACGCCCACCAAATCTTTGACAGTGTAATAAGGATGGAAAGGGATGCCATCAACAGGTTTACCGTTGGCATCCTTGTTTTTCTTGATGTCCACGCCATCCGGGTTGTTGGATCCTACTTCATGCAGTGCAAGGATATGCGCTGCTACCAAACCAAGTAACACGATTGGCAATGCAATAACGTGCATGGCAAAAAACCGGTTTAAGGTGGCATCAGCGACCACATAATCGCCACGAATCCACAGAGCCAGATCTTCACCAATAACCGGTAAAGCGCCAAATAAAGAAATAATTACCTGAGCGCCCCAGTAAGACATTTGACCCCAGGGTAACAAATACCCCATAAAGGCTTCAGCCATCAGCACAACATATAACAGCATGCCGAAAATCCAAATCAACTCTCGTGGTTGTTTATAGGACCCATACATCAGGCCGCGGAACATATGCAGGTAGATAACAACAAAGAAGGCGGAAGCGCCAGTGGAGTGCAGGTAACGAATCAACCAGCCCCATTCTACGTCCCGCATAATGTATTCAACCGAAGCGAAAGCCAGTTCAGCATCCGGTTTGTAATTCATCGTTAAAAAGATGCCGGTAATAATCTGCAGCACCAGAATCAATAAGGCAAGTGAACCGAAGTAATACCAAAAGTTAAAGTTTTTCGGTGCGTAATATTCCGAAATATGTTCCTTCCACATTTTTGTTGCCGGGAAGCGGGCATCAATCCAATCCATCATCGACATCATGCAGCTCCTTGGGCATCTTCACCAACAATAACAACATTGTCACCTTGGTAATGGTAGGGGGGAACTACAAGGTTGGTTGGTGCTGGAACACCTTGGAAAACCCGTCCGGCTAAGTCAAAGCGTGAACCATGACAGGGGCAAAAGAATCCGCCTTTCCAATTTTCGCCAAGATCCTCAGGAGCTATTTCTGGTCGATAAGTGGGGGAGCAACCCAAATGGGTACAGATACCGACCATTACCATGACATCCTTACGTATAGAACGTGTTTCGTTCTGCGCATATTCAGGTTGCTGGGTCTGTTCGCTTTGTGGATCACGCAGCTCATCGTTTAATGTTGGAAGCGTGTTCAAAATTTCTTCTGAACGGCGGAAAATCCACACCGGTTTGCCACGCCATTCAACCGTCAGTAATTGGCCGGGTTCCAGCTGGCTGATATCAATTTGCACCGGAGCACCAGCAGCTTCAGCCTTGGCACTTGGTGCAATCGATGATACAAAAGGAATGGCTACAGCCACTGCGCCAGCACCGCCTACTACACTAGCTGCGGCTGTTAAAAACCGTCTTTTGCCAGTATCTATAGTGTCACTCATCAGATGAATATCCCCTGATATGTTATTTAATGTGAATCCAGCAGAGCATTAATGTCTCGGGATTGCTGAGATAAAACCAGTAAATTTTAGCATAGCAAGGAATGTTTTGGATCAAAAAAGCCCGCATTTTCATGCGGGCTTTTGAAGAGAGCTAAAGAGAGTAAGATTTACTCTGCTGCAGCTTTTTGAGTTTTTTTCACCAGACGCTTCAAAGCACCTTTTGGTTTTGTGTCAACGATAGCTTGCAGGTTGGTTGGTTCGCCTACGATAATCGCACCACCCATACCGGCACCCCAGTGAGGGTCACACTTATACATGTAAACACCTTCAACTGTTAAAGGTTTAGTTTGAAAGTTTTCGCCCATTTGTGACATAAAACCTTCAGCACCTTCTGGAATGTATTCGTGTTCACCATCAGAATCGGTAAACGTTGTGTTAACAAGATGACCGTTCATTCTATCCCAGGAAACGGTATCACCTGGTTGAACTTTGATAACCATTGGGTCAAAAGAAGTTAACGATGCTGTTACAACATGATTTTCAGCCATTGCAGCCGCAGAAAACAAAGATGCAGCACCTAATGCAGCCGCGATCAGTGATTTACTATATTTCATGAATATTTCCTCTCTTTATTGAGTTATTTGCCTCAGTGCGGTGCCAGTCTCCCATAATGAAGCTGAACACACACTGAACACATTTAGCTACGTGTTTTACCACGCTATTTTCTTGGCAGGACAAGCACAAAAACGCCAAACTATACTGACTATTTGTGGGATATGTCCATGAAAAAATGAAAAATTGTGTCATTTAACACAATGCTTTTTCCCCGAGTAAATAACTGGCAATTGCCTAAATTCTATAAAGCTAAGGTCTCGAAAAAAGGGCTAGAAATTTTGTGGGCCATGGTTTTGTAGTTTCCACATATCGGCATAATGACCTTTTCTATCAAGCAAGTTTTGATGACTACCCTGTTCAATAATCTGTCCATCTTTCATTACTAATATATTGTCAGCATCTACCACTGTTGAGAGTCTGTGAGCGATAACCAATGTGGTTTTATGCTGACTTATTTGTATTAGTTGTTGAGCGATGGCATTTTCGGAATGACTATCAAGTGCAGATGTTGCCTCGTCAAACACCAAAATCGATGGGTTCTTTAACAATGTTCGAGCTATGGCAATACGTTGTTTTTCCCCGCCTGATAATTTCAATCCCCGTTCACCAACCAAAGTGTTGTACCCGTGGGGTAAGGAACTGATAAATTCATGAATATGGGCCTGGCGGGCCGCTTTGATGACGGCCTCTGGAGAAGCTTCCGGACAGCCGTATTGTATGTTGTAAAACAGGCTGTCATTAAATAGCACAGTATCCTGAGGCACCACACCAATCACTTGGCGCAGGCTTTGCTGAGTGACATGCCGGATATTCTGACCATCAATTTCGATGCTGCCTGAAGTCGGATCATAAAATCTGAATAATAAACGCACCAGAGTTGATTTACCGGAACCACTGGCGCCAACGATTGCAATTTTTTGCCCACCTGGCACTTCAAAATCTATCTGTTTCAAAATTGAACGATCTGGCTCGTAATCAAAGTCGACATGGTTAAACCTGATATGACCCTCAGTAATGGCAAGCGTGGTTGCATCATTTTGATCGTTGATTTCTTCTCCCTGATTTAACAGATCAAACATCCGCTCCATATCAGCAAGCGCGTGACGGATTTCCCGATAGATATATCCCAGAAATCCCAGTGGCAGATATAGTTGCAATAGATAAGCATTGACCAGAACCAAATCACCTATGGTCATCTCTCCATCCACGACGCCTTTGCCAGCAAGTAACATTAAAGCTGTCAGGCCGGCAGCAATAATAAAACCTTGCCCCATGTTCATTACGGCGAGTGATGTTTGGTTGCGAATGGCAGACTTTTCCCAAATCGCTAATTTGCTGTCATAGCGACTGGCTTCGAAAGCTTCGTTGCTAAAATATTTAACCGTTTCATAATTTATCAAACTATCAATGGCCTGATTGTTCGCTGCAGAATCCATTTCATTCATTGCCCGGCGAAATCGCATGCGCCATTCAGTGATAATTAATGTGAAAATAATAAATACCAGCGTAGTGCCAGTAGTGATAATCGCAAAAATATTGTCGTACTGGCTCAACAAAATAATCGTGACCAATGCAATTTCCACCAGCGTCGGCAAAATATTAAAGATCATGAAATTCAGTAAAAAAGTGATACCCCGACTGCCACGTTCAATATCTCGCGAAATGCCGCCGGTTTGGCGCTGCAGATGAAAACGTAAGGAAAGACGATGTAAATGTGAAAAAATATTTCCAGCGATATGCCTAACTGAGCTATAAATAACTTTGGCAAACAATGCATCGCGTAATTCATTAAATACAGTGCTGGCAAGCCGCAGCAAGCCATAGGCAATTAACAGTATCACCGGTAGATAAATAACATCCTGCAACTGTGGATCCAGTGCATCCACCGCACCTTTTAGTACCAAAGGCACGCTAACATTCGCCACTTTCGCGAGGCACAGCAGCACTAAGGCGAGTATCACCCGGGTTTTGTATTGCCACACATAAGGCAACAGACTGCGAATGGCCTGCCAGTCTTGAGAAGATTTCATAATGTCAGTTTAGCCGATTTACGAATTTGTCAGTTAAAATGCCAAAGACTGAATTTGCAAATTTTCGGTATAATCAACAGCTTTTAAGCTTGAAACAAATATTTCTTGCCGCATTTATAAGCAGCGCTGTTTGTTGATTCATTTTTAGGGAGTAACCTCATGCCGTTTTATGAATATCGCTGTGATGCCTGTAATCATAACTTTGAAGCGTTGCAAAAGATCAGTGACGATGCTTTGGTGGATTGCCCAGCATGCCATCAACCCAATCTGAAAAAACTGATTTCAGCGGCGGGTTTTCGTCTTAAAGGTCAGGGCTGGTATGAAACAGATTTTAAATCGGGTTCAAAACGTAACCTCGCCGACAGCGGAACCGCAGACAGTTCACCTGCGGCCGCGCATACCTGTGGAACAGGATGCAGTCATTAAAAATTTAAATGCGTAAATATTTAATAGCAGGCCTGCTGGTCTGGATGCCGCTTGGGGTCACTTTTTTAGTGGTTCGGGCGATAGTAGGTTTTTTAGATAAAAGTCTGTTGCTGTTGCCGGATGCCTTTCAGCCCGATAGGCTGCTCGGCTTTCATATTCCCGGTTTGGGAGTATTACTGGCAGTGGCGCTGGTTTTGATCACCGGCATGATAATGGCCAATTTACTGGGGCGTCGATTAGTGGCGTTCTGGGAATCATTACTGGCAAGAATCCCGCTGGTCAGAACGCTTTATTCAGCGGTTAAGCAAATCATGGAAGCGGTGCTGGCAACAGATGCCAAATCGTTTCGAAAAGTATTATTGGTGGAATATCCACGCAAAGGTGTCTGGAGCTTAGCGTTTATGACATCGGATGATCTGGGTGAGGTGCAGGATAAAACCATTGCCAATGTCATCAGCGTGTTTATTCCGACCACACCAAATCCTACCTCGGGGTTTGTGTTGATGGTGCCGGAATCTGATGTTATTGAATTGGATATGGCGGTAGAAGAGGGGCTGAAAATGATCATTTCGATGGGCGTAGTGGTACCAAACTCACTGGCCTATCAAAAGAAACGTCAGGATCAGCAGCTCACTGAATAGAAAATTTCGGACACTTTTTATCTAATATAAAAGGTGTAGTGTTAAACAGTATTTTTGGATGTTGGAATAATTATGCGTAGCCATTACTGCGGCGATGTAAACGAATCTTTGATTGAACAAACGGTAAAAGTTGCAGGCTGGATGCATCGTCGCCGGGATCATGGTGGGGTTATTTTTATTGATTTGCGTGATCGTGAAGGTCTGGTGCAAATCGTTTGTAATCCGGAAGATGCCGAAAGTTTTGCCGTGGCTGAAAAAGTACGCAGTGAATATGTGTTACAAATTGAAGGTGTGGTTAACCCCCGTCCTGCGGGCAGCGAAAATACCGATTTAAAAAGCGGTAAAATCGAAATCATCGCCAAGCGCGTGACTATTCTGAACAGTTCTGAAACTCCGCCATTCCCTTTGACGGAACAGGCTGAAGTTAATGAAGATATCCGGCTGCGTCATCGTTATATCGATTTACGTCGCCCGGAAATGCTGCAAAAGCTGCGCTTTCGTTCACAGATTATCCGTCAATTACGCCAGTACCTCGATAATCATGGCTTTATGGATATTGAAACGCCTATCCTGACCAAAGCGACACCGGAGGGCGCGCGTGACTATCTGGTGCCAAGTCGTACTCATCCCGGTGATTTCTTTGCATTACCCCAGTCTCCGCAGTTATTTAAACAATTGTTGATGGTGGCCGGTATGGATCGCTATTATCAGGTTGTTCGTTGTTTCCGCGATGAAGATTTGCGTGCTGATCGCCAGCCGGAATTCACCCAATTGGATATTGAAACCTCTTTTGTTGAAGAAGAGGATTTAATGCAATTGATGGAAGAAATGATCCGTGACTTGTTTGCCAATGTATTAGAACAACCGTTACCGAATCCTTTCCCAAGAATGACCTATGCGGACGCCATGGATCGTTATGGTAGTGATAAACCGGATCTGCGAATTCCATTAGAACTCGTTGATGTAAGTGATTTGATGCAGGGTGTTGATTTTAAGGTGTTCTCTGCACCAGCTAATGATGAAAATGGACGTGTGGCTGCTTTGCGCGTACCGGGTGGCAACTCTTTAAGCCGTAAAGAAATTGATGATTACACCAAGTTTGTCAGTATCTACGGTGCAAAAGGTCTGGCTTACATTAAAGTCAATGATCTTGCTGCTGGCCGGGAAGGTTTGCAATCACCTATTCTGAAATTCCTGCCCGATGATGTGGTTGATGCGATTTTGCAAAGAACGGCAGCTGAAACCGGTGACTTGGTGTTCTTTGGTGCCGATAAAGCTTCAATTGTGAATGAATCTTTGGGTGCTTTACGTGTCAAAATTGGCCATGATTTAGATATGGTTGAACATGGCTGGCGCCCGTTATGGGTGGTTGAATTCCCGATGTTTGAATGGGATGACAAAACGCAGCGTTGGTATGCTTTGCATCATCCTTTCACTGCACCACGAGAGTCAGACATTGATTTATTAAGCAACGATCCAGGTAAGTGTCTGTCTCGTGCATATGACATGGTATTAAACGGTACTGAGTTGGGCGGCGGTTCGATTCGTATCCATAAAACCAATGTGCAGCAGAAAGTCTTTGAAATGCTGGGCATTCCTGCTGAAGAAGCGGAAGAGAAATTTGGCTTCCTGTTACAGGCATTGAAATATGGTTGCCCACCACATGGTGGTTTGGCATTTGGTTTGGACAGACTGGCTATGTTAATGACGGGCTCAGCATCGATTCGTGATGTAATGGCCTTCCCGAAAACACAGTCAGCGGCTTGTCTGTTAACCAATGCACCAAGCCCGGTCAGTGATGAACAGTTGAAAGAATTGAATATTCGTCTGCGTAAAGTACCAATAGCAGAAGTCTGAGTAAAACAGCAATAGCGGTTAAGAGGAAAGCGAAGTGGCTACAAAACTAGCAACAACGGCAATCCCGTTTGAACAGTACTTCTCAATTGATGATGAGGCATGCGATAAACGTATTGATGCCGCTAAACAGAAATTGGGCGATGATTTGGTTATTCTAGGGCATCACTACCAGCGTAATGAAGTTTTCAAACATGCGGATTTTTCAGGTGATTCGCTCAAACTGTCACGCAATGCTGCCGAATCAGACGCTCAGTACATCGTGTTCTGTGGCGTGCATTTTATGGCGGAAGTAGCAGATATCCTTTCACGTCCCGATCAAATTGCGATTTTGCCCGATCTGGCCGCCGGTTGTTCAATGGCTGATATGGCGAACCGGGTAAATGTGGATCGTGCCTGGCAGGAAATGAGCGAAGTGCTGGATCCGGATGAGACGATTACGCCAATCACCTATATAAATTCGGCTGCAGACCTCAAATCCTTCTGTGGTAAACATGGCGGTATTGTGTGTACTTCTACCAATGCGCCACATGTGCTGGATTGGGCGTTTGCTCAACGCGAAAAAGTACTGTTCTTCCCTGATCAACATCTAGGCCGCAATACCGGTTACAAGATGGGTATTCCACTGGAAGAAATGGTGGTGTGGGATTTTGATAAACCACTGGGTGGATTAACGCCGGAAGCATTGAAGAAAGCCAAAATTATTTTGTGGAAGGGCTTTTGTTCTGTTCATCAGATGTTCCAGCCACAACAGATTGATAACTTCCTGGAAAAATACCCGGAAACCAAAGTTATTTCTCACCCGGAATGCAGCTTTGAAGTCTGCCAGAAATCCGATTATGTCGGTTCCACTGAATATATAGTCAACACGATCGCCAACAGTGAACCTAATACTCGCTGGCTGGTGGGGACCGAATTGAATCTGGTAAACCGTTTACATGAACGGTTCCAGGATCAGGGTAAATCGGTTCACTTTATGTCACCGACGGTATGTATGTGCTCCACCATGTTCCGTGTTGATCCGCAGCATTTGTTGTGGGTACTGGAAAACCTGGTGGAAGGCCATGTGGTTAATCAGGTGTCTGTGGATCCGGTGACTGCCCAAGAAGCCAAACTGGCGCTGGATCGGATGCTCGCCTTACCAATTTAATTGAGGAGTAGCGCGTTATGTCAGAGACCAGAGAAGCCTGTACACAGCGACGCTATGAAGTGAGCAAAAAAGATTTGCCTATCAGCTGTCCCATGCCGGATATGCCGGCATGGAATGCTCATCCACGGGTATATCTTGAAATCAAAAGCCATGGTGAAGTACTTTGTCCGTACTGCGGTACGCTATTCGTGCTGAAAAATTGATTGATGAAAAAACGTCTACAAGTCGCTGTCGCGATTATTGTTAATAATGATGAACAGGTTTTAATTGCACGCCGTCATGCGCATCAGCATCAAGGTGATCTGTGGGAATTTCCGGGAGGTAAGCGTGAAGCCGATGAAACCCGGTTAGAGGCTCTGCAACGAGAAATTTACGAAGAGGTCGGGTTACAGGTTGAGCAGGCTGACCCCTTAATGCAGATCGTTCATGATTATCCAGATTTGCAGGTCGAGCTTGACGTCTGGTTAGTGACTGAATTTTCCGGTGAAGCAACGGGAAAGGAAGGGCAGCCATTGGTGTGGTGTCCATTAGCTGAATTATCTGCCAGAGAATTTCCTGCTGCGAATATGCAGATTATTGAGCGGTTAACTAATCTCTACTTTGTTTAGCAACCAGTCAGTGGTAGTAAAGAAAGCGCATTAGCAATAATTAATGAAACGAGTTGGGATCGTCTTCCGGATCAATGACAGGCTCTCCAGGTATGCGATGATTTCCTGCCGCCCATTCACCCAAGTCAATTAATTTACAGCGCTCACAGCAGAACGGCTTCCATTTGTTGTCATCAGTCCATTCAACTTTACGTCCGCATTGTGGACAATTTACTTTCAATACCATAATTACATTGTGCAACAGCTAAGCTGAAAATCCGCATCATCATTAATTTGTTGAGGACGCTGATTAATATCAAACGTCATAAAACGCACCGTGAAACGGTGTTTGCCACCACTTATTTCCGGGTAATAAGGCGTGCTTGAAGGAATACGAACCCGAATTAACTGGGTTGGCAGATTACTGTCCAGGCTGCGTTGATAAAATCCCTTCTCTGCCTGAGCACCACTGAAACCGGCACTGCCGCGAATCAGTTGCAGCGAAATATTTATCGCCCCACGTACTGCTACAAACTGTTCCAGCCAGTAATTTAATTGTTGCTGGCGTTGTTCAACAGAGGAATGTTGTAACCAGTAATGGTAGGCAGGTAAATCAAAATCACAGGTGCCGCCGGCAATGCTGGAACGTTGACGGATGCTGTAAAGAAACTCATTTTCTTTTAAAACCTGACCAATGGACGTTTTACGAATCTGAAGAGCATCGAGCGTCTGGTCCAGTTCAGCAAGTAATGCATCCAAGGTTTCTTTGTCGACACCGGGCGAGTTTTCCAATGCGGATAGATTGGTAATGAGCCGTTCAACTTCCTTGGTCACTTCGGACTTCATATCGCCCCGTTCAAATACCTGCAACATACTCAACATGGCATCAATGGCTTCACGATGACTCATTTCATCATCATGCTGCATGGCAAAATCCACACGTGCCAACAGAAATTCCAGTCTCAGGAATGTTCTTATGCGTTCATTCAGTGGTTGTTCGTATGTGATAACGTCGGACATAGTGTGTTTTTTATCATTTACATAAGGTCAGCTTGATGACCGGGATTAATTTTGCGTCGTTTCTGCCAGCTGACAATATAACGCATGCAGTTGAGTAACCTGAAATTTCAATTTTTCAATTCCATCACTATTGTCGATGATATCGTGAGCACATTGCAATCGCTGTTCGCGGTTTGATTGAGCCGCAAGATGTTGAGCAGCCTCTTCAATAGTTAGATTGTCTCGGTTTTGCAGACGCTCAAATTGGGTTTGGTGATCCACATCAACGACCAGAATACGATCGACGCACGTCTGCATCTTGGCTTCAACTAACAACGGTACGCTCAAAATACAGTAACGGCTTTTGGCATTTGCTGACTGTTGTAGCAGTTGTTGGCGAATTGCTGGGTGCAGGATTTGTTCGAGCATTTTTTTGGCTGCAGCATCGGAGAACAGCAGCTTGCGTAATGCAGGTCGGTTTAACTGTTCATCTGCAAGCACATAATGACTGCCAAATTGCTCAACGATTTGCTGGTATTGGGGGGTACCAGGCTGGCTCAGTTCACGGGCAATAATATCGGCATCAATAACGGTAACGCCCAGCTCTGCAAATAATGTTGAGACAGTTGATTTGCCTGATGCAATGCCGCCGGTTAGGCCAACCCGAAACACCATTTCAGCTTAATCCGCTCCAATTCAGATATCCGGTGGTCAGAGCGTCGCCCCATATCAGCGCCAGCCAGCCGGCTGCTGCCAGATAAGGACCAAATGGAATTGGAATATCCCGATGCTGTTGTTTTAACAAAATCAGGCTGATACCAACTAATGCACCAACTAAAGAGGATAATAAAACGATCATTGGCAACGCCTGCCAACCCATCCAGGCCCCCAAGGCTGCCAGCAGCTTAAAATCGCCATAGCCCATGCCTTCCTTACCTGTGACCAAACGAAAAGCGTGATACACCAGCCAAAGCGCCAGATAACCGGCAATGGCACCAATAACGGCAGAGCTAATGTCGGTATAGATAGCAAACAGGTTAAAACTGAGTCCTAACCACAATAAGGGTAAAGTAATGCTGTCGGGCAACAGTTGATGATCAACATCGATAAACGTCAACGCGAGCAGAGACCAACTTAACAATAAGGCTCCCACTACGGCAATGCCGAAACCAAAGTGCCATGCCACTATCGCTGAGATCCCTGCAGTGAATAATTCAATCAGCGGATAGCGTTTGGAAATTGGCGCTTTGCATTCCTTGCAACGGCCTTTCAGAGCGAGATAACTGAGTACCGGAATATTTTCCAATGCAGTAATAGCATGACTGCAATGCGGACAGCGAGAGCGCGGTTTGCTTAACGTAAGTTCATCTGTCCCAGGTTCAGTTGTTCCAATCAATTCATGGCACTGTTGGGCCCACTCACGCTGCATCATCAGCGGCAGTCGGTGAATCACCACATTGAGAAAGCTGCCTACCAGTAATCCCAGAATGAAAATACTGGCAATAAAAAAAATGCTGGAGGTTTCCAGCAGATAAATTAGCGACATAGGATTAAACGACAGCGCCGAGTTTGAAAATCGGCAAGTACATGGCAATAACCAGTGTACCGATCAAAACACCCAGGAAAGCCATGATAAATGGCTCCATCAACGCGGTCATATTATCAACAGCATCATCCACTTCACGTTCAAAAAAGTCAGCGACTTTCGCCAGCATTGCATCGAGTGAACCGGATTCTTCACCGATGGAAACCATCTGAATCACCATATTTGGAAATAATTCCGTATCGGTCATGGCTTTATTTAATTGGGTACCGGTAGAGACATCATCACGCATTTCCAGCGTGGCTTCGTTATAAACTATATTACCGGTGGCGCCGGCTACCGAGGTCATCGCCTCAACCATTGGCACACCGGCTTTGAACATAACCGAAAACGTTCTGGCAAAACGGGCAATTGCACCTTTGGTTAATACATCGCCGATGACCGGTAATTTTAATAGCATGCGATCCATAAAATGCTGAACCTTGCGAGAGCGGCGTCGTGCTGCCATAAAGCCCATTACCGAGCCAATAATGCTGCCAAAAATTAACCACCAGTAATCCTGAAATACCTGGGAAATGCTGATGACCATTTTTGTAAGGCCCGGTAGGTCCGCACCAAACCCGGTAAACAAAGCCTGAAATTGTGGAATAACAAAAATCATCAAAATCGCCGTGACGATAAACGCCACCACCATGATAGCTGTTGGATAAACCAGCGCTTTTTTAATCTTGGACTTAAGTGCCTCAGTCTTTTCCTGATAGGTAGCGATCTCATGCAACAGGGCTTCTAAAGTACCGGATTGTTCACCAGCGTTGATAAGACTGATATAGAGATCATCAAAATGTAGTGGGAATTTGGCTAATGACTCCGCCAGACTGGTACCTGATTCAACATCGGCTTTAATCGCCAGAATCATTTCCTGCATACTGGCATTTTCATGCCCTTCGCCAATGATTTGCAGTGATTGCATCATCGGCACACCGGAAGACATCATGGTGGCCAGCATTCTGCTGAAGATAGCAATGTGAACCGGTTTGATTTTGGGTTTGCGGGGAGCAAATAAATCCTTGGGTTTACGACGTACTTTTCCCGGCGTAATACCTTGGCGGCGTAAATCTGCACGAACAGCCTGAACACTATCACCCGCCTGTTCACCTTTAACCTTACGGCCGGCTTTATTTGTACCTTGCCAGATAAACAGGTTCGGTAATTCGGCTTTTTTTGGTTTAAGTTTAGCTTTAGCTGCTGTGGCCACGGTTTATTCCTTAATGACGCGGTTAATTTCTTCCAAACTGGTCGCTCCGGCCATGACCTTTTTCAGACCGGATGCACGCAAATCATCAATCCCTTCAGCTTTTGCCTGATCCGCAAGTTGAATCGAATTTCCGCCTTCCATAATCATGCGACCCATTGCTTCGGATACGGGCATGACTTGATAAATACCAACACGACCTTTATACCCTTCGGTGCAATGTTCGCAACCTACAGCGTGGTAAACTTTGAAATCTGTCGCAATTTGTTCAGCACTGAAACCTTCTTCAATCAAGGTTTCTTTTGGTAATGTTTCTCCCTTTTTACAATGCTGACAAAGTCGACGTGCCAGACGCTGCGCAATAATCAACGTTACAGCGGAAGCAATATTAAACGCAGGAACACCCATATTGGCGAGGCGGGTCAGTGTTTGTGGGGCATCGTTTGTATGCAGTGTGGAAAACACCATATGACCAGTCTGCGCAGCCTTAATCGCTATTTCAGCGGTTTCCAGATCGCGGATCTCACCGACCATGATGACATCAGGATCCTGACGTAAAAACGCTCTCAGGCATTCGGTAAACCCCAGCCCGATCTGCGGATGTACATTGACCTGATTGATGCCTGGTAGATTAATCTCAGCCGGATCTTCAGCAGTGGAAATATTGCGATCATCAGTATTGAGAATATTTAAAGCGGTATACAGAGAAACGGTTTTACCACTGCCTGTCGGACCAGTGACCAGCACCATACCGTATGGTTTGTGCATGGTTTCCATAAAGATTTCTTTCTGATCTTCCTCATAACCCAATGCATCAATACCTAATTGGGCGCTGGTGGGATCAAGAATACGCAACACGATTTTTTCGCCGAACAGGGTCGGGCAGGTGCTGACACGAAAATCGATGGCTTTGGATTTGGATATTTTCAACCGCATCCGCCCATCCTGAGGTACCCGACGTTCAGCAATATTCATTCTAGACAGGACTTTCAGCCGTGCGGCAATACGTCCGCCAAGCACCACCGGTGCTGTTTTGGTTTCATGCAGGATGCCATCAATACGCACTCGAACACGGTATTTTTTCTCGTAGGGTTCAAAGTGAATATCCGAGGCACCAGCTTTGATCGCCTGAGTCAGAATACCATTGATAAATCTGACGACCGGAGTGTCATCGATATTTTTTTCAGTGAGTTCTGCACCACGATCAGCATCATCATCGGGACCCAGATCAATATCATCCAGCTCAGCATCATCAAAATCATCCAGAACCTGGTTTTTGTTATCCAGTGCTTTTTCGATTGTGACGGATAATTTCTGTTCATCGACCAGTACAGGGTAAGTATTCAGAGCAGTGTTGAACTGGAATTCGTCCAGAGCCTGAAGATTAGTAGGATCAGAAACGGCCACATAAAGGCGCTTACCACGTTGGAACAACGGCAGAGCGTTATGCTGACGGATGAGTTTTTCCTGGAACAGGCTCGTTGGAGCAAGTTCCATATTCATACTGTCGAGGTCAAATAGAGGAACGCCAAATTCCTGAGAGGCAATCGCACCGATGACATCGCTATCAAGCAGTTTGTTATTGACCAGATAGGTTACAAAGGATTGTGAAGCCTGTTTAGCCGTAACCTGAGCAGTCTGTGCCTGCTCATCACTCAGCAACCCTTCACTTACAAGTCGTCTTGCAAGACCGCTTAGTCTGATTGGTGCTGTCATATTTGCCATTACAGGACGCTATTCCTTAATATAAAGCTAATTTTTTAATGCACTTATAATATGTAAGTTGAATAATAAATTCTAGTTTCCAATGTGGGCCAGTTGCCGGTTTTCCTGTGTATACTGCCTGCCTTTACAGCATCGGGGAAGACATCATGCGAAAAATTTCTGGCTGGAAAACTCTGGCGATCCTCCTGTGTACTATAGGATTACTGACCTCATGCGGCCTGAAGGGTGATTTATACCTGCCTGAAGGAAACGCCAACACTATGAAGGTTGCCTAAAAAAATGCAGGATTATTTCACTCAAAAACACGGTGAGTTGCATGCCGAGCAGCAATCGTTAATTGATTTGGCGGCGCAATTTGGCACTCCTACTTATGTGTATTCCAGAGCTGCACTTGAACAGCATTGGAAAGCCTTTGATGATGCATTCAGTGCTTATCGGCATTTGGTCTGTTACGCAGTCAAAGCTAACTCAAATCTGGCGGTGCTGAATGTGCTGGCCAGACTGGGCTCGGGTTTTGATATTGTGTCTGCCGGTGAATTAGCTCGCGTCATTGCAGCAGGTGGCCAAGCGGAGAAAACTGTGTTTTCTGGGGTTGGTAAAACCGCTGAAGAAATTAGTTATGCGTTGAAAACCGGTATTCGCTGTTTTAATGTGGAGTCGATCCCTGAGCTGCAACGTATCAGTAACGTGGCAGTCAGTCTTGAAAAAACGGCTCCGATTTCCATACGGGTCAATCCAGATGTTGATGCGCAAACCCATCCGTATATTTCCACTGGCCTAAAAGAAAACAAATTTGGCATTGCGATTGATGATGCGCTGGCGGTGTATCAGCAGGCAGCTTCTTTGCCAAATCTGCAGGTGATTGGCGTGGATTGCCATATTGGTTCCCAACTGACTTCCGTTTCACCATTTGTTGATGCTCTGGAACGAGTGTTGGCGTTGATCGATGCGTTGGCTGAGCAGGGTATTCATATTAAACATCTCGATATCGGTGGTGGACTGGGGATTTGTTATCGCGATGAAAAACCGCCGACTCCTGCTGAATACGCCAAAGCAATGCAGGCATTATTAAAAGAACGTGATTTGGAAATCATGCTTGAACCAGGCCGGGCAATTGCAGGTAATGCTGGTGTGTTGCTGACAAAAGTGGAATATATTAAAGCCTCAGAAGCTAAAAACTTCGCCATCGTTGACGCCGCGATGAATGATTTATTACGTCCGGCATTGTATCAATCATGGATGGCGATTGAAGCGGTCAAACCCCGGCAGGATGAAGCTGAACAGGACTTTGATATTGTCGGTCCGGTCTGTGAAACCGGTGACTTTTTAGGCAAGGATCGCAGTCTGGCTATTCAAAGCGGAGATTTACTGGCGATTCGCTCCGCTGGGGCGTATGGTTTTACCATGAGTTCCAATTACAACTCGCGTCCGCGTGCCGCTGAAATTATGGTCGATGGAACAAATATGCATGTGGCGCGACAACGCGAGTCAGTTGAAAGCCTATATGCAGGTGAGCAGGTATTGCAGGATTAATCCTATGTTGAAGTTCAGCAAAATGCATGGTCTGGGTAATGATTTTGTGGTGATTGATGCCATCAATCAGTCTGTGCAGCTGACCACTGAGCAAATTCGTTTTATGGCGGACCGACATATCGGTATCGGCTGTGATCAATTATTGCTGGTGGAAAACAGTGATCTGAAAAATGTCGATTTTCGTTATCGGATTTTTAACGCTGATGGCGGTGAAGTATCTCAATGCGGTAATGGCGCACGTTGTTTTGCCAGATATGTACATGACAATGGCCTTACCACCAAGGATTCAATTGCAGTTGAAACGGCTTCCGGGGTGATTTATCCCACCTTGCAGGCGGATGGTCAGGTCTGTGTTGATATGGGAAAACCTCGCTTCTCGCCAGAACAAGTCCCATTTAACGTGGCTGAGCAGAGTAATACCTATATGCTGGCGGTGGAACCAGGACGTCAGGTGGAAATTGCTGCATTATCAATGGGCAATCCCCATGCGGTTTTATTGGTCGATGATGTGACCACCGCGCCTGTCAGCGAGTTGGGACCTAAAATTGAAAACCATCAGCAGTTTCCGGAACGGGTCAATGTCGGTTTTATGCAGCTGATAGATCACGAGCATATTAAATTGCGGGTGTATGAACGTGGCTCTGCTGAGACAACGGCTTGTGGTACCGGAGCCTGTGCGGCAGTGGTCAGTGGAATTCGTCGCGGAATACTTGGACGTCAGGTCAGTGTTTTACTGCCGGGCGGCACATTAGAAATCAGCTGGCCGGATGAAAATTCTTCCGTATGGATGACCGGACCAGCACAACATGTATTTGATGGAGAAATTGCGTGGGCAACACTCAACAATCTGTAAGCGCTGAGCAGGTCAGTGAATTTTTACGCCAGCACACAGATTTTTTAATCGATCAGCCGGATTTATTGTCCGAACTGGAATTCGAAAACACACCTGAAGGCACCATTTCGCTGGCACAGCGTCAACGTCAGCAATTACGCCAGAAAAATCAGCATCTGCATGAACAACTGCATGCTTTAATCGATAATGCGCATAGCAATGCTGCATTGCAGCAGAGAGTCCATCAACTCTGTCTGCGACTAATGGACTGTCAGGATATGCACAGCCTGCTGGCAACGCTGATGCAACAATTACAGCAAGAATTCTCGGCTGACGAAGTGTCGCTAAGACTGTTTTACAGTGGCGATCAAAAACCGAAATTACCGCCAGTCGAAGGCAACATCGTCGAAATGCATGCTGATGACAGCCAACTGAAAGCATTTGATCATATTCTGGGCAAGCAGCTACCGGTTTGTGGCCGACTGACCAAAGCGCAGAAACAATTACTGTTCGGTGAAAAAGCCGATGAAGTGCATTCGGTGGCCTGTTTACCATTAGGACACGAGCCCTGTGCCGGTTTACTGGCAATTGCCAGCAGTGATGCCAACCGCTTTCATGCCGATATGGGCACTGAATATCTGAGCTTTCTCGGCGAAGTGTTTATGCGTCTGCTGCGCCGTTTCTGCCACGGCCAGAATGACAGCTGATCTGCAAACACCTCTGCAGGATTTTCTGCAGTATCTGGAGCAACAGCGCCGGGTTTCGCCGCATACCGTACTCAATTATCAGCGTGATTGTCAGCAATTAATTGAATACTGCCAGCAACAATCCTTTACCGATTGGCAACAACTTAAACCGGCAGATATTCGTCTGTTTATTGCCCGGCTGCATCGTAAAGGTCTGGGCGCTCGCAGTATTCACCGTTTACTGTCCGCCGTTCGCAGTTTTTATCGTTATTTGCTCAAAGAAGGCCTGGTCGATCATAATCCAGCGCAATCAGTGCAGGCACCCAAAGCCGAAAAGCGTTTACCGAAAACCCTTGACGTCGACCAAATGAATTCATTACTTGATAGCACACCGGCTGACACTTTTGTCGCCTGTCGCGATCGAGCGATTATGGAATTATTTTATTCCTCCGGCCTGCGGCTGGCAGAGCTGGCAGCATTGGATTTACGTGATGTCGATTTTGGCCAGCAGCTGGTGCATGTCATTGCCGGTAAAGGTAATAAAGGAAGAATTTTGCCGATTGGCCGTACCGCGATTGAGGCACTGAAAGTCTGGCTCGATAAACGTGATCAGAACGGTCTGTATCAACAACCAGCATTGTTTACTACGCAGCAAGGCAAGCGCCTTGGTGTACGTTCCATCCAGCAACGACTGGCTTTCTGGGGCAAAAAACACGGTATCTCCGAACATGTGCATCCGCATCGGCTACGGCATGCATTTGCCTCGCATATGCTGGAATCCAGCAGTGACTTGAGAGCCGTGCAGGAGTTGTTGGGACACTCGGATATCAGCACAACGCAAGTCTATACCCATCTGGATTTTCTGCACCTGGCGAAGGTTTATGATGCCGCACATCCTCGGGCTAAGAAGCGTTCTTGAGATATTAACCACAGAGGCACAGAGGGCACTGAGAGTTAAAAGCGATTTATCCGCAGATTTTTGATAAATAGCTTTTAGCAAAAGATCATTAACTAAATACCAAAGTTCGCTAAATCAAATCAGATTGAAATGTGATTTTCCGTAGGTTGGCGCTGAGCCTGCGAAGCCCAACATCCCCATGACATACCTCAGAGGCTTCCCCCGCTTTTTTTGTGCTGACGAGTAGCGCAGGTTTATCTGGATAAGGATTGGACAGTGTCTGATTTGTGGCATCCATGCCTTTCACCCTTCGGGCGCCTTCGGCGTCCAAATTTGTTCCAGACAAATTTGTGAGCACAGCGAGTTTTGACCAATCCCCAGATAAATCGAGCAACGCAGTGGAGCCGCAGGCCAGCACAAGGGGTGCCCTTGGGTTGTTAGGGGCTTGGGCACGCAAGCCCCTGACTCGCGAGAGCGAAAGATCAGCTTAAATAGGCAAAATGAACTTAAAGCATAATTTCGCCTGAGGGCGAGTTCATTTTCTTTGCTTGCCCAAAGAAAACGAACCAAAAGAAAAGGCACCCCTTGTGTTGGCCTGCGGCTCCCCGAAAAAAATGGCCATCGCAGGGAAATCGAAAAAACTCGCTTCGCTCAAACATTCCGATTTCTAATCCTGCGATGGCCATTTTTTCCGGCAACACAAAAGGGATTCAAGGGAAGCCTCTGGGATCTGTGCCCTTTTCTAAATCCTTTCTTAACTTCTATCTAAAAATCTGCGCCCATCTGCGTAATCTGCGGATAAATTTTAAGAACCTCCGTGCCCTCTGTGCCTCTGTGGTTAATAATCCAACTAATGCGCCTGTTCCCAATTATCCCCAACTCCAATCCCAACTTCTAACGGCACTTCGAGATCAGCAGCTTGAATCATAAATTGCTCAATTTCGGTTTTAGCCAAATCAAGCTGATCTTCTGGCACTTCAAATACCAATTCATCATGCACCTGCATGATCATGCGAATACCGGTATCGGCTTCGAGCAGCCAGTCATGAATCGAAATCATTGCGCGTTTGATAATATCCGCAGCGCTGCCCTGCATTGGCGCGTTAATCGCGGTGCGTTCGGCATATTGGCGGCGCAGGCCGTTGCTGGAGTTGATTTCCGGCAAATATAACCGTCGGCCGAAAATGGTTTCGACGTACCCGTCTTTCTTGGCCTGTTCGCGGGTATTGTCCATGTATTTTCTGACGCCGGGATAGCGTTCGAAATAGGTTTCCATATATTTGGCGGCCTGATGACGTTCGATGCCAAGTTGTTTGGAAAGTCCGTGGGCTGACATGCCGTAAATCAAACCGAAGTTGATGGCTTTGGCACTGCGTCGTTGATCGCCGGTGACATTTTCGGGTTCCACACCAAAGATTTCAGAAGCGGTATGGCGATGAATATCTTCACCTTCGGCGAATGCGGTCAGCAGGCTTTTATCGCCGGATAAATGCGCCATGATGCGTAATTCAATTTGTGAGTAATCGGCTGCCAGGATCTTGGCGCCTTTACCGGCAACAAACGCTTCACGAATCTTGCGGCCGGTTTCAGTACGGATCGGGATATTCTGTAAATTCGGATCGGAAGATGATAACCGGCCGGTAGCAGTGACAGCCTGATGATAGGAGGTGTGCACACGGCCAGTCTGTTGATTGACCTGCTGTGGCAGTTTGTCGGTGTAGGTGGATTTGAGCTTACTTAAGCTGCGATATTGCATAATGATTTGTGGCAGCTCATAGCCATCATCCGCCAGTTCCTGCAACACATTTTCAGCGGTCGAGGGTTGGCCTTTGGGTGTTTTTTTACGTACCGGCAACTGTTGCTGGTCGTAAAGAATTTCCTGTAGCTGCTTTGGTGAACCCAAATTGAATTTGGTACCGGCAGAGGCATGGGCTTCTTTTTCTAGCCGATCAATATCCAACGCCAGTTGATCGCTCTGCTGCTGCAACATAAAGATATCAATATGCACGCCATTACGTTCCAGCGTGTTGAGCACCGGCAGCAACGGCATTTCCAGTTCACGATAAACTATTTCCAATGATGGAATCGCCTGCACTTTTGGCCACAAAATATGGTGCAGCTGCAAGGTGATATCGGCATCTTCGCAGGCATAAGGTGAAGCTTCTTCCAGACCAATTTCATTGAAGGTCAGTTGTTTTTTGCCTTTACCGGCAATGTCTTCAAAATGAATGGTGCTGCGATTCAGATATTTTTCGGCCAGCGAATCCATATCATGGCGGGTGGCCGTGCTGTCGAGCACATAGGATTGCAACATGGTGTCATGGGCAATACCCTGCAAATCAATACCGTGATTGAGCAGAATATGCCGATCGTATTTCAGGTTCTGACCGACTTTCAGCGCTTTGGGATCTTCCAGTAAAGGTTTCATCAGAGCCAGCGTGGCATCAAAATCCAGCTGATCCGGTGCGCCCGGATAATCATGCGCCAGCGGCAGATAAGCGGCTTCACCCGCTTTAATGGAAAATGACATACCGACGATACGTGCCTGCAGATAATTGAGGCTTGTGGTTTCGGTATCAAAGGCAAACAGTTCTGCTTTTTTGAGTCTAGCCAGCCAGTTATCCAGCTGCTGCTGAGTCAAAATGGTTTCGTAATGGGTTTCAATGCTGGTGGCGGGTTCATCAGCTTTTGTGGAGGTCGCCGCAGCAGGCGCAGAGTCTAATTCCTGTAACCAGCTTTTGAATTCATAACGACGATAGAGTTCAGCCAGTTTCTGGTTATCCGTTACCTGCATATCCAGTGTTTCCGGTGTGAAATCCAGCTCGACATCCATCTTGATGGTGGCCAGCTGATAAGAAAGTGGCAAAGCATCAACGGCTGCTCGTAATTTTTCACCCAGTTTGCCTTTAACTTCATCAGCATGTTCGATAACACCCTGCAAACTGCCATATTGTTGCAATAGTTTTGTTGCTGTCTTTGGGCCAACACTGTCAACGCCAGGGATGTTATCTACCTTGTCGCCCATCAAAGCCAGATAATCGACGATTTGCTGTGGGGTCAGACCAAATTTTTCCTGTACCGCGGCGATATCAGTTTTGCTGTTATTCATGGTATTGACCAGCGTCACATGCTCGCTGACCAGCTGCGCCATATCCTTGTCGCCGGTAGAAATCACTGTTTCAATTCCGGCTGCGGTTGCCTGTTTTGCCAGCGTGCCAATCACATCATCGGCTTCAACGTTATCAACACAAAGCAACGGCAGGCCCATGGCTTTAACAATTTCATGGATCGGTGCAATCTGTTCACGTAAATCGTCCGGCATTGGCGGGCGGGTGGCTTTATACTCGGCATAAAGATCATTACGGAAGGTTTTGCCTTTGGCATCAAATACCACGGCCATATGTTCAGGTTTATAGTCACGGATCAATTTACGCAGCATGTTGATGACGCCATAAATGGTGCCGGTTGATTCGCCGTCGCTGTTGGTCAGGGGCGGCATCGCATGATAAGCGCGATACAGGTAGGAAGAGCCATCAACAAGTATAAGTGGTGCAGTTTGAGTCATAGTTCACAAGGCCTGAAATTAGTGGCAAACAGATTGCTTTTATCATCGTAGCGGAAATGCTATCTTTATCGGAAATTAGTGGAGCTAAGTCATGTTAAAACCGTTCGCCATTGTATGCGCAATCAGCGCAATGTTCACAGGAAGTGCCTGGGCTGGGGCTGCGGGTCCTGATTTATCTGAACCGCCTGTTGTGCCGCCTACGTTACAGGATGGCGAAAGCATTGAACCTGAAATCACCATTATCCAGGAAGAAGATCGCACCATTGAAGAATACCGCGCCAACGGTCAGCTTTACATGATCAAAATCACCCCGGATATCGGTCCATCCTACTACCTGATGGATACTGATGGCGATGGTTCACTTGAAACCCAAAAACATAACCTTGCCAATCCGGAAGTGCCGAACTGGATCCTGTTGGAATGGTAACAAAAACTCCCGTTAACTGAGATTTTCATGTCTGTTTATACCGAAGTCGGGCGCGATGAATTAATGGCGTTCCTCGGCGAGTATGCCGTTGGTAATCTGATTGATTATCAGGGCATTTCTGCTGGAATCGAAAATACTAATTATTTTGTGACCACCGATCAGGGCGAGTTTGTGCTTACGCTGTTCGAACAGCATGAATTTGCCGAACTGGATTATTTTCTGGAAGTCATGACGTTTTTCTTCAAGCACGGCATTCCTTCCGCGCATCCTGCCGAAGATAGACAAGGTAATTACCTCAAGTCCTTGTGTGGACGTCCAGCAGCGCTGGTGATGCGTCTTGCGGGTCATACAGTTGATGAGCTTGCCACGCTGGGTCAATGTGAAGCGATCGGTGATATGCTGGGGCAGATGCATCTTGTCGGGCAGAAATTTAAACATCGCCGTGCCACAGAACGCGGTGCAGACTGGCGTGAATCGATGGCCGATACCTTGTTGCCACACATGTCTGCAGAGCAGGCAGAAATGCTCAAAGCCGAACTGGATTTCCAAAGTCCTTACAGTGACCTGCAATTACCATGGGGTGTCACCCATTCCGATTTGTTCCGTGACAACGCGTTGTTTGTCGACAATGAGCTGCAGGGCATTATTGATTTTTACTATGCCTGCGATGAGTTTCTGATTTATGACCTGGCAGTAGTGGTCAATGACTGGTGTGTCAATGAACAAGGGTTGATTGATAACGAACGCTATCAGCGTTTGATGAACGCTTATCTACAACGTCGGCAACTCAATGAAGCCGAACAGTCCAACTGGAATCTGGTGTGCCGTGCGGCAGCATTACGTTTCTGGCTGTCACGCCTGCAGGATCAGCTTTTCCCTCGTGAAGGTGAAATGACACAGATTAAAAACCCCGATGCATTTCTGAAAATCCTGCAGCAGCATCGCCATAACCCATTATCTTTAAATATTTTGCAAAACGCTTGATGTTATTCCATCAGGTGTTTTTCCGTTTATGAAAGTATTAATTATCAAGCTCACCTCCATGGGCGATTTAATGCATGCCTTACCGGCGTTAACCGATGCAGCAAAAGCTTTTCCCGGTATTGAATTTGACTGGGTGGTGGATGAAGCCTTTGCCGAAGTGCCCAAATGGCATCCCAATGTTCGTAAAGTTATTACCACCTCGCATCGACGCTGGAAGAAATCCGCCTGGCAAACGCTGACCGGTGGTGAATTACGCCAGTTCTATCGGGAACTGAATCTGGACGATTATGATGCTGTTGTCGATATGCAGAATAATCTGAAAAGCGCGTTGGTCAGTAAGTTACGCCGCGGCCCGGTCTATGGTCTGGATAAACAATCCTGTCGTGAACGACCGGCCCATCTGGCTTATCAATACCCGATAACGGTTAATCCACAGCAACATGCCGTGGATCGGATGCGGCAGATCCTGTCACAGGCACTGGATTATCCACTCCCCAAAACACTCGCCAAATATGCGGCGAATTTCAGTAAATATCCGTTACCGGAGCTCGAGTTTGCCTTACCCGAGCGTTATCTGATGTTTGTGCACAATGCCAGTTGGTTGACCAAACTCTGGCCGATTAATTTCTGGCAGCAATTGGTTTTACAGGCGCGATCTGAGGGTTTTTCCGTATTATTACCCTGTGGCAATAATGAAGAATATCTGCGTGCTCAACAGATCGCTTCAGTTGATGCAATGGCATTTGCGTTACCACGTTTAGGCCTGAACGATATTGCGGCGATTATGCACCACTCGGCAGGTGCGGTGTGCAGTGATACCGGACTGGCACATCTTGCTGCTGTGGCTGGAACGCCTGCGTTAACATTGTATGGTGCGACAGACACAGCGCTGATTGGCACCTATGGCAAACATCAGCAGCATCTGGTCAGTGAGTTTAACTGCGCCCCATGCTATAAACGCAAATGCCCGTTACCCGCCTCACGCAATGGCGAACCAGTGTGTATGACCGAAATGACACCGGAAATGGTTTGGCATGGACTGCAACCACTTTTAGCCGCACAATAACCGCTTTCTCTAATCAATAAATCAAACGTTATGAAAAATGCATTCCCGGATTTTCGGCAGGCCAATGTCGTCGTAATAGGCGATTTGATGCTGGACCGCTTCTATTTTGGTAAAACCAAGCGTATTTCTCCTGAAGCGCCTGTGCCAGTAGTGAATGTTGAGCGATTGGAAGATATTCCGGGCGGTGCCGCCAATGTAGCGATGAATATTGCTTCACTCGGTGCCAACTGCAGTTTGTCAGGCATTACTGGTCAGGATGAAGCCGCGCAGGTGTTAGAAGAGCGACTGCGTTCGGTCAGCATTGAGTGTGCGTTTCATCAAACCTCACAACACCCCACCATCATAAAATCCCGCATTATCAGCGCGCATCAGCAACTGCTACGGATGGATTTTGAAAGCCGATTTACCTTAGAAAGCGCTGTTGGGATGGCTGACAAAGTCACACCATTGCTGGTTTATGGTGGAGTAATGGTTTTGTCAGATTACGACAAAGGCACGCTGCATGATCCACAGCAGTGGATTAAGCTGGCAAAAGCCAATGCTATGACCGTGCTGGTCGATCCAAAAGGCAATGATTTCAGTAAATATCGTGGTGCGGATTTAATCACCCCCAATCTCACCGAATTTGAAACGGTGACGGGCGAAATTCAATCAGAAGCCGACCTGATTGAGAAAGCCAAAAAGCTGATTGCCGACTTTGATATTAAAGCGGTATTGATCACCCGTAGTGAACAGGGCATGTCGTTGATCACCAATGACAACAACGAATTCCATCTACCGGCGATTGCCAAAGAAGTTGCCGATGTCACCGGAGCCGGGGACACCGTGATTGCCACCTTGGCAGCAGCACTGGCCGCCGGACAATCTTTGCAACAAGCCGTGACCTTAGCCAATGTCGCTGCCAGTATTGTGGTCAGCAAACTGGGCACATCCACTGTCAGCGAACCCGAACTGTTTGCCGAATATCAACGTCATCAGGGCACAAATCAAAGTGATCATTCCTTTGCTGGTGCGGTCACCGTTGAACAATTAAAAATTGCGGTTGATCAAGCCAAAAAACGTGGCGAGAAAATTGTTTTTACCAACGGCTGTTTCGATATTCTGCATGCCGGTCATGTCAGCTATCTGCATCAGGCGCGCGCCCAGGGCGATAGATTAATTGTTGCCATTAACTCCGATGAATCCGTCACCAAACTTAAAGGCAAAGGTCGTCCGATTAATACCGCGGATCGCCGTCAGATCGTGTTGGCAGGGCTGGCCGATGTGGATTGGGTTACCGTCTTTGAAGGTGATACTCCGGAAGACCTACTCAGAGAAATCCAGCCCGATATCCTGGTTAAAGGCGGCGATTACGATAAAAAAGGCGTCGTTGGCTGGGAAATCGTTGAAGGTTACGGTGGTGAAGTGAGAGTGATGGGCTTAACCGAAAACTGCTCTACTACGGCGATAGTGAATAAGATCCATCAGGATAGATAAAAGCAATTTATCCGCAGATTACGCAAATGGACGCAGATTATTCATTTAGATAAATAGACCACAGAGATACAGAGGGCACAGAGGTTTCAAAGGAATCTATCCGTGGTTTATCAGACAATTTGGTAGGTTGGTTGAATGCAATGAAACCCAACAGATATCGAAAATTCAAGCCAAAATGTTGGGTTTCGCAAGCTCTACCTAACCTACCTTGCTTTCCCCGATTAGATCTTGGCATGCTTCCTTTGTTTTTTGATACAGCCCCATAAAATGTTGAGCTACCACTGATTCTCCACCGCTTAATGAATCATATTCTTTTAATAAATCTTCCAGTTTTAATATCAAATTTAGTATCTGAGCAGAATAGTCCTTAAGAGAAGTACATAAATTAGAATTTCCTAAAGATACGAATGTTTTATTGGGCGGAGCCCATCCCGGTTTCAAAAATTGATTTAGAGGGCCAAAAGTAAGTACTTCTTCACCAGCATCATTTTTAACTTCGATTTGCAAATGTGATTCAATTTTTTGTTCCAAGCCGGAAATTAGTCGATATAGCTCATTTTTTTTGCTTCATTTTCTAAATGATTGCGAGTAGCTAGAAATTCTGATTTTTGAAGTTTTACAGCTCTAATAAGTGTTATTAATGCAGCTATGGCTATTAAAGGGTTTAAAATCCCACCAAAAAAATCACCAAATACTCCCCAGTCAGAAGGATTTTTTGAAATAGTCCAATTGAAAGTAAAGTAAGCTAATGAGTAGAACGTTATGACAGTTACAGAAACTATCGTAACGAAAAAAATTATTAAACTTTCCATATTCTTCAATAGTTTCATTAACTGTTCCTATCAAGTAACAAGAAGCTGTAAAGCAAAAAATAATTCATATATTTAAAGCTAAATCTGCGCCCATCTGCGTAATCTGCGGATAAATATTTAAACCCCAAAAACCTCCGTGCCCTCTGTGTCTCTGTGGTTAATTTTTATAAAACGCAGCAATAGCCTTAGCCACATTGTCAGCCAGATGCACCGGATTAATCGTCCCAACAACCACACTGGCCACTGCCGGATTAGCAAAGAGCATTTCAAAGCTGGCACTGACGCTGTCTTTGGTCGAGTTGGTAGGCAAATGCCCACTGGCAAAGGCTTTTTTGATAAAGATGGCTTTATTGAGCTGGTTGGCCGTATCAATCACGATTTGTTCGTCCTGATAGGCGAGGTTGTGGGTGACCATGACGATATCGGACTGTTGCAGGGCGAGCAGGCCACCGTCGACGGTTTTGCTGGAGATGCCGGTCGCTGTTATCAGACCTTGTTGTTTTAGTTCATTGAGGGTTTCCAGTGCCCGATGCTGTTCGATGATCGGCACATCGTTACCATCGGAGTGAATCAATACAATATCAATCATCTCGCGGTTGAGACGTTGCAGGCTTTGTTCAACACTTCTAATAATCGCATCGCGCGAAAAATCGAAATGTGAGTCGCCGCTGTCGGCATCAAACTGTTCACCGGCTTTGGAGCAGATAATCCAGTCATGTGGCAGTTGTGGCAATAACTCGCCGAGACGTTGTTCACTGTTGCCGTAGGCGGGTGCGGTATCAATCAGATTAATGCCTAAATCCCAGGCTTGTTGCAGCAAGGCGAGTGCGGCTTCATCATCGGGAATAGTAAACGCTTCGGGGTATTTAACGCCTTTATCACGTCCCAGTTTGACGGTGCCGAGTCCCAGTACCGAAACATCCAGCCCGGTGCCGGGAATGGTTTTTTTTGGCAGTTTATTCATTTTGTAAATGCCCGATCCCAGAGTGGTTCAGCCAGTTGTGCCAGGGGCAAAATATGCTGTTCTGGGTGGGCTGTTTTTTTCACATTTTGTTTTGCCAGCGCTTCGATAACTTTATCGGCCAGATCGGGTGATAAAGCTAACTTGGTCGGCCAGGCAATATGCAGATTTTTATGACTGCTGACATAGGCGCTATCGGGACGCGCAAAACCGCTTTGTTTGGGTTCGGCGCGATTGACGTTATGCGTAGTCCATTCCAGTTCCGGCAGGGTAAACCACGGCAGGATTTGTTTAAGTAAAGCGCGTGCTTCCTCAATCAAACTATCAGGATCTTTGCCGACACCTTCTTCCGCAATATTACCGCCGAGGTACCAGACGATATTGCCGGTTTTATCCGGATGGCTGCTGATGGTGGCGATCGGTTTGCTGCCACTGCCAAGACCATGAGCATAAATTTGCGGTAAAGGATTAGCCGGATCTTTGGCTTTGCAGAGCAGCATTTGCAACGGCCGTTTCTGCATTTTGGGTCGGGTCAGTTGCAGGCTTTTTAACATTTCACCCGTGCCTTCACCGGAAGTCAGTACAAACTGCTGCGCCTTAATTTCCAGTTCATCACCAAACCGCATGGCAGTGATTTGGCCATCCTGTTTTAGCCATTCGGGCGCGATATCCGGTGTTTTTAAAATCGTTGCGGCATAAGGCTTGATTAAGGCTTTAAGCAAACTGCCAACATCCAGTACAGGTTCATCCAACTGGTATAACGCGCCTTTAAAACCTTCATCGGCAAACAAGCCACTGCGCTCTGATTTGGGAATATTCTGCATTCGGCTTTGCAGCGCTTTGCTGGCAAAGAATGACACCATTTTGGAAGACAGGCTTTGGGTGGACCAGAGCAGTTGATGTTCGGTAAACACGTTGACGCTGGATAAATCAATTTCGCCTTTACCTTGCAGACAGGCTTTCCAGCGGGCGGGCATACCGCTGATGGTTTGTGCGGCGTTGGATAAAATGCCGTTTAAAGCATATTTGCTACCGCCATGGATAATGCCTTGAGCACTCAGCGTCTGGGCATGACCAATTTTCTGGTTTTCCAGCAGCAGACAGTGATAACCCAACTGGCTCAGCCGGTTATGCAGCCATAATCCGGCAATGCCGGCGCCAACAATAACGACGTCTGCTGTGATGATGTTTTGACTCATGCTTTGCTGAGTTTCTCGTCCAGAGCTTCACACAACCAGTGACCAATCAGGATATGGCCTTCCTGAACTCGGGCGGTTTCGGTATCGGCGACACAGACACAATGATCAGCAATGGCTTTGAGTTGTCCGCCACTTTGGCCGGTAAAGGCAATCGTTGCACAACCGGCTTTTTTCGCGGTGTTAATGCCGTTGATGATATTGGCACTGTTACCGGAAGTCGATAAACCAATCGCCACATCGCCGGGTCGGGCCAGCGCCTGAATTTGTCGATCAAATACGGTTTCAAAACTGTAATCGTTACTGTGCGCGGTTAGAATCGAGGTGTCGGTGGTCAGCGCAATTGCGGCCAGTGGTCTGCGATCTTCTTTATAACGAATCACAAATTCCGCGGCCAGATGCTGGGCATCAGAAGCACTGCCGCCATTGCCGAAGAACAACACTTTATTGTCATTCAGCACGCAGTCGCTGATAAGGGCCAGTAAATCATTTAATTGAGGCTCCATATCAAACAAGCTTTCAATCATCTTCTGGTGGCGTTGCAAGGTGGATTTAAATGACACGGCTTACCTCATTTCGGCTCTGGTGGTAGTATTTGTGGTTTCCTGCAAACAGTGTAACAAAACGCTGTGCGCGTTCGCACAACTCACTGCTTGGCATAGCCTTTAGATGGCCTTAATGAAAAAGAATTCCTGTTATTTGCGACAAGATTTGGCTCAGGCCTGGGGCGATAAGCCGGTGTTTGATGCTGTGGCCAGCACCAATGGTGAGATCTTTCGTGATAAAGAGGGCCGTAGGACATTGCGCTTTGAGCTGAATGACCGCTCGTATTTTCTGAAATATCATCAAGGTGTCGGTTGGGCGGAAATCATCAAAAATCTGTTACAGCTGCGTTTGCCGATCATCAGTGCGCGTAATGAATGGCAGGCGATACATTTTCTGGAAAAACACGGCATCGAAACCATGACGCTGGCGGGTTATGGCAAAAAGGGCATTAATCCGGCGACAATACGTTCGTTTGTGATTACCGATGATCTGATTAATACCATGAGCCTGGAATACGTTGGCGAACAATGGCAACAACGGCCACCGAGTTTTGCCACCAAACAGGCGCTGATCCGCAAGCTGGCCAATATGGCGGGTACCATGCATAAAAACGGTATGAATCACCGCGATTTTTATCTGTGTCACTTTCTGCTGGATGAACGCTTTGCCGAAAACAATACCTTCGATGACAACACGCCGGTTTATCTGATTGATTTGCACCGTGCGACTATTAGACATAAAACACCGAAACGCTGGCAGATAAAAGATCTTGGAAGTCTTTATTTTTCGGCTTCCAGAGTGTCTTTGACGAAACGGGATAAATTACGCTTTATGCAGATTTATTCAGGCTTGCCACTACGCACATTGCTAAAAGATCAGGCTGATTTATGGCGTGAAGTTGAACGTCGCGCACAGAAGTTGCTGGCGGAATAATGGTCATGTTGACTGCTCAAAGTTTATTAAAAGAATTACCTGCCGCTTTTCCAATTGAGTTAGAACTGGGCGGCACAAAATATCAAATTCTGTCGGTATTACGTTTTCTGGCCGGGCGGCGAATTGTTTTACATGCCAGCAACGATAGTGGCGAATTTGTGCTCAAGTTATTTGCCGCGCAGGGCAAAGGTCAGCAGGAATATCAACGTGAATTGAAAGCGCATCAACATTGTAGCCAGGCCGATATTGCCGTTGCGCCGATTTTGAACAACGCCGACGATCAGCAGGGCATCAGTTTTATCGTCTATGCTTTTTTACCTAAAGCGGTGACGTTGAATGCTTTGTCAGAAGAGACATTTCCGCTGACGGCCTTATTTGATTTGTTTGGCCGTTGCCATCAAAACCAGTGCTATCAGCAGGATCCGCACCTGGATAACTTTGTGTTTTCCAATAACATCTTGTATCTCTTGGATTTGGCTTCAGTGATTTGTCCGAAAAAACCGCTAAAAATGGCGACTTGTCTAAATAATCTGGCACGGCTGATGGCACAGTTTCCATTGGAGCAACAGGAATGGATGTTGGATGGCTTACCTGCTTATTTTTCGGCGAGAAATATGCCGCTCGATCCTATCGTTGAGCAGCAATTACTCGGCAAGATCAAAAAAGCCCGCGACTACCGGCAAACGCATTATCTGAAAAAACAGTTTCGATCCTGCACCATGACCCGTTATCAAAAATCACTGATGATTGAGGCTGCATGGCGTGGCAATTTATCTACCGCTTTAGCAGAGCAGCCATTAACGTTATTAAATCAAGCCATGCAAGATGGAATCTCTTTGAAAAAAGGTAACTCTGCTACCGTGGTCAAAAGTGAACTGGCAGAGCAGCCGGTGGTTATCAAGCGTTACAACATGAAAACGCCATGGCATTTCTTACGACGTTGTCTGCGTAAAAGTCGTGCCAATGTGTCCTGGTACAATGCCAATCTGCTGGAATTTCTGGGAATTGCCACACCGCAACCACTCGGATTTGTTGAACAGCGGTTTTTCGGGCTGCGACAGAAAGCCTATTTTATCTGTGAGCATATTGCCGGTTGTTCGTTGGCAGACTTGTCGGACTCGGAAATTCAGCAACCTGAAATGCTGCAGCAAATCAGTGAATTATTTGAGCAATTGCGTTGCCATCATATTTATCATGGTGATTTAAAAGCCACCAATTGGCTGGTCGATAATCAGCAAAAAATCTGGTTGATTGATTTGGACGCGATGCGGCAAATCACAAAAACCGGTTTCAAGCGTTTTCATAAAGAGGATCAGCAGCGATTTTTACGCAATTGGCCAGTAGGCGAAACTCGTCATCTGTTAACCAAAGCGATCAAAGCATAAGGCAACAAAATAGTGTTAAACGGAACGAATTTATGAAGCTGGCGGTATGCCTGTATAAATATTTTGCCTATGGCGGCCTAGCACGGGATTTTCGGCGGATTCTGGAAATTCGCCGTGATGCCGGAGATAAAATCGATGTGTATTACATTGAATGGCAAGGCGATCCCATTCCCGGTTTTAACCAAATTCCGATTAAGGTTTCAGGTCTGACAAATCATGCCAAAGTACGGGATTTTTATAATAAATCGCAGCCACTAATCGCCGCTGGAAATTATGATCTGGTGATTGGTTTTAACAAAATGCCTGGTCTGGATCTGTATTACGCTGCTGACCCTTGTTATCTGGCACGGGTCAGGCAAGAGCCAAGCTATATCGTTAAACAGTTTTTTGGCCGGGTAAGATTTTACGAAGCCTGGGAAAGGGCAGTTTTTGGACCACAAAGCCACACCGTATCGATGATGATCTCATCGGTACAGCGCAAACTGTTTGAACAGTATTATCAGACACCACCGGAAAGGCTGGTTGATCTGCCACCCGGTATCGATCCGGATCGCGTACGGCCCTATGACTGGCAGATGCAACGTCAACAATTTCGCCAACAGTTATCGTTAAATGATGATGACTTTTTACTGCTGATGATAGGCTCAGGTTTTAAACGCAAAGGCGCTGATTTTGCCATTGAAGCTATGGCCTCTCTACCACAGGCTTTACGTGAAAACACACATTTATATGTGGTAGGTGAAGATAATGCCAAACCATTTGAACAACTGGCGCATAAGCTCGATGTCAGTGAGCGTACCCACTTTATGGGCGGACGCGATGATGTAGCAAAATGGCTACTGTCGGCCGATGTGTTTTTACACCCAGCACGTTCTGAAAATACCGGGACCGTGATTCTGGAAGCCATGGTGGCTGGCCTGCCAAGTATGGTCAGCACTGCCTGTGGTTATGCCAACTATGTAAAAGACTCGAACGGCGGTGAATGTATCGACCAGCCGGAAGATACATCAGCTTTTACACAACAGTTGGCTAAAATGCTCGATAAACAATGCCTGCAACAGTTGTCACAAAATGCCTTGGATTATGCCGCCACACATGATTTGTACAGCATGCCACAGCGGGCTGCGGAGTTGATAGAAATGTTAGCTATAAAGCAGTAAGCCAATATATTTACAAAATAATTCAAGAAAATTTCAATACATGCAATCAGTTAAAAGAATAGCAATTGTTCCGTTCCCTGCTCTTGGTGATGTGACCATTTGTTTGCGATTAGCACAAAATCTGACTAAAAGTGGTTGCGAAGTAACGTTGTTTGCAAATTTAATTACTTCAGCTGCTTTAAATTTTCCTTGGCTTAAGCTGAGCGCATTGCCAACGAATCCTGCTGTCATGATGCCATCATACGATCTGATCCTTCTGGACGTATTGTCGCCGTGGGTAAAAGATCATTTGGCCGATTTAGGAGTTTCGAAAAATATACTACTGTTCACTTCAAAGAATTATTCTAAAAGCCTTCCAACTAAAACTTTTTCAAATAAAGACTTAATTTCTCAATCATCAGGTACTTTTACCAACCGTCCACTTTGTTTGGATAAAAACAGCACCAGAAGTATGGTTGACTGGGTTGATGAGTATGGGGTGGAGGTATTAGGTGTTAAAGCCGACTCATTGTTACCTGCAGTTACTTTCCATCAGCCAAAGCAAGTTAAAAATTTAGTGGTGATTTTTCCAACTACGCCAAATCCAAAAAAGAACTTTTCTATTAAAGGCTTTAATAAACTTGCAACAAATCTTATTGGGATGGGGTTTCAAGTGGATATTGTTGTTATGCCCCATGAAAGAGAACAGCTAGAAGCTAAATTTGAGAATATAAATGTTAAAAGTTTTGAGCTAATCGCAGATTTAATAGAGTACCTGCGATCAGCTAAGGTTGTTATTAGCAACGATTCGGGAGGAGGGCACCTTGCTGCAATGCTCGGTATTTCCACCATAACTATTACTCGTAAAAATAAAAACTTCGTATGGCGTCCAGGTTATAAGGTGGGGAATGTTGTTTCACCAATGATTACATTAAAATTTGGTGGCGAACATATCTGGCGACCATTTATTTCAATTAAAGAAATTGAAAAAATTACCAAAAAAATTATGTGTAATAGTTAAACTTTGGTGATCAGAATATCTTCCATCACCAGATATTGCAGATCCGAACCGAAGAACATATTTAACGCATCCGTTGGGCTGCAGACCATAGGTTCACCACGACGATTCAATGAGGTATTCAACACCACCGCATTGCCGGTCAGTTTTTCCATTTCTTCAATCAGTTCGTAATAACGTGCATTAGTAGCACGAGTCACAATTTGAGCCCGGGCGGTACCATCTTCATGCACGACTTCCGGAATTCGTGATTTCCAGCTTTCTGCCACATCAAAGGTAAAGGTCATGTACGGGCTTGGATGATCGGTCTGTAGAATTTCCGGCGCCACTTTGTCCAGCATACTTGGGCAGAATGGACGCCAGCGTTCACGGTATTTGATTTGGGCATTAATTCGATCTGCCACCCCGGAATGATTTGGCGACCCCAGAATGCTGCGATTACCTAATGCACGAGGACCAAATTCCATCCGTCCCTGAAACCAGGCAACCGGATTACCATCAGCCAGAATTTTTGCCGTGTCAGCACAGACATCATTTAAATATTGCCAGCTAACAGGTTGCGTATAACGCTCACAGGCTTCAACACACTGTTGGGTGGTATAGGAGGGACCAAGATAAACATGCTCCATTTTCTCCACTGGAACCCCAGCCAGTTGTGAAGCATAACTGGCAGCACCAATCGCCGTACCGGCATCACTGGAAGCCGGTTGTACAAACAGTTCTTTGACGCCGGGCATAGCGATAATGCGTTGATTCAGTTTTACGTTAAGCGCAACCCCACCAGCATAGGCCACTTTCCCAGTTTCACGAATGATATCGCCAAGATAATAGTCAATCAGATGCAGCGCACATTTTTCCAGCAACGCCTGAATACTGGCGGCGTAATCTATGTAAGGTTCATCTTTCTCATCGCCTTCACGCATCGGGCCAAGCCATTCGATGAGTTCCGGGCTGAAGAAATAACCTTTGCCATCTTTTTTATAACGGCGAAAGCCAACGGTGTTGACCAGCTTGGTATTAACCTTGAATTCGCCATTTTCACAATGAATCAAACGTGAAAAATCAAACCGGTTCGGATCACCATACGGTGCCATGCCCATAACTTTAAATTCGCCATCAAGCATTTCAAAACCGAGATATTCAGTCATCGCACCATAAACGCCGCCGAGAGAATCAGGGTCGAAGAATTCTTTGATTTTGTGAATTTTGCCGTTTTCGCCATAACCAAAAAACGTCGTGGCATATTCACCTTTACCATCAATGCCAATAATCGCAGTTTTTTCCTGAAAACCACTTAGATGATAGGCACTGCTGGCATGGGCCAGATGATGTTCAACCGGGACAAATTTGACACGTTTGGAATCAATGCCTAAATCATCCAGCAGTTTCATCACGTTTTTATGATTACGCCAGTAACGACGATTACCGGAGAATAAAGCAGTTAATGCTCTGTCAGGCGCGTACCAGTGGCGTTTGGCATAGTGCCAGCGAGCCGGCGATTGCAGACCAATCTGCGCGTAAGGAAACGCCACAATATCGATTTCATCGGGACGGATACCTGCCTGCTCAAGACAATATCTGGTAGCTTCATAAGCCATCTTGCCCTTGGCATGTTTGTCACGGAGGAAGCGCTCTTCTTCTGCAGCCGCCACCAGTTTTCCATCAATATATAAAGCAGCTGAGGCGTCATGATTTACCGCGCCGGAAAGGCCTAAAACGATCATAAATTATCTTCGAGTTGCGTAAAAATGTTGTTCAGTATATCAAGCGTAGAGGCCGTGAGACCATTTAACCTTTCAGATTGACGGGATTAATTGGAGTAAAGCCTTGCGGGGAGATCTGAAAACCATTTTTACGAGCTTGCTCGATATCGATTTGCACCAATTTATCCAGTGAAGTCCATGCTGCTGGTGTATCACGCAGATTTTTGGGTAACCAGCGATTCGATTTCCAGTTCATGAAGTGGAGATACATAAATTCCCTGTTATCTCTATCATTGGTTAAATGACCATCTTTCCAGAACCATTGCTGGGGATGCTCCGAGCTTCCATCAATCCACATAATTGGTGAGAGAACGGTACTAAACTGTTCTTTATATAAAACCCGTCTTTGATAACGTGAACTGTAAGACCACACCTTACGTAACCATACTGGATGATTTTTATGGCGAACAAACAGTTTGGAAAATTTTGATTCATCCAATCCGATATGTTCGTCCATCTCCATTAACTTCTGCCAATTCGGGATTTTACGAAACGCCTGACGATATCGATCGGTATTACGGAAAATGGCGAGATGGCCGGATAGTCTGCGGTTATGTGTGCCGATAACATCATATTTTTGCAGTAACTCGTCGGTAATAAAGTTTCTTATCTGACCATAAATGATGTCGACATCACCCACCGCAAAAAAATCATAATCCTTGATATCGGATTCATGGATAAATCCCAAGGCGGGTTTCAAATCACACAACTTATAAGGACTTGAAGGATTAAAATTGATGGCTAAACGATCGCTTACCAAGCATTTATATTCTTCAAAAGACAGATGGATATATCTTACATTGGGGCTCTGATTCACCGGCTCACCGCAGTCAGTGTAAAAAAGCCAATTCATTTGAGGATTTTTTTTGCAACTTTCTATATACAACTCGAACCATTCTGGCCACTGACCAAAATATGGAATGATTTTGATGATCTTTTGGTGTTGCATTGTTCAATTAAGTCCAAACTAAAAAAATTAATACTTTGCACTTCCAGTATTCGACATTATGTGAAACATACTGTTGTTTTATGAACATAAAGTTTTATGTCTAGCTTATGAAAGTCCA
>DELT01000020.1:0-7778 GCA_002354555.1 Methylophaga sp. UBA2689
GTATCACCGGTAAACCCGTTTAACCGACGCTCCATCAGGTAGCGTAACAACAGAAAAACTAATAAGCCAAACAACAGGGTAAACAGACCAATACTGAGTAAAGCCAACACACCGATGATGAGCATCAACCGTCGTGTATGCAACGCGGATTGCTGTTGTTTAAGAATACTGCCCAAACCATGGGGCCGCACATAGTCGGTGGTTAAAAACAATAATGGTAAAGCAGTGCGTGCCAGTATCACAGACCAGATTAATGCCCACCAGTTCTGTTGGCTGAGTAAAACAGTCAGCATCACAAACTTAATCAGCAGCACTAATACGATCATCACCACTGCAATAGGGCCGGCTGCCGGGTCTTTCATAATGCTAAGGGTTTTAGCTTTATCGCCAATGCCACCCAGCCAGGCATCAGCACTGTCAGCCAATCCATCCAGATGTAATGCACCGGTGATGGTTACCCACAGCGTTAATACCAAAATGGCAGAAACCATTGGCGATTGAGCGTTAAGACCCCAGACCAACAGGCTTAACACGATACCGATGAGTAAGCCTACAACTGGATAAAACAACAGTGAGCGGCCAATATCCTGTTCAGAAAATTCACCCTGCAATCTGACCGGTAGAATAGTCAAAAACTGCAGGGCGATTAACAAAGCTCGCATTAGTTGATGGCTCCGGCGATAGCCGCTTCTTCAAATGTCGCCATTTGATTGTGCAGGGCGCAGGCCATTCTCAATAGCGGAATAGCAATTGCTGCACCACTGGCTTCGCCTAACCTCATATTGAAGTTCACTAAAGGCTGAGCCTCAAGCGCCTGTAACACCGCGCTATGCCCCGGTTCGGCGCTGTGATGACTGAACAGGAACCACTGCCTGCTACCCGGACAGATTTGTTCAGCACATAAAGCGGCCACGCTACTGATAAAGCCATCAACCACCACCGGCAGGCCGGATTTGGCGCAGTGCAGATAACTGCCCACCATAGCCGCTATTTCAAAGCCACCCAGATAGCGCAATATGGCTAAGGGAGAATCCAAATGGTTTTTATGTAATAACAATGCTTCGGCGATAATTTGTGCTTTATGCGAGACGCCTTCAGCATTAAGTCCAGTACCTGGACCAGCCAATTGGCTGGCCGGTAGATTCAACAACGCACAGGCCATTGCACTGGCTGATGTAGTGTTGCCAATCCCCATATCACCGGCAATATAAATCTGCGTACCGTTCTGTAATGAGCATTCGACATTATGTTGACCAATCAGAATGGCTTGTTGGCATTCTGACTCACTCATTGCCGCTTGCTGATGAAAATTAGCGGTACCATTGGCGATTCGTTGATCCTGCACACCTTTAATCTCTTCCAGTTCACTGACAGTGCCAACATTGATCACGTCCAGCGAGGCATCCAGATGTTTTGCTAAAACGCTAATAGCCGCGCCACCACTGGCGAAATTACGAATCATCGCTGCGGTAACAGATTGTGGATAGGCCGAAATGTTTTCAGCCATCACACCATGATCAGCAGCATAAACGGTGATATGTACATGGTCGGCTTGCGGAGTTGTGCCTTGCAGTGCCGCCAGTTTCACCGCTAATTGTTCGAGTTGGCCTAATGAGCCCGCCGGTTTGGTCAGCTGACTTTGTCGGGTTAACGCGGCATCTCCAGCATTTTGGTCAAGCGTTCTGGCAGGTAATGTTAACCACTGGGTGAAGTCGATCATTCAGTTTCCTTTCAAAGCATGCGGCAAACCTGCCACGGTGAGGATGACATTATCCATCAGTGCAGCCAGTTGTTGATGCAGGCGGCCGGCTTCATCACAAAAGCGTCGGGTCAACTCACCCATCGGCACAATGCCCATGCTGGTTTCATTACTGACCAGAATGATGTCAGCCTGCAGAGTTGGCAGAGTTTCAAGTAATCGTTGGATTTCGTTAGTTAATAAATTCTCATCATCGGAGAGCAGCAAATTGGTCAGCCATAAGGTCAGACAATCCACCAAAATGCATTTATCTGTATTGTCCTGTTGCTGCAATGCAGCGGCAAGATTGAGTGGCACTTCGATAGTAGTCCAATGAGCAGGGCGTTGCTGTTGATGCAATGCAATACGCTGCTGCATTTCACTGTCATCAGCACGAGCAGTCGCCACATAGCAGACGGCTAACTTACTTTTGATAGCGCGTTGTTCGGCCAGTCGGCTTTTACCGGATTTTACGCCGCCGAGGATCAGGGTTTTAGCCATTTGCTGCCTTTAAAATTGTCAGTAATGCCTCGGTATCCATATGCTGTTCAATCATCTCTGCCAGTCGTTCAATATCCGCTTCACGCAAAGCATGATAATCCGGACTGCTGACGTTATTCAGTCCAGCCCAATGCAGCAGGGCATCAGAGCTTGTTTGCTGTTCAAATAAACCATGCAGATAAGTGCCAATAATTTGATTATCTTCGCTAATCGCTCCATCCGGACCATGCGATAACTGTAGCAGCGGACGCAATAACGCTTTGCCTTCACTGACACCGGCATGAATTTCGTAGCCACTGATGGCAGAATTATTGAGTAACAATTGTCCCTGATTTTGCCGTAATTGTTTCTCGGCATGCAGGGTAGTGTGCATATCCAGTAATCCTAGACCTTTTTTGCAAGAGCCAGGCGAACTTTCAACACCTTTTGGATCATCAATCTGCTGACCCAGCATTTGAAAACCACCACAAATCCCTAATAGTTTGCCACCGTAGCGCAGATGTTTTTGAATCGCTGCAGGCCAGCCTTGCTGTTCCAGCCATCGCAGATCGGCACTGACATGTTTGCTGCCCGGCAGAATGATCAAATCAGCTGGCGGTATAGGTGAATCCGGACCAATAAATTGTAAGTTTACGTTTGGGTGCAGGCGTAATGGATCCAGATCGGTATGGTTACTGATACGAGGCATGACCGGCACAATAACATTCAGCACATTTTCGGCTTTTTCCACCTGCGTAATATTTACCGCATCTTCGGCTTCCAGATGCAGGCCATGCAGATAGGGCAAAACACCCAGTACAGGCTTGCCAGTGCGTTGTTCCAGCCAGTCCAGACCGGATTGCAGAAGGCTTATATCCCCGCGAAAACGATTAATCACAAAGCCTTTAACGCGCTGTTGCTCAGAAGCTGACAGAAGTTCCAATGTACCCACCAAGTGAGCGAATACACCGCCACGATCGATATCAGCAACCAGGATCACCGGACAATCTACCGCTTCTGCAAAGCCCATATTGGCAATATCGCGATCGCGCAGATTAATTTCAGCCGGTGAACCGGCACCTTCTACTACCACGACATCATATTTTTTAATCAAACGGGCATGCGATTCCAATACTGCAGCCATCGCGGTTTGTTTATAGTCGTGGTAAAAGCGGGCATCCATATTGGCAATGGCTTTGCCATGAATAATGACCTGAGCGCCGGTATCACTGTTAGGTTTTAGTAAAACCGGATTCATATCGATATGCGGCGGCAGGTTGCAGGCTTGGGCCTGAACGGCCTGAGCTCGACCAATTTCTCCACCATCGGCAGTCACAGCACTGTTTAGCGCCATATTCTGCGGTTTAAAGGGTGCGACAGAATAATCCTGATTGACCAGCCAGCGGCATAACGCTGTGACCAGCGTACTTTTTCCAGCATCGGAGGTAGTACCCTGAACCATTAAAGTCTTAGCTGTCATGGTTGTACGACCTGTTGCAATGCGGTTTCCAGACGTAGCCAGTGCTGTTCATTAGCCGGTAAGCCAAACCTTAAAGCTGCCGGTCGATCGAATAATCGACAGACAATACCTTGTTGTGCCAGTTGATGATGAATGCTGGCAGCATGAGCGGTTTTAATCCATTGAAATAAGGCGCAACCCCCGTTGGGTGCTAATTGATATTGAGCGAGCAGCTCAGTCAATCGTTGGGCGTGTTGTGGTAAATACTGACGCGATTGCTGCTGCCAGTTTTTATCAGCTAATGCCTGCGAGGCAATCCATCTGGAAACTGAGGCAATGGGCCAGGGGCCAGATTTTTCGGCGATATGCTTTAGCAAATCAGGGTGTGTGATCACAAACCCGACTCTTACCCCGGCCAGACCAAAAAACTTTCCCAGCGAACGTAAAATGATTAATCCATGTTGGCAGGGGAGTGGTGCCAGACTTTGTTCTGGTGTGATATCAATAAATGCTTCATCGACGACCAACCAGCCATTACGCATTTGCAAACGTTGTTGCCAGTTTAATAAACGTTGTCTGTCAAACGTTTCACCGCTGGGATTATTCGGGTGAATAACAATCACCACATCAAACATATCAATCTGTTGATCCAGCTCAAAACTTTCCAGCGCGACCACTTCATGACCGGCTTGCTGCCAGCAATGGCGATGTTCCTCGTAAGCTGGCGAAAGGATAGCGACGCGACAAGCTGCTCTTAAGGTCGGTAAGATTTGTATAGCAGCCTGCGATCCGGCAACTGGCAGAATATGTTCACATTGATAATACGTTTTAGCCTGATCGATTAAATCATCTTCGTTTTCAGGCAATCTTGTCCAAAGCTCTGTCGAGATCTGTTCTGGAACGGGCCAGCCGTTTGGGTTTATACCAGTAGATAAATCCAGCCAATCCTTTAGGCCGATACCATATTGTTTGGCATAAGCGTGAATTCTACCGCCGTGATTAAGCATAAATGATCCCCGTAATAATCCCTATAACGGAAAGCCATAACAGCACACTGTTAGACACTAATTTTAGAGCACGCCCAATATCGTTTGCTTCCGCAATATTTGATGTGCCGAGCAGGGGACGTTGATGCCATTCGCCGTGATAACAGGCGACCCCACCAAGTTGTATATCCAAAGCACCCGCACCACTGGCCATTACCGGACCGGCATTTGGGCTGTCCCATAATGGTGCTTGCTGATGCCAGCAGCTGAATGCCTTTCGCGTAGTGCCAAGCAGGGCATAACTTAAAGCAGTCAGCCGGGCGGGCACAAAATTTAATAAATCATCCAACCGAGCTGCCGTTTTGCCAAAATAGAAAAATCGTGGAGTTCGATAGCCCCACATGGCATCCAGAGTATTCACCAGACGGTAGGCAACCGCGCCGGCTGCACCACCGATAACAAACCAGAAAAGCGTACCAAAAACCGCATCGTTTCCATTTTCAAGCACTGATTCAATGGTCGCTTTATTCACATCAATATGATCTTTATCGCGACTGACAATGCGGCTGGTCAACGTTCTGGCATGTTCGAGATCATCTTGTTGCATGGCGAGCAGAATAGGTCGCGTATGATCAAACAGACTGCGATGACCCAGGCACAGCGTTAATAACACAATGGAAAACACACCTCCCCATAGAGGAATCTGGCAGATCAAATAACTAATAAACGTAATTGGCACAATACAAATGATTAATGCCAGCATGCCGGCAGAAAACTGAAGTAATTGATGCTGATTGGTATGATTAAAACGTGCTTCGATTTTATTCGCCAAAGTGCCAAAACCGACCAGAGGATGCAACCGTTTCGGTTCGCCGGCAAACCAGTCAATGATCAAAGCGCTGAGCATGATAATAAAGGTCATGTTTTGGTTTTGTTTTCCCAGCGGTTTTCAAAGATAAGCTCATCCAGCGGCTGACGTTGTCGCCAGTTTTCCTGCTCCAGCATGGGCTGTTGGTAAAATGCATCGACATGACCCAGACACAGAATCGCCACCGGGCAGGCACCTTCAGGAATGTCCAGTAAATCGGCCAATTTTTGGGGATCAAATAAGGAGACCCAGCCCATACCCAATCCTTCGGCACGGGCAGCCAGCCACATATTCTGAATGGCACAAGATACCGATGCCAGATCCATTTCCGGCAGGGTGCGCCGACCAAAAATATGTGACTCCCGTTTATCCATCAAAGAAATAACCAACACTTCAGCGCAATCCTTAATGCCTTCGACTTTCAGCTGCAGAAATTCCGACTCACGTTCACCCAACGCTTTAGCAGTCAAAACTCTTTCGTTTTCAACGATTTGATGTATAGCGTTACGAATGCCGGTATCGGTAATCCGAATCATCCGCCATGGCTGCATAAGTCCTACGCTGGGAGCCTGCCAGGCTGCTTCAAATAATCGCTGCAGAATATCCTGGTCAATGGGATCAGCAATAAAATGGCGCATATCCCGACGCTCACCGATGGCGCGATAAACCGCTTCACGATCCTGCTCATTAAAACGGTATTTATCCAGATTCATGGTATAAACCAGCGGGCAATGAGTTCAGGGGCTGACGGAAAATAAAAATGGATATAGCTGGCGGTCAGGCGTTGTTGCTGAAACACGGCTTCACTGACGTTATTGCCGTTCGGGCATTCAGCATAGACGATGGCGTCGGGCTGATTCTCCAACAAGGAATGGTGGTAGGTATGACCACGTAAAGTATTGTTATCAAGAGTGACTTGTTGCAAAGCCAAGGCTGTCAGTCTGGCTTGTAATTTGGCATCAGTTGCCAGCACGCCACACATTTCAGCGTGTTGGCCATGCTTATCGGTTAAGGTACGGCACAAATACAGCATGCCACCACATTCAGCCAGCACTGGTTTATTGGTATTGATATGTTCACATATCGCCTGACGCATCGACATGTTTTGGCTGAGTGTTTCCAGATGCAGTTCAGGGTAACCACCGGGCAGATAAAGGCTATCCACCTCAGGCAGCGTTGTATCCGTTAACGGTGAAAAAAATATCAGCTCAGCACCCATAGCGGCTAAACAATTCAGATTAGCCTGATAAACAAAGGCAAACGCTGAATCCTTAGCCACGCCGATGCGAATATCTTTTAATAGAGGCGGTAAAGCATCAACAGGCTGGTTGTCTAGTTTGATGTGCGGTAAAACAAATTCGGGATTGAGCTGCAGGCTGTCTGCCAGATTATCCAGACGCTCACTCAAATCAGTGAGTTCATCAGCCTGAACCAAACCCAGATAACGGCTGGGCAGGCTTTCCGTTTGACGTGGCATAGTAGCAAGGCAGGGTAGATCATCTGGTAAAGCGGATGTCAGCATTTCAGCATGTCTGGCACTGCCCACTCGATTGGCCAGAACGCCAGCCACAGTCACATCCTGACGAAATTTGGCTAAGCCGAACGCTAAAGCAGCAAATGTTTGTGCCATGGCACTGGCATCAATCACCGCTAACACCGGAATTCCTAAAGTGGCAGCCAGATCAGCTGTGGAGGGAGCGCCATCAAACAAGCCCATCACTCCTTCAATCAGAATGATATCTGCCTGTTTGGCGGCGTCGGCAATCAACAGTCTGGAGTGAGTTTCACCCACCATCCATAAATCAACTTGATAAACCGGATGGCCGGAGGCAAAAGACAAGATCATTGGGTCCAGAAAGTCTGGACCCACTTTGAAAATTCGGACCTGTTTACCCTGACGTCGATAATGCCACGCCAAGGTCGCGGTAACAGTTGTTTTACCTTGACCTGAGGCGGGGGCAGCAATAATCAGCGCAGCGCAGGTTTGCGGCTGCTTTGACATTAACGTAGCTGATTACTGCGCTGGCTCAAATTGGCAAAACGGAAGCTGATATGAATTACCGCGGCAGCAGCAATGTAAAAGCTTAATTTACTCAGGTTGCCAGGATAGGACTGGACGAACCGGGTCAGATACTCAGCCATGGTTGGATCAACATAACGACCTGAAAACCAGTAAAAACCACCGCCACTGAACAGGCCGGCAACTGCGGTAATCGTCACCAGCGTCATCGCCAGTGTAAACAGAGC
>DELT01000020.1:7963-13941 GCA_002354555.1 Methylophaga sp. UBA2689
ACCGACATCAAATCCAGCACAACCGCCAGACCTAAAAAAGCCGGAAACCACAATTTTGAGGCCAGATAAAATCCGGCGAGCAGAAATACTGCCCAGGAGGCGCTGGGTAAAACGTTGATATCGGCAAAATGATGACCACGAGTCATCACCATTAAAAAAGCAAGAAGCGCAGCCACGATCAGTTGCTGACGTTGAGACAATAACGACATTGAGGTTCTCCGATGTGCTCACCCGCACAACTTGGTTAATAGCATTTTCGGTCAACAGACCAGGATATTTCAGGCCGGTCTCCGGACTCATGAGCGGTGTTGTCACCGGTTGAACACCTTCCCGTAATAGATACAGTGGCGTAACGTTCAACCTGAACTCATTTACCGTTGCGGGGGCAGTGTCGGGTTTATCCAATGTTTGGCTGCACCGACTTCCCGTTTCATCACTTTCGCGACACCTGAAACTGCCGACAGAATAAGGATTAGCAAGCTATATTGTCAATTTGGAAATCATTAATTGTCCTTATCAGGTTTGACGATAAGCCATGGGAGATTTAAGATGCGCGCCTCTTCAGGTGCTTTGATATCCATCAGAGTTAAACGGGAAGTTGGTGAAAATCCAACACTGCCCCCGCAACGGTAAACGTTGAAAATACATCCAAATCAGCCACTGCGATTAATCGTGGGAAGGCGGGTGTGCTGGCACAAGCCACAACGTGAGTCCGGAGACCGGCCTGAAGTTCATCACAACCAACGCGTGTTGTGTGACTTTATTAATCCGGATCGCGGGTGAGCGTATCCCCAGGAGACAATATGAAAGCTTTAACAAAGGCCATGCCTTTGCGTGTCTGTGCACGTCTTACATTAGCGGCACTGGCTACTTCCACCTTCTCTGTTACTGCTCTGGCTGAACAGGAATCCCTTGATGCAATGACGATTACTGCTAATCGGATGCTTACCGAAAATGCTTTGGCACCCAATACCGTTATTACCCGTGCAGATATTGATCGTTTGCAGATTAATAATTTGCCCAGCTTACTGTCACGGTTTCCAGGTATGGATATTTCAAACAGCGGTGGCTTAGGGAAAAACAGCAGTGTCTATTTACGAGGCACAAATTCAGATCATGTGCTTTTTTTAGTTGATGGGGTTAAATGGCATTCTGCTACATCAGGGGGGGCTGCCATCCAGGACTTTCCGGTAAATCAGATTGAACGAATTGAAATCGTGCGTGGACCAAGGTCTGGTTTGTATGGTTCAGAAGCGATTGGTGGTGTCATTCAGATATTTACCCGGCAAGGTAAAAACCAAGATCCAACCCCCTATGCTTCGGTGGGTATTGGTAGTCATAACACCAAACAGGCGAGTGCGGGCGTAAGTGGAGGTAATGAAACGACTCGTTATCATGCCAATTTCACGCATCAATCAACCAATGGAATTAATGCCCGAGAAGAAGATAATCCGGATCATGATGGTTATCGAAATAATAGTGTTTCAGCAAAAGTTGATCACGATATCAATAAGGACTGGAGTGTTGGAGCCAATTTTTTACGCGCTCAATCACAAAATTATTATGATAGTTTTTCCCTGACCGAAGATTTTTATGCTGATAATATTCAACAGGTTATGGGGGTAAATTCACGTTATCAATTCACGGATAATTGGCTAATGTCACTTAATGTATCTGAATCCCGCGACGAGTCAGATAATTATGCGGATGGTATTGCGGATGGCACGTTCAATACCCGTCATCGGTTTTTCAGTCTGGTTAATACTTTTATGCTGTCAAAACAGCAACGTCTCAATGTAGGGCTGGATTATGATAACGATCACATTGAGGGCACGATTGATTATGATGAAACCTCACGTGATAACAAGGCGATTTTTATCAGCTGGCAGGGGCAAGCAGGTAACCACAGTTGGTTATTAAGTACTCGCCATGATGATAACGAAGCCTATGCGGAAGAAACGACTGGCACTGCAGAATGGGGCTATCAATTAACACAGGCACTTCAGCTTACGGCGAATGTTGGAACTGCATTTAAAGCCCCAACATTTAATGAACTTTATTATCCAGATGTTGGTTTTTTTGTTGGCAATCCAGATTTGGAAGCTGAAAAATCCAAAAACTATGGCGTTGGTTTGTTAGGTAACACGGATTGGGGTACTTGGGGAGTTCACGCTTTTCAGAATAAAATCCGTGATTTGCTGGTGTATCAATTTCCCACTACTGAAAATGTAGCTGAAGCCAAAATTAAAGGTATTGAGTTTGATTTGACCACAACGCTACTGAATTGGCAGGTACACTTCAATGCGACTGTGCTTAACCCCGAAGATGAAGAGACTGGTAATAAGCTACCACGCAGAGCACAGCGCATGGCTAATCTGCATGTTGATCGCAAGTTTGGCGATTGGTCAATTGGTGGCAGCTGGAAAGTCAGTGACTATCGTTATGATGATGCCGCTAATAACACACGTTTAAATGGTTATGGTCTGGTGGATTTTCGAGTAGCTTATCAGATTGATCAGGACTGGTCGGTTAAGTTAAATGCAATGAATATGTTTGATAAGGAATATCAAACTGTTAATAACTTCAACACCTTGGATCGCACTTATATGTTGTCTTTACATTATCAGCCATAAGGCAATTCTTTATTTCATGCTCAGTCATTATTGGCTGAGCATGACTGTATAGATTCATGCTTTATTTCAGCATCGTTGATAAACACAATTTTCCAACAATTCTTTAAATTTCTTTACTGGGTTTTATTTCGCTAAGCCACTTAAGGATAAAGCTGGTCAGCCATACAGCTTATCTTTTAGAATGGCAGGATTTTCCAGCTATTTCAGAGTTGTCATGACCGATCTCAAAGATAAAGGTTTTGCCACCCGTGCGGTACGTGCCGGACAGGTAAGAACGCCCGAAGGCGAACATTCAGAACCGATTTTCCCAACTTCCAGTTTTGTGTTTGATAGTGCAGAACAGGCAGCAGCAAGGTTTGGCGGTGATGAACCTGGCAATATCTATTCGCGTTTTACCAATCCAACCGTGCGCACCTTTGAACAACGCCTCGCATCTCTGGAACAAGGTGAATCCTGCGTGGCCACTGCTTCAGGCATGTCCGCCATCCTCGCCACATTTATGGGATTATGCGCTGCCGGAGATCATATTGTTTCTTCACGTAGTGTGTTCGGTACGACACGGGTTTTGTTTGATAAGTATCTGAGCAAATTCGGTTTGCAGACAGACTATGTCCCTTTAACTGATCTGGCAGCCTGGGAAGCGGCAATCAAGCCTAATACCAAAGCGTTATTTCTGGAAACACCTTCTAATCCACTTAACGAAATTGCCGATTTAGCTGCTTTATCGGCTTTGGCTAAGCAGCATGACTGTCTGTTAATTGTTGATAACTGTTTCTGTACACCGGCTTTGCAGCTACCGTTATTACTCGGTGCTGATATCGTCATTCACTCGGCTACCAAATATATAGATGGGCAAGGACGTTGTGTGGGTGGTGCGGTGGTCGGTGATGCACAACGTGTTGGAGAAGAGGTATACGGCTTCCTTAGGTCAGCTGGTCCAACCATGAGTGCATTCAATGCCTGGACTTTTCTGAAAGGTTTGGAAACACTGGATTTACGTATGAAAGCGCATTCAGCCAATGCCAATCAACTGGCACATTGGCTGCAGCAGCAGAAACAGGTTACCCAAGTGTTCTATGCCGGACTCGAGTCGCATCCAGGTCATCAATTGGCTAAACAGCAACAATCTGACTTTGGTGGCATTATTGCGTTTGAAGTTGAAGGAGGGCAGGAAGCTGCCTGGAAATTGATTAATGCCACACAGTTTATTTCGATAACGGCCAATTTGGGTGATACCAAAACTACTATCACTCATCCGGCCACAACAACTCATGGTCGAGTGTCAGTTGAGGCGCGAGCTGAATCTGGTATAAGTGATGGCATGATACGTTTGTCTGTAGGCTTGGAAAATGTTGAAGATATTCAACAGGATATCCAGCGCGGCTTGGATCTTCTTTAAGCCTCACAAGTAAATTACTGAACTATCGGCATAAAACCTGCATATTAAATCTTAAATAAAACAATTCGCGTCAGGAAATCGTCAGTAATGACAATTTCTGCCGCTTTTCAAGTCAAACAGGTTGTTTTTATGCAGAGAATATTTAGGTTCCTACTGACCTTGCCAATCCTCATCTGGTTTGCGATTCCAGCATTGGCAAATGCGGAAACCGATGCAGATGTGCGCATTATTATTGATGTGTCCGGCAGTATGAAATACAACGACCCTCAGAATTTACGAGCACCGGGTTTACGCTTGTTGGGTGGTTTGATGCCAGGTGATGCTGAGAGCGGCGTCTGGACCTTTGCCCGTTACGTTAATATGTTGGTTCCACTGAAAGAAGCGGATGACCCATGGCGGCAATTGGTTCAGCAAAAATCTTCTGAAATTCATTCTCATGGCTTGTTCACCGATATTGAACAAGCTTTGCAAAAGGCCACAGCTAACGTCAGTTCAGCTGATAAAACCAAAAAGCGCAGTATTATCCTTTTATCTGATGGTCTGGTTGATTTGCATCAGGGAAAAGCATCCAGCGATCAATCACGCCAGAACATCATCAACAAGTTGTTGCCACAAATAAAACAAAAAGGCTTTCGAATCCACACGATTGCCTTGTCTGAAGATGCTGATCACGAACTGCTTAAACAATTATCACTGGCTACAGATGGCTGGTATCACCAGGTGGATAACGCTGATGAGTTGGAACGTGTTTTTCTGCATTTGTTTGAACAAGCCACTCAACGTGATTCAGTTCCACTGGTGGATAATCGTTTCACCATTGATAACAGCGTCAATGAAATGACGATTTTGGTGTTTCGTGAAAAAGAAACCGACGTCACCCAATTGATTCAACCTGATCAAAAAAATCAATCACACGAAAAGCATGAGTCCTCAGTAAGCTGGATGCAGGAAAAACATTTTGATTTAATTACCATCGACAAACCAATGTCTGGAGAGTGGTTTATTGATGGCAATATCGATCCGGATAATCGGGTAATGGTTTTAACAGACCTGCGAATGGAAACAATTGATCTGCCAAATAATATTCTGGCTGGAGAACAGTTTGATATTGTCGCCAAATTAACCGACCATGGTAAACAGATCGATCGACAGGATTTTCTGCAACTGGTTACCGCAGAGTTAAGCACTCAACCATTGCAGGGTGAACCGATCAATAACAAAATGACCTTAAATAACCAGACGGCGACGTTTATGGCAAATTTGGGCAAGCTGTTTGACAGCGGACAAAATGATATTGTGATCACCGCAAAGAGTGACACATTTGAGCGTCAGCGACGGCAATCAGTCAATGTCGTCGCATTACCGTTTGATGTTACTGTGACGCAACTGGACGGTGATAGCCGCAGTCATCGGCTTTCGATGTCAGCTGATGCCAGTATGATTGATCCTCAATCTCTGCAAATCTCTGCTTTACTCAGTGCACCAGATGGCAGTGAATTCCCCTACGAAGTATTACGGCAGTCTGAATCTGAAAATGCCTGGCAGTTGACAGTGGCCGATTTACAACCTGAAACCGCTTATCAATTATCGTTGCAGATTCGGGGGGAAACTCCGGCAGGGCGGAATGTATTTTTACAACCCAAGCCCATTCAGTTACTTGATGAAGCCGCCGGTGCGTCACTAACAATTACTTCAGAAACGCCGATTGCTGCCGAAAAGGGTAATGATGAGCCATTTGAACCGGTGATAATTGATCCGCTTGCGGATGAGCCTAATGCAGAAATACCGGAGTCTACCTTCCAGCTTTCTGACACAGTGATTTTAGCTATTGGTAATGCCGTTATTGTGTTGTTATTAATAATGGGATTCTGGTTTTGGCATCGCAGCCGTCGCCGGCAGCTTTTACCTGGAGACTTATTATAAATGTCGATGACTGATCCGGTTTT
>DELT01000103.1 GCA_002354555.1 Methylophaga sp. UBA2689
ACCCCATGCAAGTGCGCTACCAGTCTGCGCTATGCCCCGACGATTGATTTCATTAGGTTTTTTATTTTTCAGCAAGTAAAAAACCGCCATTTGCGAAAACCTGTGCGAAAACAAATTTATACAAAAGGCGAACATATGATTACACAGAAAGAGTTAAAAAGCATCCTTCATTATGATCCGGATACCGGTGTTTTTAAATGGCTCATATCCAGGGGAAGATCAAAAACCGGAAGCGTTGCAGGCAATGCCCATCACTCTGGATATTTATCAATTATGTACAAGGGGAAGGCTTATCAGTCGCATAGGCTGGCTTGGCTATACCAATATGGTGAAATGCCAAATGGAGAGGTAGACCACATAAACCAAGATAAGTCCGATAACAGCATTGTCAACTTGAGAGAAGTGGACCGTACAACCAACTCTAGGAATATGCCAAAAATATCAACTAATCAATCTGGTTGTGCCGGCGTTTCTTGGTCATCAAGCAAAAAGAAATGGCGAGCAACCATTGGTATTGGCGGAAAGCAGTTGCACTTAGGTTATTACGGAAGTAAGGAAGCGGCAATCAAGGTTAGAAAGCATGAGGAGGTGTTCCATGGCTATACGCCAATACACGGCTCTTGAAGCTCCACCATGTCAAGGTGGTAGCGTAAAACGCGCAAACCTACTAGGGGCGGCATTTTACACTGTTTTTAGCCACTGTCAAAAATGGCAAAATCAGCATAATAAAAACAATGGGTTACAGGTTGGTTTCGGACTCAGTATTTGCTTTTCGCTTTCGCCAAAAATTATTAATTTAAAGGTGAAAACGATGGAATATTTAGCGTTATTTTTGTATCTGTGTGGTGGTATCGGAATGTATATTCACCTAAATGAAGATAATCCGCCTGGAACTCAAACTACCTACCTTTTAGATATAGGCATAAGTCTTTTTTGGTTTATAGGTGTATTAATTTATTTAGGTGTCACTGCCACAGTCTTGCTGGAAGATCGCCGTAATTCTTCAAAACCATCTGATAAAGCTTAGTAATTTGATCTTGACACTGGCCCCTTCTAGAAATATTTTGTGATCTCTATCACACTTCTATGGAGGGAGTCCCGTGAAAGTAATCCTGTTTGTTTCTGTTATTTTATTTTCGTGCAATATCAGTGCTGCATCATTATCCACTGCATTAACCTTAAACGGCCTTCAATGGGCTCAACTGACCGATACTGAATACTTATACGTCCCCGATGTTTATGCAGCCTGCGGTAATAGTGGTGGAGAATGCTCAGGAACTGTAGGCGGAAAAGACTTAGCCGGCTGGCGATGGGCTAGTACGGATGAAGTAAATGTAATGTTTTATGAATTAATGAGTTTTAATATTAAAAACCCATCCGGTATACCACCCGATACTTCTATATGGTTTGATTATTTTAATATTAACGGCATCAAGTCTAACGTGATTTTTAATATTGGACTGACAGCTGATTTTGTTAATTACTCAGAAACTGATGGGGTTGCCATTTCTGGGCTACTGGGTAGCATTTCAATTAACTTGAATAATGACGATGGTACTGGATCTATTTTTAGGTTTGACCCTTTTGGATTAACTTACGATCAATACGGCTTTGAAGGACCACCATATCCGTATGGATTCTTCATGGTTAAAGGTGATTATGCGCTGCCGTCAGAAGTACCGATTCCTGCCAGCTTGTTTTTGTTTGCTCCGGCATTGATTGGCTTAATTGGTTTCAGACAAAAATGGTTTAACACGAGCCTGACACGCTAATAGTTGACGCGTCATTCTGGCGATTCCTGATTGGAGATCGTGATAAGCCTGTTCAGCGTCTTCTGTAAGTCTGGGGGCGGCTCCATTATCCATGCTGGTACTGGGGCCGGTTTCGGACAGTCTATCGCTACTGGCTGGACATGTGGCGTTGACGCGCAACCGCTTACGGCCAGCATCAACATCAGCACGAAGCTGGTTGTTTTGCCTCTCTGCATCACGCAGTAAAGCGTATTGTTCAGCTTCAACAGCCGCCCATACAGCTTGCTTTTTATCGAGTTCATTTTGCAATTCCCGTTGTTTATCTGCTGCAGCAACAGCAATTGATTTGAGTGTTTCAGATGTTCTGGTATTGGCCTCAGCAATCTGCTCACCCATTCGCCATCCTTGCACCTGCCAACCAGTGACAAAGGCAACCAGGAAGCCTGCAAGTAAAAAGTATTTATTCATAAAGCCCAGCCAAACAAAGATTGTCACGCTCAGCCTGCCTGCGGTTGTAAAGCCCCTGAATGAAATTACCACTCGCATAAGACCAGTTTGGCTTGCCACTGAACGTATTAGCCAGCAATCGACAGCCGTTCAAATAGTCTCCACGGTTAATGTGACGCACTGATTGGCTCTTGCAGGCTTTGGGAGCGCCTACATTCCATGCCAATGACGAAACAGCGTCAAACACTCCTTGTGGCGGCTCATGCGTTAAACAATTCAACAGCTCCAGCTGAACCTTTGTCACTGCCACACTCATAACGCGATCGCACTTTTCTTTAGACCAGTATTCACCCACAATCACAGGCTCATCGGTAACGTGCTTTGTTATGCCATAGCAAGCAGTTGGTAATCCTCCCGCTAACTTATCGGCATAAACCGTCATGCCATCTTGTCCACCTCCCTCCCATAGTGCGAGAAAGGCAACAAGAACAGACGAGCCTAGCGTTAAACCGCCAACCTTAAATCTATTCATATTTACTCCAGACATAAAAAACCGCCCGAAGGCGGCTTATATGCTTTTTAGTTTAGGTCGGTGTATCTGTCCAATCACCTTCGGCAACATTCAGTGTCAACGTTCCTGTGCCAACACTTGCAGCCTCGGTTCCGACAAGCGTTCCTGAATCAACGTCAAATCTAAGGAGGACTGTACTCGTTGCTATGTCGTAAACCTCAATATCGTAGATGTAATACGCGCCAGCGCCACGAATGTAACCAATGTCTAGCTCAGGCGCCGGGGAGAAAGTAACTGTCGGACTTGCGTAAGGAGTTCCGTCAACACTTACTGTAACAGCGGCATTAGCCACCAAAGGCATATCAATTAAATGTTCAGAACCATCCCATATTACTGATTGAGCAGGCAAGTCAATGAGAAATTCTGCTGTTTGGCTATAAGTTGCGGCAGCACGTAAGTTAATTGCGCCATTGCCGCCCGGTTTCAGTCTAAAGAAGTTAGAGCTATCTAATGCCAAGCCTCCACCATTAGTAGTAACTATGTCTGAGGTAATAACTTTGAATCGTAATCCCTGTCCATCATAAATACGGTTTAAATCAGCACCAACATCAAATGATAGTGTCGCCGCTGTATCACTTGGCGGGTCAAGGTATAACCTACCTACTAATATGGATGGCCAATCTGACCAGCTAATGACTGCCTCTGTGTTACCAGTAGAGTTTGTTAGCGCATTTAATGCGGCAAGGTTAGTTGTAGAACCATCTATCTGATATACATTCCCATCTACAGAATTCGGTGAATAAAATACACAATCCGTAAATGTTGATTCAGACAGAGAGGGCTGGAACGATCTGATTTGGAATATGGTATCAGTGCGTGTATTTACAGACTCACAATCAAAAAACTCTACTGTTGGCGTTTGCGCGCCCGCATTGTAAAGCATCGGGCCATAATTTCTGCACCGTTCCATTACGTGATTATAGGCCGGGAGTGTTCCAGCATTTGTTCTGAAAAATGCAGACTGCCCCTCTGTTGCAGTTGCATAGTGGTCGCAGGCAACCATAAACGAAGATATTGCAGTTGATGGATAGTAAAAGTCTTGATCTAAATTACTCTGGCATCTAGCAACGTAAATGTTTTCAAAAAACATATCGTCGATATTATCGTGGTTTGAGAAGTCAATTCCCCGTATTGCGCCACCAAAAAACATATCATGATAAGAAACACCGCGCCGCGTCCATGTCCCCAGGTCTTTTGCCACATTAGTGTTTATACAATAGTTAGAACCAGCACCTTCTCTAAACCAATTCCATGCAGCGTGATAATGGTCATTTAATCCATTTGGATACCAATGATGATCTAGTGTTGGATTGTCAGCGTCATTGTCTGTGATATTACCAATACACCTAAAAGATGACCGATCATTATGATAGGTGAACATGGCAACAGCTTTTGCCTCAGTCCCGACCTTAAGATTATTTAAGTAATTACCCCATACAAGAACATCCATTGCCGCACCAAGGCCGTTAGTAGGCGTGCCAGGACTAAATATGCCTGAGCCTGAAGATCCTTTTTGAGTTAAGTGGCGGTATATCGCCCTAAACTTGAGCGCCGTGTTAGAGTTTCCTGTTCCGGCTCTGATAGGATTAGACTGAATACCTTGAGAATCCAGCTCGAAGTTAGACAACATTAATTTATCAGGAGAAACCGCTGTACCGCTTGGCGAGCCGGTAGCTATTAAATAACTTCCTGCTGCAATGGTATTTGAATATAAGCGCCCCTGACCACCGTAGAAGTACAACCCACAATGCCCTGTTCTTGTATCAAATGCGATTGGCGAAGCAATTTCATAATCACCCGCCTTGATATGATAAACAGTGTTACTTGATGGTGTGGTGTCAATAGTTTGTCTTGGACCATTAGATGAGGTTAATCCTGTCTGGTCTGAGCCTAGCTTCCATCTGTCATCTATGCGTACAGAATTAGCATCAATCACCTCTGCAATACGCACACGTCCATAACCAAACAAATACATCATATCTGCTGTATCGGTGTCGTATTGTTCATTGTCTAAAACAAGCCCAGTGAACGCACCTGCTTGCGACAATATGCCTGTTGATTCAACGTAATTTAGATTCCAGCCACCAGAAGGAATAGGAAGCAGTAATGGGTGAAGCCCATCGTTAGCATCATTACCATTAACAGGGTCGATGTAAATGTGATTGTTTGTAGGCTTGGCAATGGTGAAGGAATATTCATCTGTAGCCAGTAAGCATTCGCCTGTGTGCGTCATAGCATAGACTTCAAGCGTTAACTTGTAGTCACCATGATTCAGCATTAAATCTGTAAATTCAGGCGATATAGTGTCTGTATGGACGTTTACCAGTGCGCCTTCTACTGCCTGAGTAGCAGCATTGTATCTATAATTATAAACACCATCGTTTTCCTCAGAAATAGCCGTTCCATCGCCTTTTGTCAGCGTCCAGACAGTATGGCAATGCTCATAGCCGTTTAATGGCTTAGTCGTCAGCCTGCGTGTTCCTGCAATAGCAATGTTGGCATAAGCTGCAACCGAAACCGGAGCCTCTTGTCCATCAGGGTCTTCAATGAATCCAATGGTCGCAGACAGGCTGGTTGCGTTTATCCTGCTATGTCCGTAATACGGCGATGGAGCTGTTACGGTTACTGGAGGCGGAACAGGCGTAAAAGACCCTCTACGCAAACCACCTAAAACAAGCTGCAATCCAAGATTCATGTAAAACTCCGGGCAATAAAAAACCCGCACTTGGCGGGTTTGTTTGGTGAGGGTGGTTGGTGGTTAAAGCTGTATCTGGCTTGCTGCTAAAAAAAGGTTGTCAAGGTCTGTCTCGGTTAATCCTATCTGAGAAGCTGCTGTAGCTAAAAATGGGCTGTTTCGCTGCCATGTTGTTGTGTCGTACAAGGCAACTTCAGCGAGTGCTTTTTGTGTTGGGTCCGGTATTGCATCAACAAATGCAACAACAGAAGCCCAATGCCCTGCGCTGATTAATGCAACCTTCCCTTGTGCGCGACTTACTTGCGTGATTGGTTCAGGGTCAGGCGTTGGCTCTGTAGCTTGCCAGCCTGATGGCGTATCATCTTCGCTGTAAATCTCTTGTGATTCGACTACGTTGTTGACCAACCTATAAACTGTGCGTTTTTCGCCGCTGTAAATAAAAGGCTCGTCGTTTTTAACCGTAACCGTTTTACCTTCGAGTTTTGCCGCGAGCAATGATTGGTACTGCGCACCGCTAATTTCAATGCCACCCTCAATAGGAGATTGACTTATGGTGTCGTTTTTCATGTAAGGCATTTATGCGATCCTCATGTAGTATGTTGCGCCTATGTTGCGTGGGCGTGTTTCATCGCCGCCTGTTGAGCCAGAGCTTACCGTTGCGTTATTTCCAACCGTCCGCCCATTGCCTGCACCAACATAATCAATAATGCCGCCAATACTATGCGTATGCGCTGCAAATTGATCGTCTTGCTCTGTACCCGATGCGCCAGGTCTGATGAATTGCCGTGATGAGTTAATGAGCTTGACGGTTTGGCCGTTCATTGGGCTGGGTGCATGAGAGATTACCGCCGTAGCAACCACATCAGGAGCAGTGCCTGATACGCTTTCACTGGTTAACAGTCCCTCGTTATATTCACCAACACCATCCTCGCCAGCCGTTAATTTTATAAAGGTTGCTGTCGCGTCATTAGATGGTAGCGGGCAGCCAGTGATGTGATCCCATACTGCAAACGGCTCACCAATGTTGCGTATGGTTGTTGAAAACAATGCAATGCTTTCGTTTATTTCAACCGTACTAAACGTTAGCGTATCGAACCTGTCACTGAATGCGTTATAGGTTACTCGCTGAATACTGCCTGCTGACCAGTCACCAGTCACCAGTGCGTCTGCATTATTTTTAATAACTGATTTTGCGCCACCACCAAAATCTAGCGTCACGGCTCCAGTGTTTGAGTTCACCACTGTAAGCACATAAACCGCTTTATCTACATAGGCACTAACAGGCGGCACAGCATCAGCTGTGACATCGTTAATCCCCTGCACATTAATTAGATTTATCGTTGGGGAATCAGCCAGCTCACCGCGCTGCAAGTCCTGAAGTTTTTGAACACCGTTACTGTCTTCAACTTTCAGCGAATAGCGATCTGTTACCCATATCTTGTTTTGAGCGCGACCATAACTATCAGTGCGTTGCGGATTAGCAAGTGGCGTGGTCAATTCGCGATCTGAATAAATCACTATCGGGTTAAGTTTTGGATCTTGCCCCGCCGCACCGACATAAATATAGCCGCTGACAATAGGTTTTCCATCTACGCCCTGAAACGACTCATGCTCGCTTATCATTGATGCCATGTTATTGCCCTAATTGATAATTGTGATATATTCGGGGTTATGCGCTTACTTATCATTCTTTCTGTTGTTCTCTTGGCTGCCTGTCAGTCTCATGCTGTACGCACAGCTAACCATCACACGCAATGCGATGATTATGGCTTTGTTAAAGGGACTGCTGAATATGGCCAGTGCATGATGGCACTGGAGAATAACGATATTGCCGAGCGTCAGCGTAAGGCTGCCTTGCTGCAAAATTGGGGTGAAACTGTTCAGGTTCCTGCGCCGCAATATCCTCAATTGACGCCGCGCCCACCGGTTGAGAATTATCCTTCTTTAAATTGCACATCAACGACAAGCGGCAATCAGGTCTATACAACCTGTAATTAATTACTGCTCTGGTTTAAAGTTCTTATCCCGCAATACGTCCATGATGGATTGAAATGCTTTATCTTCATTTATTTTGCGGTCACGCACTTTTTTGGCGGTCGCACCAGCAACGTCTCTTGCTAGCCCCATTGCCCCGCCATCCGGTGAAGCAGCATAATCAACACCACGTTTCACCGCTTGATCGATCTGACCTTGAAATGACGTTCTCGCTACTGGACTAAAGACGCGATCCAGTTCATCTGCAAATAACGCCTGATTTAACAAATCATCGTCAAACTTGCCACCCACCGATTTAGCAACACTCTCAAGCTCGCTGATAGAATCAATAAGGTTCGCTCTTGATTGCGTGTTACTCATTAAGCGTCTAAGCAGTGTACCGCTGGCTTTGTCTGCAATCTCGCTGGAAAAGTCCAGTTTTCTACCGGCAACCGCTTGAATGTTATCCAGCGCCCCGATGGTTTGAGCGTAATTAGTGTTCGCCGCATTGTATTCAGGAAAAGCCTCGTCTAACTTGCTATCCAGTTGATTCCTGAACTGCTTCAATATGCGCTCTGTTTCACCGCTTAAACCTCTTTGTGATTTGCCATAAGTGACATTGCGATCAATGATCCGTTTCATCTTATGGACCGAAAGCGCATCGACGCTGCCGTCCTGACTTTTCAAGCTCATCTGCCGGATAACTTCTTTCAGCGGACCGCGATCACCTGGCGCAATTTCTGATCGACTGAAATCAGGAATAAAATCACCCTTATCATTACGCTTTATTTGTACACCTAAAGAATCAAGCGCATCAGAGAAGCTGGCTGAAGCATCTGCAATATCAACCGGCTGTCCTCTTAGTTTTTGTGCAGCCTTATCAATATCTGTTCCGGCTTTTCTGTTCGCGGCCTGAATAAACTTAACCCGCGCAACCAGTGAATCACCAGCAATATCAGCAGGCCGATTCATCACAGCGTAACGGGCGTTTTTCTTGCCACGCTGCATAATATCCACCATGCGCTGCATCTTGATCTTGTCTGAATCTGATGCGTTTTTAATGGCCGCTATTACCGCTGGATCGAAGCCTTGATCAATAGCGTTAATGGCATAGTTATCTTTAACTGCTCTACCTTGATTCAACACATACTTAGCCGTATCAACATCACCTGTTTTATTCTCAATAAGTGCTGCTATACGCTTCTTGGTTGGGGTCTGATACTGGAAGATACCTTCCGTTACTTTCGCCACTGCATTTATAGGCTGTGCGCTATCGACTGCCGTTGCGACCTTGCTTGTTGCATTCTGCGCACCTTTTGCACCAATGACAGCGCCAACTGCTGATGGAAGTGTTTCGGCTGCTGTAGCGATTAATGGGCTACCAGTCTCATCAAAGACTCTATCGCCAGCAGTTTTAGATAAACCCGACTCTTGTATGGCTTTGATGGTTTCAACAGCCTGATCGACTCCCTGGCCGCTTATAAGCTCTACCAAGCCACCAATACCCGATATAGGGAAGTTGGCAAGGTCAATTCCTTTCTGCATCAAATCGTTGAGGGTTTCCATGCCCTTTTGACCGGACTGCGTTTTGGGCGTGAAGGTTTGCGCTTGCTGATCTGCTACCGCCTCAGCGCCCGCGCCTTCCTCAGCCATAGGGTTGAGTGATTGGGCTATACCCATTAACCCACCTTCAACCGTGTTTTTTAAGCCGGACACAACAGACATGGCAGGCTCAACAACACTATCCAGTGCCGATCCTTCTGGCATGGACTGATTGCCTTGTGCAGCAAATATCTGCTCAAGCTCTTGCTCTGTTGGAGGGGAATCACCCTCTAACTCAAGCGTTTGCCCTGTATCTGGATCCGTTACCTCATAAACAGGCATTATTTGGCTCTCACTGTAAATCTGCCGACCTGCTGCTCTGATGTGGATTGATCGTTACCGGTCGAAAGTCTGTCAATCATGCCTTGAACATCCGATATAAATCTCTCTTCTGTACGCTTCCGATTCAAGCCACCACTTGAAAGGTTTTTCAATATGGAGATATCTGACTCACTTAATACGCCTGTCATTAGGTCAAAATTATCAGCTGTCAGAATATTGCCCGCCTCTTCAATGTCAGCAATAAGCTCGGCCTCTGCATCACTAAATAACCGCGTATCAAAACTACCCTCAAGCGAACCAATAACATCATTAAGCTGAGGGTTTTCAATAATCTTTTTAAGCAAGCTGACAGCTCTACCCTGAAACTGCTTACCTTTTTGAGCCTTACGCTGACTACCCCTTACCTCGCGAGCCCGAGTCAGTCCCGCCTCGGTATTTTCCGCAGCATCCATCACCGACTTAAGCTGAGTCATTTCCTCTGGTGTTGCATTCGGGAAGCTATCAGCAAGAATATTGGCTGATGATGCGCGTCTATCTTGTTCTGATAGTTTGTCGGTCATTTTGTTCATGGCGTCAATACCATCTTTACCGCCACCCGCTGCCACATATACAGCATCGAGTTTCGCGCCAACTTCAGGCGGCAAACCCTGCAATAACACCGGAGGCGTAACAACTGGCGCAGACTCTCCACCCGTGCCGACATTTACAACCGTTCCTGAGTTTGGATTAAATCTTTCAGCATCAGCAATCTGCTCAAACTGGCCTGTCTGCGGGTTAAACTGCTCAGTTATGATGCGGTCGCCTTTTTTGACCTCTCTCGTTTCAGGCGGTTTAGGCGGCTCAAGTAATGTCTTGATATCCTGCCCCATGACCTGCATGCGCTGTAATTCAAGCTCTTGCTGGTCGGGTGACATATTGGCTAGCTCAACATAGCGATCAACTGGTCTATTCTCTGCCGCTGCCGCTGCTGCCAGATTATTAA
>DELT01000083.1 GCA_002354555.1 Methylophaga sp. UBA2689
TGATGAGCAATGGACTATGCTCTATGTAAGCGAAGCATTCGAACGTTTAACCGGCTATAACGCTGAAGATGTTATCGGCAACCAGCGGATTGAATTTGCCAATATTATCCATCCAGATGATCGCGAGAAGATGTATGTTGAAACAATAAAAGCAATCGAGCAAAACCAGCCGTTTCAGGTCGAGTATCGAATAATTCATAAAGATGGTGGTATCCGCTGGTTTTGGGAGCAGGGTAGTGGTGTAAGAGATAAAGACGGCAATGTAGCAGCGATTGAAGGCTACATGACCGATATTACGCTGCAAAAAGAAGCAGACGCCAATATTCGGGAGAGTGAAAAACGCTTTCAATTATTATCCAAAGCAACCAACGATGCGATCTGGGACTGGGATCTGCTGACAAACGAACTTTGGTGGAGCGATAGTTTTGCAACCTTGTTTGGCATTGATACCCAATCAAAAAAACCTTCTATTGAAGGCTGGGAAAAACGCATTCATCCTGATGACCGTAATCGAGTCATAAACAATCTTGAGCGAGCAATTGAAACCCAACAGCAGAGCTGGTCTGACAACTATAAGTTTCAACGTCAGGATGGGGACTATGCAGATGTTATCGACCGGGGTTATGTTATTTACAATAACGCTAACGAAGCAATCCGTATGGTTGGCGGTATTACGGATATAACTGATCGTCTTGAAATAGAAGAAAAATTACGGCAATCCCAACGATTGGAAGCCGTTGGTCAATTAACCGGTGGCGTTGCTCACGACTTTAACAATTTGTTGACAGTTATTGTCGGCAATGCCGAAATTATTACTGAGTCACTTGCCAGTGATTCCAAATTACGTGGCCTGTCTGAAATGATCCAGGAAGCAGCAGACCGCGGAGCAGAATTAATTCGCAGCTTACTGGCCTTTTCCCGTAAGCAGGCTCTCGATCCAAAACATATTGATGCCAATCAATTATTAACGAATTTTCAGGGATTACTTAGCCGATCCATTGGGGAGACGATTCAGCTAGAGCTGGCTCTGGAACCTGAGCTCTGGTTGGCGCAAGTTGATCCGGGGCAATTGGAAAATGCGTTGTTGAATCTGGCCATCAATGCACGTGATGCGATGCCATCAGGTGGCAGGTTATTAATTGAAACACTCAATGTTTCACTCTCCGAAGACTATGGTTCCCAACATGATGTTACGCCAGGTGATTATGTGATTATTGGTGTCTCAGATAGCGGGGTGGGCATTGCTCCAGAAAACCTGGATAAAGTGTTTGAACCGTTCTACACCACGAAAAGCAAAGATAAAGGGACTGGCCTGGGGTTGGCGATGGTCTATGGATTTGCTCGTCAGAGCTATGGTCATATAAATGTTTATTCGGAAGTCGGGCAGGGAACCACCATCAGACTCTATTTACCTCGATCACCGGAAGAAGTTGCTACAGCAGAAAACGCTTCTGTATTGCATATTCAGCCACATATTGGCAACGAAACCATACTTGTTGTTGAAGATGATGAATTGGTTCGCAATTATGTTATTTCGCAATTGGAGTTTATGGGATATAAGGTAATCAGTGCATCAAATGGTCTCGAAGCTATGGAGATCATTCAGAGTGATGCAGATATTGACTTATTATTCACTGACGTAGTGATGCCAGGCGGTATGAGTGGAAGAGAGCTGTCGGACAAAGCTCAGCGAATCCGGCCACAATTAAAAGTATTGTTCACTTCTGGCTATACCGAAAACTCTATCGTCCATCATGGTCGGCTGGACCCTGGAGTAATGTTACTGAGCAAGCCGTACAGTCGAGATGAACTAACCACTAAAATCCGAAATTCTTTGCAGAATGAGACATAAATGACAAAGTGTCTGCAAAGTTTATTTTCATTGGATAACCAAGAGTAGTCTGGGACGATGACCGAATTAAAAGTACTTATTCTGGATGACAATAATCTCACTGCAAGAGCGATTGCCAATGTCGCTGAATTTATCGGTCTGTCAGCCAAAATAACCTCCGACTTTCAAAGTTTTCTGGAGCTCATCAATGACTGGAGCCCACAGTATCTGATTATTGATTTGATTATGCCGGATATGGATGGTGTAGAAGTGCTTGGAGAACTGGGCCGTATGCAGATCGATGCCCAGTTAATCATCACCAGTGGCGCCGGCCAGCAACTATTGCATGCTGCTGCACGTTCGGCGGGAGCACATGGACTTAATGTTCTGGGAGTTCTTCCCAAGCCTTTTAATCCAAAAGCTTTCCGAGATTTAATCAACTCTGAATCCATCAACACAGCTGATAACAAATTTGGTCAACAACTGCGTGCTGAAAACCAGGCTAATACCCTTACCGTCAATGAGCTGGAAGAAGCGATTAATGCAGGTGAAATTTATCTGGTATATCAACCAAAAGTGTCTTGTATCAGTGGCACGCTAACTGGCCTGGAAGCTCTTGCTCGGTGGCAACATGCAGAAAAGGGCTTTATTTCCCCGGAAAAATTTATTCCATTAGCCGAACAGAATGATCTTATCGACAAATTAACCTTACAGGTGTTTGAACAGGCATTACCTTTTTTAAATTACCTTCAGGAAGCAGATCCTTCGCTAAAAATCCAGAACAGGGGCTTATTGCTTTCGGTGAATATTTCTGCTGCATCACTCAAGAATCTGGATTTATTCAAACAAATTGAAATGCTTTGTGAAGCCCATAATATCAAACCGGATCAACTGATTCTGGAGTTGACTGAAACTGCCGCAATGGACGATCCGGTGATGTCTCTGGATATTCTGACCAGGTTGAGATTGCGAGGATTCCGTTTATCCATAGATGATTTCGGCACCGGTTTTTCGTCGATGTTGGCCTTGGTTCGTATGCCATTTTCAGAAGTAAAAGTGGATAAAACCTTTGTCATGACCTCTGCGGATTCACGCGAATCAAGACTGGTTATCAAGGCGATTATTGAACTTGCCCACAGTCTGAATATGCAAGTGGCTGCAGAAGGTATCGAAGATAATGCTGCCCTGGATCTGCTGCGTAAAATGGGCTGTGATCAGGCTCAGGGGTATTTTATTGGTCGTCCCATGTTACCTGAGGCTTTTATTGACTGGTCAAAAAACACGTCAAAACATATTGATTTGCAAAGGCTTAAACGCCTGCATGGCCTGGGACTTCTGGATAGTGAACCGGAACATCGTTATGATCGTTTAACCAAACTCTGTACCCGGTTATTCGATGTGGAGATTAGCTTAATTTCACTGATAGACGAAGATCGACAATGGATAAAATCATCACAGGGATTCAGTCAACGGCAAACGGAACGTTCAGTGGCATTTTGTAACCAGACGATTGCTCAGGAAGATATTTTTGTCATTTCCGATACACTGAATGATAAACATTATGCTGAAAATATCATGGTTACCTCAGCACCCTATATACGGTTTTATGCCGGTTGTCCGATTCGTGCCAGTTCCGGAGAGAAGTTGGGCGCTTTATGTTTAAAACACCCTAGCCCAAGGAGCTTTTCGGATAGAGATAAACAATTATTAAAACAATTGACGGAAATGGTCGAAGAGGAAATCGACTATAATCCACTGTTAGATGAGGATAATTTGACCGGCTTAATGAATCGAGAGGCTTTCGAACGCAGAGCACAAAAATTACTGAATATTTTTGTACCGTACCAGGCCAGTATTACTATGTATTACTTTGATGTGAATAATTACAAGCGCATCTCTCATGCTCACGGAATTTCTGCAGGCGATGAAGCCCTTATTCATTTTTCCCGAATATTGACAGAAATCTTTACTGATACTGAGTTAGTGTCTCGATTGGTTGATGACGAGTTTGTCGTTTTAAGTGTGTGTGAGCAATCAGAAAACAGACTGGAACAACTGGCTGAAGCAGTAAAAAATTATAATGCTAATGTCAGCCCGCACCTTAATATTGAATATACTGTTGGTACGGCTTCCAGTCACGCGATGGACAACATCGATTTGCAATCTTTGTATATGTACGCTGATACTGATTTATACGAGCATAAAAGTGACTAGAGCTTGTTGATCTTTTATTTCCGCCTCTGAAATATAAACAGATCTTAAAGCGGTTGAAATATACAGCTACGGACCAATATTAAATATAGTCCATTAATTTTTACCGCTTCACACCAAAACATTCACAATAATTTGCATTAATTTTTCTACAATAATAGTTGTTAGTATCAATTTATATTCATTTTAATTATATTAAAATCAAAACATATAGTTTCTATTTATATAAAGTTTTTGTTATTTTGTGCGGACTCACAGCTCAATTTTTAAGAGACAAACCAACAACATGAATATCAGGTTGCCCAACGCTCCATTAACCGATGAACAATTGCAACAGCTGAATAATTTACTGCAAGGCCTGGAAGGCTGGCAGGTAGATTGGCTGTCAGGCTATTTGTCAGGCTATCGTGCGGCTCAGGGTGGAACAGCTGTTACGGAAGCTGCACCTTCTCTGCCGGATCAAACGATCAAACTTACCGTGCTTTATGGTTCACAAACCGGTAATACCGAAACAGTGGCCGGACAACTAGCCGAAAAAGCTAAAGCCAGTGGTATTGAAGTCAAGTTATGGGATATGGCCGAATACAAACCACGAGAACTGAAGAACGAACAATATCTTGCGGTGTTAACCTCAACTCATGGTGAAGGTGAGCCACCGGATAACGCGATGGATTTATATGAGTTTCTGGGGAGCCGTAAAGCACCAGGATTAAAAGGTTTGAAATTCAGCGTGCTGTCTTTGGGCGATTCCAGCTATGAATATTTCTGTCAGACTGGCAAAGACTTTGATCAGCGTCTGCAAAAACTTGGTGCAACCGCGGTAATTCCGCGCGTTGATTGTGATGTGGATTATGATGATTTGGCGGAAAAATGGATCGCTGAATTTGTTGAGTCACTGACCAGCTCCATGCAAGCCAGTGCTGCACCTCCGTCAGCTTCTGCAGCGATGAGTCAGCTTGAAACCTCCGTTCAATACGATCGTAAACATCCATTTTCTGCACCGTTGCTAGAGAACCAGATACTCAGTGGGCGCGGTTCCAGCAAGGAAGTGCGGCATATTGAAATCTCACTGGAAGGTTCGGGATTGCACTACCAGCCGGGTGATGCCTTAGGTGTTTATCCACAGAATGATCCCGCTCTGGTCTCCATGCTGATTGATGCGCTGGGATTTGATGCTGATGGTCCAGTAGAACTTGATGAACAAACAGAAACCTTAACCAATGCATTGATGCATCATCGTGAAATTACCGTGCTGACCCGACCGTTAGTGGAAAAATGGGCTGAACTGTCCCAGTCGGATGAACTGAATAAGCTGATGGAGAGCAAATCGGCAGTTACCGAATGGATCCGCGGTCGTGATGTGTTGGATTTGGTACAAAGTTACCCATTAACAGACATCGATGCCAACGGCTTTATCAAATTGCTGCGTAAATTGCCGCCAAGGTTATATTCGATCGCATCCAGTCAGGCTGCGGTTGATGAAGAGGTGCATATCACCGTGGCAACAGTACGGTATAACACCCATAACCGTGAGCGAGGCGGGGTAGCCTCAACCTGGTTAGCCGACCGCTTAGCCGAAGATGCAACTATTCCGGTGTATATCGATCCCAATAAAAATTTCAAATTGCCTGCCGATGATGATGCACCAATTATTATGATTGGCCCCGGAACCGGTATTGCCCCATTCAGAAGCTTTATGCAGGAACGTGAAGAACGAGGTGCTCGAGGATCTAATTGGCTGTTCTTTGGCGATCAGCATTTCCTGACTGATTTTCTCTATCAGACCGAGTGGCTGTCCTGGCGTAAATCTGGATTATTAACCCATATGGATGTGGCATTTTCTCGGGATCAGACTGAGAAAATCTATGTGCAGCATCGTATTCGTGAAAAATCCATTGAGATATGGAACTGGTTGCAGGATGGAGCCTATTTATATGTCTGTGGTGATGCCGACAATATGGCACCGGATGTTAATGAAGCTCTGATTGATATTATCAGCCAGCAAGGCAAAAAAAGCCGCGAAGATGCCACTGAATATCTGCGTCAATTGACGCGTGATAAACGCTACCAACGTGATGTGTACTAATGAATACCAAATTACCTGAAGCCGAACAACTCAAACTCGACAGTCGTTACCTGCGTGGCACCATAGCCGAAGGGTTGGATGATGTGGTTACCGGAGCGATTTCCGAAGATGACAACAAGCTGACCAAATTCCATGGCAGTTATATGCAGGATCATCGAGATCTGCGTGATGAACGTCGTCGTCAAAAGCTGGAACCGTTATATTCATTTATGGTTCGACTGCGTATTCCGGGTGGTGTGGTCACCCCGCAACAATGGTTGGGGCTGGATGAGATTGCAGATGATTGCTCGAATGGCACGCTGCGGATAACTACCCGGCAGACCTTTCAATATCATGAAGTATTGAAAAAAGATCTGCGTTCATTAATGCAACAGGTCAATGCATTGATGTTGGACACCAAAGGTGCCTGTGGTGACGTTAATCGTAATGTCGTCACCAACGTCAATCCGCATCAATCATCTGTTCATGCCGAGGTCTATCAGATATCCAAAGCTATCAGCGATCATTTGTGCTGGCAGTCGGGTGCCTATGCTGAAATATGGCTGGGTGAAAAATGTGTCTATCAACCGGGAAAATCTGAAGAGCCGTTTTACGGTGATCGCTATTTACCGCGTAAATTTAAAATCGGTATCGCTATTCCACCTGAAAACGACAGCGATGTATTGGCCAACGATATTGCGTTAATTGCCATTATTGAAAACGACGAGTTAGTTGGATTCAATGTCGCCGTCGGTGGCGGCATGGGTATGACGTACGGTGAAACCGCAACTTTCCCACGCTTAGCCACCATGGCCGGTTTTGTGCCAAAAGACCAGATTGTTAAAGCCTGCGAAACCATTGCTGCCATTCAACGTGACTTTGGTGACCGTAGTGTCAGGGCGCATGCGCGCTTTAAATACACCATTGATGATCATGGTATCGACTGGTTTAACGAGAAATTCACCGAATACCATGGTGAGGCAATGACAGCTGCCAGATCCTTTGAGTTATTACGTAATGGTGATCGTTTTGGCTGGATCCAGGGTGAAGATGGTCAATGGCACCTGACCTTGTATATTTACAGCGGTAGAGTCAAAGATACGGAATCACTGCAATTACGAACAGCACTGCGTGAAATCGCCAAAGTTCATACGGGCGAATTTCGCATGACCTGTAATCAGAACCTGATTATTGCCAATATCAGTCCTGAGCAAAAACCGCTTATTGAACAACTGGTCCAAAAATATCAACTTGATATCGGTGAGAGCCGTCCGGCATTACGCTTAAATGCCATGGCCTGTGTTGCGTTACCTACCTGTGCATTAGCGATGGCTGAATCTGAGCGTTATTTACCTGAATTTCTGAGCAAACTTGAACAGATAATGAGTGATGTGGGCCTGCCGGAAAAACTGATTAATATCCGTATCACCGGCTGTCCGAATGGCTGCGCCAGACCTTACTTGGGTGAAATTGCGTTAACCGGTAAAGCGATAGGACGCTATAACCTGAATCTGGGGGCAGATTTCAGTGGTCAGCGACTAAATCGTCTGTATCTGGAAAATGTGGATGAAACCACCATTCTGAATACGTTGAAACCAATGATTGAACAGTTTGCTGCAGAACGTGAGCAAGATGAGCATTTTGGTGATTTTCTGATCCGTGTCGGTATCCTCGGTCCTGAACGTACACCTGAGATGATGCATAAGCCTTTAAAAGATTAAAGTTAACCACAGAGACACAGAGTACACAGAGAAATTAAATAAGTTTTTTACATGGGTAGGTCGGGTTAGCGTAGCGTAACCCGACAAGATCCGTTTTAAACCTCTGTGCCCTCTGTGTCTCTGTGGTTAAGAACGCAAACTAATTCATCCGGCGGTATTTGATACGTTCCGGCTGATGATCTTTGCCATAACGCTTGAGGTAATCTTCTGCATATTCGCTGTAGTTACCTTCAAAGAATACCACGCTGGAATCGCCTTCATAAGCAATCATATGGGTACATACCCGATCTAAAAACCAGCGATCATGCGAAATGACTACGGCTGAACCCGGGAACGCCAAGATGGCTTCTTCCAATGCCCGTAATGTTTCCACATCCAGATCATTGGTTGGTTCGTCGAGTAATAAAACGTTGCCGCCTTCTTTAAGCAGTTTGGCCATATGCAGACGATTACGCTCACCACCGGATAAATCCTTCACATACTTCTGCTGATCTGACCCTTTAAAGTTAAAGCGTCCACAGTAGGCACGAGAAGGGGTCTGATAATTTCCGACAGTAATCATATCGGCACCATCAGCAATTTCTTCAAATACCGTTTTTTTGCCATCCAGTTCGCGGGCCTGATTTACATAAGCCAGTTGCACAGTACTGCCGATTTCGATTTCACCGGAATCAGCTTTTTCTTCGCCGGTAATCATGCGGAACAAAGTAGATTTACCCGCACCGTTAGGGCCGATGATGCCAACAATTGCACCGGGGGGAATCGTCAGACTGAGATCTTCGAACAACAGTTTGTCGCCATAGGATTTAGTGACGTTATGCAGTTCAATGACCTTATCACCCAAACGTGGACCAGGTGGAATATAGATTTCCTGGGTTTCATTACGTTTTTGAAATTCTTTTGAATTCATTTCTTCAAACTGTTTCAAACGCGCTTTGGATTTTGCCTGACGACCTTTGGCTCCCTGGCGCACCCATTCAAGCTCAGCCTGAATGGCTTTATTGTGAGAGGCTTCCTGTTTGGATTCCTGGGCCAGACGTTGATCTTTCTGTTCCAGCCAGGAAGAGTAATTGCCTTCATAAGGAATACCACGACCACGATCCAGCTCAAGAATCCAGCCTGCGGCATTATCCAGAAAATAACGGTCATGGGTAATCGCCACCACGGTGCCGGGGTATTCCTGCAGAAAACGTTCAATCCAGGCAATCGATTCAGCATCCAGATGGTTAGTCGGCTCATCAAGCAATAACATATCCGGATGATCGAGTAATAAACGACATAACGCAACGCGACGACGCTCACCACCGGATAACACAGCAACTTTGGCATCCCAGGGTGGCAGGCGTAACGCATCAGCTGCCCGTTCCAGGGCATTGTCCAGATTATGTCCATCTTTGGCAGTGATCAGGTTTTCCAGTTCGCCCTGTTTTTTGGCTAATGCATCAAAGTCGGCATCCGGTTCGGCGTAAGCTGCATAAATCGCATCCAGTTCATCCAATGCGGCTTTAACATCAGAAACTGATTCTTCAACGATTTCCCGAACCGTTTTGCTGTCATCCAGTTCAGGTTCCTGAGGTAAATAACCGACTTTCATATTCGGCATTGGTCTGGCTTCGCCAATATAATCTTTATCTTCACCCGCCATAATGCGGAGCAGGGTAGATTTACCTGAGCCATTCAAACCTAATACACCGATTTTGGCGCCAGGGAAAAAGGATAGAGAAATATCTTTTAAAATTTCGCGTTTGGGTGGGACGATTTTGCCAACGCGGTTCATGCTGTATACGTATTGAGCCATTTTAAAATCCAATAAAAACAGGAGTTCAGTAGAAGCGGTGATTCTACCTGAAATTGCTTTTGGATTCGCGGGCTGGGCGAAAATCTTTTACTTAAGGTTTGACGATCGTTCGACTCGAAAATCACTCGTCAATTAAAATCAGCTTACCGGTTTGTGGATCTCGATATACCTGACCAACAGCTTCGTAACCACTGCCATCCTGCATCTGTTGTTGCATATTGTCGGGCATTTTTGGCAGTTCTTTACCGAGAGTGATTTCCTGCGGCTGAACTTCAAAGTGATCCTGTAAATCAGTGCTGAACGCCACCAGTGCAGCGATTAAACCACAGGCAAATACCAGCACAATATCAATCAGATTGGCCAATGGACCTAACGGATCTTCATCAGTATCGAGAAATGAACTGCGCCGCCATTTATCCATTTTGCTGTTCCAACAGCGTAAGTGCAGCATCGTACCAACGCCGACGCATTCGGCCAATGACAAAACCAATCATACCAGCCAATAAGCCAATCACTGTGGTATCAAACGCCACTGTCATTGCCGTTGTCAGTATGCTTAGTTGTCCTTCGCCTAATGCGGCAAGTCCCGGACCCAATGGAATCAAGGTGCCCATCAAACCGAGCATTGGTGCCAGTCTGGTAATAAAATCGGCCCGTTCTATCCTGCGTTTGCCCAAAGCCATCAACGAATCACTGTCTGCCTGACGAGATAAGCGGGCAATTCCCCAAAAACGCTCGCCAATGGCAATCCCTGTTTCATATACGGCTAACCCAACAAAAAATAATAAGGCCCAAACCACCGGGGTTAATAATAGTCCGGTCAGCTGGTGCATCAATTCCAATGAAAAATGCGGATACATTACATAGCTCCTTTACGACCGCGCCATAATCCTGCGGCAACGATTACTGATAATGCCAGCAACGTCCACAACCAAAGCATTTTGCTATCGGTGGAGCTGGTTGCTGTAGTGTCCTCAGCAGTTTGATTACTATTCTTGATTTGCTGGCTATCCTGCTGATTCAATTGCAATTCTTGTATATGACTTGGAGAGGAAGCCGTTTCTAAGGTTTGCATTCGGCTTCGCGCCAGAACAGCTTCTAATGCTTCAGCTGTGTCCGTATCAAGCTGTGATTTCACAAAATCATACATTGGATGATTGGCGTGAGTATGACCGCTGCCAGGAATGCCTTTTTCAATAATATTGGCAGCAAACTGCTCGGCCAATTGTTTTTGCGTCTGCAGGTCAGGATCCCAGAATCCTTTATCAATGGCGACCAGCATTACTGCCAGGATATTGGTTTGCACGTGTTGCTTATGACCATCACTTAGAAACGAATCCAGTTCCAACTGCAGACTGTCATCCACATATACGGCTTTCACTTCTTCCCAGACCTGATCGGTAATGATCTCGGGACTGGTCACCTGCCAACCCCAAAGATATTCAATAAACTCACTGCCCATGGTGCGGGCACCTGCATAACCTTCGTTCATTAACGGCTTAATCCATTGTGGATTCAGATAACGGGCTCGCAGCTCCACCAGGAGGGCTTGTGGCAGATTATCGATCCGTAGATTATCGTCGTTACTGTGATTAATCACCGCACTTCCAGGTTGCTGGCCACTGACTGTTTCCACCGCCAGATTAAAACCACCCAGATAATCAAATGCATCATTATTATCCATCAGGCCATACAGGTTACTGGCACGTCCCAGAAAGGTCTGTGATACTCCGGCAAGTTGCTGTTTGAACAAGTCCGGTTGCGATTCACCCTGCAGACCACTGCCATAAGCATGTGCCATACGTTTGATAAATACATCCGCCAGTTCACTACGATCTTCCCAGGCAGAAGATCGCTCTACCAGACGATTAATTCCGGCACCATAAGAACCCGGGGCAATACCAAACACCCGCAGACTGGTCTGTCGACCTAGTTGAGCCGGATCGATATCCGGTTGTTGGGCCAGCCGTTGTCTGGTTTCATTAACCCAATTGGCGGCCACCAGATTTTTATCCAGCGCTTCATCGCCACCTTGTTGCCATTCACCTAAAGGCTGCAAAGCAGCGTTAAGGGCGACTGCCAGAGCAGGATAATTACGGATAATCAGATCATGACTGGCATCCAGGGCCAATAAGCTGGCTTTATCAAGCAACACCAGATGTTCGCCATATAAATCCCTGAATAGACCTGAGGTAGTAAACAGCACATCCAGCCGCTGCGGTTGCTCCTCATTTAGAGGCAGACGCTCGAGACCTTTGATAATGCCTCGGCTATTCCATATGGGGCGTACTCCCAACAGTTTCATACCAAACGCAATCATCGCACCTTCATCCCGCACCGAATCAGAGGCCCATAAAATCACGCCTTGTTTATTGCGATCGCCAACTTCATGACCTTCAATATTGCCTTTTTCGCCGGACAATACAGGTGCAGCTAGTTGCTGACCAATATCAAAACCCACACGGGTAGGCAGCAAACTGCCATCCAACGCATAAAAATTACGTCCAGTGGGCAGGGCATCCGGCGTGCGGATGGGATCATTGCCTTTCCCTGGAGAGATAAAACGACCATTCAAACCATTTAAAAGCGCTTCAATCTCAGCAGCTGGAGATATTTGCAATTTTTGATAGATATCTTTGCGTTGATCCTCGCTGTAATCTGTGTTGTCCAGAATTGAGTTCATCATGGTATCGAGTCCATCCGCGGACCAATTGCGGCCAAATACATGCAGTCCAAGCGGCATAAAGGTCTCCTGAAAGTTGGTTAGATAATGACCGACTTCATGCAGCAGAAAATCATCATCAATTTCATCGAAACCGGCACCACGAACTTGCAGCTCCTCATCCATGCTGGCAATTAATTCATCACGCAGCCCCATGGTTTCGATTTGTTCACGCAGGCTGCGAATAGCCCGATCCCGTGTGGCTTTATCTGAAGCCGCTTCGGCGCTTTCAATCAATTGACGTAATTGCAGCAAATCATCATATAGTTCAGTCACGGCAAGCGGGGGAGTCAAATGATCAATGATAACTGCCTGCCCGCGACGTTTGGCCTGTATGCCTTCACCAACGCCATCGACTATATAGGGATAAAGTCCAGGCACATCACCGGCAATAATAGCGGGGTAATCATCTTCGCCCAGACCTACACTGCGTTTGGGTAAAAACTCATAGGTGGAATGTCGACCGACATGCACCATGGCATCGGCGTTAAATATCGACTGAATATAGTGATAAAACGCCAGATATTGATGCGGCGGTGGAAAGGACATATTGGCATGCAACAGTTCTTCATGGATCTCCCAACCGCGAGGCGGTTGAGGGCCAATAAACACATTGCCAAATTGCACGCCGGGAATCAGTAATTGATTATCCCAGACCATCACCTTGCCTGGGATGTCACCCCAGCCACGAATACCTTCGATCTGCATTTCCAATAATGCATCATGTAATGATTCGCTATGTTGCCAGTCTGGTTGATGGCCTTGTGCAGCAGAGTCGATGATCTGCTGATAATCCTGTTCCAGCTGGGTTAATAAATTCAATGCCCGACTGCGGCCGGGATGACGCAAACCATCCAGCGCATGATGAATATCCGTAGAGGTCTGCTGCATAAATGCTGACAGTAACTGCAGTTGAGACTGACGAACGGTTACATTTTCCAATGCCAGAGCCTGCTTAATAGCATCACGCATACGCTGCTGTAATGCTGCCAGAGGCCCATCAATCATTTCAGCCTGAACCGTGGCCGGTAACTGCTTGAACCAGCGTTGATAATCATCCGCTGTCATGGTGTTGGCGACCTTGGACATCGCAGATAAAGCTTGTGCGTCTTCAGGTAAATTCACCCCTTGAAGTTGTAGCAAATCAAGCAAAGCCTCAGCATCTTTGGGCAGTTCACCGGTCTGATAACCTGCGTTTTTCAGAGAATTCAATATTTCCAGCAGACTTTCAGGCACATTCAGATTGTCCGCACCGATATTATGTCTGCCGGGGGGATGGTTGTAATACACAATGGCGACACGCTTATCAGCATTCTCTTTTTGTTGCAGATCCAGCCAGCGTTGCATACGCTTCGCATGACGGGTTATTTGTTTAGTAATAGGCAGGCTTTGAGTCAGCTGAGCCCCTGTTTGTTGGTCAATCTTTGCAGGCTCAGTTAACGCCAGAATCTGTGGCTGACTGACACCTTGTAACTCCGGCATGGCAATTCGGTAATGAATGGAATCGCGAGGAATACCCTGTGAAGATAAGGCATAATCCGCCTCACTCAATTCGTTAAGACGAATGCCTTTTAAAACCGGAACATTAAGCTCAGTAAATAGTTGTTCAACCGTCTCACGGCCATCACCGCCACCCATCACAAAGTCTTGTAAAGAAACGATTCCCCATGGTGTGTTTGGCAAAGACTTACTCATGACATTTTTGATGGTCTGAACAGCTGCAACACTGGGTTCACCCCATGCAGCCAGCACCGAAACGCACTGACTGTTCAGGGCCTGACAATACTGTTGATGCAGTTTCCATTCACCCGTCAGATCGCCGGTATCATGATCGACCAACCAGACCACAGGCCGTGAGGCATCCAGTTGTGTCACTAGTTCATCAGAGCTTAACCAGTGAGTTTTATCGTCGTTATGCAAAGCAAAACGTAAAGCCCCAACCGGTTGTAATTCGGCTTTTTTATTGCCTTCTGTGAGCAACATGTCCAGCAGACTGCGTGAATTTTCTGTCGAACGGTTAACCCAGTAAGCACGAGCCTGTAACCAGTTAGCATACTCGGGATATTGGGCCTGTTTGGCCTCCAACAAAGTTGTAGTGCTTAGTGAAGCTTTATCACTCACTATATAATTAGGAATGGATTGTGTAACTGGGTCGCTATTTAAGGCGATAAGTCGCTGGTCACTATGTAAAACATAACGCTTTTGATCACTGTTATATTGACGAGCCAGTAAACGTTCAATCGGATCGCCAAATACGCCAACCACTAATAAGCTTTCACTGTTATCAATTAATTGCTGTAAGTCAGCATCGTCCAAAGCATTAAGCTGACTGACCGTGCGTATTTGAATATTTGCATCGGGATTTTGCTGTAATAATTGATGTGCACCAGAGACCAATGTCGGGGCCGAACGATCTGACACAATAACCGTTACGTGATGCTCACTGGCATACGCACTTGAAGTTAACAGCGAAAACAACAGGGCAAACAGATAAACGGTTCTGTAAAGAGGTAATCGATAATTAAAAATATAAGACATCAGACATCCTGCCGCAGCAAAAACAGCTACCAGTATGGTAAATAGCGGGCAGGGGACAGTATGGGTGTAATCTCGGAAACGTTCAGGCACCCCGCCACGACTCCATCGTTAGCTTCGGGCCGGTCTCCGGACTTACAGCTTAGCTATGTCAGTATCTGATTATCTTTTCTGGCCATTACAGAGGTGGCTATAAAAGATAAAACAGTACCTAAGCTTCATTTCTCGTCTTCCCATACTGTCAATGTACAGTGACTGTCGATCTATCAGGCAGATAGCGACCAGAGCTATGAAATAACTGTTTACCGTTGCGGGGGCAGTACAGGAATAGCCAAATCATTGGCGCACCTGTTTCCCGTTTAACCTTTATTACATGTTGCAATAAGGGCACCTGAAACTGCCAGCGATAATACAGACAATTGTTATTCAGTCAAACCAGGCAATGCGAGTCAGTTTGCAAATGATGCTTGTCTGGATTCAAAAACAAGTTCGACAATGATATTGAGTAGTATTGGGCTGAACATTAATGGCCCTTGGCTTTCATAAACAGTAAGCTGTTTAATACTGTGGGTAACTAATCCATAATCAATCACGACATTAAATTCAATCTTAGGAGAGCAAATATGGAATGGGTATTACTAGGGATTGTCGGCTTACTGATTTTATATGTGATTATTGAATACAATAAATTAGTGCGGTATCGCAATATCTTTCAGAATGCATTCAAACAGATTGACGTTACCCTAAAACAGCGTCATGACATGATTCCTCAGTTGGTCAGCACCGTTAAAGGCTATGCCAAGCATGAACAGGAAACGCTTAATGGGGTAATTGAAGCTCGCAATCAAGCGGAAAAAATGCGTGATCAAACTGACTCGGGCGATGCAAAGTCAATGCTGGCGCTTGGGCAGGCCGAAGGGGTGTTAGGTAAAGCAATGGGCGGTATCTTTGCGTTATCAGAAGCCTATCCGGATCTGAAAGCTGACGGTGCTTTCCGTGATCTTATGGAGCAGCTGACCAGCATTGAAAACAAAGTGGCAGCCTCGCGCCGCGGTTACAATAATACGGTGCTTGAATATAACAATGTTCTGGAAACCTTTCCGACTAATATTCTAGGCAACATGTTCAGTTTTACTCGCGCATCAGAGCTGGAGTTTGATGACCGTGAAGCGATTCAAGAAGCTCCCAAGGTTGAATTTTAAAAATGGCTGCAACGAGCAGCTATCAACTTGGTGCAAATGCCCGAAAACAAAGCCGGCTGATGATGACTTTGTTTATTTTTTCTGTGGCGTTGATCGCAGCCGTGATTGCCGCTCTGGCCTCTGTCAGGATGACCAGCGACAGCATTAATCAGACTGAACAGATAATGGTTAACTGGCAATTATTTGGGTTGGTTGCTGCCGGCGTTGCTACGGTGATTATTCTGACCTCTATCTGGAAAATAGTCACCATGGGCGGTGACGGTGCAAAGGTTGCTCAGGCTTTGGGAGCGACCGATATTAACGAGCTAACCGGTGATCCCCTGGTTACCCGTTATCAAAACATCGTTGAGGAAGTGGCGCTGGGAGCCAGCATCCAGACACCAAAGATTTTCATCATTGAAAACGAACCCGGAATTAACGCCTTCGCAGCGGGCAGCGCACCTGATAATGCGGCTATTGCCGTGACTCGTGGCGCATTAACGTTATTGAATCGCGATGAACTGACTGCGGTAGTCGCTCATGAGTTTGCGCATATACGTAACCTCGATATGCGGCTCAACCTTCGTGTAATCGGTTTGATTCACGGCTTGATGGCACTTTATGTTGTCGGGCGGATTCTGATGCACTCTGGAGGTCGTAGCAGAAAAGGTGGTGCTCAGATACTGTTGATTGGAATTGCTCTGATTCTGCTGGGATTACTGGGGGCATTTATGGGCAAAATTATGCAGGCAGCTATATCTCGTCAACGTGAATATCTTGCTGATGCGGATGCCACACGCTATACCGGAAACCCGATCGCGTTAGCAGGAGCATTAAAAAAAATAGGTGCCCTAAGTCAACAAGGTACCAATAAAGCCAAGCATGATGAACTGGAAGAAGCCAGACACATGTTGTTTGCCGAGCTTTCAAATAAAATGTCCGGAATGTTATCTACACATCCGCCGTTGGTAAAACGAATTCAGGCACTGGAACCCGGGTTTGACCCAGAAATTAACGGCTGGCCTGAGATAGAAAATGCTCAATAAAATAATTATCCCTCACCCCAAACAGTACCTATTTGAAGTGAGAGATAATGGTTTGTTGTGAATACTAATTATAGCGTCTGCGTAATAAATCATTTACTAAGCAAAGTAATACGTAAAAGCCAACCAGTGGAGCCAATCCATAAACCAGTCCGGCTTGCAATTGTGGCAGATAAGGTAAAGACAATGCCATTGTAATGGTAAACCAGACATAGGCGACGTATAGCACCAGGAATAAGAAACCTTCAAACCGATTTAATGTGCTTCCCAAAAAGAATAAGGGCAAACATAAAATTGCTACAGCTAACATAACGGGAACGTCAATCTGCATCAGCTGTTCGCTGGCCAGTAAAGGGGTGGGGGAGAACAAGCCCGACAAACCCAATACCGCAAGAATATTGAAGATATTGCTACCCACCACATTTCCAATCGCAATATCCCGTTCACCTTTGATGGTGGCAACGACAGAAGTCATGACCTCTGGTAGTGATGTACCCGCAGCGATAATAGTCAAGCCAATAACTGCTTCACTGACACCAAATGAAGAAGCAATCGTCACCGCACTTTGAACCAACCAGCGGGCGCCCAGTACCAGTAAAGCAAAGCCGATTACGATCAGCAAGATATTTTGCCAGGTCGGTGCCGGATTCTTATCTATCTCAACTGTGGCATCAATTCCAGTTTTTTTGCCCTGATAAAACAGAAACACCGTGTACAAAATGACGCCTGTTAACAAAATAGCTGCTTCAAGTTTGCCAATCATGCCATCCTGAATCATCCACAAAGCGACAAAACTGATGCCAATCATTATTGGTACGTCCTGACGGATCAATTGTTGTGAAACCATCAACGGCATGATTAAAGCCGCGAGACCGAGAATAAACAGAATATTGAAAATATTACTGCCCACCACATTAGCAATGGCCAGTTCAGCCTGCCCGGAAAAAGCGGCTTTGACACTGACAGCCATTTCGGGGGCACTGGTGCCAAATGCCACCACCGTTAAACCAACCACTAAAGCCGGGATCCCGAAACTGGTCGCTAAACGTGAGGCGCCTTTAACCAGTAACTCTGCTCCCATGATTAATAGAATTAATCCTGCACCCAACATCAACCACGTCATCTTTTTTTCCTTGAAATACTTTATGGTGAGTTGCCTCACCATAAAGTCATAATTATTAATTAGTTACAAACGGATTCTCGATTTTTCTACATAATGGCATCCAGTTTCTTTTGCATTTCTTCAGCAGATGGACGCAACTGCGACAGACCTTTACGCATACGATGCTGCCCCATCCAAAACACAATAGGTGCCGCGATAAACACCGATGAGCTGGTGCCAATCACAATGCCAAATAGCATTGGCAAAGCAAAGCTGGCGACAGCACTTCCCCCAGCAACAGCCATAGGGATCAATGCCAGAAAAGTGGTCACTGACGTAAATACCGTACGGGTTAATGTGGACGTGATACTTTCATTCAATAACTCCAGCATCGGTTTATCAGGTGTCAGCCGTAGATTTTCCCGGACCCTGTCAAACACCACTACTTTGTCATTGACTGAGTATCCGATCAACGCTAATAACGCTGCGACCGCTGTGAGATTAAACTCCACGCCGGCTAATACAAAAAAACCGATGGTTTTGGTCAAGTCCAAACCAATCGTTAATGTAGCTGCCAGGGCAAAATGGTACTCAAAGCGGATCCACAAATAGGCCAACATGCCAAAACCAGCAAAAACAATCGCCAGAATGGTTGCATCGCGAAAATCACCACTAACCTTTTGTCCCACCAGCTCAACTCGTGGGAAACTGGCATCAGCAGATATTTCGGTCACCGCAGATTTGATTTCTTCAACCGTTTTGCCGCTGGCGACCTGCTCAGCACCTTCCATTGGTAAACGCACCAGATAATAGTCATCATCACCAAACTCCTGAATAGCAGCTTGCGCAAAACCCTTTTCTTGCAAAGCCTGACGAAGCTGTTCCACGTCGGTATTGGGCGCCGCTACCTCCATTACCGTACCACCGCTAAAGTCGATGCCATAATGCAGTCCGGGCTGGAAGAATAAACCGATGGAGGCTAGTGACAAAATAGCAGAAGCGGTAATGCCGATAAATCGACCTCGCATGAAATCAATCTTGCTATTGCTGAGCCGATCCAGACTTTTAATACCGGAAATTTCCAATAAAGCCTGTTTCGGCATTTTGCTGACTCGCCATTCCATCAGTAAACGAGTAAATGAAATGGAGGTAAACATAGACGTAATCAGACCAATGGCCATTGCCACCGCAAAGCCTCTAACCGGACCACTGCCAAACATAAACAGCAAACTGATTGCGATCAATGAGGTGATATTGGAATCCAGAATCGTGCTGTAAGCACGTCTGAAACCAGCATCAAGTGCCATAAACGCTCGTTTTCCACGACGGGTTTCTTCACGGATCCGTTCATTTATCAGAATATTGGCATCCACGGCCATACCGATACTCAGAATAATCCCGGCAATCCCAGGTAGCGTCAACGTAGCACCTAATAAGCTCAGCACACCAAATATCAAACCAATATTGAGTGTCAGACTTAGACTGGCGATCAAGCCCCAGCTGCCATAGATTGCTAGCATAAACAACAGCACTAGCATGGCACCGATTATCCCAGTGGTAATGCCCATCGAGATCGAATCACTGCCTAAATCAGGCCCCACGGTACGTTCTTCAATCACATTAAGTGGTGCTGGTAAGGCACCAGCACGCAGCAGCAAGGCAAGTTCATTGGCTTCGGCTACAGTGAATGCGCCACTGATCTCGCCACGTCCCCCGGCAATTACACTGCGGATAACAGGCGCAGTGATAACCTCATCATCCAATACAATTGCCAGAGAGCGGCCAATATTGTTTTTGGTCATTTCCGTAAACAGCCGGGCACCTTCTTTATCCAAAACAAAACTGACGACCGGCTGACCGGACTCCTGACTAAAGACCAGATTGGCATCCTGAATATGTTGCCCTTCAAGCGCGACGCGTGCCTCTAACGCATACACATCATCTGAATCAATGCCTTTCGCTTGAATGACTTCCTTGGAATCAGCACTGGCGGCCCAGTGAAAGGTCATTTTCGCTGTCGTGCCCAACAAAGAGCGAATATAACTTGGATCATCCACACCAGGTAATTGCACCAGAATGCCATCACTACCTTGTTTGGTAATGGTAGGGTCGACCAACCCGCTTTCATTCAGACGTTGACGAACCACTTTTAAACTATGCTCAACGGCATCTTTAGTGAGTTTTTCACTATGTAGCTTGGTTGGAGTGATAGTCAGTTTATTCGTCTCAGCATCAAGCGAAAACAAAGCCAAACCACCTTTGGGATCTTTAATAAAGGTCTGGACAAGTTGTTTGATATCCGCCATCCGAGCAGGATCTTTCGGGGTGATGACCAGGTGGTTTTTCGATACAGAAATAGGCTGAATAAAGATCCGTTTTTCTCGTAATGCATCGGTGATCTGTTCCGCTAACTGCTGATGATCGTTAAGTTGTAAATCATTGGTATCCACTTGCATAAGCAAATGAGAACCACCGCTTAAATCAAGGCCTAATTTAAAGGTATTTTCAGTAAACCAGGAAGGTAAATGTTGTGTCGTCGACGTTGGCAACACATTAGGCAATGCACTAAGCAGGCCCATAATGATAATCAGGCTGAATAAAACAGCCCTTGAATAGAAGGAACGCATACATAATCCTCGAAGATAGCTTCGTTTTTAAACAAAAAAGGTTTAGCAGTGGGATTAGTAGGAGTTCGGTGGTGCGCGATTGAGTGGTAAATAATATTTGGCATTGCTGGGGATAAGCAATGTTAGATAACCTAAGGCATCCGTCTGCAGCAGTATCGCGACAGGAAGAGACAATAAGCTGGAAAACACTAACCAATGGTGTTCGTTGTCACCATCAAACGTGTTTGGTGCTGGCAGATTTTTGAGATCCAGCAGTGAACGGAAATGATCTCGATGATTGGCTAAGGTAAGCTGATTAAAATCAGCAATAAAACCCGAATCACCTGAAAGGTTTGCCTGACGAAAATCAATCCAGCTGGTAAACGCCAGACTATTCAGCAACAACAGCAATACACACAGCTGCCAGAAATTGGCAGGGCGCTGGTCAAACTGCTGTGCGTGGGGATGTTTCATGAACTTATTCGCAATGAAGTGCACAAATTGTGAGCTTCGCCAATAAAACAGTCAATATAATTTAAGGAAAGTTATCTATGGGTTTATTAATGGAAGGCCAGTGGGTCGATCGCTGGTATGACACTGATTCCAATCAAGGAAAATTTATTCGCAGCAAATCACAGTTCCGCAACTGGGTGACCGCTGATGGTAGTCCTGGCCCGTCAGGGAAAGATGGTTTTAAAGCGGAAGCAGGGCGTTATCATTTATATGTTTCTCTGGCTTGTCCATGGGCGCACAGAACCTTAATCTTTCGTAAGCTTAAAGGACTGGAAGATATGATTTCGTTGTCGGTAGTCAACCCATTGATGCTGGAACATGGCTGGACATTTGATCATGCGGAAGGTGTGATTCAGGATCCGCTGCATCAGGCGAAATTTTTACACCAGATTTATACCCATGCTGATCCGCAATATAGCGGTCGCGTAACGGTTCCAGTGTTATGGGACAAACAACAGAACACAATGGTCAGTAATGAATCGGCCGAAATCATTCGTATGTTTAACAGTGCGTTTGATGAGATTGGTGCCAAAGCGGGTGACTACTATCCTGCTGAATTGAGAAACGATATTGATGCCATCAATGATGAAGTTTACGACAACATTAACAATGGTGTGTACAAAGCGGGTTTTGCCACCACACAACAGGCTTATGAAGAGGCCGTTTTTCCATTATTTGACGCATTGGATAGGTTAGATGAACGTCTGAGCAAAAATCGCTATTTAGTCGGTAATGCTCTTACCGAAGCAGACTGGCGTTTGTTTACCACACTGATTCGCTTCGATGCCGTGTATCACGGCCATTTCAAATGCAACCTGAAACGGATTGCCGATTATCCGAATCTTTCTGAATATGTTCGCGAGTTATACCAGTGGCCTGGTGTTGCAGAAACGGTAAACATGCAGCACATCAAAGAGCATTATTACCGGAGTCATAAAACCATTAATCCCACGGGTGTGGTACCAGCCGGGCCAATTCTAAATCTTAATCGGCCACATACCCGACGCTGATATCAATGCATGGTGGCAAGATAAAACATGACGCCCGCGTCAATAAAGCCAAAGGCAATAATGCCCATCACCAGATAGTGCCAGAAAGTTAATTTGGATTTCATAAAAGCTCCTTATTATTGATGCTGTTTAAATCTAGACAAGCTTCAAAACAAAAAGACTGACCAATCAAACAAAATTTAATCCCGTAAGGTTTACTTAAGTATTGGCGTCGTAGCATTAGCCTCATTTTGAGTAATGGGGCAAATTTGTGGAAAAACATACTGGATGCAAACGGCTGCTTTATGCTTTTGGTTATTCCATGCAGGGGCTTTTCGCTGCACTGCGTTATGAAACGGCTTTTCGACAAGCCTTTCTGCTGCTTCTAACTGCAGGCATTAGCAGTTTTTTTCTCGATGTATCACCAGTTGAACGACTGACCATGATCACAGTTTTATTGCTTGTGGTAATGGTTGAAGCACTGAATTCGGCGATCGAATGTGTCGTTGATCGCATCAGTACCGAGCATCATCTGCTGTCAGGCCGAGCGAAGGATTACGGTTCTTTGGCGGTGCTTATTGCCATTATTATTGCTCTGGCCACCTGGCTGACAATCTTGTGGCCTTTAACAGGGCGGGGCTGATGATGACTAAATTACAGTCTTTTTTTGGCCCTTATCTGATATTGTTCAAGCTGCTTCTCACCGGCTTGGTCATTCTGAGTTTATCGCGTCTTGGCTTAGTCGTGTGGCAGTGGGATAGAGTTATTGCTGCTACATCACTCCCCACCATTTTCTGGCAAGGAATTCGTGCAGATTTGATTATGATGGGAATGCTGCTTGTGCCATTAGCGCTGGGCATGCCATTACTGGCAAATCGAATTGGATGGAAGATTTGGCAAAATCTAGTGCTGATTTGGGGCGTGCTGGTTATTGTCCTTATCAGTTTTATGGAAGCCTCAACGCCCGCTTTTATTAGTCAGTACGACCTGCGTCCTAACCGCTTATTTGTTGAATATCTGCGTTATCCGAAAGAGGTCTTTGCCACACTTTGGCAGGGATTTCGCTGGCCGTTATTGATAGGACTGACTCTCACCGTTATCTCCGGAGTGGTGGCAGAGAAACTATTGCAACGCTGGCTGCACACTCATCAGAAAACCTGGCCAATATGGAAAGTTTGGCTTACCTGGCCATTGTTACTGTTGATACTTGCTTTAATGATTCGATCGTCTATTGGTCATCGACCTGCCAATCCGTCCAGCTTTGCTCTAACACCAGATGCGATGGTGAATAGTCTTATGCTGAACTCTGCCTGGTCAGTGTATTTTGCGATTTATAATATGCAGCACGAATCAAATGCTGCTGACGTCTATGGCACAATGACGAATGAAGCAATTCTGGCTCAATTACATGAAAATTATCCGTGGATTGGTCTGGATACTCAGCGTAAATTCCCCACATTAAATATCCATCAGGCAACTGTAAAGCGTGATAAGCCCCTCAATTTGGTCATTATCTTGCAAGAAAGTCTCGGCGCAACATTTGTTAAATCCCTTGGTGGGGAATATGCAGTGACGCCACATCTGGAACGCCTGAAACAAAAGGGTTGGTGGTTTGAACAGCTGTATGCCACCGGTACACGTTCAGTGAGAGGTATCGAGGCGATAATCAGTGGCTATTTGCCGACTCCTGCTCGAAGTGTGGTCAAGCTATCGCTATCTCAGCAAAACTTTTTCACCATTGCTGATTTACTCAAACAACGGGGTTACTTCACCGAATTTATCTATGGCGGTGAATCCCATTTTGACAATATGGCGAGTTTTTTTATTGGCAATGGCTTTGAATCGGTGATTGATCAGCATGATTACGAAAATCCGGTTTTTACCGGAAGCTGGGGCGTTTCAGATGAGGATCTATTGAATAAAGCCCATCAGCAGCTTCAGCAAAAACAAGCGGAAGGTAAACCCTATTTCAGTTTAGTATTCAGCTCCAGTAATCATTCACCCTATGAATTCCCGGATGGTCGTATTGAGCTGGATAATCCTGTCAAACAAAGTAATACCAATGCAGTGAAATATGCTGATTATGCATTGGGACAGTTTTTTGATAAGGCCATGCAAAGTGATTACTGGGAAAACACTCTGTTTCTGGTCATTGCAGATCATGATTTAAATGTTTATGGCGATGCACTGGTGCCCATTGAACGTTTTCAAATACCCGGTCTAATTTTGGGTGCAGATATCAAACCACGCAGCATAGCCACCATTGCCAGCCAAATCGATATGGCACCGACTTTATTGTCGTTAATGGGAATAAGTGCGGAAACCCCCATGATTGGCCGAGATTTAACGGTGGAAAGCGAACAACAGTCGATAGGGCGGGCTTTGATGCAATTCGCTGACAATTATGCATTGATGCAGGGAGAAAATGTGACTGTACTCAGGCCACATAACACGGCGCTTGAAGGGCATTATTCGCTGAGCACCCGACAATTGAAAATTATCGGATCTGCATCGATTGAAGATGAGCATGAGGCACTGGCCCATGTGTTATTGCCTTCATGGCTCTATCGGGAACAACGCTACGATATGCCCGATTTAATACAGTAATAACAGTCTTGAAATTACAGGCCTGAAATTATCTGTCAGATAGTTTCAGGCTTTTTTATCAACGTTAGAATTAAAAGCAGCTTAAGTTTTTCTTAAGTATCCAGCTTTATCCTAGGCAACCATAAACATCAGGAGATGATTTATGGAAGCAACTACCTTACAGAATTCGACACAACAGAATGTAAAACATTGGCAACAACGTTTGTTGTTTCCGCATAAATCACTGTCATTAATTGATGACCAATCCAGTGAACAATCCGTGGTGCAGGATTTTATCAGCGAGCGGTTTAATGATGCTTTTGGCGCTGAAATTCAGCATTTCCTGCCTTATTTTCTCGCCAGTCATATGGATGGTGACATTGATTCTGCTATTGGTTTTCAACCGGTTCAGCAGCAACCGTTATTTCTCGAGCAGTATCTTTCTCAATCTGTTGAACGCACCCTGAAATTACATGGTGTTCACACCGGACGGCCAGACATGGTCGAAATAGGTAATTTGGCGGCCAGTTTTAATAGCGGCAGTCCGTTATTATTTATTTTACTGGCAGCGGTATTAGATCAGGCCAACTACAAGTGGGTGGTATTTACGGCAACCCGTCAGGTCAGGCATCTGATTTCCCGACTACAACTTTCAACCATCACCTTAGGTGATGCTGATCCCCAACGTTTGATTGATAAAACCCAACAGTGGGGCAGTTATTACCAGCATCAACCTATGGTATTGGCCGGTCACCTGGCGACGGCTATCGCACATCTGCGCCAACATCAGGTGATTCAATCGTTATTGGAAACCCATAAGGATTTTGTAGAAAACACGGCGAGGATGATTCGGCAATGAACAGCAAAATTTTACAATCCTTTGAAAAACTTGCCGTTGAACAGCCAGACAAAATTTGTGTGCTGGATGACGTTCAGCAACGGACACGCCAACAGGTGATGCAACAGGTTGAAGCGGTCGCTGAAGAACTAAAGGAATATCAACACCAGGTAATTGGTTTACTGGCTGATAACAGCGTGCAATGGTTAATTATGGATCTGGCAGCACAGCGGGCCGGAATCATTTTATTGCCATTGCCCTTGTTTTTTACCCCAGCTCAACTGCAACATGCTTTGCAGAGTGCGGGAGCTATTGGGCTGATGCATGACCGACCGTTAATGATCGATAACGATTTTCTGGGTGAAAGTCACTTTGTAAAAAGTCTGATGATCACCTTCACAGCCTGCCGAAATATCTCAGTCATTGCATTACCTCCTGGCACAGCAAAAATTACCTTCACTTCCGGATCAACAGCCGACCCAAAAGGGGTGTGCCTGAGTAACGACAATCAATATCAGGTAAGTCAGAGTTTATTAACCGTGCTGCAGATGAAAAATGTACGGCATCTGGCATTACTGCCATTAAGCACGTTACTGGAAAATATTGCAGGACTTTACACACCCCTGTTAAGTGGTGGAGAGATTATATTGCTGGGCATGGAAAAAACCGGGTTTTCCGGCAGTCTGGCAGGCAATATTTATCAATTATTGAGCACAATTTCCCATTATCAACCAGAAAGTCTGATTCTGGTTCCGGAACTCTTGTCGGCTTTATTATTAGCTGCTGAAAAGGGATGGCAGCCCCCGGAATCCTTGCGATTTATTGCGGTAGGAGGAAGTCGTGTTGCCAGCGAAATGATTGAACGTGCTCGTAAGTTTGGCCTGCCTGTTTATGAGGGATACGGCTTGTCTGAATGTAGTTCAGTGGTCAGTCTCAATACGCCAACACAAGATAAGCCTGGAACAGCTGGCAAGATATTGCCTCATGTCGATATCCAGACTGAAAAGGGTGAAATCACGGTCTCGGGTAATGCCTTTCTGGGTTATATCGGCACGGACTTCTCACACTCAAACACGGTTTCCACCGGCGATATGGGCTATCTGGATCCGGATGGGTTTTTAGTCATTAAGGGGCGTAAAAAACAGCTGCTGATTTCCAGTTATGGCCGAAATATTAATCCTGAGTGGGTGGAAAGTGAGGTGCTTGCTCATCCTGGGATTCTGCAATGTGTTTTGTTTGGTGATGCTAAACCGTATTGCACCGCATTGATTTATACCCGTTTAAACGATGCCGCATTGGAAAACTGGCTATTACAGGTTAATAAAAAGCTTCCAGCCTACGCACAAATTAGCAAATGGCAGCGACTTGAACAGCCGTTAACAGCAAAAGCTGGACTACTCACAGCCAATGGTCGACCCAAACGCGATCAAATTTTTACTTTTTTTCAACATGAATTGGAATCCATTTATCAGGAGCCACAGTATGGGATTTTTTGACACACTCTGCCAGCAAACCGAGGTTGAGCGACAACACTTATTATCGGCCCCCATTATCGATCAGGCGATGCGAGGGGAAGTGACGCTGGATTTGTATATCGCTTTTCTGACACAGGCTTATCATCATGTAAAACATACCGTACCGCTACTGATGGCGGTTGGTTCGCAATTGCCAGAACAGTATGAATGGTTACGTGAAGCGGTTGCTGAATATATAGAGGAAGAGTTGGGACATCAGGAATGGATCCTGAATGATATAGCCGCCTGTGGTCATGATAAAGAATTGGTGCGAAACAGTCGTGCAAATTCTGCCACCGAGCTTATGGTGGCCTATGCATACGATACGGTTTTCCGCGTCAATCCGCTGGGATTTTTTGGCATGGTTCACGTCCTGGAAGGTACCAGTATTGCTACCGCAGATAATGCAGCGACAGCAATTCAGAATGCTTTGCTTTTACCGGACAAAGCATTTAGTTATCTGCGTTCACATGGTGCGCTGGATCAGGACCATGTGAAATTTTTTGAAGCTTTGATGAACCGTATAGACGATCCTTTGGCACAGCAACAGATAACTCACAGCAGCAAAATGTTTTACCACCTGTATGGCGATATTTTCCGGAGCCTGACGGTATGAATACGTCTCTGAACACCCATCCCATCACTATCGTTTTAACTGGTGCAACCGGAGGTCTCGGGTCGGCACTGGCAAAAGCGTTATCTGCTCAGGGAGTGTTATTGGTTTTATGTGGACGAAATCATATTCAACTGGAACAGCTTAATCGTGCATTGGGTGGACAACACCACTGCATCGCCGGTGATTTGACTACAAGCTCGGGACGACAGGCCGTATTCGCCTATTGCCAGCAGTTTAACCGCGGAATTGATGTTTTGATTAATAATGCAGCCAGCAATCATTTCGGGCCGCTCAAAGAGATGAACGAAATTACCGTGCAGCAGATGCTGGTAACTAACCTGTTGGTACCCATCGAATTAACACGTTTATTACTGCCGATACTGGCAAAAGCAGATAAGGCCCAGATCATCAATATCGGTTCGGCATTCAGCCGGCTCGGGTTTCCGGGATTCAGCGTCTACAGTGCCTGCAAGTTTGGTCTGCGGGGATTTACCGAAGCGATGCGTCGTGAACTGTCTGATACCACAATTACGGTTCGTCTGTTTGCACCGCGCACCATTAGCACCACGATGAACGATAACAACGTGACAGCCATGAATAAAGCATTGGGAAATCAGAGTGATAGTGTTGAAAGCGTTGCCAGCCAGTTTGTCGATTTTTTTCAAAAAAACCACCGTAGTGAGCAGTTTTTAGGCTGGCCGGAACGTTTTTTCGGTTGGCTGAATGCAATTAACAGTCGATGGATAGATCAAGGTCTCGCCAAAAAACTCCCCTTGATTCAACGTTATTGGACAGGAGCAACAAAATGAAAAAAACATATGCAACTTTTTTTGGCTTGGTATTCGGAATTTTCAGTTTATCTGCCCAGGCAATATCACCGGAAGCATTACAGTTACAGTCAGGCTGGGAACATGCCAATTATGAATTAAGCGACAAACAGCAGATTGAGGCATTTGACTTATTAACCGCCAAAGCGGATGAACTAAAAAAACACTCCTCCGAGCAACCGGATGTATTAATCTGGCGGGGGATTATCTATGCCAGTTACGCGGGTATTAAAGGTGGCCTGAGTGCGTTATCCATGGCCAAAACAGCCAAAGCCGATTTGGAAAAAGCCATTGAAATTGATGAACAGGCATTGAATGGTTCAGCCTATACTACGTTAGGGACTTTGTACTACAAAGTGCCTGGTTGGCCATTAGGTTTCGGGGATAAGGCGACAGCGGAAAAATTACTGAAAAATGCATTAAGATTAAACCCGCAAGGTATTGATAGTAATTACTTTTATGCGTTGTTTTTAATGGATGAAAAACACTATAAACAAGCTGAGTCTTATCTGTTATTTGCTAAAAAAGCGGCTCCCAGAGCAGATAGACCGCTGGCAGATAAAGGCCGTTTAATGGAAATCGACAGGGCTTTGGCTGAAGTGAACAAACATATGAATGACCAAACCAATGCAAATACTGCTAATTGAAGACGATCTGTCATTGGCGCAGGGCCTTATCCGCTCGCTGCGTCATGACCGGTTTACCGTCAATCATTTAAGCTTGGGACGTCAGGCAATTAACAGTATTAAAACCACTGCTCCGGATATCGTGATCCTCGATCTGGGCTTACCGGACATGGATGGCACAGCCGTATTGGCAGAGATCCGTAAGGTGAATGCAACCTTACCAATATTGGTATTAACGGCTCGAGGCAGCATCAATGATCGGGTCATTGGGCTGGATGCCGGTGCTGATGATTATCTGGCCAAACCATTTGATATCGACGAACTGCTGGCCAGGTTAAGAGTTTTTGAACGTCGTCTGAGCAGTCAGCAACATGCTGCATTGCAGATTGGCCCCGTCAGTCTTGATAACAAAACCATGCAGTTAACAGTCGATGATGTCTTGGTTGAATTACCGCGTCGCGAATTTATGTTGCTGAAAATTCTGATGGAGAATGTTGGACGGGTGCAGACTCGAGACAGTCTTGAATCCAAGCTTTACAGTTGGGGAGAAGAAGTGGCAAGTAATGCTGTTGAGGTACATGTGCATCATTTACGCAAAAAACTTCCGGAAGGGTTTATTAAAACCATTCGCGGAGTAGGTTATCAAATCAGTAATCAATGAAATCTATCCGACTGTATTTACTGCTGATACTGGTAGCCACGTTGATATTGGTGATGTTTGTATCCCTGCTGAAAGGCTATCAGTCCAGTATCGAAACCGCACAAGGCTTATTTGATGAACGGTTGATTAACACCGCTGAATTAATTGCATCAGCCCATGTTGATCAAACCACGTCTGATTCAGCTCAAAGACCCACCAGTGATTACCTGTTTTTTCAAATATGGGATGCAAACGGGCAACTGCTAACCCGATCCGACACAGCCCCACATATAGCACTGAGCCGTTTTGAAAAAGGCTTTTATGATGTCAATTTTAATGGCTTTCGCTGGCATAACTATGTTTATCCTGATCCCCAATTTCAACGATGGATTGTTGTTGGTGAACGTAGTGATGTTCGTAGCTCTATGGCGGAAGATATTGTTTTAGCAACCATTTTTCCGGCATTTTTTGGCATCGTTATCGCCGCCATTTTAATCTGGTGGCTTATCGGAACAGGGTTAAAACCGTTAAAAAATCTTTCCAGACAACTTGCCAGTAAACAGGCTGATGATTTGAGGCCGATTGAAATGGCACCATTGCCCAGTGAAATGAGTCAGTTGGTGAAAATCATCAACCAGCTGTTCTGGCGACTTGATCAGAGTTTTCAGCGCGAACAACGATTTGCTGCTGATGCGGCGCATGAATTACGAACGCCCATCAGTGCCTTACAGATTCATTTACATAATCTGCGACAAACCTATGGCGACAACACGGAAGACTGGCAACTCATGCAGGCAGCTGTTGATAGAATGGGCCATCTGGTTAACCAAATCCTTATGCTGTATCGCACAGCACCTGAACAAATTGCTGCAAAAGATGAATCAATTGATCTGTATAAATTGACCAGCGATGTGATTGCCCGTGATTATCAGCAATTTGATAAACGCCAGCAACATATTGAATTGATTGGTGATTCAGTCATTATCCAAGGCCATATGTTTGCATTGGAAACGCTATTACAGAACCTGCTGAACAATGCCAGCAAATATGCGCCAACAAATGGGCATATCGTGATTCATGTCCATCAGACTGAAAAAGGTGTTCGATTAACCGTTGAAGATGATGGGCCAGGAATTCCACCGGACCAGTATGAACGTATTTTTGACCGGTTTTATCGGTACCAGAACGAAAACAGTGATCTGCAATTACCCGGGTGTGGTCTGGGACTGGCCATTGTTCGACATATTATCGACATGCATCATGCCGATATTAAACTCACCCAGTCTACCTTTGGGAGTGGCCTCAAGGTCGTGATTGATTTTCCTGTGGCGTTCAATACATGATGAAATATTTTTTTATATGCATGGCTATCATGCTGATTCCATTGAATAGTTATGCTGCACCACCAGTATTTGAGATCTTGATAAAAGATCATCTGTTTTATCCTGATGAACTGGTTATTCCAGCCAATACCAAGGTTAAATTATTGGTCAAAAACCAGGATGCAACACCCGAAGAGTTTGAAAGTTATGAACTTAATCGTGAAAAAGTGATTCCGGGAAATACCCAGGCAATTATTTTTGTCGGGCCATTACCGCCCGGCATTTATCCATTTTTTGGAGAATTTTTCCCTAAAACAGCTCAAGGCAAAATTATTGTCAAAGAGAGTGGGAAATAACCATGCTGTTGAATAGCGTTATTCTGGTGTTACGTGAAGTACTGGAAGCCGCAATGGTGGTCAGCCTGTTCATGGCATTTACTACAGTAAGTCAGCAATCACGCTACTTTTTACTGAAAGCGATTTTGTTGGGGTTGGTTGCCGGGGCTACTTACGCGTATTTTTTACCGGAAATTTCAAATTGGCTGGAAGGTATTGGCCAGGAAATCACTAATACCATCATTCACCTCGGTATTTATCTGTTTCTAACCGGTTTTTTATGGCTTATTTCCAGCAATATCCTTTTACCAAATCGACTGGTCAAAGCGGTGATGATGGCAGCGATTATCCTGGCAATCAGCCGGGAAAGTGCCGAAATCATGTTATATATTTCCGGGTTTCGTAGCGACCATTTTTTGATGCGGTCTGTGCTATCAGGCAGTCTGATTGGTTTAGCCATTGGGGTCAGCTGCGGTATTTTTTTATACCACTTGATGATTGCTCTAAAGCCAGCCGCCGCGACCAAATTTATCTGTGTTCTGGTGGTGATAGTTGGCGGCAGCATGATGTCTCAGGCCACTCAGTTTCTCATCCAGGCGGACTGGTTGCCCTCAACAGAACCGGTCTGGGACAGTTCTCATATTATCAGCGAACATTCGTTACCCGGTCAGTTGCTGTATGCCTTGATGGCGTATGAAGCGACGCCAACATGGAGCCAGATAGTGGTCTATCTGACCAGTCTGGCACTGATGATACTGGTCATAGCTTCTGCACGTTTTTTACAGGATCAATCGAAATATGATTAATCTTCGTCACACAGGTTTATTAATATCTTGTCTTTTACCCATGGTCAGTCATGCCGATGGTAATCCGGTTGATAAAGTTTATGCACCCTATGTGCAGCCACTGGAACGCGAAATTGAATGGCGAATGACAGACTCTGATGGGCGACAGATTCAACGCTTGGGATTGGGGAAAAGTCTTTCCGACCGTTTGTTTATCGAAGGTTATTTGATCGGCGAAGATAATCAAAATAATGACTTTCGCTTGCAGGCATTTGAAGTTGAAGCGCTTTGGCAACTGACCGAACAAGGTGAATACGGTATTGATTGGGGACTGATAACCGAACTCGAACGACAACGTGATGATGAAAACTGGGAAGTAGCGGCTGGATTAATTGCCCTGAAAGAGTGGGGAAGATGGGTTGCAACCAGCAATTTCTGGCTTAAATATGAATGGGGTGAAACCCAGGAAAGTGAATTTGAAACCGCTTTATCATTACAAACCCGTTATCGACTTTCTCGCTATTTTGAACCGGCCATTGAGTTTTATGCCGGCGAAGATACGCGTGCTTTAGGACCGGTGTTTCTGGGAGATATCCGTCTTTCTCCTGGCAAAAAACTGCATTGGGAAGTAGGCGTGCTTACTGGATTATCCTCCAAAACTGCCGATACCAATTGGCGAGCCTTGCTTGAATATGAATTTTAAAATTTATTCCATTTGTGAAATGCAGTCTTCATAAGTCTGATTTTTAAAATTATCTATAGCTTGCTGCTTACCTTCATTGGTTTCCGCTACAGGTTGCTGATAGGCACTCAGCAGCAGACCGCGGGTCACATTACCCATGGCGTTTTCCATTGCTTCGTGAATCGGCGTATTCATTTGTCGAAATAACATATATGAACCAGCTTTGCTGGCCCAGTCATCACATACTTCAGTATTGACGGGTGGGGCAGCGTAAGTCGTGAGTGAAATAAGCGACATTATGCTAATAAGTAGTGCGGTATTTATTTTTTTCATGATGCATCCTGTTTTACATTAAAGGTTGCTTTTACGCCTATGCAGATGAAGATTGCGTCAAGATTGTCTGTTACAACAGAAAAGTGGAGAGCTACTTCGCTCTCCACCATCTTTTTAGATATCACTATGCGGACCAAATACTTCGTAATGAATTTGATCGGCAGCCACGTTTAAATCCAGTAGCTGCTGTTTGATAAACCGCATAAATTCAACTGGTCCACAGATATAAAAATGACCATCCGTCAGCGGCAGCTCAAATTGCAGGCGGTCTATCTTTAACAAACCATTTAGCGCCTGATCATCTTCAGCATCATCCTGCTTATACCAATAATAATAATGCAGCTTCTCCAGCTGATTTGCCTTACTTTTAAGCTGCTCGGCATAGGTGTGCTGATTTTTATTCTGACAGGCATGCAAAAACCAGATGTGTTGTTCGGTCTGGCTGGCCAGCAGGGTCTCCAGCATAGCCATCATTGGTGTAATACCAACACCGGCAGATATCAGAACTGTCGGTTTGTCTAAATGGGCTAAATAGAAATCACCCGTGGGTGGCATTAGCTCAACATGGTCACCAACCTGTACTGAATCGTGTAAATGATTGGAAACGAGGCCAGCTCGAGGGTGAGATTCACGTTTGACACTGATCCGGTAACTTTCCCCATTAAATTTATCAGAAATAGAATATTGTCTGATTTCAATATTTTCTGCCTGCTCAGGTTTTACTCTAACGGCCAGATACTGACCGGGTTGGTAATTGGCAATTTCACCACCATCGACTGGAACAAAGGTAAAGCTGGTGACCAGTTCTGATTCCGGTTTTTTATCTTTAACTTTAAATAAACGTGAACCGGTCCAGCCACCGCTTTTGTTTTGGTATTCGCTATAGATATCCTGCTCACGACCAATTAACACTTTGGCTAATAGCCCATAGGCTTTAACCCATGCGTCGGCTACATCATCGGTAAATTCTTCGGGTGCCATTTCACGTAGTGTTTCAATCAAATGATGACCGACAATCTGATATTGATCAGGCTGAATATCAAAACTGACATGTTTATGGGCCACCCTTTCGACCAGTTCACCTAAAGCACCCAGATCATCAATATGCTTGGCGTACATCGCTACAGCGCTGAACAAGGCAAATTGCTGTCTTCCGGTGGCCTGATTAGCAAGGTTAAAAATATCTTTCAATTCAGGGTTATGACTGAACATGCGTTTATAAAAATGATCGGTAACTTCAACCCCGGCATTTTCCAATAATGGGATGGTACTTTTAACTATTTCAATGGTTCTGTTATCTAACATAAATAACCTCTTAACGAATTCAAACAACTTGTTCTTTATTAGTGGTTGCAGAGGTTGTGCCACTTATAAGAATCTTTATAAATCAATTAATTACATAAATACGCCTCACCCATTGTGTCACATTGACATGGAAGGAACGTGTCTTTTTGACCTTATAGTGCTAAATTGACCTTAATTGAATAATCGAGGTGGCTATGCAAGATTTTGATTCAACCTTATTACTTGAAGTCGCACTGGATCTGGCGAACAGTATCAATAACGATGATCGTTTTGATCGCCTGTTGGCATCAATTCGTAAGGCCATTAAATGTGATGCTGTTGCCTTATTGGGCCTGCATGAAAACCTGCTAACGCCTTTGGCCATTCAAGGCTTGTCCTCAGAAGTATTGGGTCGACGTTTTTATCTAACAGAACATCCCAGACTCGAGCAGCTATGCAATGCCAGCAAACCACTAATCTTTCCCGATAACTGTAATTTACCTGATCCCTATGATGGTTTGTTATTGGCCAGAACCGGCGATCTTCCAGTGCATTCCTGTATGGGATTACCATTGTATTCGGACCAAAAAGTCATTGGTCTGGTCACCATCGACAGTCTTCAGGCTGGCAGCTTTAACACTATAAGTCCCAAAACGCTTGAACTGATAGCCGCATTGTCTGCAGCAACATTGAAAACTGCATTGGAATTTAAAAAGCTCGAAATCAGTGCCCAGCATGCTCAGCAACTTGTGCAGGAACTGACTCAGGAAGCCTTGTTAAAAGATGGGGGAGAGCTGATTGGTCAAAGCACTGCCATGCAGATTTTGAAAAACGAAATCCAGTTGGTCGCCGGCTCAGATTACACCGTGTTGATCACGGGTGAGACAGGAGTGGGTAAGGAGCTGGTTGCACGGACGGTGCATCAATTGTCATTGCGAAAAGATAAACCCTTAGTCCATATCAACTGTGCTTCTTTGCCTGAAACATTGGCTGAAGCCGAATTATTTGGACACACCAAAGGCGCTTTTACCGGAGCGGATCGTGAAAGAGCCGGTAAATTTCAATTAGCCCATGGTGGCACTCTGTTTCTTGATGAAGTCGGAGAGTTGCCGTTAGCCGTGCAAAGTAAGCTGCTGCGCGTATTGCAAAGTGGTGAAATACAACCGGTGGGTAAAGATAATGTCGAGCAGGTTAATGTTCGCGTGATTGCGGCTACCAATCGTAATCTTGAAGAAGAGGTTAGCGAGGGACGTTTCAGAGCCGATCTGTACCACCGTTTATCGGTTTATCCAATCAAGGTCCCACCGTTAAAAGATAGAGAACAAGACGTGTTATTACTGGCGGGTTACTTTCTGGAAAAAACCAGTCGTAAATTAGGCATCAGGCAATTACGTCTTACCCAGGATGCAGAACAGGCTTTGACAAGCTATCACTGGCCGGGCAATGTTCGTGAACTGGAACATGTGATCAGCCGGGCATCGTTAAAAGCCAAAGCAAAACCGACGACTACCGGCATCATTTCATTAAATAGAGAGTTTCTTGAGTTACCAGCAACAACTATTGCTGAAAATTCAGTTAAAAATACCGCTGAATTCAAACCCAGTCTATCGCCCGACATGGATCTCAAAACCGCTACCAATGAATTTCAAAAACATTGCATTTTAACCGCTGTTACCCAAGCTGATGGTAACTGGAGTGAAGCGGCCCGATCGCTGAAAACCGATCGGGCCAATTTGGTCAGGATGGCAAAACGCCTAGGCGTTTCGATTAAGAAATCTGTTGTAAATCATGAATCAGGTTATGCGCTTAATGAAGCCATATCAATGACAAAACGATAACGTACATCAGATTTTTCCATACGATCAAAAGCCTCATTAATCTCATCCATTTTGATCATTTCGCATTCTGGCAAGATGTTCATTCGACCACAAAAATCCAGCATTTCCTGCGTTTCGGCAATGCCACCTATCAACGAGCCCGCAATACGGCGACGTCCGAAAATCATAGGTGCCGTATTTGGCCCTTCAACCGGGCCGATCTGTCCAACCAAAACCAGCGTGGCATCATTATCCAGCAATGGAATGTAGGGATTCAGGTCATGATTGACCGGAACGGTATCGATAATTAAATCAAAGCTCGAACCCGCGCTTTCCATTGCTGCTTCTTCTTTAGAAACCAGAAAAGCATGTGCACCAAGATCTTTGGCATCCTGTTCTTTCTTTGGAGATGTACTGATAACTGTCACGTGAGCACCTAAACCCACCGCCAGTTTAATTGCCATATGGCCCAAACCGCCCATACCGACAACACCCACTCGGCTACCTGGACCCACGTTCCATTCTCTGAGTGGTGAATACGTGGTAATACCTGCACAAAGGAGTGGGGCGACAAGTGCCAGATCCAGATTTTCCGGGATACGTAATACAAACTCTTCACGAACCACCAGGTTTTTGGAATAACCACCATGGGTTATATCACCAGAAATTCTATCGGGAGAACCATAGGTCAAGGTAAATCCATTACGGCAGTATTGCTCGTGATCATTATGGCATTCATCACAATCCTGACAGCTATCTACCATACAACCTACAGCCACATTATCACCCGGTTTAAATTTGGTCACCGCAGATCCAACTTCGATAACACGGCCAACAATTTCATGGCCAGGTACCACAGGATAAGTCGAGCTTCCCCAATCATTTCTCGCCACATGCAAATCAGAATGGCAGACACCGCAATAAAGAATTTCCATGGCAATGTCATTGTCACGTAATGCACGTCGTTCAAAAGATAACGGTGCTAAGGGAGAATCAGAAGATTGAGCTGCATAACCGATAGTTTTCATAAGAAGATTCCTAATGGTAGTTAAACAAGTTGACGGGAGAATTACACGAGATGCTATTTAGATAAATAGGATTAATTAAAATATTTCAGATGGTATTAACTAAACATTAACCCCAATCAAATAATCAATAAGCGGAAGTCACCATAGAGAATATGATCAGGAATATAAGTCTAAAGATTAATGCCAAATGACCGTAATGCAACCAGCATAAAGTAATAACCAACAACGGTGGCACCGATTGCAATCAAGAGGCTCCAGTAAAAATGTACGCCCATGTTCAGCAAAATTGGCAAGGTAATAAACAAAGCCAAAGAGGGAAGAACCAACCAGAAAATATTGGATGCCAAGATACTGGTTTTTGTTACATCGCCCGTTTCTTGATACAACCAAATGATGGCAATAACTGAAATCAAAGGCACTGAGGCCATAATGGCACCAAAGACTGAACTTCGTTTAGCTAGTTCAGAAATTACGACAATAACAACAGCGCTAACAACAACTTTAGTTATGTAGTACCACATAGGCCACCTGAATTAGTTGATAAAAATTTCGCTAGCCTCTATATCCGTTTTTCAATCTTAAATCATCGCTATTCAACAATATCACAACCATGGTTCAGATATTTTCCCCGCCTTAAATAGTGCATTAAGCACTTTTTGAAAGAGCGCATTTTTGGTCTGCTTTTTATGCATCATATACACAGGAAAAGTAAATTCTGGATAATTATCAACCTTGATCAAATCTCCTGAATGTAAATATTTTTGGACTACACGTGTTCGAAAATAACCGCTGCCACCATTTTCCAGAATGTGCTGGAGTGCGAGCTGACCAAGATTAATAGTCAGCTTGGGTCTTGCCAGATGTGGAAGAGCGATATCATGCTGTTTACGGAAATATTCTCCCCAATCTACATATATATAGGGTTCAGCTTTGTTTTTAGATGAGACAAAGATCAGTTTTTCTTCCAGAACTTGTTCAACTTGTATTCCAGGGCCGTATTCCGGTTGATGTACCACAATGACATCTAATAAACCTTGCTGGAGTTTGTGATGCAACGATGTTCGTTCACCGATTTCTGCATTAATCGCCGTTTCGGAAATATCCTGACTAAGATTATTTAGCCACTGAAGCATTAACGGACTCCAAAGACTGATTTCGCCAGCAATATTGAAAATAGTTTCGGTACCTGTCGGTAACGGTAAATTTCGCTTGGCTCCTTCCCATGCCTGCACAATCGCTACCGCATGTTCAATAAACTTTTCACCATCAAGCGTAGTAGTAGCACCTGAGCGATTCCTGATAAATAACCGGCAACCAAGCTGATTTTCAAGGTTATGCACACGAGCAGTAACTGTGGTTTGAGTCACATTCAGTTTTACTGCCGCAGCCCCGAAACTGCCTAAGCGAATGATTTCCAGAAAAGTACGAGCCTGATTAATATCCATCAATAATTTTGATTTTAAATAAAGATATTATTCATTATACATATCTAAAAGGAGGGTCCAAACTACTCGTAACAATGATAATCAAAGAATTTGGATTTCAATATGAATACTAAAGAACATCAAAATTACAATTATGATGTGGTGAAGTATTTCAGTGTCAGTGCGTGTATTTATTTAGTGCTTGGCACGGCAGTCGGCGTATGGATTGCATCAGAGCTCGCCTGGCCATTTCTTAACTTTGATATCCCCTATATTACATTTGGACGCTTACGTCCTGTCCATACCAATATCGTTGTGTATGGCTTTGGTGGATCTGTATTAATGGTGACAGCCTATTATGTGATCCAACGAACTTGCGGTGTACGACTCTGGAGCGATGCCATGGCGTGGTTCACTTTCTGGGGGTGGAATTTATATGTTATTGGCGCCATGATCACTTTGCCATTAGGTATTACCCAAGGTAAGGAATATGCAGAGCTGGAATGGCCGCTTGATATCCTGCTGGCCGTAGTCTGGCTCACCTATACGATTAACTTCATCCTCACATTGAGTCATCGAAAAAACACCCACATCTATGTTGCTAACTGGTTTTTCCTGGCCATGATGATCATGTTTACTTACTTGCATGTGATTAACAGTCTGTCGATACCAGTGAGCATGTGGAAGTCCTATTCCATCTTTGCCGGCGTTCAGGATGCGATGGTTCAATGGTGGTGGGGCCACAATGCCATTGGGTTTTATCTGACTGCTGGCTTTTTGGGAATCATGTATTACTTCGTACCAAAACAAGCTGAGCGACCAATCTATTCCTATCGTTTATCGGTCATCCACTTTTGGGCATTGATTTTTGGCTATGTCTGGCTCGGTGCTCATCATCTTCAATACACAGCGTTACCTGACTGGACAGGCTCTCTGGGTGCCGCCATTTCATTGGCGATGATCATTCCGTCCTGGGGCGGGGCGTTAAATGGGATGTTTACACTCAGTGGGGCGTGGGACAAACTTCGAACAGACTATATTCTACGTTTTTTAATTGTATCGCTCGCCTTCTACGCCATGTCCACTTTCGAAGGACCGGTGATGGCTTCCAAAACGGTCAATGCGTTATCGCATTACACCGACTGGACAATTGGGCATGTGCACTCTGGCGCTTTAGGGTGGGTCGCCATGGTTTCAATTGGCGCGTTATATCATATGGTTGAACGGATGTGGAACACCACCATGTTTTCCGTCAGCTTAGTCAATGTGCATTTCTGGTTGGCCACCATAGGCACAGCAATTTATATCACCTCTATGTGGGTGGCTGGAATCATGCAGGGGTTAATGTGGCGTGCCTATGACGAGTATGGGAATTTGTCTTATACCTTTGTAGAGTCCGTGGCACAGATGCATCCTTATTACATTATGCGAGCCATGGGAGGATTTATATTCTTTTGTGGCGCAGTAGTGATGTTATTTAATGTAATCACAACGATTTATCTTGCTAATAAAAAAGCATCAGAAATAAAAGTGACATTGCAACCAGGTTAATATGATGGATATTTTGTGGTTGTTTGCAAAAATAATTGTGGCATTTTTAACATCACATTGGCTGGTTGTGGTGACGTTTTTTATTGGCCTGTGTTGCATGCTGGTAATAGCATTATCGGTATTTCACCCAGATAATAAAAAGGTATATGACTCGCATGCCAATATTGCCTTAGAGGATTTTCTGGAAGGTGAAAAACCTCAACATTAAAAATCCAAGTCTTACTTTTCTATATTTTTATAAATGCGCATTACCGGGCTTATATTATTCTTTTTTGTTATATTCCTGATAAGTAATCTTTGGCTTTAATCGCGAAAGTCTCCGTTTTCATCTAGGAACGATAATGAATCTTTACCGGCTTTCAAATATATTGGCCATTACTGTGGCCGTGGCGTTATTACTCAGTGTGATGGTGATATTGGCTCTTGGTGGATTTTCGCTATTAGCTTATCTCAAAACCAGTTTGATCCAGATGTTTGGTTTTGTCATTGCTGCAACGGCTTCGCTATTTTTCTTTATGCGACTGATTCATCAAATGCACTCCCGTGCTTATGTCATGTCGATGGTGATATTTATTGTGGGCATAGCGCTATTTCTGTCTGTATCTATTGGCAGAATGTATATGTTTCAGTACCCGATGTACGTTGAATCATACGGTCCGGGGAAAGGCCCAGGTTTGCCCTTAAATAATGTGCTGACATTCTTTCGGCATATCGGTCAATTTGAGTGGATTGATGATATTGCTCATGATCCCAATAGTGTGCCTGCTCCAGTTACTAGTCAGAACAGCGCACCAGAAAACATAACCAAAATCACTCTGGAAACTAAAGAAGTTCTGGCTGAACTTGCGCCGGGTATCACGTTTAATTACTGGACATTTAACGGAACAGTTCCAGGACCGATGATTCGGGTTAAAGAGGGCGATACAGTCGAGCTCACATTACATAACCACGCGACCAGCCTGCATCAGCATAATATTGACCTGCATGCCGTCACCGGCCCAGGTGGAGGTGGCGAAGCCACCGTGGTCGAACCTGGCGAAAGTAAAATCATACGATTCAAAACACTCAATCCTGGGCTATTTGTTTATCACTGCGCTGTACCTAATATGGCGGTGCATATGACGCATGGCATGTATGGCCTCATTCTGGTTGAGCCTGAAGCAGGTTTGCCAGCCGTGGATAAAGAGTTTTATCTGATGCAGGGAGAGTTGTACACCACCGGTGCGATTGGCCGGAAAGGATTGCAGGTGTTTGATGCTAAAAAAATGCTCGATTCTGAACCGGAATATGTCGTGTTTAATGGACGAACCGGCGCTGTTGTCGACAATATGCAGGTGAATGTCGGTGATACCGTCAGACTGTTTATCGGTAATGGCGGAGTGGCGATGAGTTCCTCATTTCATCTGGTCGGCGAGATCTTTGATACGGTATACCCTGAAGCCTCTATGAATGGCGCGCAATTCAAGAATGTACAAACCACGAATATCCCGGCCGGTGGCGCCACTATTGTGGAGTTTAAAGTGGATTATCCTGGGAATTATGTGCTGGTTGATCATGCCTTGATGAGAACAGATAAAGGCGCCTGGGGTGTTATTGAGGCTATCGGAGAAAAAGATCCGGATATTTTTAAGGAAATAGAAACCAATCCTTAACAAAATTTTCAAGCTGAACCAGCATTGATCAGGTTCAGTTATCTAAAATTGATTTGGAGGAAGCTTTATGTCTCACAAATTCAAGGTCGGTGACCATGTCACCTGGAATTCCGAAGCAGGTAAAGTTGGAGGCACGATCAGCAAAGTTCACACACAGGATTTTGATTACAAAGGTCACACACATCGCGCATCCAAAGATGATCCTCAATACGAAATCAAAAGCGATAAAACCGATCATATCGCCGCGCACAAAGAGTCAGCACTAACAAAAACATCGAGCAAACAGAAATCATAATGCTGCCGTTTTATACCGTCGGCCACTCGACCCTTACGGTAGATGAGTTTATCCAATTGTTAAGTTCAGCAGATATAACGCTTGTGGTGGATATTCGTTCGTTTCCGCGTTCACGAACAAATCCTCAATATAACGAGGATGTTTTGCCACTCACTTTAGCCAAGCACCATATTGGTTACCTCCATCTGGCTGAACTTGGTGGACGTCGCAGCAGGATAAAAGCGATTTCAAATGAAACGAATGGCTTTTGGAAAAACCGTAGTTTCCAAAATTATGCTGACTACGCGATGACACCTAATTTTCAAGACGGTTTAGAAAAACTCATAAAATTAGGACGAAAAGAATGCTGCGTCTTAATGTGCTCTGAGGCTGTATGGTGGCGATGTCATCGCAGAATAGTGGCTGATCATCTTATTGCACGCGGTAAAAGTGTATTTCATTTAATGAACACCGACAAAATCGAACCAGCAAGCTTGACTAAAGGCGCGATTGTGCAAAACGCCAACTTAGTCACCTACCCCTATGAAGAGGTAAAAATTTCTAAGGGTACAACGTGATTTTCGCACCCTCTGTAACTCCGGGAAACTAAATTATGACGAAAGAAAGTCAACTATCTGAACAAGAAAAAGCCATCATTCCCTTATTTCGTCAGGCATTCAGACCGCTATTTTTGTTTGGGGCAAGCTTCAGTGTAATTGCCATGCTCTTGTGGGGCTTGGTTATTTCCGGACAACTTAACATCGAGTTTGTTGGTAACCAACTATTCTGGCACAGCCATGAAATGATCTTCGGCTTTGTTACTGCAATAGTCATTGGATTTTTGTTAACCGCAGTCCAGAGTTGGACAGGGCAACGAGCACCGCACGGCACCAGGTTAATAATTATCGTACTGTTATGGCTGGCCGGAAGACTGGCATTATTATTTGGTGCAGGTTTGCCACTATGGTTAGTAATAGCGATTGATCTCAGTTTTTTACCGGTAAGCGCCTGGTTATTGGCGAAACCTATTTTACGAGCCAAACAAAACAAAAACCTTTTTTTCATTCCTGTGCTGTTATTACTGACTATCTGCAATGCGTTTATGTATGCAAGTCTTGTGATGGCGCGCCCGGATATTCAGCAGGCAGGCAGTCTCAGTGCCGTTTTACTGATAACACTATTAATGTCGGTGATTGGTGGTCGTGTAATTCCCATGTTTACCGCAAATGGTACTCAAACGGCCAAAGTAAACAATATTGCCTGGCTGGATAAAACGGCACTAATGAGTGTTTGGCTGCTGTTTGCCTTACATTTTTTAATGCTGACGAAATTCATTCCATCAATCGTATTAAGCGTGTTGTTTGCTATTGCAGCAGTGCTGGTATTTATTCGTGGGTTTCGGTGGAAGATCTGGATAACGTTTCATGTTCCATTGCTCTGGTCGTTACATATCGGTTACTGGTTTATATCGTTAGGATTAGCAATGTTTTCAGCCCATTATGCCGGTCTCGACATACCGTATAGTGTGGCCTTGCATGCTTTGACTGCCGGTGCTATGGGGACAATGATTCTCAGTATGATGTCTCGGGTCTCATTGGGACACAGTGGCAGAGCATTAACACCAAAGAGATTAATGACATTGGCATTTATATTGATTATCGCCGTCGGCTTAATGAGAACTTTTATGATTTGGCTGTTACCAGCACAAATATCATTTTGGTTATGGTTTAGCGTCCTTGCCTGGGCAACGGCTTACACGCTGTATGTCATTATTTATTCACCAATATTAACGACACCCAGACCTGATGGTAAGCCGGGTTAAACCGATAACCATTACAAAGCCAAAAAAGCAGTTTTTTATTCACGCCAATAATCGTTGGCAATAGCTATTGTTTTGAATTCAATTGCCACAAGCTCAGCGGCATCCATTAACAGGGCAGGATCTTCAGCATATTTTGCTCTTACACGATGTTTGGCAGCAGCATCAGTCTGAATGGTTCCAATGGTTTTTCGTACGATTTTAATGGCCAACTGCCGGCCTTCATATGGCGTTTCGGTAATTAATGTTGGTACATAATTATCTTCTGCTGCCATCTCGTTGGCAGAAAGGTTAATGGGTAGTAACAACGGCAAAGTCATTAATAATATTGAATAGTACTGTTTCATTTGAGTTATCCTATTGTTTGTTAGCGAAATGTTCGTACACAAACAATATAACCCGAAAACAAGTAAGTCAAGTACCTATTTAAAATTACAGGATATCCATGGGACCGTTACTACAAGATCAAGTGTGTTTTGCTTTGTACTCAACAAGTGGGGAGGTCACCAAGGCATATGGAAAGCTATTAAAACAACATGGTTTAACCTACCCACAGTTTGTTGTCATGATGGGCTTATGGCAAAACGATGGTGCATCACCCACGCAGCTTGCAAAAGCAGTTGGCTTAAGCAAAGCAACCTTGTCGCCCATTTTAAGAAAGTTGGAATCTAACGGATATCTCGTCAGAGAGAATGTACCAGATAATGATAAAACCAAATCCATGGTCTTGTCTCCAAAGGGCCGTGAGTTTGCTGAAGAGGGTGAACACATTGCCAAATTGGCATTGTGTGCAACGGGTTTAAATGAGACTGAGGTTAATCAGTTAATAGCAATGTGCAATAAAATCAAAAATAATCTGTAAATAAATCAGCTACAGAGTGTTCCAGCTCAGTTGTTCTTTCTTAGTCAAAATAATGAGATTGAAAATACACCAATCAAGGCTTGATGAGATTTCTTTCTGCTTCGAGCCTTACGATTTTAATAGGTCGCTCATCTCATTACCTGAGAGTCTATATCCAATCATTTTTCACTCTGGCACTTGACTTTAAAGACGACTGGTCGTATTTTCATGATATGGCAAATCTAAAAGAATTTAAAAGAGAACAAATCCTCAATCAGGGTATTCAACTGATGATGATGCACGGTTATCACGGCACAGGGGTGAAACTACTGCTGGATACCGTGAATGTGCCCAAAGGTTCTTTTTATAGTTATTTTGAGAGCAAAGAGAATTTTACGGCAGAAGCGATCACGCATTATATCGAGCCGTTTATAACTCGGTTACAGTATTACCTGAACAATTCTGAGCTTGATGGCTTGGCCGCGATAAAAGCCTATTTTGATTCTTTGACCGAAGAGTTGGAAAGTTCTGATTTCAAAGGTGGTTGTTTGCTGGGCGATTTGATGGGGGAGATCGGTGGTGTCAGTGATGTCTGTCGCCAGGCTTTGAAAACCGCTATTAATCAATATTGCACATTATTGGAACAGGGGCTGCTATCAGCGCAGCAACAAGGAATTGTGCGTACCGATATTTCGCCTGCAACGATGGCAAGGCTGCTTTTTGATTCCTGGCAGGGTGCATTACTGCATATGAAAATTGAACAATCCATCATTCCGTTGCAACGCTTTTCTGCAGAACTTCTGGATAACTACATCACTAATTAACAAAACAAAACCAAAAAGCTTTTTTTTAGCATCAAATTAAAGACGACCGGTCGCTTATACTGAAGGAGATTAATAATGAAAAAGTTTGTAATAGAACGAGAAATTTCTGGTGCAGGTAAATTGACTCAAGCCGAGTTTGACAAGATTACCGAGACATCATGCTGCGTATTAAAAGATATGGGCCCACGAATCGAATGGGTAGAGAGCTATGTAACCGACGATAAAATCTATTGTATTTATCGTGCACCCGATGCCGATACGATTAGAGAACATGCCGAAAAAGGTGGTTTTCCCGCTAATAATATCTCTGAAGTCAAACAAATCCTGAAGCCAACGATTTAATACGATTACATGTGTTGAAACGGCTTACAACGAAGGAGGGTGATGATGCCTTACCTAACTAAAAATTCTGTCAAATTGTTAATGAAATGCTGTTTATTGATGGCGAGTGTGACGGCTCAAATATCACATGCTGATAATGGTTATGTGGTGAATGAAGTGTCCGAGGGTATTTTTTTCCATGAAGGTGTACATGAAGATGCCACTGAAGCAAATCAGGGCAAAATTGCCAATGTCGGTTTTATTATAGGTAATGATTGCATTGCAGTAATCGACACCGGTGGAAGTTATCTCGAAGGAAAATCATTACTTGCAGCAATCAGAAAACAAAGTGATTTACCGATTTGCTATGTCATCAACACGCATGTCCATCCTGATCATATTCTGGGCAATGCGGCATTTAAAGACCCCCAAACCACTTTTGTCGGCAGTGCCAAATTACCCGCCGCAATGGCCGCAAGGAGTAGCTTTTATGAAACCAGGTTCAAGGAAATTCTGGGTGATGCATACGGCAATGCTGAATTTATTGCACCTACCCACTTAGTCAGTATAGGCGAGACACAAAATATCGATTTAGGGGGGCGAAAACTGACACTTATGGCGTTCCCCACGGCCCATACCGATAACGATTTAGTAGTTCTCGACAACAATACCAAAACGATGTGGACCGGTGATTTGCTTTTTGTTGAGCGTATTCCAGCACTGGATGGAAGTATTAATGGCTGGTTGGATGCAATAGAAGAATTGAAGGAGATGGATATCGCCACTGTCATTCCAGGACACGGCCCGGTCCTTCATCAAGACTGGAAAGCAGCGCTGGAAACAGAAAAAAATTACTTCATCCTTATTCGTCAACAAATTCGCCAGATTATCAATGATATGGGCACCATCAATCAGGCAACTGAAAATGTCGGCGTGAGCGAAAAAGATAAATGGCTGCTGTTTGATGAATATCACAAACGCAATGTCACATCTGCATTTACTGAGTTGGAATGGGAATAAGGGGAATTAACATGTTTAACAATATCTTACGTCACACATTTTGTGCAGTATCTATTACTTTTATGCTATTAAACACCGCTTACGCTAAAACAGAAAAAGAACCGATGTGGCCTGTTCTAAAAGAGATATATTTTGACAATAAAACAATTTTAACCGATGCCGATGACTGGCTGGTTTTGGATGCACCAGCGCGTGCAGAAGATGCTGCAATCGTCCCGTTGACGCTTAAATCACTCAAACCTCAGACAGCGGAAAGTTATATTAAAAATATCCACATCATAATTGATGATAATCCGGATCCTTATTCCGCCAATTTTCATCTTAATCCAGCTATGGAACAGGTGGATTTGACGTTTCGCATGCGCTTTCAGCAATATTCGAATGTCCGGGCTATTGTTGAAATGAATGACGGTACGTTACATATGGTATCGCGTTTTGTGAAAGCATCAGGTGGCTGTAGTGCCCCGGTACAAAAAGACCCAGAAGCGGTTAAGTCACGGCTGGGTAAAATGCAAATCAGAATGCGTAAGCCCGAATTAGGTCATGCCGTTCCGGCCCAGGTTATGATCAGTCACCCAAACTACAATGGCTTACAGTTCGACCAGGAGACCAGACGTTATATTCCAGCACATTATGTAAAAACAATGTCGGTAAATTATGCCGAACAACCTTTATTCAGTGTCGATATGGGTATTTCCTTCAGCGAAGATCCCAGTGTGCATTTCACCTTCAAACCCACTAAATCAGGTGTTTTGAAAGCAACAGTTATTGACAGTAAAGATACTCATTACACTGCTGACAAAACTATCTGAATCAAAACCAGATACGGGTAGGTCCAATTTCCGTTTTAATTTTTAAAATATTCAGCGATCTACTTCTGCATATCAGGAGTAGATCGTTTTGTTTTCATGGTTGCAGCTGATAGGGTGACTTATTTGAATAACGTACAGTCATAAGTTTAAATGGCAGACAAAATAAACAATTCGCTTAATTACAGGAAATTATCGTGCTGATTGGCAATTCCATCTATTTAGATTATCAAGCTACAACGCCCTTGGAACCGGAAGTTCGTCAAGCCATGGCGATTTATAGTGATGATTTGTTTGCCAATCCTCATTCAGCACATTTTCTTGGCCGCCAGTCTGCTCAGGCAGCAGAAATGGCCAGATCCACAGTTGAGTCCTGTATAGGTGCATCCGCCGAAGAGATTATTTTCACTTCGGGTGCTACCGAATCAAATAACCAGGCGATTGCAAGTGTCCTGTTTGCCAATACGACGAAGCGTAATAAGATTCTTATCAGTTCAATTGAACATAAATGCATTAAAAATGCAGCGTATTTTTTTGGTCATAAACTGGGCTATCAAGTGAGCGAAATTCCGGTTGATTCAACCGGTTTAGTGGATATTAATGCGTATCAATCCATGCTTAATGATCAAGTTTTGTTCGTTTCAATTATGGCTGTCAATAATGAAATCGGTATCATTCAGCCCATTCAGAAACTTGCTGAATTAGCCCATGACGTTGGTGCAATATTTCACTGTGATGCCGCACAAGCTCTTGAAGCCATGGATATTGATGTCAAACAATGGAATGTCGACATGCTGAGTTTATCGGCACACAAGGTATATGGCCCAAAAGGGATTGGAGCGCTTTACATCAAAAACTCACTGCAAGCATCATTGCCACCGTTTATTCATGGTGGCGGTCAGCAGTTCGGTCAACGTTCAGGTACGCTGCCTACCGGCTTATCCGTAGGTTTTGCCAAAGCTATGGAATTAAGCAGGGAAGGGGCAGAGCACAACAGAACCTGGCTAACTTCCATGAGACAACGATTTCTGGAGGGGCTCAGAGACAAACATATTGATTTCACTATTAATGGCACAACTGATAACACCCATCCGGGTTGCCTGAATATCAGGTTTGCAGATGTTGATGCCACAAACTTATTGGCAGCGATGCAACCCGAAATTTGTGCATCTACTGGGTCAGCCTGTAATAGCGAATATCCCCAAGCATCACATGTTTTGTCTGCCATAGGTCTTACAGAAGCAGAAGCTACCTCATCACTCAGATTTAGTTTCGGCCGTTATACTGACACAGCACAGATTGATCATGCTATTGAAATTATTAACCGAAACTTGAAAAAGCCTGAATAAAATCAATTTGTAATTGCTCGACCCTGCAGAATTTAAAAACCGCATAGATTCTTATCTAAAGCGAGTCTATTCCATAACATCTCATAAAATAAAACTAATTTTTCATTTTTCGAAAGGAAAAAATCATGCGAAAAGGTACTGCACTAGTCGTTGGCGCCACCGGAATAACTGGCGGTAATCTGGCTTCATATTTGGTTGCCAGCGGATGGACGGTATTTGGTCTTTCACGACACGCGACTGAACAGAGCGGCATTATTCCGGTAACCACAGATCTGCTGGATGATTCGGCTACACGAGAGGCATTAGCTGGTCTGCCGATCACGCATATTTTCTACTGCACCTGGATCCGTCGCGATAATGAGAAAGCTAACATTGAGGCCAATAGTGCCATGATGCGTAATCTGTTCTCAGCGCTTGAAGATGCCGACCTACAACACGCCTCACTAGTAACCGGGACCAAACAATATCTCGGTTCATTCGAAGCATACGGTAGCGGTCGCACTGAGACACCGTTTCGCGAATCCGAACCACGCGTCCCCGGCGACAACTTTTATTATGCGCTGGAAGATGTTTTGTTCGAAACCGCCGAGCGTCAAGGCTTTTCATGGAATGTGCATCGTCCACACACAGTAATTGGCTACGCCCGAGGTAACACTATGAACATGGGCACAACACTTGCCGTTTACGCCTCGATCTGCAGAGCAACAGATAAACCATTTGTATTTCCAGGTTCGCAGATTCAATGGAATGCATTAACCGATATGACCGATGCACTGGTTTTGGCACGTCAGATGGAGTGGGCCGCCACAACTCCAGGTGCAGCAAATCAGGCATTCAATACCGTTAACGGTGATGTTTTTCGCTGGAGACGTATGTGGCGTGAAATCGGCGAGTATTTCGGTCTTGAAGTTGCGGATTGCCCTGAAACGCCGCAGCCATTGGAAAATCAGATGCGCGAAGCAGATGTGACCTGGCGTGAAATTGCTAAAAAGCATGATTTGGTTGAGACGGACATTAGTAAACTGGCTTCCTGGTGGCATACCGATGCAGACCTGGGTCGGGATCAAGAATGCGTCAACGATACGACTAAGTCTCGTGATTTTGGTTTTGATCATTTCCGCGAAACAAGAGCTGCATTTTTCGATCTGTTTGATCGTTTACGTGCTGAGAAGATTATTCCATGATTTCATTGGTTGGTAGAAACCTGATGACGATATATTTTGTAATGTGAAAAATGATTCTATCGAATCATTCAGATGGAGTACCTGAATTACAAGCCGTGCAGAATTTAAAATCTTGTGGGGTTTGGTATCGTAAAAACGCTCAGATTTTAAATTCTGAACCACCTTAGAAAACCAATCTGTTTGTCATAACGCATATTATCTGAAGTTAACTCGAAATTGGTTTTTGAGCATGGCTTATCTCGATTTCTTGTCTTTTTATAAATTCGTATAATGTATATTATGTTAAATTAAGTATTGATTAATAAGTTCTATGACGAATGTGAGTACTTAGCAACTTAATTTTGATAAGCCTATCCGTTTTGTCTTAACCCATACATTTTCAGACTAAAAAGCGATGTTTCTGTATTGGTACTAACCTAAATTAAGCACCATCCAAATTTTAAGCGTTACGATAGAAACACTATTTGTTTACCAGAAACATTCAACATTGCTAACTTGCTTAAAGATGCTAATTTCAATCAAGCAGATTGTGAGCTGAAAATCCATCTCCATGAGTTAGAATCCAAAGAATCTAAATTAAGCCCTAACGATTGCCAAACAATTCTGTAGTGAGTGTGAAACTTAATATTGCTTTACACTGACTCTCTTATCAGTTGGTTTATAAAATGAGGATGTAAATATGAGCTGGAGAGAAACTGAAAACGAGAAAACCTATTCTGATGCCGAAGTTGAACAACGACTCAAGGCTGAGTTACCTAACTGGTATCTGGAGAATGGCTGGATCCGCCGTAAATATAAAACCAGTGGTTGGAAATCCACATTAATGGTGATCAATACGGTTGGACATTTGGCAGAAGCCGCTTTTCACCACCCTGACCTGACTGCTTCATATGCTTTCGTTATTGTTAAGCTCACGAATCATGCTGCCAAAGGCATTACTGATAAAGATTTTGAGCTAGCGAGTAAAATCGAAGAAGTCGTTATGTGGCAGCCAGGCCTGATTGAAGNNCCCGATGATGCCCGTTTTAAATATATTAAATACGACTAATCATGGAACTGGAAATCAACCCTGCATTAAATGTTCTTGGTGAACCGTTGCAAAGTTGCAGTCATGATCCGCTCACTGGATTTTTCCGCGATGGATGTTGTAATACCAATGATCAGGATTTTGGCTCGCATACGGTTTGTGTTGAAGTGACTCAGGCGTTTCTTGAGTTTTCAAGGTTTCGTGGCAATGACTTAAGCACCCCTGTCCCGGATTTTGATTTTCCCGGATTAAAGCCGGGTAATAGATGGTGTCTTTGCGCACAGCGCTGGCTTGAGGCCGAACAACATGAAGTAGCACCAAAAGTCGTGCTTGCCAGTACTCATCAGCGTGCTACTGAGATTGTTCCGTTAGCGTTATTGAAAAAATATGCATTAGATTTGATGTGATGTTTACATTTTTAGTTATTGAATTTAAATAACTAAATGGTAGTTTTAACTTGTCGTTGTACAAAGAAGTCTTCGACCTGATTGATGTCCTGTGTGATCGGCATGGCGGGTAAACTCCGCATAAACACTTTGCCGTATGGTTTATTTAATAGCCGTGGATCACACAGGATCAATACACCATGATCCTGTTCATCACGAATTAACCTACCTATTCCCTGCTTTAACTGGATTACTGCAGAAGGAATTTGAATACTGCGAAACGGATTACCACCCCGCTCCCGCAGGTTATTGATACGTGCTTCCAATACCGGATCGCCCGGTGAGGCAAACGGTATTTTATCGATTAATACACAAGATAAAGCTTCACCCCGCACATCAACGCCTTCCCAAAAGCTATTGGTGCCTAACAAAACGGCATTTCCATGCTGACGGAACTCTTCCAGTAAGGTGGCTTTCGCCCCACTACCCTGTACCATTAAGGGATAATCCAGATCGGCCAGTAAATCTGCCACTTCATGCATGGCCCGATAACTGGTAAATAATAAAAAGATGCGTCCCTGACTGTGCAAAATGACTTCTTTAGCTATATCAGCAACATATTGATTGTATTGTCGATCTGAGGGTTCAACTGGAATATTTGGCAAATACAAAAGACTTTGTTTTGCGTAGTCAAATGGGCTTTCCCAACTGGCATATTCAGCGTTTTCAATGCCCAGATGCTGGCAGAAATGATTAAATTTGCCGGCGACGGTTAAGGTTGCTGAGGTGAAAATCCATGCTGCCGGTTTTTCTTCAAGCCATTGTTGAAAATGCTGACTAATTTCAAACGGGGTGGCATGTAAAACAAATCCTGTTGGTCGATTATCCAGCCACAACACCAGATTATCGTCATTTTGCTCAGAGAATAACTGAATAATATTGACTAATTCTTTAGCTCGAACATGGCATTGTGATAGCCCCGGGCTTTGTACCGCCAAAGGTTCAAGCTCTGATTCAAACACTTCAAGATAGTCCACTAACTCATTGAAGTTATTTTTAATTTCGTCATTAAACAAATGAGTTAACCAAGGCGTACGTTGTTCGACGTTGCCGATGTGCAGGCGTAATGATTGTAATTTTGCCTGTAGTTTTTCTGCGTGTAATCCCAGTGTTTTGCTGTCGGCTGCGTGTTCCTGAACTTCCTGCACGGTATCACGACATAATTCGTTGATTTGATTACTGCTGATACGATTACCGAGAAACTGGCCTGCAATTGCTGGTAGCTGATGTGCCTCATCGATTATAAATGCATCGGCTGTTGGTAACACTTCACCCTGCCCTGCGGATTTCAAGGCAAAATCAGACATCAGCAAGTGATGATTAATCACCACAATATCAGCTTCCTGAGCCCGACGACGGGCTTCCACAATAAAGCACTGCTGATATTCAGGGCACTGCTGTCCCAGACAGTTATCTACAGTCGAGGTCACTCTTGGCCATAGATTTGATTGGTTTTCCAGTAGATCTGACTCGCTTAAATCGCCATTTTTGGAGCTTTGTGACCAATCACGTAATGACCTTAACGTGTCGCTTTGTGAAAGTAGTAAAGGATCCTGTTCGGCGAGCGTCAATCGGTGATGGCATAGATAATTACTACGCCCCTTAAGGATGGCTGCCTGAAATGGTACGGCCAACGCTTTACGCAATGTGGGTAAGTCGCGTCTGAATAATTGATCCTGAAGATTTTTGGTACCAGTAGAAATAAAGACTTTTTGACCAGATAAAATCGCTGGTGCCAGGTAGGCAAATGTTTTTCCAGTGCCGGTACCCGCTTCAGCGACTAAAACTGTAGCAGAGGCCAGAGTATCGGCAATACGCTGAGCCATTTCCTGTTGTGCCTGACGTGGATGATATCCCTTGATTTGCCTGGCAAGAATGCCGCCATCGGCAAAAATCTGTTGTAAATCATCCTGCATAACAACGTCCGTACAACTCCATTAACCTGCCAACATAAATCACGTAGCCTGATTATCCCAGACTTCAGGTTCTGCTCCATTTTCAGCCGTCCAGATCCGTTCGCCGATAATTTTGAATTGGGCGATAGACATGGCACCACGTTTTTTACGATTACTCTCACGATCATTCAGGGCTTCCTGGATAATCTGCTTGGAAGCATAAAATATTTCTATTGGCTGATATTCATCATCAAACAATACCAGTAACACCCCATCCCATTCCTGAGCGGGGTTCAATTGACCAATTCGTGGGGTGGATTTACTGGTATCAAAAATGGC
>DELT01000043.1:0-19317 GCA_002354555.1 Methylophaga sp. UBA2689
ATGGTGCGGGATGAAGGAATGACGGCACTATCGGGCAATATCAGATATTCCAATGTGGCCCAAAGCGCTGCGGTTTCCATTTCGATCCGCAGTTTTTCTATACGCGTAGCAATTTCCATTTTTCGGGCATTAAGCACTGTCTCTAACTCGCCTTTACCCCCCCGATATTCGGCTAGTGCCGCATTAGTGCGCTGACTGGCAAGGGGGATCAAAGCCGTTTCATAGTCACTGAGACGGACTAAATTACTTTTCCAGGTATCGAACCAACGCGCTGTTTCAGCAATATGCTCCCGAGTCATTTCTTCGCGTTCTGCTCGCACCTGGTCCGCTTGGGCCAATTTGGCGGCTACCACCCTATCCTGACGGTTCTCCTGATTCCATTGCAGTGGCACGCTGACGCCGATCGAAATCATGTCCGAAAAACCTGAACTTCGTTCGCCATACATTACCGACCAAGTCCAATCAGACTGTTTCTCTTGACGTGCGACTTTGGCTTCAGCCATTGCAACCGCCTCCTCAGCCCTCATTACAGCAATATCTGGATGTTCACTTACCTGATGATATAAATGCTGAGTGTCGAGCGGAGACTGAGTGATGTCAGGCGCGGCGTCTAAAGAGATATTGTTAATATCTCCGACCCAACGCGACAGCGTCGTTTTGGCATTATCAAGACGTGCTTGAGCCTGATGAATACGATCCTGGATTTCAGCCACAGTTGTTTTGGCCAGAAAAATATCGGACTGCGGGCCAGTCCCTGCACGATAAATAGCTTCAGCAGCCTCTACTTGTAAGCTTGCCTCTTGCTGCTCGCGTGTTAATAACCTAACCATTTGCTGCTGGTAATAAACATCAAACCAGGCTATTGCAGTATTTTGGCGTATTTCAGTAAGAGTCAGTTTTTTAGTTATCTGCGCCTTATCTGCTTTACGTTCAAACACGTTGGCACGAGCATGACGCTTGGCTTCACGGGTATATGTCTGAGAAATGCCAATATTGCGAGAGGTCATGAAATCTTCCGTAAGGCTATAAGCCATGGGACCATTGACTGGCAGGTTATTTACAGATAACTCCAGCATTGGATCGGGAAGTTGTCCGGCTTCAATGGCTAGCTCTTTGAAGGCTTGCGATGAAGCATCTTGCGCCAACAAGGCGTGAGAGCGTTGTTCAGCAAGCAGTAATGCATTTTCAAGGCTTAGTGGCTCAGATGAAACTTGTGGTTGCGCCATGACTGCGGTTACAAAACTCGCAGTCAATAATGCAATAAAGCCTAGCCAGTGAATTCGCCAGATTGGTGGCGAATAACTTTTGAGCACAATGGCTCTGATAAATAGGTTTGACATAAGCTGGATCCGATGAACTCAAAGGCGTTGCAGCAAATACAACGCAAATGTTTCAAGCATGGAGATAAATCGCAGCTTGAAACACTACGGAAAAATGGGATCAGCTTAAGGTTGGCGGACGCCAGAGGCCAGTAGGCGCCAAGGTAGGCACAAAAGGTATACTCGCTCGGGCCAAACGCCTATCAGTGGAAACGGAGTTCCATGATGGAACAGAAAAAAGGATAACCACATTAGAGATGCTGCAATTTTGATCTGCTTTACAGGATTTACCTGTTTTAGCGGCAGTCTCGGCATCATTACAGCAGTCTGGCATATTGGCATGATCCATATTACTCATGCTGCCGTCTTGCTCCATAGGGCAATTTTTTTCATGGTTCTGCGCATAACTAACATTGGCGAAAGCCAACGAAAAACAAAGCAGTAATAGACTTACTATGCGCATTTTTTCAATAATACTTTATTGTCTTAATTAATAACAAAATGACCTGTAAATCATTATCCATGTTTCCAGCCCCACATTGTCATTAAAGCTATCTAGACAGATCTATAATAATTCCAATGATACGTAACTTCATGAAATTTATGATTACGATTTTGTAATCTAAACGTAATGATATTGAAAGAGGCATCTAACTATCATGATTATAGGTGTAGTATTGGTTTTTTATCTACTGCTAAAAACTCTAACTTAGGGATCCTAGCCGTCAAAATCAGTTAGCGAGATAGATCTCTGCAATGAGATAAAGTGGAACTATATTAATGGATAGTAAGGCAAGTTATTTGACCCAGTCGCAAGCTATATATGCTGACGAGGTTTTTGATAAAACACGAGGTACATATCGATGCAAGTTTGCTGGAATGTTCGAACTCAGTTTCCGAAATTTGATGTTAACTGTCTGGAAAATTCCCAGATGATGGCAAATTAAGCTGATTGAATTGCCCAACAACCTCTTACTATTTGCATACTAAATTGGAGTTAGATGATAGCTATGGACATACCTGAACAACCCTCAAAATCTACACTTACGGAAACTACTTCGGATGTTGAAACAACACAGTTTTTGGTGTCCGGCATGGGCAGCAATCACTGTGCTGGCCTCATAACGGCTTCTATTAATCGACTATCAGGCATCATCAATATCAGTACTAACATAGCTAATCACCGTATCACTGTGGAATTCGATCCAAACCAGCTAAGTGATAAGAATATTTGGGACGCAATCGAAAAGGCCGGCTACGATGTAGATAGTATGTCATCATCAATGTCTAGCGGAACTAGTGAATCCTTTTTCACAGTACCTAGCATGGGCAGCGATCATTGTGCTGGGCTAGTCTCAACCTCCATCAAGCGCCTTACCGGCATTAATGATATTTCAACTAACATTGCCAATCATAAGGTGACGGTTAGTTTCGATCCGGTAAAAGTAAACACAAAAAACATCAAAGAGGCTATTGAGCAAGCGGGATACGATGTAGCAGCCATCAGTGAAAGTCGTTCGCAGGGAAATGCTGAGGCCGACGCGGCGGTTGAAGAGCGTTACCTTGAACAGGCTTGGAGGCGTTTATGGTTCGCCGCCATCCCAACCACCTTGATAATGGTACTGATGATGGTCCATATGTTTTGGGTGCCAGTGCCTAATTATCTCACTTGGGTTGCTTTACTTGGCTTTCCTGTGGTGTTTCTGCAAGGCGGGTGGGCAACCCACCGCTCATCCTGGCGTTCTCTTACCAATCGCACCGCCAACATGGATGTCCTTATTTCCTTGGGAAGCCTGCCTCCCTACCTGATCGGGCTTGTGGGATTTATCTACCCCATGACATCTTTTATTGAAATGGCCGCCACCATCATGTCCTTCCATATGCTTGGCCGCTACCTGGAAACTCGTGCCAAGGGGCGGGCATCACAGGCGATCAAAAAACTACTAAAACTGGGGGCTAAAACCGCCTCCGTGCTACGGGAAGGACATGAAGTTGAAGTAGCGGTTGCGGAGCTTCAGGTCGGAGACATCATGGTGGTTAGGCCTGGCGGCAAGGTACCTACCGACGGCGAAATTGTCGAAGGTAATAGTCATCTGGATGAATCCATCGCCACGGGCGAGTCCGTGCCGGTGGAGAAAGGACCCGGCGAAGCAGTGATTGGAGCCACCATTAATAAGGAAGGCATGCTGCAAGTTCGCGCCACTCGGGTAGGTGCCGATACCTTTTTGTCACAAGTTGTCCGACTGGTGGAACAGGCACAAGGCTCTAAAATACCCATCCAGGAATTCGCCGACAGAGTGACCGCAAAGTTTGTCCCGGCGGTTATCATGATCAGCCTTGCTAGCTTTGTAATCTGGCTAATTTTCGCCGAGTCGCTTCGGCCGATTCTTTACTGGGGTGCCGAGTTCCTGCCATGGGTTAACCCGGAACTTTCACCATTGATGCTGGGTACACTTTCGGCAATTTCCGTACTGGTGATAGCCTGTCCCTGTGCTTTGGGGCTCGCCACTCCCACTGCCATCATGGTGGGCTCGGGACTGGGCGCAGAATCAGGTGTGCTTATCCGCTCCGGCGAGGCCATTCAGTCTCTTAAGGACATCAAGGCCGTTGTACTCGACAAAACCGGCACCATCACCAGAGGCGAGCCCGCGCTCACAGATGTGATTGCTACCGCCGGCTTCAATGAAAGCGATGTACTTAGGTTCGCGGCATCTGTGGAAGCCGGCTCCGAACATCCGCTGGGGCAATCCATCGTGAATGGCGCCCGGGAAAAGGGACTGGAGGTTCCTACAGTGATGGACTTCCGAGCGATTACTGCGCGAGGAGTGGAAGGCCGTGTCGACGACCAGCTCATTCGCGTGGGCAGCCGCCGTCTTCTCAGCGAAGCCAATATAGAGTTGGGCGACCTCGAAGAAGTCATGATCCGTCTTGAAAACGAGGGTAAGACCGCCATGCTGGTTGCCGCCGGAGACCAGGCAGCCGGTATTGTCGCCGTGGCCGACACCATTAAAGAGGACTCGAAAGCTGCCATTGCCGCGCTTCATGAGATGGGCATTCACACTGTCATGATCACAGGCGACAACGAACGCACAGCTCGCCACGTCGCGAACCAGGTGGGGATCGACGAAGTTATGGCGGGCGTTTTGCCTGAAGGCAAGGTGGATGCAATTAAGCGGCTGCAGGAAAAATATGGGCAACTGGTGGCCATGGTGGGCGATGGAATCAACGACGCCCCGGCACTGAAACAGGCCAATGTGGGTATCGCTATCGGTGCTGGCGCCGATGTTGCCATTGAAGCTGCGGATGTCACCTTGGTTAAAGGTGAACTAACCAAGGTGGTGGAGGCTATTCGCCTGTCCCGTGCAACTTTTCGGAAAATCGTTGAAAACCTGTTTTGGGCCTGGTTTTACAATGTGGCCGCGATACCCATTGCAGCTGTCGGTCTACTTCATCCGATGATCGGGGTGATCGCCATGACAACCAGCTCTTTGTCGGTGATTGGCAACTCACTGCGCCTTAAGCGGGTGAAACTTAATGTTGATAAATGACCCTGACATTCATCTAACAGCGCTGTCTATAAGGCGGCATAGGAGAAACTAGATGGCAAGCAAACCCGGTTTTTGGACCAGCCTTCATGGTATGGCAACTCTTATACTTATTGGAGTGGCGCTCTATTTTATTTTCGTTGATCACAGTGCCCACATCCTTCCATATCTTCCATTTCTGATTATTTTGTTGTGTCCACTGATGCATATCTTCATGCATAAGGGGCACGGCGATCATGAAGAAAACAGTAAAGGCGAACATCAACACCAAGATGCGGAAGAAGCCTATCGCCGTGGTCTGGAAGAGGGGCGAAAAAAAACTAATGACCGATAATAGTTTTCTGGTATAGCGCGATCCATATACCTATCAGCAGGGACTGTTGATAGTTGATGATTATCTTTGGATTAATATGATGACACTATAAAATAGCTTTCAACCCAAAAATATTGCTACACCCAATTACACACTTCATGACTCCTGTAAACTGTCGAAAGGTGGGCAGCTATCCAGACTGATGGACCATAATTACAAAAAAACTGAACACAGAACATCCCTTGCATGAAAATGTTTCGAGGCTATTGGTTAGATTTATTTTTGGTGCTGTGCAATAGTCATTTTTTATCTTTTTTTTCGACTAAAAGTACGTTGTAGCTCGAGAGTATTTCGTGGATTCGATCGTTTTTCTGGGTAAGTATTTTATTTAATTGTGCTCGTAACTTCTCGTTGCCTTGTTGAACACCCATTGATATATCAAACGCCATGTTCCACGGTGAATTGTCTAGCATGGGATTAACAGGGATCGTGATGAGTTTGACTGGGGATATATCAGCGAAGTATCCAGCGAGCGGACCCCAAACGATGGCCAGATCAACTTCTCCTCGTGCCACCGCTTCAATGATTGTGCTTGACGGATTTTTTTCCTCATAATCACCATAGAGCATATAGCCGCGTATGTTGTTGATATGTCCCTGGCTTGTTAATGCATGAGCCGGCGGAGTATTTGCCCCATCATCGCCTATCATTTGTACGCCAATGATGAGATCAGCAAGACGAGAGTCATCATAAGAGTTGATGTTAAGGTGACGATCCGCTCGAGATAAAAAAACATACGTCGATCGATAGTAGGGACGAGTTACTGTTATCCCCTCGCTCGTCGAAGCGATACCTGGCCATAAATCACACTTTTCAGCACCAAGTGTGTTTCTCTCGAAGCCTCGCCGCTGTGCCCACCAAGTATATTCGACCTTGGATTTTAATTCGGCAGCAATGAGATCTACAATTTTGTTTTCGAAGCCTTCTTCAAATTTATTCGAAAAAGGAAGGTTATTTGGATCGGCACAGACTCGGAGTATATTTTCCTCGGCACGCAAACTACTTGAAGCCGTTAGCACAACAAAGGCGATAACTAAGATATTTTTCATAGATTTTTGCTTAAACTAGACAATTTGCTTCATGCCGAATTTTCAGTCTCAATATTTTGCTTTACGACTCTTGTTCGGTTCAGCATCGAGCCCCCCAGGACTTCTTTCAACGGGTTGAGTTGGCCCATCAGGCATTGGTGCGTCAGTTTCGAAAGCTTTAACATAAGCGGCAAGTTGCCATATCTGCTCTTCTTGAAGTCGTCCTTTCCAAGCGGGCATGCCTCCTGGTAAACCGTTATGAATAGAGTTAAATATCTGCTCAATCTTCCCGCCATGATGCCAATCGTCGTCAAGAAACGGCGGTCCAATTCCTCCACCGCCCCTAAAGTGACAGCCTACGCAGTTGTTTTCCATGTAAAGCCGCTTGCCAGCTGCGATATGCGCGGGATCATTTTGGTACTCACTTCCCTTGTTAAATGCAGATGCTGGCTCGGAGCCTTTTTTATGTTCGTGTTTTTCTGAGTGTTTGCCTCCCTCTTCTGCTTGCACCACTGAAAAGCTCAGAATCATTAGCAAAACGGTAAGCGAGAGAGTCGAAATAAGCGATTTCCTAAGGTAATGCAAAGACATATAGCGTCCCTCCCGGTTTTGTTGCTTTTTTCAAATCAGTCATAGCACCTACATAGCCAAGCGCAGCAGTAGGATCGCGGGGATCTAAATCACCAGAAACAATAGCGCCAGCCCATCCACCTACGCCTGCTAGAACTGCTATATGTTGTTTGCCATCAGGTGATTGATAACTAACGGGTTGACCGATGATCCCTGAATTAGTCTTAAAGCTCCAAAGGAGTTCGCCAGTTGAGGCATCGAGAGCCTTAAACCATCCATCCATCGTTCCATAAAATATCAAACCACCGGCGGTGGCCAGTGAGCCGCTCCATAGTGGAAATTCTTCCTGAACCTCCCAAACGGCTTCGCGTCCCAGAACATCCCATGCAGTTAATACTCCGCGATGACCTCCTGGACCAGGCTTCATAATAACCTTCGCCCCAATATATGGAGTACCGGCTATATAGTTTGTTTCATGACTTGTCCAGTCCATACAAACGTTTTGATGTGGGATGTATAGCAGTCCGGTTTTAGGTGAGTAAGCCGAAGGGTTCCAATCTTTAGCCCCTGATGCGGCTGGACATATGTCGCTTATTTCTTCGCCGGTAGTAGGGATTTTGGACTCGACTACACGCAGTCGACCCGTTTCTAAATTAACGCCGTTGGCAGTATTTGTATATGAGTAAGCATCAGCAGAGATAACTTCTCCAGTTACCCGGTCAATAACATACAGAAAACCATTACGTTCAGGACGAACAAGAACTTTGCGTTCTTCGCCATCAATTTTCATATCTAAAAGGATAATTTCATTAACGCCATCGTAATCATGGGCGTCATGTGGCGTTAATTGATAGAACCATTTGGCCGAACCATCATCCGGATCTCTGGCAAATATCCCCGCCGTCCACTTATTATCACCAGGTCGTTGCTCAGCATTCCAAGGTCCGGGATTAGCAGTACCATAATAAATGAGGTCAAGATCTGGGTCATAGGAAATCCATCCCCATGCCGTACCTCCACCAGTCTTCCATGCATCGTTCGGCCATGTTGAGACGCCGAGATCCTTTCCCCGATCCATTGCGTAAAAAGGCTCGAAATCTTCGCCAATCAGAACATCCTCATCGGGGCCAGTATGAAATGCCTTCCATTCAACTTCTCCGTCGTTGACATTGAGTGCTGCAAGCCAACCTCGTACACCAAACTCCCCGCCGGAATTACCAACTAGTACGTGATCTTTAACAACAAGAGGGGCCATGGTAATGGATTCACCCGAGTGAATATCACCAAGTTGAGTCGCCCATATTTCCTCACCCGAATTAGCATTAAGTGCAATCGTACGCCCATCAAGTGTATTGAAAATGAACTTCCCTTCCCAATAGACACCACCTCGATTAACTACATCACAGCAGGCAACCCCTTGGGAAGCAGGAAGAGTTTCAGGATCATACTTCCATTTTAATGGCGCTCCGGGGCGAGTCAGATCCAAAGCAAATACTTTATTAGGATAAGGCGTCACAATATAAAGCGTATCATTTACAATTATAGGTGCTGCTTCTTGTCCTTTTTTGATTCCGGTGTCAAACGTAAAAGTGACATCTAAATCAGCCACATTATTTCGATTTATTTGCTGCAAATCCGTGTAACGAGTTGATGCATAATTCTTGGCTGGCATACTCCATTGACCATCATCCTTAGGCGCTGCAGAAAGAGGAGGATTTGGGTCGGCTTGAATATTTCCAGGGTAGACAACTGCAAATGAAATTCCTATCAATGCAATCACGAAAGAAAATTTGCTTAAGCTCAAATACATTTTTTCCTCCCTATTTTAAATTGAAAAATCTCATAGTAGAGGTTAACTACGGCATAGGTAGTAACCTTGATAACCGACCTTGCGTCCCTTTTTCAGATCGAATACAAGGTTAGCTTCTCGCTGACTAAATCCATTATCGAGCTGTACTCCTTCGTCTTCTAATGGCGTCACTGTGACGTGTATATCAGCAGCTGACATATTTAACTCTATTCCTTCGGCAGGAGTAGCTCCAGGAGATTCAAGCTCAACCACTTTACCGTTAATCTTAATTGCACCGGTGCGGTCTTTCGCGACCAGTATCGGCATGCCTACTTCAGTCAAACGGAATTGGCAGTCAATACTTTCCCCTACCACCTGTGTGTAGTCTTTAGCTGTCATCGAAGACGGTTCAATAGCCTTACGATCTGCCTCCTTAATCGCTTTTTCTACAGAAGCAACAGGACTTTGAGGTGGTGGTGGCGCTTTATCTGCAGAGCGATCATTACCAGGTGCAGTATTTTCATTACATGCTACAAACATGAGAGCCAGCGTAAGTGCCATAAAGGTTTTTGAAAATTGAGACATGTTAATTCTCCTCACGCTCAAGTTCACGAATAAGGTAGCGCATCTCAGCAATCTCACGGCGCTGAGCTTCAATAATTGAATCAGCTAATTCACGGACACGGGGATCAGTAATCTCAGCACGTTCACTCGTCATGATTGCAATCGAATGATGAGGAATCATGGCTTTCATATACGAGGTCTGGCTTACCGTAATTTGACTTCGCACTAAATATAAAGAGCCCGTAAATAAAATTATTGCGATGACGAAGATAGCAATATTAATTTTTTTGTTTTTATACATGTTGAGCATGAAGCCAAGCATAATAATAGCCATAGTTGATCCCATCACTATGGCCATATAGGCCCGCGTTTCACTATAGAAAATATGCTCGTAGGCGTAGGTATTCAAATACATGAGACCGAACATTACAACTGTCGAGGTTGCAATCATTGCTAAGAATCGAATATAGGACATTTTGGAACTCCATTTTCATCTTGGATGATTCAAATTTGGTGAGGCATGTTTTATGCCACCCATTAATAGGAGTTTTCAGGCGAAGATATAAGGAATTTTTCCCATTTTTTTGTAAAAAATTCAGTTAATGAGTAAAACTTACATCCTTAATTTGTATTTTCAATATAGCGATAAATACGATTAAGAAATACAACTACTATAGGTACTATAGATCACTCAATAGCTAAATAAGGATTGATACCTGCACAAATCACGATGTCGGAATCATGTGCTTATTAGCGCTTATTAGTGTGGGGGGCAGCGTAAACTTACTACATAAATCGTGTTAGTTTCCACGTACGATTTACTCAACAAAAAAAGATCAAAACATACAGTAGCTGCTGGATTTACCGTTTATCTTCGATATGGTATTTCAATTAAGACGTTAATTAAAAAACATTAAGATCAGGTGTTTGGGTGATAAGCTATAGTAGTATAGAGAGCTGCAAGGCTTAGACTGTCAATCGTACTACCTCTCCAGTTACCCATGATAATAAATTACGCATTTGTATTGGATGAGATAAAAGATACCCAAAACATGTAGAGTTCAAGCTCAGGCGAATGTTGGATACGGGTCGTTCCGGAGGGCAAAAGCCTGTTACATTATTGGCAATCAGTTATTTATTTCACGTAGGTTTTGGTCTTCAAATGCTCAAGCATGTAGCTTGCGCAGAATTGCTACCAGGTTTTGAGTGATTGATGTGGTAGGCTTACGAATAGCCTTGGCGAAAGCCTAAATATGTAATTGTTTGGTATATCGCACTTTTGTTCGTTATTTTGTATCGAAGGTTCGCCAAAAGGCGCCTGGAGTAAATCCTTGATCAAATCCTCAAGTTCCTCGCGAAAGATCGAAGCGGAAAGGCTAAATCAGCATTGCGTCTGTGTCATTCTTGATGGCCCCCAAATTGCTCATAATCTTGCGAATCAGCTCGGTGAAAAATACCGATGAGATCCTGAGCAGTTCTGCAATGCATCTACTCTTCTCAAACAGTGCTGTTTGTGTTCCCAACTCAGATCTGGAACAAATGCTAGCTATTGTTCGGACAGTGTATGTGATCTGGTCCCACTAGAAAAATCCAACCCAGCGAAGTACAAAAGCTTAAATAGCTCTGAGAAAAAGGAATCTGTAGGCCATTATGATGACAATGCACTATCTGAGGGTTTTCTATCATGTTACTTAACCTTCACCTGAAATTTGTGAGCTCTGCTGCAATCATGGTGATGATGATGTGGGCACTTTGTTATCCGCTTATTAAGCTCAGTCTGCCTTATGCCCCCGTTATGTTGACAGCTTTTTTGCGTGCCGTAATAGCAGGCTGTGTACTCGTGCTCATTGCTCATTTCACAAATCGACCTTTTCCAAGAGGTTATAGGCTCTGGATATATATAACGATCATAGGTCTATCTGCGACAAGTCTGGGATTGTGGGGCATGTTTTATGCTGGCAGCTTGCTTAATCCCGGGCTTGCAACAGTCATTACTAATATGCAACCACTTATTGCTGGTATTTTGGGCTGGTATTTTCTCAAGGAGAGAATGACCGGAGTACATTTAATTGGTAGTGTTATTGGATTTACAGGAATAGTCATAATTTCTTTGAACAGTCTGGTGCAGACAGAAAAGCAAGTTGTATTGGGAATAATCTTTGTGCTCATGGCTTCGTTTGGCGGTGCGGTTAGCAATGTCTTGCTTAAGAAAATTGCTGGTCAAGTAGACGTGCTTTTTGCAATGGGATTCCAGTTATTCATTGGTGCCATACCTCTTGGTATTTTGGCTTTTTACACCACCAGTCTGGACTCTTTAGACTGGAAAATGGATTACACCTTAATTCTTCTTGCATTGGCATTATTGGGAACTGCGCTACCGTTTATTTTGTGGTTCTGGCTAATGCAACATGCACCACTTTTTAAGCTTAACGTATATAACTTCCTCACCCCTGTGTTTGGAATATACCTTGGTCATACCGTATTTTCAGAGTCATTAACTACCATTCAATGGCTTGGAGCTACATTCATTATTACTGCTATCTTCTTAGTCACGGTCATAAATGGAAAAATAAAACCTGCTCATTAACACGGCTTCAGGTTTTATCGTTGAGTGCCTCTATTTTATTAATACTTAACATTTCAGTTAAGCATGATTATCTTCGTATGGAGCACAAACCTGTATTCTGTTCATTGCCAGTAATGAACATGATGCAGGACATTCTTTTTCAAGACTGTTGCTTCATAAATCCTCCAGCCGATTAGCTGACTGCACCATCTGCATTATTTCATGTTCTTCAAAGGATTTGAGTGTCTCCATCAGCTCTTTTGCCGAAGGTATATCTGCGCGTTCATGTAGATAACGATACAGGTCAATGACCTGTTTATGCTGATCAATAATTACCTGCATGATTTCTCTAGTCGATAGCTGAGAAAATGGTGCATCACAATCATGATGTTGAACAATTGGATGTTTATTTAAATACTCATAACACCAAGTATTTAACGCGTGTTCATTACCTGTGACTTCAAACTGGTGAACAACATGTCCAAGCTTTTCTTCATGTTCTGATAAATACTTAAGAAGCATTTGTGCTCGAGCATTCTCATTCTTGTCGGCACAATGTTTCAAACACTCAGTAAGGTGTTGATGAAACTCGCTTGTCCAATGAAGGACATCTCTTAACGTTTCAACCTGCATAATAAACTCCTGGTTTTTTGGTTGTTACCATTATTTAAATCGCTTGTTAAACGTAAAGCGGTTCATTGTTGAACCACATCACTTAAAAGCGAGGATTGATCTTAAAAATGCTTGGTAATCCCTCTTACAACAGACATATTTTTTTATAAAAATTACTATCAATGTAAGAAATAACATAAAAAAAATTTGGGTAAGCGGATTAAATGGTTGATCTTACCTTTGCATGAGAGTGAGACAGACCGGCATCTCATCGGATTATCTGGTTGATGCTTCACCTACTGCTGGTGCATGTTTCCTTCGCTAATTCCAGCAAGAACCCCACACGCCTCAACTTCCCGGTCATCGTTGCAACTCGCTCTCAGTGAAACGAGTTGTTTCTCAAGCGCTTGCAGAGCGGTTATCTGCGACCGCACATGAGAGATGTGATCATCGAGCAAGGCGTTGACGGCGGTACAAGGCTGATGAGGGTCGTCCTGATAGCTCTGTAGTTCGTGAATCTCAGCCAGTGACAGGCCCAGGATTCTGCAGCGACGGATGAAGGCCAGCCCCTCACCATGCTTCTCGGTATAGACACGGTAACCGTTGTCCTGCCGATCAGGCGGCGGCAACAAGCCCTGCTGTTCATAGAAGCGGATCGTCTGTGTTTCGACCCCTACCAACTGCGCCAACTGACCAATGCGCATCAGCCTCCTCCCCAACGGATTCTTTACTCTATTGACCTTATAGTAGCTTTATAGTTTTAAATGGTACCACAACATTGGTTAAATGAGTCGTATCATGAGCAAATCCTGTGGTGGCGCCTGTGGCGGTGATGCAACGTCCGCAGCGGATACCGATATACAGGCCTCCTCCGAGGCGCCAGGGAGATGGGTCAGTGTTTATGCCGTGCCGAAGATGGACTGTCCATCAGAAGAACGAATGATTCGCCTAGCCCTGAACGGCTTTGAGGAGATTCGGGCGCTGTCCTTCGACTTGTCGAACCGCCGGCTGAAGGTCGTGCATGACGGCGAGGTCGAGCCCGTCACCTCGAAACTGAAGACCTTGGGGCTAGGCGCCTCGCTTCAGGAAACCGTCGCTGCAAATCCGGAGACCATCAAGGCCGCCGAGTTTTCGGCAGCTTCTGCTAAGCAAGAATCCGGGACCCTGCGCTGGTTGCTCGGCATCAATGCACTTCTGTTCGTGGTGGAAATGACTGCCGGTCTGATCGCCCAGTCCACCGGCCTGATTGGAGAATCCCTGGACAATTTTGCCGATGCGGCGGTGTACGGGCTTGCCCTTTATGCGGTTGGACATAGCGTGAAAATGCAGGTACGTGCCGCGCATCTTGCTGGTGTACTGCAACTGATCTTGGCTGTGGGCGTGCTCGTAGAGGTGGTGAGACGCTTTGTATTCGGTAGTGAGCCTGAATCGCTGGTGATGATGGCTATCGCATTCGTCGCATTGATTGCCAATACCAGTTGTCTGCTGCTCATATCCAAACATCGGGAAGGCGGGGCGCACATGAAGGCAAGCTGGATATTCTCGGCCAACGACGTGGTGATCAACCTGGGGGTCATCACCGCCGGCGCCCTGGTCGCGTGGACCGGTTCCAATTATCCGGATCTGATTATCGGCACCATCGCGGGGGGCATTGTACTTAACGGTGCCAGACGCATTTTGGCGTTGAAGGGTTAAATAATGCTCATTATTGGCAAAAAGCTCTCGCCGTATGCCCTATTGTCCATATCGGGCCTGCTGGCAGCGTCTGATCAGGCTGTAAAGTGGCTGGTGCAGCAATCAATGGCCTATGGCGAGTATGTTTCGGTGACCCCGTTCTTTAACTGGGTGCACCTATGGAACACCGGTGCCGCATTCAGTCTTTTTGCGAATGGTGGAGGCTGGCAGCGCTACTTATTTATCGGAATCGCGGTAGTGGTCTCGATTTTTCTGATCAAGCTGATCCTTGAAAATCGTCATAAAGGAGAAGCCATCGCTTACAGTCTTATCCTCGGTGGCGCCATGGGCAACCTGATTGACCGGGTCTTTCGCGGCTATGTTGTGGATTCCTTTGATTTCTATTGGCGAGACTGGCATTGGCCGGCCTTCAACCTGGCTGATATTGCAATTGTCCTCGGTGCCTTACTTTTCGTTTCCAGCAGCTTGTTGGGTAAAAAAGCAAACACCAATGCCGAGCCGGATGGATCTGACTGACACCTACGCCTATACAACACCATGACCGAACTTCCCGACAACATCCTTCACCTGCCGCAATACCAATTACTGGGCTGCAAATCAACCGACGACGAAATGCACTTCCAGGTGGACGTGCCCGATCCCATCGCCTGCGAGGAATGCGGCGTGCAGGGTGAGTTCGTACGGTTCGGCAAGCGTGACGTTCCCTATCGTGATCTGCCCATCCACGGCAAGCGGGTCACTCTCTGGGTGGTCCGCCGCCGATACACCTGCCGGGCCTGCAAGACAACATTCAGGCCCCAGCTACCGGAGATGGTGGACGGATTCCGTATGACACTGCGGCTGCATGAGTACGTGGAGAAGGAATCCTTCAACCACCCCTACACCTTTGTGGCGGCACAGACCGGCCTGGACGAGAAGACGGTGCGCGACATCTTCAACGCCCGCGCCGAGTTCCTGGGGCGCTGGCACCGCTTCGAGACGCCCCGCATCCTGGGCATTGACGAGCTATACCTGAACAAGCGCTACCGCTGCATTCTGACCAACATTGAGGAGCGAACCCTGCTCGACCTGCTGGCCACCCGCCGCCAGGACGTGGTGACCAACTACCTGATGAAGCTGAAAGACCGGCAGAAGGTCGAGATCGTCAGCATGGACATGTGGAACCCCTACCGGGCAGCGGTCAAGGCTGTGCTGCCCCAGGCCCGTATCGTGGTCGATAAGTTCCATGTGGTGCGCATGGCCAACGATGCCCTAGAGAGAGTGCGCAAGGGCCTCAGAAAGGAGCTGAAACCGTCCCAGAGCCGGACTCTCAAGGGAGACCGGAAAATCCTGCTGAAACGCGCTCACGAAGTCTCAGACCGGGAGCGCCTCATCATGGAGACCTGGACAGGCGCGTTCCCGCAACTGCTGGCCGCCTACGAGCACAAGGAGCGCTTCTACGGCATCTGGGACGCCACCACACGGCTCCAGGCAGAAGCCGCCCTGGACGAGTGGATAGCCACCATCCCGAAGGGCCAAAAGGAAGTCTGGAGCGATCTGGTCAGGGCAGTGGGAAACTGGCGCGAAGAGACCATCACCTACTTCGAGACGGACATGCCCGTCACCAACGCTTACACGGAGTCCATCAACCGACTGGCCAAGGACAAGAACCGTGAAGGGCGCGGTTACTCCTTCGAGGTGATGCGGGCACGAATGCTCTACACCACGAAGCACAAGAAGAAGGCACCGACTGCGAAGGTCTCTCCTTTCTACAAGAAAACCATCGGTTACGGACTGCCGGACTTCGCAGAGGAACTCAACTACGGAGTCGATCTATCAACCATCTGAGGGTGGTATCAGATTGATGGGGTGAAGGTGCCCCATCAACCATTAAATCCGTATACCCAAAAATTTAAACTTCAATTACAATTAACATCAAGATTTTGTAATTAACTCTATAGTTCAACCCAACAGAAAAATTTGGTTGTTCGTCTTACAAATTAAATCAAATTTCGATTATCAGGAATTATGTGTCATGAATGATCAATATGTCTGGTTAATTTGGTCTCTTGCATTTCTTATTCCTTGGGTAGCAGTGTACTGGGCAGCTCCCACATATAGGTCAGTGATGTTGAAAGCAAGTTTGATTACTATGCTGTTTGGACTCACTGAACCGATCTTTGTACCAGAATATTGGAGTCCTCCCAGCTTATTTAACCTTGCGATTGAAACCGGGTTTGATATAGAGAGCTTGATTTTCTGCTTTGGCATCGGGGGTATTGGGGCTGTTGCCTATAATGTGGTGACCCGACAAAGGTTGCAGCCAATCCCACTAACCGCACGTTTGTCTCAAAGACATAATCACCACCTATTCGCAATCACGGTCCCATTTATTGTCTTTCCCGTTTTGATGCTCTTCGACTGGAATCCAATTTATCCGGCCATTATGGCGATGATCGCGGGAGGCATTGCCAATAGCTTGTGCAGACCAGACCTTGCACTCAAGAGTTTTTGGGGAAGCATTCTATTTCTTGTTTATTACGCGATTTTTGTCCTTGGTCTTGAAAGCATTGCACCGGGATACATCGAACGTGTATGGAACCTGGATGCACTGAGTGGCCTGTTTCTTATTGGTATACCCTTGGAAGAGTTACTTTTTGCAGCCAGTTTTGGATATTACTGGACGGGCATTTATGAACATTTGACTTGGAAAAACCAAGTCAGATTTAATTAATGACTGCTATCGTCTTTATAGGGGTGTCCGAGATTACCCAATTCACCTTCCTCACTGAGATGAAGGAGAGCATCGTGAACCTTATCAAGCCACGACTGTTCCATATCTACCCCCGAGGCCAAAATATAATGCTCAATTTCATCAAGTGATATTTGAACCAAATCGTATTCAATTTCAAGCACTTTTTGATTAATTTTAGCTTGCGTCACCCCCATCAATGAATTTAAACCATTAATCAATTTAATTTTAAACCCCTCATTGTCAGGCAGTTCAAGCTTAATAAGCCTCTGTTTATTAACCCTTACACCATGTTGCTTGACTGATTTACCATGCTTGGGATCACCAATGTATAAGCTTGGCCGTTGGTTGAATCTGTCCTGACATTGTTGAGAACAAAACCAAAGATCAATGCCACGGAAATTTACAGATAATTTGTTATCTGCGACGGACATTTCACAAACAGGACAATTTTTTGACGGAAACATCAGAACCTCGCTCTTCTATTAGATATAAAACGCTAGAAAAGATTGTTAGTCAGAGCAAAAATACCAGCACTTATGTCTACTGAAGATGACCATAAGCTTAGACCCTCAATAAATCCTGATGGTGAACATACCAGTGTTCGGCTGCCTTTATCTCAATCTTTTTTCTACTGGCTAATCGGTAAACGCAATGAAATACAGTAATGCCTGATTAATGAAAGGAATCAATATCAGTATTCCCATCCAACCTGGGCACTCTGTACGCTGACAAAAACGCCAAACCGGAATAACAACGACAATGGCAAACACCAGCATCCACTACCAATGTCATGCGTACATGGTGTTACCAAAAATATTATCAGTCATCATGGTACTGCCCTCCACGTAAAATATTGTAATTAATGATGATGATGTAATTCAGCGGATCTTTTCAGGAAAATCTGCTCAGCAACTGCGATAATAATCATAGTAACAACTGCCACACCAATCACAAATGGATCAGTATTCAGTTTTACCCAGACAAAGCCCCCTAGCGCGAGCAAATCTAAAATAATCGCGGTAGTTGGCACCCATCTATTGGCGTTAATGTCTTCTCGCAAATAACGAAGAACGCCCCAATGAATGGCAATGTCCATAATTAGGTAAAACACGATACCCAGTGCAGCAATTCGAGACAGATCAAAAAATGCTGTCAGAATAAGTCCTAAAACGACCGTGTAGACCAGCGTATGTTTTTGAATACTACCCGGCATACCGAAATGCCGATGCGGAACCAGTTTCATTTCCGTCAGCATTGCCAGCATTCTTGAGACAGCAAAAATGCTGGCCAGAATACCGCCGGCAGTCGCCATCATGGCAATAGCAACCGTAAACCACACACCATATTCACCTAAGGCAGGCCGTGCTGCTGCAGCAAGGGAATAGTCCTGTGTTTTGATGATTTCTGCCAACGACAAATTACTCGCCACAGCAAAACCGACCAAGCTATAAATCACCACGCAGGCCGCGATGGAAATAACAATGGCGCGACCCACGTTGCGTTTAGGATCTTTTACCTCAGAACCGCTGTTGGTAATGGTGGTGAACCCCTTAAAGGCCAGTATTCCCAGTGCAGTTGCACCGAGGAAGTTGCCAAAAGTTCCCGCCTCTCCTGGGCTTGAGAAGTCGACTGAGATACTGTCGGCGATCCAAATACCTACTAATCCAAAGACGAGAATGCCCACGATTTTCAAAACACCAATAAAAGAGGCCACGCCCTCGATAAGTCTATTGTCTGAAAGATTAATCAGAAAAGCTGCCAAAATCAGTGACACACCAAGTATAGGCACCATCATGCCGCTATCATCACCACCAAAAAGTTGCATGGTATAAGAGCCAAATGTCCGCGCCAAAAAGCTCTGCGCGATAACCATTGAGAAGTACATCAGTAAAGCATTGAAAGCAGTTGGCAATCGGTCACCATATGCCTTATGCAGATACATGCCGATGCCACCGGCTGAGGGATAGGCGTTAGAAATTTTGATGTATGAATAGGCACTAAAACTAACGATTACTGCGGCGGCTAGAAACGCTAAAGGAAATAAAACACCTGTCATCTGCGCCATTTGCCCAGTGAGCGCAAAGATACCAGCACCAATCATCACCCCGGTACCGAGCATAACTGTTCCCGCTAAAGTGAGACTTCCCTCCTTATAATGCGTTGTTCTGTCGTCATTGTTAGTCATTAACTCTTCCTCTTCAGTTTTACTAATTTTGTTACTCTAGTTAAAACCACATCCGAACCCCGGCAACAAAACCTGTTTCGATTTTATCCCCCCCGTCATCAGCGATTTGATTAGCCTTTTGACCTAAGGCCCGGCTCCAATAAACACCTATATATGGCGCAAACTCTCTAGAGATTTCATAGCGATAACGCAGTCCTATTCGAACATCGTTGAATCCACTGGGGCGATCGAACGCTTGGGCATCTGTGAGTCCAGCAGAAACTTCCAAGCGTGGCTGTAAATAGGATACTTGACTGAGGCGTATGTCGTATTCGGCTTCAAGTGATGCTGCTATGTC
>DELT01000043.1:19499-19897 GCA_002354555.1 Methylophaga sp. UBA2689
CCACGAAGTCCAACGCCGCCCTGTATTTCCCAAAAAGGAGCAATTAACCGGCTCGCCAACACCTCCGTACTTTCCAGTTCAGTGGGTTCACCATCATTTTGTTTATTCTCACCTTCACTTTTAAAATAAACCCGATTTGTGTCGCCACCGTACCAAGCCAACATATCCCAGACGATTAGGTTCTCATTATTGTCTGTACGGGTGAATTCCAGCCGATCAAATAAAACCTGCCCGGTTCGGTAAGACTCAATGGGTTCGGGCCAGTGATCCTCAGCGTGATCGGCAGAGACCGTGGTGCTCATTCCTGTAAAAACGAGCATTGTCATGATTGTAAGTTTGTTCATATCATCTCCTTAGCTGACCCTGACAACTCGAAACATCCCCGCCTTCATGTGATA
>DELT01000043.1:20090-20287 GCA_002354555.1 Methylophaga sp. UBA2689
ATAGTGTGCTTTCGAGGACGGGGATATTGGCCATTTTCAAGTTCCATCCACATGCCATGCAGATGAATCGGATGATCCATCATCGTGTCGTTTACCATTATCAAACGCAGACGCTCACCATGATGAAACTCCACTGGGCCAGTGTTGTCAGTGTATTTCACACCATCAAAAGACCACATATATTTTTCCATATTACC
>DELT01000018.1 GCA_002354555.1 Methylophaga sp. UBA2689
ATGGTGCGGGATGAAGGAATGACTGCACTATCGGGCAATATCAGATATTCCAATGTGGCCCAAAGCGCTGCGGTTTCCATTTCAATCCTCAGTTTTTCTATACGCGTAGCAATTTCCATTTTTCGGGCATCAAGCACTGCCACTAACTTGCCTTTACCGCCACGATATTCGGCCACTACTGCATTAGTGCGCTGGTTAGCAAGGGGAATCAAAGCGGTTTCATAGTCGCTGAGTCGGACTAAATTACTTTTCCAGGTATCGAGCCAACGCGCTGTCTCAGCAATATGCTCCCGGGTCATTTCTTCGCGTTCTGCTCGCACCTGGTCCGCTTGGGCCAATTTGGCAGCTACTACTCGATCCTGGCGGCTCTCCTGATTCCATTGCAGCGGCACGCTGACACCAATCGAAATCATGTCCGAAAAACCTGAACTTCGTTCGCCATACATTACCGACCAAGTCCAATCAGAGTTTTTCTCTTGACTTGCGGCCTTGGCTTCAGCCATTGCAACCGCTTCCTCAGCCCTCATTACAGCAATATCTGGATGTTCATTTACCTGATGATATAAATGCTGAGTGTCGAGCGAAGACTCCGAAATGTCCGGCGCTATACCTAAAGATGTGTGATCAGTATTCCCGACCCAACGCGCCAGCGTCGTTTTGGCATTATCAAGGCGCGCTTGAGCTTGATAAATTCGATCTTGGATTTCAGCCACAGTCGTTTTGGCCAGAAAAATATCGGATTGTGGTCCGGTGCTTCCACGATAGGCAGCTTGGGCAGCCTGAACTTGTAAGCTTGCCTCTTGCTGCTCGCGTGTTAATAACAACACCATTTGCTGCTGGTAATAAACATCAAACCAAGCTACTGCAGTATTTTGGCGTATTTCAGTAAGTGTCAGTGCTTTCGTTATCTGCGCCTTATCTGCTTTACGTTCAAATACTTTGGCACGGGCATCACGCTTGGCTTCACGGGTATATGTCTGAGAAATACCAATATTGCGAGAGGTCATGAAATCTTCCGTAAGGCTATAAGCCATGGGACCATTGACTGGCAGGTTATTAACAGATAACTCCAGCATTGGATCAGGAAGTTGTCCGGCTTCAATGGCCAGCTCTTGGGAGGCTTGCGATGAAGCATCTTGCGCCAACAAGGCGTGAGAGCGTTGCTCAGCAAGTTGCAATGCATTCTCAAGGCTTAGTGGCTCAGATGAAACTTGTGGTTGCGCCATGACTGCAGTTGCAAAACTGGCAGTCAATAATGCAATAAAGCCTAGCCAGTGAATTCGCCAGATTGGTGGCGAATAACTTTTGAGCACAATGGCTCTGATAAATAGGTTTGACATAAGCTGGATCCGATGAATTCAATGGCGTTGCAGCAAATGCAACGCAAATGTTTCAAGCATGGAATTAAGTTGCAGCTTGAAACACTACGGGAATAATGGGATCAGCTTAAGGTTGGCGGGCGCCAGAGATCAGTAGGCGCCAAGGTAGGCACAAACGGTATACTCGCTCGTGCCAAAAGCCTATCAGTGGAAACGAAGTTCCATGATGGAACAGAGAAAAAGAGAACTACATTAGAGATGCTGCAATCTTGATCTGCTTTACAGGATTCGCCTGTTTTAGCGGCCGTCGCGGCATCATTACAGCAGTCTGGCATATCGGCATGATCCATATTACTCATGCTGTCGCCTTGCTCCATAGGGCAATTCATCTCATGGCTCTGCGCATAGCTAACATTGGCGAAAACCAACGAAAAACAAAGCAGTAAAAGACTTACTATGCGCATTGTTGCAATGATACTTTTATATATTTTGAAAGCAAGTTTGACCTAAAGACTTTAATTTAAGTTTCGAGCAATAACTGGTCATAAAAACCAATCTGAGCTATTTTTTATAATTTAACAAGCCGCAACCTCAGCGCATTCGTGATGACGCTTACAGATGAAAGTGACATAGCAGCCGCTGCAAAGATTGGTGACAGCAGTATGCCAAAAAACGGATATAAAATCCCAGCGGCAATCGGCACCCCGGCAGTGTTGTAAATAAAAGCAAAAAACAGATTTTGTCTGATATTGCGCATAGTCGCTAATGATAACCGGCGGGCTTCGACAATGCCCATCAAGTCACCGCGTAGCAACGTAATACCGGCACTTTCAATAGCCACATCGGTGCCAGTGCCCATGGCAATACCAACATCGGCCGTTGCCAGGGCAGGTGCATCATTTACCCCGTCGCCAGCCATCACCACAATCCGGCCTTCGTCTTTCAGGCGCTGAATAATCTTGCCTTTATCTTCCGGCAGGACTTCTGCTTCTACTTCATCAATATTCAGCTTACGGGCAACTGCTTCAGCCGAGGTACGATTATCACCGGTCAGCATAACAACGCGTATACCCTCTTTTTGCAGCGCCAAAATAGCCGCTTGAGTGGTTTCTTTAACCGGATCAGCAATAGCAAGTAAGCCAGCGACTTTGCCAGCCACTGCTGCAAAAATCACGGTAGCCCCATCCCTGCGAAGCGTATCAGCTTCATTTTCAAAGTCTGCAGTATCAACTGCTTCTGCCTCCATAAGCATACGATTACCCAATAAAACCCGCTGGCCATCAATCGAACCGGTGACCCCTTTACCGTTAGGGGAATCAAAATCTTCGGCATCGGGCAGCTTAAGATTCATTACCCTGGCTTTTTCCAAAATAGCATGGGCCAACGGATGCTCACTGCCTTTTTCGAGGCCTCCTGCATAACGCATCAGGTCTGCTTCGCTGAGTCCATTAGCTGTGACTAGCTTGGTGACCTGTGGTTTGCCTTCAGTCAGTGTGCCGGTTTTATCTACTACAACAGTATCGATCTTTTCCATACGCTCTAGGGCTTCGGCATCCCGGATCAACACACCGCTTTGAGCACCCCGACCGACACCCACCATGATCGACATGGGCGTTGCCAAGCCGAGCGCACACGGGCAGGCAATAATTAATACGCTAACCGCTGCAATCAGCCCAAAAGCCATCGGCGGCGCTGGACCGAAAAATGACCAAACGATAAAGGCGATAACGGCTATGACGATGACGACCGGGACAAACCAACCCGCCACTTTGTCTGCCAGTCCCTGGATAGGTGCGCGACTCCGCTGTGCGTTAGCCACCATTTGTACAATCTGAGACAGCATAGTATCCCGGCCAACCTTGTCGGCTCGCATAATAAAGCTGCCTTGCTGATTAATACTGCCACCGATGACTTGATCGCCAGACGTCTTACTGACCGCCAATGGCTCACCCGTCACCAGCGACTCATCGACATTGGAGTTACCCTCAAGCACCTCACCATCCAATGGTACCTTGTCCCCCGGACGTACCCGAAGGCGATCACCAACCTTGACCTCGTCAAGCGATACATCGGACTCACCACCGTTATCGTCCAACTTCCTGGCTGTCGCGGGTGCCAGATCAAGTAAAGCCTTAATAGCGCCTGAAGTCTTCTCCCGCGCTCTCAATTCCAGTACCTGCCCGAGCAATACCAATACCACGATCACTGCAGCTGCCTCGAAATATACAGCAACAGAACCATCCGCCTGACGGAAGGCATCAGGGAAAATCTGCGGCATCAGGGTTGCCACCAGACTGTAGATAAGCGCCACGCCAGTACCGATGGAAATCAGCGTAAACATGTTCAGGTTTCGGCTCACTATAGATTTCCATCCCCTGACGAAGAAAGGCCAACCGCACCAAACGACTACTGGTGTTGCCAGAACTAATTGAATCCAATTGGACATTTGAGGCGGCACGATATGATCAAGCCCGGTCAGATGCCCTCCCATTTCTAGTATCAACACTGGCAATGCCAGTATCAAACCGATCCAGAATCGGCGGGTCATATCCCTTAGTTCTTCAGAAGGTCCATCATTCAAACTGACTTGCTCAGGTTCCAATCCCATACCACAAATGGGACAATCGCCAGGCTTTGGCTGGCGGATTTCGGGGTGCATCGGACAAGTGTACATAGTGCCCGGCGTTACCGGGGCTTGCGTCTTTTGCTTATCATCGAGGTATTCTTCTGGGTTTTCGTCAAACTTGGATTTACAGCGTGAAGAGCAAAAATACCAGGTTTGATCATCATGCTGACTTTGGTGCTGTGCAGTTTGAGGCTCCACGGACATGCCGCAGACAGGATCTTTGACCTTATGCTCTTCGTGAACTTGGTTGCCATGTCTATGGACATGTTGATGTTCAGTCATCTTGGTTTCTCATTTTGTCTGTAGTCCAGCTCGAAAACGCAATAAAATAGAGTAATACAAGATTGGCGATTGGAATAAGTATTTGAACACCCAACCAACCCGGATAACCCGTGCGCTGACAAATTCGCCAGACAGGGATCACAACAACGATTGCGAACATCAACATCCAAAGCCAATGCCCTGCCCACATATTATTAGTCATCATGGTACTGCCCTCCACGTCAAATATTGTCATTAATGGTGATGATGGGATTCCTGATTACCGGGCTGCTCGGATGCAGCGGATCTTTTCAGGAAAATCTGCTCAGCAACTGCGATAACAATCATCGTAACAACCGCCACACCAATCACAAACGGATCAGTATTCAGCTTAACCCAGACAAAACCACCCAATGCCAGTAAATCCAGCAGAATGGCTGTCGCTGGCACCCATCGATTAGCTTTTATGTCTTCACGCAGATAGCGAAGAACGCCCCAATGAATGGCAATGTCCATAATCAGGTAAAACACGATACCAAGCGCGGCAATCCGGGACA
>DELT01000019.1 GCA_002354555.1 Methylophaga sp. UBA2689
GGTCGTGGGACTTTATGTGTGTCCTCTCAAGTGGGATGTGCCTTAACCTGTACTTTTTGTTCAACCGGTCAACAAGGTTTTAATCGCAACCTCAGTGCTGCCGAGATTATTGCTCAGTTGTGGATTGCCAATGAAGCTTTAGGTAAAGACCCCAAAGGCAATCGAATGGTCACCAATGTGGTGATGATGGGCATGGGAGAACCGCTGACAAATTACAATAATGTGATTTCAGCGATGAATCTTATGCGTGATGATTTGGCATATGGTATTTCCTGGCGACGGTTAACATTGAGCACCTCAGGTGTCGTGCCAATGATTGATCGTCTGAAAGAAGATTGCCATGTCAGTCTGGCCATATCATTACATGCTGCGAACGATAAATTACGCAGCGAGATTATTCCATTAAACGATAAATACCCGATTGCTGAATTATTAGCGGCTTGTAAACGATATGTGACGGGTGAGCAATTGCGTCGCCACATCACAGTTGAATACGTGATGCTCGCAGGAATTAATGACTCGGAAAAGGATGCACGGGATCTGATCCGGATTTTGAAAGGCATACCGAACAAAATCAATCTCATTCCATTTAACCCCTTCCCGGGCACCGATTACCAGTGCTCTTCAAAAAATGTCATTAATCGTTTTAAAGAGCAGTTGATCGCGGCCGGTCTGGTTGCGACTGTACGAAAAACCCGTGGTGATGATATCGTGGCAGCCTGTGGTCAACTGGCCGGCGAAGTTCAGGATAAAACTCGTCGTACTCAAAGATTAGCTGAACGGGAGGTTGTTTTCGTCCGATGAAATCATTTTTGAAAATAGGTTTTCTGGCGACATCAATCATTATGCTTACCGCATGTGGTACAACCGGGCCACGTGAGCATATTGCGCCGGATCCCAAGGCGGCTGAATTGAATATGCAATTGGGATTGAGTTATCTGCAACGTGGTGATTATGAAATCGCCATGGAGAAGCTTAATAAAGCGTTGAAACAAAATCCAAATTTACCCAGTGCTCACAATACTATCGCCTTGCTTTATCAACGACTGGGTGAAGAAGAAAAAGCCGAAAAACATTTTAAAGAAGCGGTTAGCAGAGCTCCGGAATATTCCGAAGCACAAAATAACTATGGTGTGTTTCTGTGCCAGCAAGGCAAATATGTAGAGGCTGAAAAGCGGTTTTTAAAATCCGTGGAAAACCCGCTCTATCAAAGTTCTGCCATGGCCTATGAAAACGCTGCACTCTGTACCAGACAAATTCCGGATCTGGTCAAAGCTGAATCCCATTTCAGACGGGCGTTACAGATCAATCCAAATCTGAGTAAATCATTAATTGGGATGGCTGATTTGAGCTATGAACAAAAGAATTACATGCAGGCACGCGCTTATGTTCAGCGTTACAGTAGTGTTTCTCCGTGGACACCACAGGCTTTACTAACCGCGATTAAAACTGAATCCAAATTGGGCAATGAAGACGCCGTATCAAGTTACGAGTTAATTATGCGAGCCCGTTTTCCGGATTCTGATGAAATGCGCATGGTCAATGAAGGTATTTAACGTTTATGACTGAGAGTCATTCAGAAGAACCAAATGTTGTTTCATCATCAGTGGACGTTGGTAGACGACTGCGGGAAGCTCGCGAAGCAAAAAAAATCTCGGTTTCTGATGCGGCAGCCCAGTTGAGGGTGACTCGCAGCGCCATTGTCCATCTCGAAGAACAAGACTGGGATAAGCTGCATGGTCGAACCTATGCCCGTGGTTATTTCCTGAGTTATACAAAGTTTTTGGGGCTTCCACAGGATGAAATGCTGGCAGGCTTTAATATCGAATTCACCGAGACTGATAAAAGAAGCCCATCGGTAGCACCAATTCAACAGATTAAACCTGCAAAATCAACATTCCCCTGGCTGCCTTTGATATTGCTGATTACCGTGGCAGTTTTGACCTGGTTTGCCTACCAGCAATGGCAGGCGACGCAACTTGTACAGAATAATGAGCCGGCAGAGAGAACACTGCTTGAACCATTGGATGAGCCGGAAACCGAGAATAATGTTAATCCTGTTCCAGTGACTGAGTCTAATGATATCAGCCTGGAGGAACAACCTTTATCACCAGATGAAACCGATACATCTGAGCCAACTTTGGATACCGCGGATACCGCCCTCGATGAACCATTTGAAGCTGAGATAACCCCACCTGCAGAAGTTGAAGATGCAGAACCTGCTACAGCAGAAGCTACAACTGAAAAGAACCTTATCATTGGTTTGGATGCAGATTGCTGGGTTGAAGTCAGAGATGCCAGTCAGCAAGTTCTGATTAGTCGTGTGGTCAGAGCAGGTAATACGGTCGAATTGACCGGTACGCTACCTTTACAAGTTTCATTGGGGCAGGCGAATGCCGCTTCTGTCAGATTTGATGGCGATATCATCGATATTACTGAATACACTCGCGGTAATGTGGCTCGATTTACCTTGGGAGAAGATTCTTAATGCAAACTGCTTCACCGATAAAACGTCGAAAATCACGTCAAATTATGGTTGGTAATGTCCCGGTAGGCGGTGATGCGCCGATTGCCGTTCAAAGCATGACCAATACCGAAACAACAGATGTTGCTGCCACTGTTGATCAGATCCAGAGATTACAGAAAGTGGGTGCTGATCTGGTTCGGGTCTCTATCCCTTCAATGGATGCGGCAGAGGCTTTTGGTGCGATTCGTAAGTTGGTGGATATCCCTTTAATTGCCGATATTCATTTCGATTATAAAATTGCGCTGCGGGTGGCTGAGCTGGGTGTTGATTGCCTGCGTATCAATCCGGGCAATATTGGTCGCGAAGATCGGGTGCGGGCTGTTGTCGATAAGGCACGGGATTATGGTATTCCAATCCGCATTGGCGTCAATGCCGGTTCATTGGAAAAAGAATTACAAAAAAAATATGGTGAGCCAACTCCTGAAGCTTTAGTTGAGTCGGCCTTACGTCATATTGATATTCTGGACCGCCTTAATTTTCCAGATTTTAAAGTTAGTTTGAAAGCATCTGATGTGTTCATGACAGTGCATGCCTATCGTCAGCTTGCTGACCAGATTGAGCAGCCTTTGCATCTGGGTATCACCGAAGCAGGAAGTCTGCGTAGTGGAGCAGTCAAATCGGCGATAGGTCTTGGCATGCTGCTAGCTGAAGGCATTGGCGATACCATTCGTGTTTCATTGGCTGCTGATCCTGTCGAAGAAATTCGTGTCGGTTTTGATATTTTAAAAAGCCTCCGCATTCGCAGCAAAGGGATAAACCTCATTGCCTGCCCATCTTGTTCCAGACAGGAATTTGATGTTATTTCAACAGTCAACGCACTGGAAGCCAGACTGGAAGATATTATTGAACCGATGGATGTGGCCGTTATAGGTTGTGTGGTAAATGGCCCGGGTGAAGCAAAAGAAGCTGCAATTGGTCTGACCGGCGGTTCACCCAATCTGTTATATCGTGACGGTAAACCGCATCACAAATTAGATAACGAATCATTGGTTGATCAGTTGGAAAAAGAAATTCGTCAGCGGATTTCACTGCGAAGTGAACAACCCGAAAAAGTAATTCCGATAAAGGACATAAGCTAAAGGTGGCAGAGATTATCCGTTCTGTCCGGGGGATGAATGACATTCTTCCGGAAATGACGCCGTATTGGCAAGTAGTGGAAACCAGCCTGAAACAGGTTCTTGATGGCTACGGTTATCAGGAAATACGGTTACCCATTCTGGAAAAAACCGAATTATTCAAGCGTTCTATCGGCGAAGTCACCGACATCGTTGAAAAAGAAATGTATACCTTTGATGATCGTAATGGTGACAGCCTCACTTTACGCCCAGAAGGCACCGCTGGATGTGTCAGGGCGGCCATGGAACATGGTATGTTCAATCAGCAACAACGCCTCTGGTATATGGGACCCATGTTTCGCCATGAACGTCCTCAGAAAGGCCGCTATCGTCAATTTCACCAGTTAGGTGTCGAAGCTTATGGCTTCAGTGGACCGGATATTGATGCCGAGATGATCCTGTTAACCGCCAGGTTATGGAAAAAGCTGGGATTAAAAGATATTTCCCTGCAGATAAACTCGCTGGGCAGTACAGAAGCTCGTGTTAAATATCGTCAAAAGCTGGTTGAATATTATCAGGCTAATCAAGAGCAGCTGGATGAGGACAGTCAACGGCGTTTATCGAGCAATCCTTTACGCATTCTGGACAGTAAAAATCCTGAGATGCAGGCGCTTAACCAAGCTGCTCCTAAGTTGATAGATTATCTTGATGCAGAGTCAGCAGAGCACTTTGAGCAATTATGCAATACCTTAACCGAAGCTGGAATTGCTTTTGAAGTTAACCCCCGTCTCGTCCGCGGGCTGGATTATTACGGCAAAACGGTTTTCGAATGGGTAACCGATCAACTGGGTGCCCAGGGAACTGTATGTGCTGGCGGGCGATATGACGGACTTATAGATCAACTTGGCGGCAAGGCTTCCACGGCGATAGGTTTTGCCATCGGGCTCGAACGTCTGATTTCGCTACTGGAAGCGGGTGAAGTACTGCCTGAAATATCCGGACCTGACGTGTATCTGGTCGCTGTGGGGGATGTCGCTGCCGCACAATCATTATTACTAGCAGAGAGTCTGAGAGACCAACTTCCTCAACTTCGCTTGATTAGCCACTGTGGTGGTGGTAGTTTTAAAAGCCAATTTAAGCGGGCTGATCGCAGCGGAGCGCGCTGGACCTTAATTTTGGGGGAAGAGGAAATGGCGCAGCAAACCATTGGTGTGAAAACTATGGCAACAGGCGAGCAACAGACGTTAGCCTGGTCTGAACTAGCGAATTTTCTTTCTGCCTCGGCATTCAACTAACAGTTAACAAAAATAAGTAGAAATATGACGCCACTAAATATCGCCGAATGGCAATCACTTGATAGACACTATTCCGATATCAAATATCTGTCGATGCGTGAACAATTCGCACTGGACTCAGGACGTTTTGAACGTTTCTCAATTCGCTCAGGGGATTTACTGCTCGACTATTCGAAGAACCGCATTACTCAGGAAACCATCGATAAGCTGATTGCGCTTGCAGATGCGGTAAATATTCAGGAATGGATAGAACGAATGTTTTCGGGTGATCAAATTAATCACACCGAAGGTCGTGCCGTTTTACATACCGCGTTGCGCAACCGATCCAATACCCCGGTTATGGTGGACGGTCAGGATGTCATGCCGCAGGTAAATGCAGTATTGGACAAAATGGCCGCTTTCTGCGAACAGGTACATTCAGGTAAATGGTTAGGATTCAGCGGTAAAAAAATTATTGATATTGTCAATATTGGTATTGGTGGCTCTGATCTCGGCCCAGCCATGATTTGCGATGCATTAGAGCCTTACGGTATTGATGGCATCCAGGCACATTTTGTTTCTAATGTTGATGGTACTGATCTCAGCACAACACTCGAAAAACTGAATCCTGAAACCACTCTTTTTGTTGTGGCTTCGAAAACCTTCACGACTCAGGAAACCATAACGAACGCTCAATCAGCCCGCAACTGGTTTTTGAAAGTAGCGACACAGGCTGATGTGGCAAAACATTTTGTTGCGGTATCGACCAATGCTAAGGAAGTTGCCAAGTTTGGTATTGATACTGCCAATATGTTCGAAATCTGGGACTGGGTGGGTGGCCGATACTCTTTATGGAGTGCTATCGGTCTACCGATTGCATTGTATGTTGGCATGGATAATTTCCTTCGTTTGCTGGATGGTGGACATGAAATGGATAAGCATTTCCGTACCAAGCCATTGGCAGAAAATATTCCGCTGATTATGGGAATGCTGGGGATCTGGTATATCAATTTCTTTAATGCCCAGACTCATGCAATCGTTCCCTATGATCACTCACTGGCGCGTTTTCCTAGTCACATGCAGCAGCTGGATATGGAAAGCAACGGTAAGTTTATTAACCGTCAGGGCGCTCGTATCAGTTATAAAACGGGACCGGTTATCTGGGGTACACCTGGTACCAATGGTCAGCACGCTTATTTTCAACTGATTCATCAGGGTACACAGTTAATTCCAGTGGATTTTGTGTTACCGGTAAACAGTCATTATCCTGAATGTGATCATCAATCCATTCTATTGGCCAATGGTTTGGCTCAATCAGAAGCATTGATGAAAGGTAAAACGGCTGAAGAGGTTAGAGAAGAGTTGGTCAAGGAAGGCTATGAAGGCAAAGCCCTTGATGCATTATTGCCACACAAAGTTTTCCCGGGTAATCGTCCGAGTAACGTATTGTTATTTCCTAAATTGACGCCGGAAATGTTGGGGCAGCTTGTGGCCCTCTATGAGCACAAAGTATTTGTCCAAGGGGTTATCTGGAACATCAATTCATTTGACCAATGGGGCGTTGAGCTCGGTAAACAGCTTGCCAAAGCTATTTTGCCGGATTTGCAGAGTAATGCCGAAATTTCTGTGCATGATAGTTCTACTACCGAGCTTATCAGGCTGATCCGTACCTTGCGGAAATAGATAAATGAAAGCGGCTCGTAACTTACGAGTCGCTTTCATTACAAGAGTTAATGCTTTTTACGAATAATCAGTCCGGCCAAAGGTGGTAAGTTCAACACAATGGAGTAGGGTCTATCAGACCAGCTTGTTGATTCGCTCTGAATTACCTGACTAACAGAATAATTACTGCCACTGTAGTATTCCGAGTCAGAATTGATGACAACTTCATATTCGCCTGCTTCAGGCACACCAATTCGATAATTATCCCTCACTACAGGCGTGAAATTAAACACCGCCACAGCGATGGAATCCTGTCCCTGACGCAGGTAGCTTAGTACTGATTGTTCCCGATCATTGCAATCAATCCATTCAAATCCATGTGCGTCAAAGTCATGATAATGAAGCGCAGGGCTCTCACGGTAGACTTTATTTAAATCAGTGACCAGCTGTAACAGGCCCTGATGTTTTGGATAATCCAGTAAATACCATTCCAGTGCTTTTTCACTATTCCACTCACTGCCCTGTCCAAACTCTGATCCCATAAATAATAATTTTTTGCCGGGATAGCTGTACATAAAGGTATAAAGTAACCGCAGATTAGCAAACTGCTGCCACTCATCTCCGGGCATTTTGTAGCGCATCGAACCTTTACCATGCACAACTTCATCGTGGGAAAAAGGCAACACAAAATTTTCGGTAAATGCATACAGCAAACCAAAGGTAAGCTGATCATGATGATAGCGACGATGAATAGGATCCTGTTTCATATACTCAAGAATGTCGTGCATCCAGCCCATATTCCACTTCATCGAGAAACCCAGTCCGCCCATATC
>DELT01000082.1:0-3080 GCA_002354555.1 Methylophaga sp. UBA2689
TATGTCTAGCTTATGAAAGTCCAACGGGGGATTATGCTGTATAATTTGGGGATTTCCAACAAAGCAAATTAGATGGCAAAACGAGATATTTCTGTCCTTCAACTGCATCAAGGTTACAACATAAAGCCGATTGATGTAGCTGACCTCGCGGAACAGGTAATCAAAGCACTTCCACCTGAAAAATTCGCTACCACAACTTTATTTGTTACAGGGAAACCTCAACCCGGCGAAAAAGAGAGCTGTGCGGAAAGAACCATCTATCTCGATTTGCCAAAAAAAAATCTACGGGGTTTGAGGCTGCGAGCTCTCTACGAATTATTTAAGACCTTTAGAAGAGAACACTTTGATGTTGTAATTTGCAACCGATTCAAACCTACTTCTCTAATGGTCTGGTTACACTTGCTTATTGGCCGACCCAAATGTCTTTCGGTTGTTCACATCCTTAGTGATTATCGGCCATTTATGCGAAGATTGATGGTCAGGTTAATTGCACATAAATGGCATTTTGTTGCAGTTTCAGAATCAGTTCGACAAGGACTCTTTGCGCTTAATTGTGGTTTTAATGAACGCAATGTCACGGTTATAGAAAATGCGATCGATTCGCAACAGATGCTATCGCTGCTCTATCCAGCAGACTTTTCCAGAAAAACACTCGACTTGCCAACGGCAAAGACCATTGTGGGCACGATTGGAAGGCTTGATAAGCGTAAAGGCCATATCGATCTGATAAGAGGTTTTGCCAAGATCCATCAACAATTCCCCGATGTCTTAATAGCAATTATTGGTGAAGGTAAAGAACGTAAAACATTAGAAGATGAAATTGCTAGCTTAGGCTTGTCTGAGAAAGTTTTTCTTTTAGGCAATGTTGATGGAGCCGCTCGTTATGTAAAGGCTTTTGATATTTGGATTATGCCTTCTCATAGTGAAGGTCTACCGCTGGCATTAATGGAAGCGATGACGGCAAAACTTCCCATACTGACGACATCAATTCCCTCTATGGATTACATTGTTCGTCCGGCTGGAGGAATGTGTTTTGACGTCCAAAACCCTGATGATTTAGCAAAAGTGCTTAGTGATTGTTTGAAGTTGACCGCAGAACAAAGAGCAGAATTAGGAGAACAGTCCTTTAAATACTTACAGACCCACTTCTCTTTACAACGTTATCGAAATGAGTACCAATCTCTAATCGAGAGACTTTTGAATGACCGTTAGAACCTATTTCAGTTGGATGCTGGCATTATTTGTGGCATCTTTTTTAGTGTTGCCTACCAGTAAAATGGTGAACAATTTTTATTACATCTTCATTGCAATTCCTGGCCTTTATCTTTTACTGAGAAACCATAAATTACTTAAGCCAATAAATTCAACGGAATGGATTTTTTTGATTTTATGCTCGGTCATTACCTTTTATTCCGCTTTTTATCATACTAGGGCAATAATTCATGCCCTATATGTTCTGGTATTTGTTTATTCAATATCTCGTTTTGTAGACCCAAACTTTTTCAGCAGTAAAACCTTTGCCAGAATGTTGTTCTGGGGGGGGCTGCTTTACACTGCTGCCTGCGCTATTTCCTTTTATTTCATTGGCAACGAGCCATTCGGGACTCGTCTGAACCCCGGTATATCAAGACTCTACAGTCCTATTCAGATCAGTATGTTTATTAGTTGTAGCTTGTTTATAGTTGGTCCACACTGGATTAAAAATAGAAATTTTTGGGAGGGACTTATTGGTTTTGTTTTGGCATTTTTGGCCATTACTTTAATCCTCCAGAGTCGCACTGGTCTTGTCGGGATGGGAGTATGGTGTGCTTTTATGTTGATCTGTATGGTAAGAGGTTTCGGTTATAAAGGACTGATATTTCTGGTTGCAGGTTTACTGACATTATTAGTTATATCGATTCCAATGTTTGATTTGGCTGGCCAATCTACTGAACTGATTGAGCGTGGTGATTCGCATCGTTTGGCTATCTGGAATGGCTACCTGTTAGCGTGGCGAGACTGTGGAATATTGCTGGGGTGTGGTTTTCCAGAAACACCCTCCCCACACTTGGTATGGCAGCCTGATGGAAGTGAGGTATTTATCACTCACAATATACTTGTGAATTTACTTTATCACTTTGGTATTGTGCCATTAATGATGTTTTCTATCATGATTCTTAGTGTTTTAAATATGGCATGGCAGCAAAAAAACTGGTGGGGTGGATTTCTTTTTGCTGGGGTTTTAACCCTGATGCTTGATAGTAACAGTATTATCAATAATCCTGATGAAGTTTGGTTAATGCTGTGGTTACCTTTTGCCTTAATTCTTGCCAAAGAATGGCAAAGTAAAAGAGAAACTATTAAAAAGACTATAAACTGGTCAGGCACCCCAATTGTCGATGCAAACTAATTTATTTCAATAGTTCTGAGTGATCAGATTTAAGTATCTGACTGAAAAATGTATGTTTTGCTGATTCATCAGAAAAATAGTTTTCAAGTCGTTGCTGAGTTAAACTTTTGGGTTTATTCTCACCATTTGCCAGCTCAGCAATCTTATCGGCAAGCTCATCTGTATTTCCAAGTTTAAATAATAAACCTGTATCACCTACAACCTCTGGTGCACCACCACAATCTGAACTGATAATCGGCAGGTTTGCTGCCATAGCTTCTAATAGAACCATACCAAACGGTTCGTGATCTGATGCTAAAACGAAACAGTCGAAAGCTTTGAAATACTGTCTTGCTAAAGGGATTTTGCCGAGTAACAACACATTATTTTCAATGCCCAATGAATGGATTAATTTTTTGAGCTCGTTTTCAAGTCGGCCTGTACCAATCATGACCAATAGCGACTGTTCTGGTAATCTTTCAAGCGCTAAGGCAAATCCACGAATTAAAGTTTTGGGATCCTTATCAGGGTGAAGCCTGCCAACACTTCCTACTACCCATGCGGTGTCCGATAATTTCAGAGCCTCCCTTGCCTGAGTTCGGGGTAGGAGTTCATTTCGAACTTTTTCAACATCAAGGTGATTATAGAAAGTGACAATCTGCTCTGCTGGCCAGTGAGATAAATGAAGCCGAATTTCATCTCGAACTGCATT
>DELT01000082.1:3160-10188 GCA_002354555.1 Methylophaga sp. UBA2689
CGGTCAAAGTCCCCAAAGCTATGACGGATACTATAAATCGGTAATTTTGTAGCTAATAAACCTACGTAAGCAGATTTAGCCCGGTGCGCGATACAAAACTCAAAAGGATATTGTTTTGCAATTTGGCGAATTTCACGAATAACTTGAAGTTTTAAGCCCCGTAGTTTTTTGCTGGAGTGTCCCAGAAAAATGACTTCATCCGAATCTGCTGCTTTTGCAACAACATCGTCTGGTTCACCTGTCATAAATACAGTTACTATCCGATATTTTGTCCCTTTAAATATCGCGGAAAATTGACGGGCACAATCAAGAAATGGATCATAATAACAGTGACAAATTTGAAGAATGTAGGTCGTATCGTCATTATCAATAGAGATGTTTTCTTCAATATCCGTCATTACTTATTCACCATTTAGTAACCTTGCCACATTTTAATCCCTTACTCTTTCTATTTTAAGGTGATGATAAAAATCAATTTGTTAAAATCTTCTCGGTTATGGTGACAGAAGAAATATCCTGCATACATTTGTGATGACCTAACGGACAAGTCCGCTGAAAACAGGGGCTACACTCAATAGGAATCTGCACCAGTTGGGCATTATCAGAGAGCGGTGGGGTAAAGGCTGGCGATGTCGGGCCGTAAATCGCGATTAAAGGTTTATTGAGTGCAGCAGCAATATGCATTAAGCCGGAATCATTACTGACAACCTGATCAGCTGTGGCAATTAAATCTATGGCTTCGCCCAGTTGGGTTTTGCCACATAGATTCACAACATTCCGTTTATCGGTTATACCTGCAACGATCTGCTCACCTACCGCTGTATCAGCTTTAGAGCCCATAATCAAAACTTGCCAGCCTTGCTGCGTAAGCTGCTCACCCAGTTCTGCGTAATGAGTCGCTGGCCATTGTTTTGCTGGGCCAAATTCAGCGCCCGGGCATAAAACCAGACGTTTCTGATTTGGCGATTTAACCGTAGCCAGTTCACTGGATACAGCTTCGGCAATCATTTTCGGCGGAGAATACTCCGGTGCGATATGTGCCTGACTGGCCGGATGTGCCAGCGATACAAAACGTTGCACCATTAGCGGTAAAGCTTGTTTATTGAGTTTGCGAGGATCATTCAGCAATCCATAACGCATTTCGCCAAGCCAGCCGGTGCGAGTTGGGATTTGTGCAAACCACGGAATAAGTGCCGATTTCCAGGAGTTCGGCAGGACGATAGACTGATCATATTTTTTATGCCGCAAGCCCAGACCAATTTGCCGGCGTTGTTTCCAGCCAAACATACCATGGGTTACCGGCATGCTAATCGCTTCCCGGATTTCAGGCATACGCGCCAGTAAGGGACGGGTCCATTCCGGCGCCAGCACATCAATATTACTCTCTGGATAGCGCTGCTTAAGCGCAGCAAACAAAGACTGCGCCATCACCATATCACCGACCCAGGATGGGCCGATGACCAATATATCGTGTTTAGCTGGCATTAATGCAGCGTGCTATGCGCCAGATAAATAAACACCACCCCTGCAGCAATCAAGGAGATTTGCTGGAATGTTTCGGAGGGTTTTACTTTGCTGTGCAGGCCCGGAATCAAATCAGCCACAGCGATATAAATAAAGCTGGAAGCTGCAACAACCAAGATATACGGCAGAATGTGCTGCATATCGGCCAGCAAGAAATAGGCTGCTACTGCACCGACTACCGTAGCCAGACTGGAAAGCATATTGAAATAAAGTGCTTTACGCCGTGAATAACCACTGTGCAACAGGATGACAAAGTCACCCAGTTCCTGCGGAATCTCATGGGCAGCAATCGCCAATGCGGTGACAATCCCCAGATGTACATCCGTTAAAAATGCGGCGGCAATTAACACACCATCAACAAAGTTGTGAATGGCATCGCCAATCAAAATTAACGCGCCAGCGGCTTTTTTGGAATCTTCCTGATGATGGTGGTGATGGTGATCCTCACCAAGTTCTGGAATATTTTCATGACCATGATGGCTGTGGCAGTGACGCCACAACACCATTTTTTCCAACAGGAAAAAACTCAATAAACCAATCAGTAACGTCAGCCCGATATTATGTGGATCAACCACAAATTCATGCTCAATGGCGTGCGGTAGCAAACCCAGGAAGGAGGCACCAAGCAAGGCACCAATAGCAAAACTGACCAGATGTGGTACTGCGTGTTGGCGAGTATTGGTGGGTAGTAGCAGAAAACTTGACGCAATTATTACGCTTAGCAGCCCCCCAAGAATACTGAAAATGATAATCCAGATTAATAAGTCCATATGCACCTGACCGACAAAAATAATGCGCAAATCATACCTTATTCAGCCGCTATCCATATCAGTGTTGCCATTCGCCCGGTTACACCATCCCGGCGAAACGAGAAAAAACGCTGTTTTTCAGTGAAGGTACAATTGTCACCTCCATAGATTGCAGTTACGCCTTGCGCAATCAGGCGTTGTCTGGCGAGTAGATAAATATCTGCCAAATAACGATCGCTATGTGTTGAGATAAAAGCCAATTCAGCCGCAGCATCCATTGCCACAAATCCAGCTTTAACTTCTGGGCCAACTTCAAATGCCTGTGGGCCAATCGCCGGGCCTAGCCAGACAATGATATCTGATGATGGTGCTTTGAACCGGGCCAATGTGTTTTCAATAATGCCGTTTTTTAAACCACGCCAGCCGGCGTGAACAGAAGCCACCTGGGAACCTGATTTATCCGTGATTAATAGCGGTAAACAATCCGCTGTCATGACCGTGCAGACAGTGTCTGGTGAATCACTGATAATGGCATCAGCTTCAATATCGGCTTGCCAACATTTTGCATCGATAACGTCGGTGCTATGGGTTTGCTTAAGCCATAACGGCTCGGCTGGTAATAAAGCCTTTTCAAATAGTCTCTGTCGGTTAGCCGCTACAGCCTCTGGATTATCGCCAACATGATCGCCCAAATTTAACGAAAAATAGGGACCCGTGCTCTGTCCACCGTTTCGAGTGGTGGTAATTGCTCTAATATGTTTTGGAGCAGGCCAGTTTACTTCGAGAAATAATTCAGCCATCACTACGCGGTACATGCAGGTAATCACGCCAGGCGGCAAACAGGTTTTCATCGCTGGCAGCACAGGTTGAACGGGGAGTTAAACTGCGGCTGAACACTGGCTCATTATCCAATGTACAGGCAAATGCGCCAGCTTCCTGAATAACCAGCTGCGCTGCAGCATAATCCCAAATTTGCTGCCGTCCATGCAGATATAATTGGGCACGTCCCGCCGCCAGCCAACATAGCTCCAATGCAATTGAGCCAAGACTGCGTTGTGACCCATAAGGCTTTTCTTCGACCAGCCTTTGAGAAAGGGATATGGGTAAACGTTTGAAATCTATGATGGCCAGAGTCTGGTTAAGTGCCAGCCCGGAAATTTCAGCTTTTAATCGCTGACCATTTAGCCATGCCCCTGCGCCTTTTTTGGCGGCAAAACACTCATTCATTACCGGGTCATAAACCAATCCCAGCGTTACTTCGCTCTTTTCAATAAGGGCAAGAGAAATGGAAAAGAAAGGCATGCCGGCGGCAAAATTACTGGTGCCGTCTATTGGATCGAGACACCAAAGTGCGTCATTGCTGTCGAGTAATTCAGCTTGTTGAAGGGCGGTCATTTCCTCGCCCAGTAATTTGATATCCGGGAAATCCCGCTGCAAAACCTCAGTGATGGTCTGCTGCATCAATTTATCTGCAACGGTAACCACGCTGCCATCATGTTTATATTGACGGCTGACAGTATTGAATAATGGCATTAAATGTTGCTGAACTGTGTCAGTCAGGCAATTTTGAAGTTTGGCGAGGTCGGTATCCATGGCAAAAAGTATATCAGCCATTTACGGTTTATTATTCAAACTCTGTGATGCAGTCTGTAAACTGCTGATTCATTTTGTCAGTTGAAGCTTGTTTATGCGTGTTTCCCGTTTTTATTGCGCGTCTCTAGTGCCTGCCAATACACCAATGCAGTTGCCAGATGAGGTTTTCCGCCATGCCGTGCAGGTACTTCGCATGAAGCCTGGTGCTTTATTGAATTTATTTGATGGGCAGGGCCTGGAATATCAGGCGCAGCTGGAGCAGGTTGATAAGCGTCAGGCAACCGTCAGCCTGAAACAGCAAATACACACAGATAACGAGTCTCCATTAGATATCCTGTTGATGCAGGGTATTTCAAGAGGAGAACGGATGGATTACGCCATACAGAAAGCGGTTGAGCTTGGTGTGAAACGTATTATGCCGGTGGTGACCGAGCGCTGTAATGTCCAACTATCCGGGGATCGTGCCGAGAAAAGAATAAATCATTGGCAAGGTGTCATTATCAGTGCCTGTGAGCAAAGCGGCAGAAGTTATTTGCCTGAGTTATTGCCCATCACGTCAATAGATGCGGCTTTGGAAAACGTGAACGATGCCTGCAAACTGGTACTTGATCCCGAGGCGATAAAAAGTTTTTCCAGTGTAAAAAAAGCTGATCAGATTGCTTTACTGATTGGTCCCGAAGGTGGCTTGAGTGAAACAGAGGTACAGCGGGCAAACGATGTGGGTTTCACTGGTATCACATTAGGGCCGAGGATATTGAGAACTGAAACCGCTTCTGCAGCAGCATTAGCGATGGTGCAGGCTGGCTGGGGAGATATCGCGTGAATGATAGTACCATTGTGTTGTTGATTCTGGCCGTTATAGGCTGGATTTGGTGGGACAGCCGCGGCGTTGCGGAACATGCCAGCAAGGTTGCAAGTCAATATTGTCAATCGATGGGAGTGAGTTTTCTCAATGATACCGTGGCCTGGCAAAAAATCCGTCTCAAACGAGGTTCGACCGGCAGAATGCAATTAGAACGTACTTATTTCTTTGAGTTTGCCAGTGATATGCAACAACGTTATCGTGGAGAAATCGTTATGTTAGGCAAACGCGTCAAAACGATCCAACTGGATCCGCACCGTTACAGTTAAGTCATCAGAGGTAGAAGGTATGACCACCAAACTTGCATTAGTCGTTGATGATTCTCGTGTTGCCCGCATGATGCTTTGCAAACTGCTGCAATCTTCTGGATTTTCAGTGGTTGAGCAGGGTAGCGCTGATGAAGCCTTGTCCTGGCTGGATACCAGTGAACAAACGCCGTTAATTATTTTTATGGATTTGATGATGCCGGGCATGGATGGCCTGACCGCCACCCGTCAGATAAAAAATGATGCCCGCTGGCAATCTATTCCAGTGGTACTTTGCACAAGTAATGACAGTGAAGCGGATAAACTGTCTGCGCACGACAGTGGTGTATTGGCTTTACTGTCCAAACCACCTGAAGCCCAACAGTTGCAATCAATTTTAGCTGCCTTATCGGCACCTTCAGTGGCCACAGAAGAAAAACAACCATCCGTAGCCGAGCCATTATCGCCTGTTGAATTTCACTCCATTCCATCTATAGAGGAAATTACCGCGGAGATTGAGCAACAGTTATTACCAAGCTGGTTACATCAGGCTCAACAGCAGACGGAGCAGCTTAGTCAGCAGATTGCAGAAAATATCGCCAGGCAATTGATTGACGAAAAACTGGATGGGGTAGCGACAAGGCTGTCTACTGAGATAAGTCAGCAGATAAGTGGTGAAGTGCAGGAAAAGGTTCAGCATCAACTCAACACGCAAACGGAACAAATGCAGACGGTATTGTTGGAAAAAGCCGCTGATGCTGCTGAAACAGCAATGCAAAACCTGAATCAGTCCAATCACTGGCAACAGCAAGTATCGGCACAAACTGAGCGCTGGTTGGCCAGTCAGCAACACACGATTGAACAACAACTGGTGACGGCACTGCAACCCAGCATTGAAACAGCAATAACCGAGCAACTTGGCGCAATGCCTGAAGCGGTTGATCCCATGATCGAAACCTTGCAGCAGGAACTGGCACAACTGCAATTACAGCAAAATCAGCTGATTAAGCGGCAGCGTATGACCAATGCATTATTGATGATCGCGCTGGCGGCGGGTGTATTAGCGTTGTTACAAATCAATTTATTCTGAGTTGACGAATTAAAAAGACAATGACGATTCAACAGGCTTTGCAATGGGCCAGATTGCAACTGGTCGCGAGTCAAACGCTGCGACCGGATATTGAAAGTCTGTTATGTCATGTTTTGCAGTGCACTCCATCGCGAGTGATCAGTTATCCGGAACAACAACTGACACCAGCCCAGCAACAGAGCTTTGTTTCACTGGTGGAGCAGCGGCAGCAAGGTATTCCGGTTGCCCACTTGACCGGCAGCCGAGGCTTCTGGTCATTGGATATTGAGGTCAATCGGCATACCCTGATCCCCCGACCGGATACCGAGTTACTGGTCTCACTGGCTCTGGAAAAAATTCAGCCGGGAATGTGTATTGCCGATCTTGGAACCGGCAGTGGGGCTATTGCATTGGCAATTAAATCGGAATGTCATGATATCTGGCTGCTGGCAACAGATTATTCGCAGCCGGCTTTGCTGCAGGCTAAACAGAATGCGGTAAAAAACCATCTAGACGTACATTTTGTTCGCGGCCAATGGTTGGATGCCATACAGCCTGAAACTCTGGATATCATTATTTCCAATCCACCTTATATTCGTTCGGATGATCCGCATTTAACTAATGGCGATTTACGCTTTGAACCCTTGACAGCATTAGCTTCGGGCGCTGATGGCCTGAATGATATCCGGCAGCTGGTCCATCAAGCATCGCGGGTAATAAAGTCGAACGGCTGGTTAATGATAGAGCATGGTTATGATCAGTCGCAGGCCGTTCAAGCATTGTTCCAGCAAGCAGGCTTTAGTGAGATACAGGCTTTTCAGGATTATGGTCAGCAGGATCGCGTGATCATTGGCAAACGCTCCGTAAGCCGCGAATTCAGGTAATATACTGCTGATGAATGATGAACAGTTGCTGCGTTACAGCCGCCATATTCTTTTGCCGAATTTTGACATCACCGGCCAACAGCGCGTTTTGGAAAGCCGCGT
>DELT01000082.1:10329-11887 GCA_002354555.1 Methylophaga sp. UBA2689
GACATTGTTGAGCTGACCAATCTGCAACGGCAAATCGTGCATCGACAGACGTCTGTCGGCAAAACAAAAACACATTCAGCCGCGGCGACTTTGCAAAGTTTGAATGACACAATTAAAGTTGAAACCATTGAGCATCGCCTGAACGAAGCCGAGTTAACCCAGCAGGCAACGCTTGCTGACGTGATTGTCGATTGCACCGATAATTTCAGTAGTCGTTTTCTGCTCAACCGGGTGAGTAAGAAAACCAGAACACCGTTGGTGTCAGCTGCGGCTATTCGATGGGAAGGACAGGTTTCAGTTTATGATGCCCGACAAGCCAATGCACCGTGTTATCGTTGTTTGTACGATGATAATGGTGGCGATATTCAGCAAAGCTGTGCGGAGAGCGGGGTGCTCTCACCATTACTGGGCATGATGGGATCCATTCAGGCGATTGAAACACTCAAATTGCTGGCCAATACAGGAACGTCCCTCAATGGTCGTTTATTATTGGTTGATGCGCAGTCAATGCAGATAAGAGAAATGACGTTAAAACAGGATCCGGCCTGCCCGGTATGTCACGATAATGAGAATAGCTAAATGACAGCAAAAACGACGATACGTTTACCGCGAACATTGGTGAATGAGCTATTACATGAAGCGCAACTTTCACCGCAGCAGGAAATTTCCGGGTTAATAGGCCGCCATGGACAACGCTGTATGTGTTATCCGGTAGACAGCGTCAAAACCGATGCCAGCGTGTTATTTGCATTAAGTGCCAGTGAACAGTTGGCCGCATTAAAAGAAATGAAAGAACGCAATCAGGAACTGTTCGCCATTTATCACTCTCATCCCGATGCTCCAGCATTACCATCGGTTATTGACGAGGATGTTGCAGACTATCCACAGGCGTTATATCTGATTATTTCATTGAATACACGCGGTGTTTTGGAAATGCGGGGCTTTCAAAAACATGGACAGAATATCGAAGAGGTTAATTTGATCATATGAGTAAACTTGACGCATCAGTCTTAACAAATGCAGCGCAGCAGGCGCTGGATGCGGCTAAAAAGCTGGGGGCATCTGCTGCCGAAGTGGGTATCAGTCAAAGTCTGGGTTTATCGGTAAATGTGCGTCAGGCTGAAATTGAAACGCTGGAGCACAACAAAGATACCGGGCTTGGCGTAACGGTGTATCTGGGGCAAAGCAAAGCTTCTGCCAGTACATCCGATTTGCGGCCTGAAGCCATTCACGAAACAGTGGCGATGGCCTGCAGTATTGCAAAGCACACTCAGGAAGATAAATTTGCCGGTTTGGCCGATGCGTCATTAATGGCTACCTCCTTTCCGGATCTGCATTTGTATTACCCTTGGGAGTTGTCTCCGGAACAGGCGATTGCCCTGGCAATGGAATGTGAGCAGGCCGGTCGCGATTTTGATTCGTTAATCAGTAACTCAGAAGGGGCCAGTGTTTCGTCACATGAAGGTCAGCGGATTTATGCCAACAGTCACGGTTTTATCGGTCAGACGCAATCCACTCGCCATAGTTTGTCATGTACATTAATCGCCCGTGATGAGAC
>DELT01000082.1:12080-13161 GCA_002354555.1 Methylophaga sp. UBA2689
GGCAGTGCTTTGTATCGTAAATCCAGTTTTCTGCTGGATAAACTGGGTGAACAGATTTTTCCATCATTTATGCATATCCATGAACAGCCACATCTCTTTAAAGCGCTGGGCAGTTCGGCTTTTGATGCCGAAGGGGTGGCGACACAAAATCGAGATATTATCCGCGAGGGTGTATTGCAGGGTTATGTGCTGGACAGTTATTCAGCCCGACGTCTGAATATGACGACCACCGCAAATGCTGGTGGGGTGCATAATCTTACCGTTGATAGTAACGATTTATCATTTCAGGACATGCTGAAGGCGATGGATCGAGGCGTAATTGTGACTGAAACCATGGGCATGGGCGTCAATATTGTTAACGGTGATTATTCGCAAGGCGCTGCCGGATTCTGGGTGGAAAATGGTGAAATTCAATATGCCATTGATGAGTTCACCATTGCCGGTCAGTTGCAGGATATGTTTAAAGGTATCCAAGCGGTAGCTAATGATGTGGACTTACGCAGCAATATCCGTAGCGGATCAGTGTGGATCGATAAAATGATGGTGGCGGCTTAGTTTAAGAATCGATGCTATCGCGGACGAAGCTAGTGATATCAGTTAAATAAGCCACAGCAAATATTGAAAATAGCATCTGCCTTAGGTTTTTAATGCGATGAGCGCTTTGGTTACGTAACGCATTGATTTGACGTATCAAATCCTGCTCATCATGCAACCAGTCAGTTTTGTTGTTGACCAGCTGACAATGGAAAATATAATAACTTTCCGAATTAAACAGTCTGTGCAACAGCAGATTTTTGGCTTCTGCTGATTGCAGTTCATGTTCACAGATGATCTGCCAGGGCTGATGACCTGAGCGGTAACAATACAGTCCCATTCCATGAGTCACCACATTTTCAGTATGAACGGTTTTCAACTGTAATGTGATCCGCTGAATGGAATTGGAAATCGACTGCCATAATTTGTTGTCGGTATGATTTAACAACTGAGAATGGCCAGCCACCGCCTGCAACACGCGTTTTTGTTGAATATCCAGGCCAAAAAATAACGCTGTATTGAGCGGTGCGTGACTCAGCAGATCCAG
>DELT01000029.1 GCA_002354555.1 Methylophaga sp. UBA2689
CGGGGTCTTTGTTGTGGAAAAGCGGAAAAATTAAAATACTGTTGGGTCATAAGTTCTGCCAGGTAAATAAGCTGCGCTTCATACTACCGCTGGCAAGGTAACTTGTCATCGTTTTTAGCGTGGACGCATAGGCTGCAGATAGGCTAAAATTGCAAAGATTTTGTCTGGGGAGAACGTCGTCCCCTGTTCCTTTTTTATCTGGTGGAGGTTCCCCTTGCGTACAACTGCGCTACTTGCTCTTGAAGATGGCACGGTCTTTCACGGCGAATCAATCGGTGCTGTGGGCCAGTCAGTTGGTGAAGTGGTCTTCAACACCGCGATGACAGGTTATCAGGAAATTATTACCGACCCGTCGTATTGCCGCCAAATCGTCACCCTGACTTATCCGCATATCGGTAACGTTGGCGTCAATAAAGACGATGAAGAATCTGACCAGGTGTATGCCAGTGGTTTAATCATTCGCGAACTTTCACCCGTCATGTCCAGCTGGCGTGGTGAAGAAGCTTTGGATAAATATCTTGAGCGCCAGAATGTAGTCGGACTGGCTGGTATTGATACCCGGCGGCTGACCCGTCTGTTACGGGAAAAAGGTGCGCAAAAAGGCTGCATCGTTGCTGGCGATAATATTGATGTTGATGCGGCAATTGCTGCGGCCAAAGCCTTTGCTGGTTTGAAAGGCATGGATCTGGCCAAAGAAGTTTCAACCAAACAGGCTTATGAGTGGACTGATGGTATCTGGCACATCGACAACCAGTCTCGTAAAGCCGAGCCGCGTTTTCATGTGGTTGCCTATGATTATGGCATCAAGAAAAACATCATGCGTATGCTTACCGAACGTGGCTGCAAATTGACAGTAGTGCCTGCACAAATGCCTGCTGAAGAAGTCATGAAGTTGAATCCTGATGGTATTTTCCTGGCCAATGGCCCGGGTGATCCAGAACCTTGTGATTATGCGATTAAGGCGATTCAGTATTTCCTCGATAAAGAGATGCCGATTTTTGGTATCTGTCTGGGACATCAATTACTGGCATTGGCCTGTGGTGCCAAAACCGAAAAAATGAAATTCGGTCATCATGGGGCGAATCATCCGGTTCAGGAATTGCTGGCAGGTCTGGTGATGATTACCAGTCAGAATCACAGTTTTGCTGTAGATGAATCCACTCTGCCTGACACCGTTGAAACCACTCATCGTTCTTTATTTGATGGCACATTGCAGGGTATTCATCATAAAACCAAACCGGCTTTCAGCTTCCAGGGACATCCGGAAGCCAGCCCTGGTCCACAGGATGCATCACCTCTATTCGATCACTTTATCGACCTACTCGAACAAGCGACAGGTAAATAACACATAATGGCTAAACGTACTGATATTCAAAGCATTCTGATTCTGGGTGCTGGTCCGATTGTTATCGGTCAGGCCTGCGAATTTGATTATTCTGGCGCACAGGCTTGTAAAGCTCTGCGGGAAGAAGGTTATCGCGTCATTCTGGTCAATTCCAACCCGGCCACTATCATGACTGACCCAAATATGGCCGATGCAACTTATATTGAGCCGGTTACCTGGGAAGCTGTAAGCAAGGTTATTGAAGTTGAGCGTCCCGATGCGATTCTGCCGACCATGGGTGGCCAAACCGCTTTAAACTGTGCGTTGGCACTTGAAAAACATGGTGTACTGGAAAAATATGGCGTCGAGATGATCGGTGCTGACAGTGAAGCCATCAATAAAGCCGAAGATCGCGATTTGTTCCGTGCAGCGATGCGTAAAATCGGTCTGGATATGCCGCAATCGGATATTGCCCATTCGCTGGAAGAAGCGCTGGAAGTCCAACAGAAGTTCGGCTTCCCCGTTATCATCCGTCCGTCATTTACCATGGGCGGCAGTGGCGGCGGTATTGCCTATAACCGCGAAGACTTTGTCGACATCTGCCAGCGCGGTTTATATCTCAGTCCAACCTCAGAATTACTGATTGAAGAGTCAATCATCGGTTGGAAAGAATATGAAATGGAAGTGGTGCGTGACAAAAAAGACAACGCTATCATTATCTGTTCGATTGAAAACTTTGATGCGATGGGTGTGCATACCGGTGATTCAATCACTGTGGCACCTGCCCAGACACTGACCGATAAAGAATACCAAATCATGCGTAATGCCTCGCTGGCAGTTTTGCGTGAGATTGGTGTAGAAACCGGTGGTTCAAACGTGCAGTTTGCGGTGAACCCGGAAACCGGTCGTTTGATCATTATTGAAATGAATCCACGGGTATCGCGTTCATCTGCTTTGGCTTCCAAAGCTACCGGTTTTCCAATTGCCAAAGTCGCTGCCAAACTGGCGGTGGGGTATACACTGGATGAGTTGCAGAACGAAATTACCGGCAACGCCACTCCGACATCATTTGAGCCGACCATTGATTATGTCGTCACCAAAATTCCACGCTTTACCTTTGAGAAATTCCCCTTAGCTGATAATCGTTTGAGTACTCAGATGAAGTCTGTCGGTGAAGTCATGGCCATTGGTCGTAATTTCCAGGAATCTTTGCAGAAAGCCTTGCGTGGTCTTGAAACAGATCGGGAGGGTTTTAACGAAATTCTGGATCTGAAAGCTGAAAATACCGCTGAAGTATTACGTCGTGAACTAAGTTTGCCTGGCTCTGACCGACTTTGGTATGTCGGCGATGCCTTCCGTTATGGAATGAGCTTTGACGAAATTCAGCAACTGACACATATTGATCCGTGGTTCCTGATTCAGATTCAGGAGCTGGTGGAAATTGAAAATCAGCTTAAAGAACGTTCTTTAAACGATATTGATGAAGCTGAAATGCGTGCGTTAAAACGCAAAGGTTTCGCTGATTCACGTCTGGCAAAACTGTTACATAAAACGGAAAAGCAATTCCGTAGCCATCGTCACGCATTGGGTGTACGTCCGGTGTATAAACGGGTTGATACCTGTGCAGCTGAGTTTTCAACCTCAACTGCCTATATGTACTCAACCTATGATGAAGAATGTGAAGCCAACCCGACCGATCGTGACAAAATCATGATTTTAGGTGGTGGCCCCAACCGTATCGGTCAGGGTATTGAGTTTGATTATTGTTGTGTTCACGCCGCGTTGGCGTTACGCGAAGATGGTTACGAAACCATTATGGTTAACTGTAATCCTGAAACCGTTTCCACCGATTACGATACCTCGGATCGACTGTATTTTGAATCACTGACGCTGGAAGATGTACTGGAAATTGTCGCGCTGGAAAAACCTAAAGGTGTGATCGTCCAGTTCGGTGGTCAGACACCATTGAAACTGGCGCGTGCACTAGAAGCTGCCGGTGTACCGATTATTGGTACTTCGCCTGATGCGATTGACCATGCAGAAGATCGCGAACGGTTCCAGCAAATGGTTGAGAAACTTGGCTTGCTGCAACCGCCAAATCGTCTAGCACATTCAGTTGATACCGCTGTTTCACTTGCTGCAGAAATCGGTTATCCATTAGTGGTTCGTCCTTCCTACGTATTGGGTGGCCGTGCAATGGAAATCGTTTATAACGAAGAAGAGTTACAGCGTTATATGTTGACCGCAGTATCGGTTTCAAATGATTCTCCGGTATTGCTGGATCGTTTCCTTGATGACGCCATTGAAGTCGATGTGGACGCAATTTGTGACGGTAAGGAAGTGCTTATCGGTGGCATTATGGAACATATCGAACAGGCTGGTGTTCACTCCGGTGACTCTGCCTGCGCCTTACCCCCATATAGCCTAAGTCAGGAGGTTATGGATCAGTTACGAGTTCAGGTGAAACAAATGGCACTTGAACTGGGCGTAGTGGGACTGATGAATACCCAGTTTGCTATCCAGGGAGACCGTATTTTTATTCTGGAAGTGAATCCACGTGCATCACGTACCGTGCCGTATGTATCTAAATCAATTGGTGTACCGCTGGCTAAAGTCGCGGCCCGTTGTATGGCCGGTATGAGTTTGGCAGAGCAGGGAGTCACTAAAGAAGTCATCCCTTCATATTATTCTGTTAAAGAAGCGGTATTCCCCTTCATTAAATTCCAGGGTGTCGATCCGATTCTTGGACCAGAAATGAAATCGACCGGTGAAGTCATGGGTGTTGGTCGTACATTCGGGGAGGCTTTTGCCAAGTCCCAGTTAGCGGCTTCGGTCAGTCTGCCGGTTGGAGGTAAAGCCTTTATCTCGGTCCGTGATGCTGACAAACAATCGGTTATCAAGATTGCCAAAGATTTGTTAGGCTTGGGTTTCTCGTTGCTGGCCACGCGTGGCACACAACAAACGCTGATAGAGGCAGATGTGCCTTGTGAGCGGGTTAAAAAAGTCGCAGAAGGTCAGCCACATATTGTGGATATGATTAAAAACGATGAAATTGCCCTGATTGTAAATACGACAGAAGGTCGTCAGGCAGTTGCGGATTCAAGAGAAATACGCCGTGCTGCATTGCAACATCAGGTGAACTACACCACAACATTAGCCGCAGCTCGTGCCACAATTCTGGCCTTGCATTGCGAAGACAGTGTATCGGTGAATCGTTTACAGTCATTACATGGAGAATTAAATTAATGGCCGTACCAATAACAGAACGCGGTGCTCAGGCACTGAAAACCGAATTGCATGAACTGAAAACCGTTAAACGTCCAGCCGTGGTGGATGCGATTTCTGAAGCGCGTGCACATGGCGATTTAAAAGAAAATGCTGAATACCATGCAGCCCGTGAACAGCAAAGTTTTATAGAGGGTCGTATACAGGAACTTGAATCGACTTTGGCGGATTGTCAGGTAATTGATCCTACTTCGTTGCCTAAAGATGGTCGTGTGGTGTTTGGTGTTACGGTCGATTTGCTGAATATCGATACTGATGAAGAAAAGCAGTATCAGATTGTTGGTGATTATGAATCAGATATCAAACTGAACCGTATCTCAATTTCTTCACCCATTGCACGGGCATTGATCGGCAAGGAAATTGATGATGTGGCAACTGTTCAGGCGCCCGGTGGTGCAATCGAATATGAAATTACCGGCATTCATTATCTGGGCTAACTGTTGAATCGTTCTGAAACCATTGGCGAACGCTTATTACTGACACTGTGGGTAGGCGCTTTATGGTCAATTGGTTATCTCGCTGTTCCATTGGCTTTTATCAATCTTGAGACATTGGTGGCCGCAGAATATGCGGCCAAACTGTTTTTTGCAGTGAATGTTATGGGCATAATCAGTGGGACATTAATCCTTCTTGGCAAAATAATTATTCAGCGTGGCAGGGTAATACATTCCTGGCGTTTTTGGATTTTGATTGCCATGCTGATCATTACTCTGCTTTTTAGCATGTATGTCCAGCCTGAAATGGCCAACATAAAAACTGTCGATAACTGGCGTTTAGAGACTAATCTCGCCGAGCGCTTTGAATGGTTACATATGCTGAGTCAGAATCTATATCTGATGTTGAGTATTGCCGGTTTATTGTTAGTACTGAGTACTGACAAAAACCACGTGGCAGAGAAGAACTGAAATGGCCCGCAGTAAATCCAGCACAAATTGGCTTAAAGAACATTTTGACGATCCTTATGTCAAAAAAGCACAGCAGAAAGGTTATCGTTCCAGAGCAACCTTCAAACTGGAAGAGATCGATCAGAAAGATAAATTAATTCGCAACGGCATGTCGGTAGTCGATCTTGGCTCGGCGCCTGGGGGATGGTCTGATTATGCTTTGCATCGGGTCGGTGACAAAGGTAAAGTTATTGCATTGGACATTTTGCCGATGACGCCTTTGACTGGAGTACATTTTATCGAAGGTGATTTTCGTGAGGATCATGTACTCGAACAATTGAATGAAGTATTGGCCGGACAATCAATAGACCTTGTATTATCGGATATGGCCCCCAATATGACAGGTGTAGGCGCAATCGATCAGCCGGGCAGTATGTATCTGGTAGAACTGGCATTGGATTTTGCTATTAATAACTTGAGTAAACAGGGTGATTTTCTGGTCAAAGTTTTTCAGGGTGAAGGCTTTGATGAATTCTTGAAGTCCATGCGGGCACATTTTAATAAAGTGATAACCCGTAAACCTGATGCTTCACGTGCTCGCAGCCGCGAGGTATATCTACTCGGACGTGGACTGAAATGACAGTAAAAAGACTAACGTTACTAGGGGTAACAAACATTGAGTGACATGATGAAAAATATTGTTTTATGGGTCGTCATCGCGATGGTGTTGATGTCGGTATTTAACAATTTCGGTCCGCAGCAAAGCAAGCAGAGCGAAATGGATTACTCGACCTTTATCAGCAGTGTCAAGAGTGGCAGCGTAACCAGCGTTGATATTCAGGGGCGAACGATCACCGGCGAATTATCAGATGGCAGTAACTTCACTACTTACAGTCCAGAATATGATCCAGGCTTGATTGGTGATTTGCTGGATAACGGTGTAGCTATCCAAGCGGAACCAGCCGAAAAAACCGGTCTGCTGATGCAGATATTTATTTCATGGTTCCCGATGTTATTACTGATTGCGGTTTGGATTTTCTTCATGCGTCAGATGCAGGGCGGCGGTGGCAAAAATCCTATGTCGTTCGGTAAAAGCAAAGCTCGTATGCTGAATGAAGATCAGGTTAAAGTGACTTTCAAAGATGTCGCTGGTGTCGAAGAAGCCAAAGAAGAAGTTCATGAATTAGTCGACTTTCTGCGTGATCCAGGCAAATTCCAGAAGCTGGGTGGACGCATTCCACGCGGTATTCTGATGGTTGGTTCGCCGGGTACTGGTAAAACATTATTAGCTAAAGCGATTGCCGGTGAAGCAAAAGTACCTTTCTTTACCATTTCAGGTTCTGATTTCGTAGAAATGTTTGTTGGTGTTGGTGCCTCACGGGTTCGTGACATGTTTGAACAAGCCAAAAAACACGCACCATGCATTATCTTTATCGATGAGATTGATGCCGTGGGTCGTCACCGTGGTGCCGGTATGGGCGGTGGTAATGACGAACGTGAGCAGACACTGAATCAGTTGTTGGTTGAGATGGATGGTTTTGAAGGAAATGAAGGTGTCATTATTATTGCCGCCACCAACCGTCCTGACGTACTCGACCCAGCTTTATTACGTCCAGGTCGCTTCGACAGACAGGTGGTAGTGCCCTTACCGGATATACGTGGTCGTGAACAGATTTTGAAAGTTCATATGGGTAAAGTGCCCGCAGATGAAGATGTTAATCCAAGTGTAATTGCACGTGGGACCCCAGGCTTTTCAGGTGCTGACCTTGCCAATCTGGTGAATGAAGCTGCTTTATTTGCGGCCCGCACCAACAAACGCCTGGTATCAATGGTGGATTTGGAGTTAGCCAAAGATAAAATCATGATGGGTGCTGAACGTCGCTCAATGGTCATGAGTGATAAAGAAAAAGAACTGACGGCCTATCATGAAGCGGGTCATGCCATCGTCGGACGCAGCGTTCCGGGCCACGATCCGGTGTATAAAGTGAGTATCATTCCTCGCGGCCGTGCGCTGGGTGTCACGATGTTTTTACCGATTGAAGACAGATACAGCTACACCAAACAGCAGTTGGAAAGTCAGATTTCAAGCCTGTATGGCGGTCGACTGGCTGAAGAAATGATTTTTGGACCTGAAGCGGTGACTACAGGTGCCTCAAATGATATTCAGCGGGCAACCGAACTGGCACATAATATGGTCACCAAATGGGGACTATCGGACAATATGGGCCCTTTATCTTATGGTGAAGAAGAAGGCGAAGTATTTCTGGGTCGCAGTGTTACCCAGCACAAGTCAGTATCTGATTTGACAGCCAAACAGATTGATGAAGATGTGCGTGCATTGATTACCAGAAATTATGACCGTGCCAAAAATATACTGACTGAAAATGCTGAAAAATTGCATACCATGGCAAAATTGCTGATCAAATACGAAACGATTGATAGTGATCAGATTGATGCAATCATGGAAGGCCGGGAACCTGGTGAACCAAAAGGTTGGGATGATAAATCTTCTACACCGCCGTCTTCAGCCAAACCGGATGATGAAGATCCGGAACCGACAGGTAAACCGGTCGATCAATTAAATTGAGATAGTTAAATCATGATGATGGACTTTGCGGGCAAATCTTTGGATTTGTCCGCTTCGCATGTTATGGGCATCGTCAATGTAACGCCCGATTCCTTCTCGGATGGCGGGCGTTTTTTTTCGCCCGCTAAAGCTCTTGAACAAGCCCGAAAACTGATTGCTGATGGCGCTACTATTATTGATATTGGTGGCGAATCGACTCGTCCCGGTTCTGATCCTGTAGACGTTGAAGAAGAAATTCGCCGTGTTGTTCCAGCAATAGAAGCTATTCATGCTGAGTTTGATGTAGTTATTTCTATCGATACCATGAAGGCCGACGTTATGCGGGCAGCCGTCAAGGCTGGAGCGAGCCTGATAAACGATGTAAATGCATTGCAGGGCGATGGAGCATTACAGGCAGCTGCAGAACTGGACGTGCCGGTTTGCCTCATGCATATGCAGGGCACACCTCAAACCATGCAACAACAGCCCCACTATGTTGATGTGGTCAATGAAGTGAATAACTTTCTGTCTGAGCGGGTTGCTGCCTGTGAAGCAGCAGGAATCTCGCGTTCAAGGATTATTCTGGACCCTGGATTTGGCTTTGGTAAAAATGCCCGTCATAATCTACGATTAATGAAACATTTATCGGTGATAACTGAATCGGATCTGCCTGTCCTGGTTGGGGTTTCACGAAAATCTATTATCGGTGCGATGCTGAATGTATCGGTTGAAGAGCGATTAGCGGGAAGCCTTGCTCTGGCATCAATAGCAATCTGGCAAGGCGCAAAAATCATACGCAGCCATGATGTACGAGAAACCGTACAGGCAGTCCGGTTGTGTGAACATGTAATGCAGGTTAACGATTTTGACTGAACAGAAACGACGTTATTTTGGTACTGATGGCATCAGAGGAAGAGTAGGCGATGGTGCCATTACTCCTGACTTTGTATTAAAACTCGGTTGGGCAATCGGGCGTGTTCTGGCGAAGGAACGCAACAGCAAGGTTTTGATCGGTAAAGACACCCGAATATCCGGTTATATGTTTGAATCTGCATTACAGGCAGGCCTCTCAGCCGCTGGTGTAGATGTTTATTTAATGGGACCGATGCCAACCCCCGCAGTAGCTTATCTGACCCGAACATTTCATGCCCAGGCAGGCATTGTAATCAGTGCCTCGCATAATCCTTACCACGACAATGGCATCAAATTCTTCTCTGAGCAGGGAACCAAGTTGCCGGATGCTGTTGAACTGGCGATTGAAGCTATGCTGGATCAGCCGATTAAAACGGTTGATTCTGCCTATTTAGGCAAGGCTCATCGTATTGCTGATGCTGCAGGACGTTATATTGAGTTTTGTAAAAGCACAATATCTACTGGTGTTGACTTATCCAATCTGAAAATCGTGGTGGATTGCGCTCATGGCGCCACTTATCACATTGCACCAAATGTATTTCGTGAGTTGGGTGCCGAAGTTATTTTGATGGGTGCAGAGCCGGATGGTCTGAATATCAATCAGAATTGTGGTTCGACTGAACCACGTTTATTGCAAGCGAGCGTTCTCGAGCATAAAGCTGATTTGGGCATCGCTCTGGATGGTGATGGGGATCGCCTTATCATGGTGGATCATCAGGGCGAGCTGGTGGATGGTGATGATATTCTGTTTATCATAGCCCGTGGCAGACAACGAGTTGGACTGGATAGAGGTCATGTCGTCGGTACACAGATGTCGAATCTTGGATTGCAGCATGCCTTGGAAAAACACGACATCATTCTGCATCGGGCAAATGTCGGTGATCGTTATGTGATGGAAAAATTGCAACAGGTTGACGGACTGATTGGCGGCGAGGCTTCAGGTCATATTATCTGTCTGGATAAAACCAGTACAGGGGATGGCATAGTTGCAGCATTGCAGGTACTGGCTGAAATCCAGCAAACCGGCAGTAGCCTGCATGAGCTTTGCTCTGCTGTCATAAAATATCCACAACGACTGATTAATGTACGTATTGATAAACTGGTTAATTTACGGGACTATCCGCAAATTCAGTCAGCTGTAGAAGCTGTAGAAGCAAAGCTTGGTCAGGAAGGCCGGGTGCTACTGAGAGCCTCCGGAACAGAGCCTGTAATAAGGGTTATGGTTGAGGGGCACGATGCAACCCGCACTAATCAGTTAGCCAAGTCTCTGGCTGAACAAATTGAGACCATATTGCAAAGTTAGATATGTGATTTTATGCCAACAGGGTGAGCGGTAAGCACATTGCTTTATCTCCGGTCTGTCGGTACCCTTTATGATTAATTATTATTGAGAGTAGGTGTCTGTGCGCAAACCGCTGGTCGCTGGTAACTGGAAAATGAACGGCTCTAGCGCAAGCAACAAATTGTTGCTTGATGCGATACTGGCGCAAAGAGACTCCTTTGCTTCAGTTGATGTCGCTTTATTCCCGCCTGCACTATATATACAACAGGTTCAGTCTGCTTTATCCGGTACAGGAATGTATTGGGGGACTCAAAACGTATCGCAGTTTGATTCTGGAGCCTATACCGGTGAAATTTCAGCGGCAATGCTGCATGATTTCAGTTGTCAGTATGTCTTGATTGGTCATTCCGAACGACGTTGCCTGTATGCAGAGTTAAATCTGGATCAGGTTTTTCTTGACCATATAATCGCCGAAAAATATGAAATGTCTGTCAAGCACGGTATTACCCCCATTATCTGTATCGGCGAGAGTCCAGAAGAACATTCTATGGGGCGCACAGAAGAGATGGTGGCACGCTTGATGGATATTGTGATTGCGCAACAAGGTGTCGAAATGTTGTCAAAAGTAGTGTTGGCATATGAACCTGTTTGGGCAATTGGCACAGGTAAGACAGCAAGCCCGGAATGGGCGCAGGATGTACATTCTTTCATGCGTCAGCGGGTCGCAAAACATGATGCAAAAATTGCCGCATCACTCAGAATACTTTACGGCGGCAGCGTAAAAGGTAATAATGCTGCTCCATTATTTGCCAAGCCCGATATTGATGGTGGATTAATCGGCGGCGGCTCAAGAGATGCCGATGAATTTGTAAAAATCTGTCAGGCTGCAGTTCAAAATTAGGAAGTTAAATGGATGCGTTGATTCTGGTGGTTCACATTGTGATCTCACTATTGTTAGTTGGTTTGATCTTAATCCAGCACGGTAAGGGTGCTGATGCCGGTGCTGCTTTTGGCGGTGGTGGCAGTGGTGGCGGTGGGGCTTCTTCAAGCCTGTTCGGTAGCCAGGGCTCCGCATCATTCCTGAGTCGCAGCAGTGCCATTCTGGCAACAGTGTTTTTTATTACCAGTCTGACACTGGCTTATCTGGCTGGTAACGCTGACCGTGTTCAGAGTGTTACTGACTCAGTGGTGATTGAACAGCCTGCAGAAGAAAGCCCTGCGGATCTTCCAGAGTTTCCATAAAAATCCCTCACAGTTTTAATTGCCGTCGTGGTGAAATT
>DELT01000086.1:0-980 GCA_002354555.1 Methylophaga sp. UBA2689
AGTAGTGCACTCTGGGCTGCGGACATTAAGGTTTTGGGACGTAGTTTCAAATATCACCGGGCGCGTGGTTTATTGAGTTTTGCCAATCATGATGTCAATGCGTTAATGACTGATGGTGTCGACACCAATATCCGAGCTGATGTGATCCCGGTTACTCATAATATGCAGCTGACTGCAGTCAACACTGATGGTGGTGTATTAAAAGATAAAGGTCGTTATATCGATAAGATATCGGCGTTTCTGCCGGTGGGCTTTTATTACAAAACCTTCCATAAACCTAAATGGATGTTTCCCTTCTGGGAAAACAAGATTCGTAAAGCTGCGGGGTTGGGTGAAGTCAATTTTAACTACCCACGAATTACACGTGCCAAACGCTATGCACATTGTGATGTGCTGGTTGTTGGAGCGGGTGCCTCAGGACTTTCTGCAGCATTCGAAGCAGCCGAAGCTGGCAGTCAGGTCATTCTGGTGGATGAAAACCTCAAAATTGGAGGTAGTCTGACCTATGATATGGCCGCTGATGTGAATACCGGTTCTTTGCTGAAACAGCTAACAGAAAATGTACTCAGTCACGCCAATATTCAGGTGATTGCTGATGCCTATGCCGGTGGTTATTACACTGATCATCTGGTGCCAATTGTTGAAAAACGTGGCATTACTAAAGTTCGTGCCGGATCAGTTATTGTTGCCAGCGGTGCTTTTGAACAACCTCCAGTATTTCGTTATAACGATTTACCGGGAGTGATGCTGAGCTCAGCAGCACAACGTCTGGTGAATCGTTATTCGGTTAAACCCTTTACAAAAGGCGTATTGGTCACTGCGAATGATTATGGTTACCGCGCGGCACTGGATTTGGCTGCGGCCAAAGTCGAGATAGTTGCCGTCATTGATATGCGTCAAACCGGCGCTGATGGTGATTTGACTGAAAAGGTTAAACAGGCTGGTATCGCCGTTCATCTGGGCAGCTGTATTTATGAGGT
>DELT01000086.1:999-14030 GCA_002354555.1 Methylophaga sp. UBA2689
ATGAGGCTACTGCCGAGGCTGACCCGCATCAGCAAGTCGTATTGAATTGCGATGGTGTTGCGATGAGCGCTGGCTGGGCTCCGGCTGCAGCTTTGCTTTATCAGGCTGGTACTCAGATGCGCTATGACCAGGCGGTTCAGCAGTTCGTGCCGAATCAGCTGCCAGAAGGAATATTTGCTGCCGGTAAAGTCAATGGCATCTTTGAACTTGAGCAACGGTTGCTGGATGGAAAACGGGCCGGTGCTGAAGCTGCACGCTATCTTGGTAAAAGTACTGCTGATCCCGTTGCTGTTATGGCACATCGTGGTAACTCGCCCAGTCATCCTTACCCAATTGTGAATCATCCAAAAGGCAAAAACTTTGTCGATTTTGATGAAGATATTCAGGTAAAAGATTTTATCAATGCTGCCAAGGAAGGTTTTGACAACATTGAGTTAATGAAACGCTTTACCACTGTTGGTATGGGACCAAGCCAGGGTAAGCATTCCAATATGAATGCTATTCGTATTCTGGCTCGTATAAGGGATTTACCCGTTGAAAAAATTGGTTCCACTACAGCAAGACCGTTTTTTCATCCAACTCCGATTGGTCATTTAGGCGGACGAGGTTTTCATCCACATCGTCATACAGCCATGCATGAATGGCATGTAAAAGAAGGCGGGGTGATGATGGAAGCCGGTGTGTGGTTGCGACCTGCTTATTACCTGCCAATGGGAATTAATTTAACCAGTCAGCAGGCAGTGCAACAGGAAGCCATGGCGGTACGTAAATCTGCAGGCATGATTGATGGCAGTACGCTGGGCAAAATCGAAGTTTTCGGTAAAGATGCTGCTGCGTTTCTGGAGCGGTTTTATACCGGCAGATTTGCCAGTCAGAAAGTTGGCAACAGCCGTATCGCCATGTTACTTGATGAAGCCGGCGTAATTGTTGATGATGGCGTGGCCGTTCGTCTGGATCAAGACAAGTTTTATGTGTCCACCAATTCTTCCAATGCAGCCACGGTATATCGTGAAATGCAACGTAATCTGCAGCTTTGGGGCATGCAGGTCACTCTGGTCAATCTAACTGGTGTGATGTCTGCCATGACATTGGCTGGTCCTTCATCCCGTTCAATACTCAGTGAACTAACCGATCTGGATCTTTTGGAAGAAGCCTTTCCACAAGGTGCATACCGTGAGGCTTTAGTGGCCGGTGTCAAAGCCAGAGTGATGCGAGTGGCATTTGTTTCGGATCTGGCTTTTGAAATTCATGTTCCATCGAGTGCCGGTCTGCATGTATGGCAGAAAATTATGGAAGCAGGCAAAACCTATGGACTTCGGCCGTTTGGTACTGATGCCCAGCGTCTGCTGCGTTTGGAAATGGGACATCATCTGATTAGTCACGATACTGATGGTTTGACGAATCCGTTTGAAGCACATGCTGAATCACTGGTGGCAATGGATAAATCTTTTTTCATTGGTCAGCGCAGCCTGAAAATCCTGCAGAAGAAACCACTTAAGAAAAAACTGGTGACCTTTGTATTGGATGCGGATTTTGGTGAACTGCCCAAGGAATGCAATCTGGTCATTGAAAAGGGTGAGATCGCCGGTCGGGTGACCAGTATTTCTTACAGTGAATATGTAAATCGGGTCATTGGCTTTGCCTTTGTCCTGCCAGAACAGGCCAAGGCTGGTCATCGCTTTGCGGTTCGCACGGATAGTGGACGGATCGAAATGGCTGAAATAGTTGAGCACTCTTTTCTAAGTATGAATCAGGGCTAAGGAGCCAGCATATGCAAAATGTTGTATTACAAAGTCCAGTTGCGTTTGCCCAGACGCCTCTGAAACCGGAAATGGGGTTTATCAACGGCATGGCGATTGTTAATCGCTATTCCGATCCGGATGTGGAAAGTCGTCATGCTGCAACACTGGCCATTTGCGATGTCAGTTGCCTGACACGTTTCGCTATCAAAGGACCTGCAGCAGCTGATTCTTTAAAAGCAAAAGGGATTGAATTACCCGGTTCAGCAAACAGCTGGAGTCGTCATGATGCAACGCTGGTCATGCGTCTTGGTAATAGTGAATTTCTGCTGGAAGACCCGATTGGCGTACAGCAGTGCAAAGAATTAACGGAACAGTTGCAAAGTGGTGACGGTGTTCATGTTGTTCTGCGTAATGATGCGTCTTTTATTTTAAGTGGTGAGTTGCTTGAAGAGCTACTGGCCCAGGTATGTGCAATTAATCTGAGTGGGCCAATGTTGGCAGACAATCAACTGGCGATGACCTCAATAGCAGGTGTCTCTGTGGTTGTTCTCAGACAGGAAGTGGCAGGTCAACCTCTATTGCGTCTCTGGTGCGATGGCACTTTTGGCGTTTATTTTTGGGAGACCCTGTTGAATATTATTAAAGAGCTAGGCGGCGGACCGGTTGGTATCAACCAGTTTTTCAATAGTAATTAAGCCATCCGGCGCTGAATAAATTAATCCATAGGTCAGGCGATGAAATTCGAGCCGGAAACAAACCTAAGTGAGCCTATCACCGATAACCAGGAGCAAAAGTGATGAAAACTTTAGAACAGGCAGAACAATTTATTAAAGACAACAACGTCAAATATGTTTTAGCACAGTTTGTCGATATTCATGGTGTGGCCAAGGTTAAATCGGTCCCTTCTGCACATCTTAAAGACATCATTAAAACCGGTGCCGGTTTTGCTGGTGGTGCTATCTGCGGCATGGGCATTCAACCAAACGGCCCTGATTACATGGCGATGGGCGATTTGTCGACGTTGTCACTGATCCCTTGGCAACCTGGTTATGCAAGAGTTATCTGTAACGGACATGTAAACGGCGAACCATATAACTTCGATTCTCGTGTTGTCTTGAAAAACCAGATAAAGCGTCTTGAAGAAAAGGGCTGGACCATGTTTACCGGTCTTGAGCCTGAATTTTCGTTACTCAAAAAAGATGAATATGGTCATATTCATCCGTTTGAAGATAGCGATACATTACAAAAGCCTTGCTACGACTATAAAGGCATTACGCGTCAGAGTGTCTTCCTGGAAAAATTAACGGAATCGCTGATTGAAGTCGGTCTGGATGTTTATCAAATTGACCATGAAGACGCTAATGGCCAGTTCGAGATTAACTATACCTATGCTGACTGCCTGAAAAGTGCAGATGATTTCATTATGTTCAAGATGGCGGCCAGCGAGATAGCCAATGAATTAGGCATGATTTGTACTTATATGCCGAAACCATTCAGTAACCGTCCCGGTAATGGTATGCATTTGCATATTTCGATCGGTGATGGTGAAAAATGCCTGTTCCATGATGACAGTGACCCGGCTGGTCATGGTCTGAGCAAGCTGGCTTATCACTTTATGGCCGGTCTGCTGGCACATGCTCCGGCATTGTGTGCTTTGGCTGCACCAACCGTTAACTCATACAAACGTCTGGTGGTAGGTCGTTCTTTATCTGGAGCTACCTGGGCGCCTGCGTATATCACTTATGGCGATAACAATCGCTCAACTATGGTTCGCATTCCTTACGGCCGCATTGAAATGCGACTGCCGGATGGTTCGTGCAACCCTTACCTGACTACTGCTGCAATTATTGCCGCAGGTCTTGATGGTGTTGAAAGAGAGCTCGATCCTGGCGAAGGTCACAACACCAACCTTTATGACCTCAGCCCGATGGAGTTGAGAGAAAAAGGTATCGATATCTTACCTCAGAACTTGCATGAAGCACTGCTGGCACTTGAAAAAGACAGTGTTGTAAAAGGCGCTTTAGGCGAAGGTCTGGCAAACGAGTTTTTGGAACTGAAACACATGGAATGGGTGGAATACATGCGGCACGTCTCTGACTGGGAAATTGATCGTTACGCTGAATTTTATTAAGCAGCCGACTAGTCGGAATTTTTAGGAGAAATCTAATGTGTGGAATTGTTGGTCTTTATTTAAAAAATGATAAGTATCAAAGTCGCTTGGGTGAATTGTTTTCCCCAATGATGATTGCGATGACAGAACGTGGGCCTGATAGTGCCGGCTTTGCCATCTATGGCGATGCCGTCGATAGCGGTATCAAATTTACCCTGCGTCATGAAGATGAAAATTATGACTGGGAAAAGTTGGCAAAAGATATTGAAGAAGCACTGGTTACCAAGGTTGATTGGTTTAAAAACAGCAAGGTAGCCATTTTCAAAGTTAAAACGGATGCTGACTTTGTCGAAAACTATCTGCATGAAAATCATCCTGATGTGTTGATCATGAGTGCCGGTACTTCGATTGAGATCCTTAAGGAAGTTGGTCTGCCAGAACGTATCGTGAATATGTTCAACCTGGACAAAATGCAAGGAACTCACATCATTGGCCATACCCGTATGGCGACTGAATCTGCGGTGACTATGGCAGGCAGCCATCCATTCTCAACCGGCATGGATCTGTGTCTGGTACATAACGGATCTCTGTCGAATCACAACCGTATGCGTCAGGAATTGAAACGCAATGGTATTCATTTTGATACAGAGAACGACACTGAAGTAGCGGCGGGTTTTCTGACCTATCGTTTACAGCAAGGTGATTCTTTGCATCAAGCCCTGGAACACGCTTTAAAAGAGTTAGATGGTTTTTACACCTTTACTATCGGCACCAAAGATGGCTTTGCAGTAGTTCGTGATCCGATCGCCTGCAAACCGGCTGTTATTGCAGAAACCGATGATTATGTGGCAATGGCCTCTGAATATCAGGCATTAACCACCTTGCCAGGAATCGAAAATGCCAAGGTTTGGGAACCTGAACCGTCAACTATCTATGCCTGGGAACGTGGCAGTAACTGACCAGAAGTGCTTAAGGGGAACACAATGAAAACTATTGATTTAGCAAAACAAACAGTGCGTGATTTAAATCAGGCCTTACATGATCAGGCTGCTGCATGTACTGAAACAGAATGGGAAGTGCTTAATCCCAAAGGACAGCACAACCTGGCCGTAGGACTTGATCAGAAACTCAAAGTCGATATCAAGGGACATGCCGGTTATTACTGCGGGGGCATGAACAAAGAAGCCGATATTGTTGTTCACGGTAGTGCCGGTCAAGGCGTAGCAGAGAACATGATGTCTGGCAGCGTCCGCGTTAAAGGTAATGCTTCATCTTCTGCAGGGGCTACATCTATCGGTGGGCTGTTGGTCATAGAGGGCGATGCCGGTTCACGCTGTGGCATTTCAATGAAAGGCTCAGACATCGTCGTAACAGGCAATGTTGGCCATATGAGCTGCTTTATGGGACAGGCCGGTACTCTCGTGGTTTGTGGTGATGCCGGTGATGCGTTGGGTGATTCACTTTATGAAGTTCACATCTACGTCAAAGGTGAAGTGAAATCATTGGGTGCGGATTGTATTGCCAAAGAAATGCGTGATGAACATATCCAGGAGCTGAGTCATTTACTGAAGCGTGCTGGCGTGGATGAGGATCCTCATGCTTTCAAACGTTATGGTTCTGCACGTCAACTATACAACTTCAAAGTCGATAATGCTTCGGCGTATTAATGCTGATTTTACGAGGAATTTATTATGAGTGAAAAAACAAAATACATTACCGAACTCCGTGAGTCAGCAACGTTTGATCGGTCGACTATGGCCGAAATTCGTCGGGCAGCGGATACTGGCATCTACGATATTCGTGGCTGGGGTGCCAAACGCAAATTACCACATTTTGATGATTTGTTATTTCTGGGTGCGAGCATGTCGCGTTATCCCTTGGAAGGCTATCGCGAAAAATGTAATACCCAGGTCACATTGGGAACCCGTTTTGCCAAAAAACCCATCGTTATTGAAACACCCGTAACGATTGCCGGTATGAGTTTCGGTGCCTTATCAGCCAATGCAAAAGAGGCCCTGGGGCGTGGTGCATCTGCAGTTGGCACCTCTACCACAACCGGTGACGGTGGTATGACACCTGAAGAGCGTGGCCAATCCACTAAACTGGTCTATCAATACCTACCATCACGCTATGGTATGAATCCGGATGATTTGCGTAAAGCGGATGCTATCGAAGTGGTCTTGGGACAAGGTGCCAAACCAGGCGGTGGCGGCATGTTACTGGGTCAGAAAATTACTGAGCGGGTCGCCAAAATGCGTACTTTGCCGATGGGCGTTGATCAACGCAGTGCCTGCCGTCACCCAGACTGGACTGGTCCGGATGATTTGGCCATCAAGATTCTTGAATTGCGTGAAATCACCGACTGGCAGGTGCCTATCTATATCAAAGTTGGTGCCACACGGACTTACTATGATGTGAAGCTGGCAGTAAAAGCCGGTGCTGATGTCATCGTTGTTGATGGTATGCAGGGCGGTACGGCGGCAACCCAGGAAGTCTTTATCGAACATGTTGGCATCCCGACTATGGCTGCTATTCCACAGGCCGTACAGGCGCTGCAGGAAATGGGTATGCATCGTAAAGTACAACTGATCGTTTCCGGTGGTATTCGTAACGGTGCTGACGTAGCTAAATGTATGGCATTGGGTGCGGACGCAGTTGCCATTGGTACTGCAGCCTTGATCGCTTTGGGATGTAACGATCCTAAATATGATGAAGAGTTCAAAGCCATTGGCTCCGCTGCCGGTTTTTATGATGATTATCATGAAGGTCGTGATCCGGCTGGTATTTCAACCCAGGATCCGGAGCTTAGCAAACGGCTGGATCCAGTTGAAGGAGGACGCCGTCTGGCCAACTATTTGCGTGTGCTGACACTTGAAGCACAGACACTGGCACGTGCCTGCGGCAAAAATGATATGCGTAATCTTGAACCTGAAGATCTGGTGGCATTAACAGTGGAATCCGCTGCAATGGCCAGAGTTCCTTTGGCTGGTACTAACTGGATTCCAGGTCAACAGCCGTTCTGATAACGCATTAAAAAGAGTAATCGAGACAAGGGCTGATGCTGTTTTGATTAAACCTACTTAAAGAGATCCTTACCCCGTCAATTTAAGTCAGTTTATTCATGATGGCATCAGCCCTTTTTTTTCATTTCAAAGAGGAGGCAAAAGTGTAGTCATTAAATATCTTTAAATAAGAGAGAGAAATAACTATGAATAATAATTTAAAAAAACGTATAGAAAGTATGTACAAAAGGGACTGTGTTATGGCCTGGGCGGATATCGTTTTGCTCTGGCTGGCAATAGGCTTTGTCCTCATTAGTATCTTGAGCATTGTGGAAGATCCCTTCATCCGAGTGGTGTTGATAATTTCCAGTGCATTGTTAGTGATTTTCAATACAGCGTCAGTGGCAGCAATGACCAAACACTACGCTGAAGATAAGAATTTCATTTACGAATTAGACATTAAGCATCTTGATGAAAATCGAGAAGCGAAAAAATTAATGCAAGAGTCTACTAATGAGGAAAGGCTATGACTAACTATATCCCCAAAACTCAGCATAAACGCGGTCAGCTATTTGACAGTTTATTTATTTTATTTTTAGTTTACGTAAGTCTTTATATCCCTTTGTTTCTGGAGTCTGATACCAAATCAGCCGATGAAACAACTTCTGCCCAGGTTATCACTTGGGAATCTCTTGATGTCTCACCCGTAGAGCAGGAACAGTGGCAAAAGCTAGGCTTTGATGAGTTGGCTGCTGCTGAGATCATTAACGACCGATTTGATTACACCATCGACCCGGTAATGTTAATTATCACGGCGTTAGTCATCATCGGTTACTTCTTTTTTGTTCTCCGGATTTCAGACAGGCAATACCGTGAGGTGATTGCGGAAAAATTCGGTGCTGCTAGTCAGGCAAATAACGAACAGGGGGATGCGAGATGATTTATTGGGATTTATTGAGCTATGCCGCCTGGATAATTTCTGCCGGGCTGCTGCTATGGATTGTAGTCGATGCGGTGAGCGTCTCTCGTCAGTTTGATGAGGAGCTACTGGTTAGTTCTCGAGAAGGCTCTGATGAATTATTGGAGCAAATCAAACAGGGGGGAGAAGACAAATGAGCCAATCTACTTCTACTGGTGGAGATCAAAAACGTATTTCAATGCTGAAAGTGCTGAATCCATTTCATGTCTGGGCACTTGGCGTCGGTATCGTACTGGTCGGTGAGTTTATGGGCTGGAACTTTTCAGTTGCCAAAGGCGGTGCATATGGTGCTTTGATTGCATGCTGGGTAATTGGGTTGTTATACAGTTGCGTGGCGATGATTGACTCCGAAGTGACATCAACTGTGGCAGCTGCGGGTGGGCAGTATACTCAGGCCAAACACATTATTGGGCCGCTTATGGCCTTTAATGTAGGTTTGTATCTGGTCATGGCCTATACCATGCTGGAAGCTGCCGATGCACTGATAGTTGGAGATTTGATGGCTGCGGTGGCTTCGGCTACTGGTTATGCCGATCTGAATCCCCAGCCATTTGTGGTGTTGACCATCGCTTTTCTGGCCTGGCTGAATTACCGGGGGGTGTTTATGACCCTGACAGTAAATTTTGTCATTACGCTGTTTGCTTTTCTGGCCATTATTGCTTTGTTTATCGGGAGTGATCCACTGAATCCGGGCAATATTCTCAAGCATAGTGATTTATTAACGGAGCTACCCTATGGCTGGATTGGGGTGGTTGCGGCATTGCAGTTCGGCATGTGGTATTACCTTGGAATTGAAGGAACCTGTCAGGCTGCAGAAGAGGTACGTAGTGCTGGAAGGGCTATTCCATTAGGTACTATTGGTGGAATTCTAACCCTGCTGGTGGCTGCGACTTTGACCTGGTATGTCTCAACTGGTTTGATGCCATGGCAATATCTGGGACAGGCAACTACACCTTTGTATGATGCGGCATCCATTATCGGTAATCCATCGCTGCAGATAGTGTTATTTATCGGCACCATGTTTGCGGCGATAGCTTCTGCTAACGGATGTATCAATGATGCGGCAAGAGCCTGGTTTTCAATGGGGCGTGATCGTTATATGCCAACCTGGTTCGGAGCTATTCATCCGCATTACCGAACCCCATTCCGGGCCATAATATTCCTGATCCCCATAGCCGTTTCATTTGCCTTTACCGGTCTGCTGGATCAGGTCATTACATTCTCTATTCTGTCAGGTTTGTTGGGCTATACCTTTATGTCCTTCAATATGATGCGATTCAGAAAAATGTGGCCATTGGATGTGATTAAGCGCGGCTATATTCATCCGTTTCATCCCATTCCGGCCTTTACTCTGCTGGCCCTCTGTTCGGTGGTTTATTTTGCCACTTTCCTCGGTTACGGCGCTTCATTGCTGTCAATTATGGCGTTCTACATTGTTGCTTCATTGTGGTTTGTAAAACGTCGTTATCAGTTTGTGAAACGCGGTGATCAGTTCACCATGCCTTGGCCACGGCCGAAAGGTTATTAAAGGAGGAGGCGGAAATGAAAAAAATATTATGTGCAACAGATGGTTCTCACAGCGCTGATAAAGCAGTTGAATTTGCCATTGAATTAGCGCTTATGGTCAATGCTGAATTGACATTTATTCATGTGATTAGACCAACAGAAGATGATGTTTCCAAAACCTATTTCTGGGACTCCTCTATGCTTAGAGCAGCGGATGATCAGATTCAAAAGGAGTTGCAGCAAGCTTTTGATAAAGCCTTTAAGCGTGGACTGATAAGGGTGACGTGTTCCACGGTACAGGGACATAACACGGCGGCAGAAATTATCAATTTTGCTGATGAAAATCAGCACGACCATGTGATAACGGGCTCCGTGGGACGTACCGGCATCTCCAAGGTACTGCTCGGTTCCATCGCCGAGCAGGTTATCAGTAAGGCGCATTGCCCGGTAACGGTCGTGCGTTAATCGTTGACCCCGCAGTAAGTGAAAAGCTGACTGCGGGGTCTTTTTTTACGATTTTTTACTGTTTTGCAGAGGATTTCTCAATGTTCAGTCAATTATTTTTTGTACTGGGGTGGGGAGGACATTATGTCTGAGCTGGGTGTTTTTACGCTGGTCATTGTGTTTAGTTTTTCCCTTTGGTGGCTATATAAACAACATCATCGACAGGTGATTCTATCGCGTGCGAATTTGCTTAATGGTTTCGCGAAGGTCATGACTGTGAGTGAAACTCACTTTAATACTGCCGGTTATGCCTCATTAAAAGGTGTTTTTAATCAGACACCGCTGAGTTTACGGGTTGAGGTGGATAACCTGACTGCCCGCAAGATTCCGGTGATGTGGTTGCATATCCAAGTGCCTAACACTCCTGCCATAAATGGCAGTCTCGATATTCTGGTAAGACCAGAGAATACCGAGGTTTACAGTCCGTCATGGCAATGGGATCAACCGATAAAGCCATTGGCTGGCTGGCCGGAACATGCACGTTATATGAGTCGTGATGTAGCGCCAGAACTGCAGGCAATTGATGCTGATGTCAGGACGATATTTGCCGATCAAAAAGTCAAAGAACTTCTTATAACCCCCGATGCTGTTCGACTGACATATCTGATCCGTCAGGCTGACAGAGGGAATTATTTACTTTTACGATCAGTGCAATTTGATGACGAACCGATCGATTCTGATCAGGTAGCAGCATTGACGCGTCAGTTACAGCGCTTACAACAGAATTTAATTGGAGGCAAAACCGCATGAGCGAGACATTGCGAAAACAATTCCGACCTGTTCATCCATATCTTGTACTGCTCGTCGCTATTTTATTGCCCGGGGTAGGTCAGGTACTGAATCATGCACCTATACGAGGTTTGATGATGGTGTTTTTTATGATGGTTCTTGGGGTAATTACTTTCAATCTGGCTGCGCCGGATGTTTCCCTGGTTGGCAAGTTTGCTGGTGGTGTTTTTATTTATGCCATATCCATTATGGATGCGTATATGTGGGCGCGGTTGCACTGGACCCTTGCAAAGCAGAAATAGTTTTGGTGCAGGATAGTTCCTCAATAGTTTGCATTGCATATCAGCTGACAGGTACGCCAAAAGGAGTACTTATTGAGGAGAATTATCAATCTCTCATTATTAGGCTAAGTTCAAATTGGGTTTGAAATAAACCTGAATTCAACATGTTAACTGACAAATCACAATAATAACTATAGAGAAATTACACGCTTAATAAGCTGGAGATAATTCTTATGAGAGAAAATAACATGAAAACGACAAGTGCCTCCGTCACAGGAGGTGGAGAGCATTCCAATGACCTTGAACGTTCCATAGACTGGAAACAGGGACTGGCGATAGCGTCCGGCGTGCCGTTACTGATTTTACCTTCATTGGGTTACTTTCCCCTCTGGGTTGCATCAGCAGCAATCCTTATTTGGGGTTTATCGGTACTGCAGGGCTTTATGCAAAATCTTGCCTATGCTGAATTAGCCACTACGTTTCCTAAAGCCTCGGGCTTACCTGGTTTTGCCCAAAATGTATTCAAAACCCAGAATTACGATGGAAATTATGACAAAGGAAAGCTTATCGGTGGCTTCAGTGCCTGGAGTTACTGGTTTGCATGGAATCCGGTACTGGCTATCTTTGCCATACTAGTCGGCAGTTATCTGCATGGGTTGTTTCCGGTGCTGGGAACGATGTTTACCGAGTATCAGCTTTCTTTGATGTCAGGAGGCGTGATTTTTAGTGTACTGCTTATCATCAACAGCTTTGGTCTTAAAGACAGTGCGATTTTGGGTTACATCCTGGCAGCCATTTCGTTGATACCACTGGTGGTCATGACTGTTACCCCTTTTGCTACCGGGGCAGTGGAAATCAGTAATATCACAAACAGCTGGTTGCCTGCAGATTGGTCCTGGGATATGCACCATATATTGATTTTATTCGGTTTGTTTGCCATTGCCCAATGGAGTGCCTGTGCATGGGAAACCGCAGCAATTTATGGTCCTGAATATAAAAAACCAGGCACGGACGTTCCCAAGGCATTATTTGTCTGTGGGGCAATCTGCTTATTTTCCTTTGTACTGGTCCAGGCGGCTGTTATTGGCGTGTTAGGCGTTGATGGTGTTCTTGCTGAACCATTGTCACCAATGATTCCAGTTGCTGAAGCTGCCTTTGGTAAGGCGGGTGCAATGATTGCCATTATTATGCTGATTGCTGCAATGATTCTGATTATTCAAACAGCCTATCTTGGCTCTGCCAGAGCTATGCACTCAATGGCGACTGAAGGAAATTTACCAAGAGTATTCGGCAAATTGAATTCACGTGGTACACCTGTTGTAGCGATGGTGGTTATCGGTCTGTTTAACCTGATATTGATTTCGATGGGTACACCCGCGGCCATTTTAGCTGCTTCAGCTATCGGTTATACCTGTGCAAATGGCATCAGCCTGTTTGCTTATGTTAAAGCTAAAAATAATCCTAACTTTGCCAATCTGGACAGACCATTCAAAGCGCCAAAAGGCTGGAAGAACATTGCTCTTTTGTTCGGTCTTTTCAATATTCCACTTTGCCTGATCGGTGTGGTGTATCTGAACAGTCTTGAAGTGGGCTGGTTTTCTACCTGGGTTGGTTTTATTGTTCTGGGAATGTACCTGCCTATCTGGCTCTACACCCAATATGAAGCACGCTTGCAGCCTGAAGTCGCTTTAAACGCTGCAGCGGGAGATTAATCAGTAAAGTAGGGGCTCAGTTCTATCGAAAGGGGGATTTTCTAATTACTTTGGAGTAATCCTTCTTTGGAATTGTTAGGCCCAATGCACGACGTAATAATGTAACCGTAGCTGAGTTAAAGCTTAAATTCAGTTTCATTTAGTTTCCTCGATCCGTTCTCTCGTTGAGGCGTTAGGTGGATCAAGCCAGACAACAAAATTAGCAGTTTTTTGTTATCAAAGGCTGATCCACCTTTTTTTTGAGGAATACAGCAGGTGATTAACCAGCACTCTAAAAACAGAAGGACAGATCGATGAACCTACCCCTGCATATTCAACTGGAAGATGTACAGAATACGCCAGATAAACGTTGCCTAATCATCGATAGAGTTGGTATAAAATCTCTGCGTTATCCCATATTTTTTCAGAGTGATGCTGATGAAGCGCCTATTCGTGTGGTGGCTGACTTCAATATGTATGTGAAGTT
>DELT01000031.1:0-61107 GCA_002354555.1 Methylophaga sp. UBA2689
GGTTTTGCCATGGTGTTATTCGGATTGTATGCGTTTGTTGTCGGTTTAAAAATGGGGTTATTCCCCATCGGCAGCAGCATGGCTGAACAGCTGATAAAAAATCAGCATATTGTCTATGTCTATCTGTTTGCTTTTGCGATTGGTTTTGCGACAACCATGGCGGAACCCGCCTTGATTGCTATCGGTCAACAGGCAGAAGAGGCTGCTTCGGGAAGGATAAATGGTAACGTCATCCGGCTGCTGGTGGCAGTGGGTGTGGCAGTAGGCATCACTATCGGTGTACATCGTATTATCTCCGGCGACTCAATTCATCATTACATTATCGGCGGGTATTTAATCGTTATCGTACTCACCTTAATCGCCCCCAAATATATTGTGCCACTGGCATATGACTTAGGTGGCGTGACGACTTCAGAAGTCACTGTGCCCTTGGTGACGGCACTGGGTATTGGCCTTGCAACCCATATTGAAGGCCGCAACATTCTGATGGATGGCTTTGGCTTAATTGCCTTTGCCTCAATCTTTCCAATCATAACGGTCATGCTCTATGCTATTGCGATGCATTTCATGACGACTTTGCAAAAGGTAAACCGATGAAATTTTCTGTTCTTGTTGCCATTGTTCCCGAAGAAAATGAACAGGCTGCGATTGATACCGCCAAAGATCTTGGGGCCGGTGGAATAACCGTCATGTCAGCCCGGGGAATCAGTAATAACGTCAAAAAAACCTTTTTTGGTCTGAGCTACGATGGCAGTCAAAGTGTGTTGCTGATGGTATTGGAAAAAGGCTTGTCATTACAGGTGCTCAAAGCCATTCAAAAAATTCTGATGCCGGATAATCAGGAGTCCAAAGGTCTGGTATTTACCCTGCCACTGGAGCATCTGGCAGGTATCGATATTTCTCAGGTTGAACAATTCCAGCAACATTTACGAGATTCTTTCTAAACCTCTAAGGATACCGCTAATGCGATTAGTTAAAGATGTCATGATTACCGATGTAGTCACCATTTCACCCTTTGCCAAAATGCGCGAAGCATTAAGCCTGATGAAACGCCATAAAATTAAATCGCTGGTCGTGGATAAGCAGAATCAACACGATGCCTTTGGTTTAATTACCTACTCGGATATTCTGAAAACGGTTATTGCTGAGGAAGGCGATATTGATTTGCTTAATGTCTATGACATTTGTGCCAAACCGGTTATTGCCGTTGGGGAAGAATTAGCGATTCAACATGTCGCCAAGTTGATGACAACGCATCGGGTGAAACGGCTTCTGGTGGTTCATAACAATGATTTGGTTGGTATGGTAGCGATGAACGACATCATGGAACAATTGTTAAGCGAAATTGAATAAAGCTTAATCCAATACCTTGATGGCGCTGGGATGCTGCACAAACAGACTGTATTGCTTCCCTCGTTTGGACATCCAGCCATGGACTTCCAGTGATTTATTCAAATACGAATCCAATGGCGGAAACAGATCCTGCTGTTCTTTCGCTATTCTCAAACTGGCTTTGTCATTAACCTTTAATACCCAATAATCCCTGGTCTGTGCGCGTGATTCAGCTGTTAACAGCCATCGTTGCCAGCCACGATAGGCTGTTTCAGTGATAGTAGTGATCTTACGAGGCTGATAATGTTTATTTCCCCAAATACCCTGCTTTTGGTTTATTGCCTGTTGTTGGGCGGCAATCAATTGATCTGCATACTGCAGATTGGGTGGCTTTAGAGTCAGTGCTGCCAATCCCTTCTGTAGTAATTTTTCATTAATAAAGTCACCGTCCGGTGTCCAGGCATACGCTAGCAACCGATCATAACGATCGCGTTTCTCGGTGTCGTACTGTAAATAGACCTGGTTTTCTGATAACTGATTTTTTAACCAATCTCTCGCTTCAATGCCTCCTGGTTCGGCTTCGCGATAATGAGAACTGATTTCCGGGGTATTTATACCGAGTAATCTGACCCGCTGATTATTTTCCAGTATCAATGTATCGCCGTCATAGACCCGTTTAACATTAAATAAATAGCGATTGGAACTGGGGGTTAACTCAATCGTTTCCGCTGCTGGATCAGCAGGTTGATCAGAAAATATCTGTCGGCCACGGTCATCTGTCCACTGATATATTTCTGTGGCACTTACTGTACCAATTAGCCAAAACAGTAAAAAAACAGAAAATAAATACCTTGTCATGTCAGCTCAGGCTGTAATGCAAAACGATACTGATAAAAATAACCGCACCCACCCAATTATTATTCAGAAAAGCTTTTAAACAAGCATGGCGTTCACGATCTTTACTAAGCCATAACTGGTAAACAAATAAAGCTGCAGCGATTGCTAAGCCAATATAAAACAGCATTCCAAACTGCAACTGCCATCCAATGAACAACAGGATCAACAGATACCCGAGTTGTAACAGGCCTTGTATCAATAAATCTTTCTGTCCAAACAGAATGGCAGTGGATTTCACACCAGCTTGCAGATCATCTTCACGATCGGCCATTGCATAGAAAGTGTCATACATTGTTGTCCAGATAATATTTGCCACAAACAACCACCAGACAATAGCCGGTAATGCATTGGTCTGGGCCGCAAACGCCATCGGAATTGCCCAGCCAAATGCCATGCCTAATACCAGCTGTGGCAGATAGGTAAAACGTTTCATAAACGGATAGACCGCGGCCAGTAATACCGCCACCAGCGATAGCGCTATCGTGAAGGGATTAAGCAATAACACCAGCATAAATGCGATTAAAGCTAATAGCACAAACGTCAGCACCGCCTGTTTTGCCGTTAATGCGCCGGTTGCCAATGGACGATTCTCAGTACGCCACACCTGACCATCAATATGCCTGTCGGCAAAATCATTAATTGCACAACCCGCCGCACGCATCAACACAACACCAGCGATAAAAATCAGCAGGATCTTAATATCCGGCAGGCCACCAGCGGCAATCCATAATGCTGTCAAGGTGGGCCAGAGCAACAGTAAAATGCCAATAGGCCGATTCATTCGGGTTAATTGCCAGTAAGGTCGTAGTTGTGTGGCTAAATTTGTCATCAAGACCAGCCCTGATTCGGTAAAAAAATTTCACAGACCAGCAAACTATTGTCAGCAAAATAAAAACATGAGCGTCTTGCCCACATTATTGAACTGTCGTTAAGTTCATTACTGCTGTGTTTTGCCAGTTCAAACAGGCTTTGTCCTGAACGCAGACTGGCTACTTCCAGCGGGCCGCGTTTAATCGCCGGATCGGTAAACAGAATTTCACCCAGAGATCGATTACCCAGATGATGAATATGCAGGTGTGCCTGCAATGCCTGATAACTGGCACGCGGCACAATGGTGCGGGCAAATACGCGAGCCTGATCACCATCGCGTAATATCACCTCACGGCAATAGGCATGTTCATACAACGGCTGTTCAAGCTTCAATGCTTCTTCTGTCAGGGGTTTCTGCCAACCGGTTTGCTGCAGATCCACGTTGAATTGCTGCTGACTGGTCTGCTGCAGGCGCAACGTTAACGATCCTTTGTCCGTTAACCATCCAGTCAGTTCGCCTGGTAGTTTTGCAGTTGACGCGGGATGCCAGTGTGTTTGGCTTTTTAACATTGATTCTGATGACTCATACTTGTCCGAAGTTCAGTTTTGTACCAAACCAGCGTTGAATTAATGGTGTGACGTTTTCCGGATAGTGGTTTATTAATGTCTCAGCCGCTCTGCTGACCGCTGGCAACAAATCCTGATCGGCCAGTAAATCGGCCACCCGAAACTGGGGCAAACCGGTTTGCCGTGTTCCCAACACTTCGCCAGGACCACGAATTTCCAAATCGCGCTGGGCAATAACAAATCCGTCATTGCTTTCGCGTAAACAGGCCAGCCGGGCCAGACCGTTTTCCGACAGCGGAGGATGGTACATCAATACACAATGACTCTGCACCGTGCCACGCCCTACCCGACCACGTAACTGATGTAGCTGGGCCAGTCCCAGTCGCTCGGCATTTTCAATCACCATTAAACTGGCGTTAGGCACATCCACCCCAACTTCAATCACCGTTGTCGCCACCAGCAGATCAATTTCACCCTGTTTGAATGCCTGCATCACCTGTTCTTTCTCAGCTGACTTCATTCGGCCATGCACCAGTGCGATCCTTAAGTCTGGTAACGCCTGTTCCAATTGTTCGGCAGTATCTTCTGCAGCCTGACATTGTAAATGCTCAGACTCCTCAATCAAGGTACATACCCAGTAAACCTGGCGTTTTTGCTGACAGGCCACATGAATGCGTTCAATCACTTCCTGTCGACGGTTATCGGCCACCACCACGGTGGTCACCGGTTGCCTGCCAGGCGGCAGTTCATCAATTATTGATACATTCAAATCAGCATAGGCTGTCATTGCTAATGTTCGAGGAATAGGTGTAGCGGTCATCACCAATTGATGTGGCAGGATGTCCACCGCTTTACCTTTGTCGCGTAACGCCATACGCTGATGCACGCCAAACCTGTGCTGCTCATCAATTATTACCAGACCCAAACGATTAAATGTCACTTCATCCTGAAATAACGCATGGGTGCCTACAGCAACATTGATCTCGCCTGCAGCCAGCGCAGCAATTACCTGTCGACGCTGTGCTGTTGTTTGCTTGCCTGCGCACCAGCCAACCTCGATGCCTAATGGCTCAAGCCAGTTACGAAAGGTCTGATAATGCTGCTCTGCGAGTAATTCGGTGGGTGCCATCATCACTGCCTGATAGCCACTTGAGACTGCCATTAAGGCTGATAAAGCAGCCACCACTGTTTTGCCTGATCCGACATCACCCTGCACCAACCGCTGCATGGGAATATTCTGTTGCAGATCATTACGGATCTCTGTGATAACCCGTTGCTGAGCTCCGGTTAATGGGAATGGTAGTCGTTGTAAAAACGTTTCACTGAACCTATCGGCTTCAAACATTGGCGCTTTATGTTGCTGAGTGCGATAGCGGATTTGACGCATAGTGAGCTGCTGAGCCAGTAATTCTTCAAATGCCAGGCGTTTCTGTGCCGGATGTTCACGAGCGATTAACTGACCGACATCACTATCGGGCGGGGGTAAGTGAACATATTTCAAGGCTTGCGTCAGATCAAAATGAGCCACTCTTGGATCTAGCAATGCTTCTGGTAAATAGGACGGCATCGTTTGCTTTTCCAGCAGTTTGATTGCCTGATTCAACAGTTTCCGCCACGATAATTGATGCAAACCTTCGGTTGTCGGATACACCGGTGTTAAGGCTTCATCCACAGCAAATGGCGCCTCACCCTGAATTATCTGATATTCAGGATGCACCATTTCCAGCGCAGATGGACCACTGCGCACTTCGCCAAAGCAACGAATGCGTTGTCCACGAGCGAGTTGCTGTTGCTGGGTTTTGGAAAAATGAAAGAAGCGTAATACCAGTGCTCCGGTGCCATCACTGACATGACATAGCAATGAACGACGCCGACCAAACTTGACCTGACTGAGCTGAATAACCCCTTCAACCAGTTTTTCCTGTTGTGGTCGCAAACTGCCAATAGGCATTAAACGCGTGCGATCCTGATAACGCAGTGGCAGATGAAACAGGAGATCCTGAATGTAGCGGATCCCCAGTTTTTCCAGCTTTTCAGCAAGTTTTTCGCCGACACCTTTCAGTGAGGTGACCGGATCAGTTATGGCCAGTTCAGTCACCTGTTGCGGCCGCTAAAATAGTTGAGTTATGCGCCCAGATGCAAAATAGCATCCATTTCTACCGCCACATCTTTGGGTAAAGAGGCCACGCCAATCGCTGCACGAGCAGGATAGGGCTGCTCAAAGTAATCGGCCATGATTTCATTGACAGTGCCGAAATGGGCTAAATCAGTGAGATAAATATTCAGTTTTACCACATCCTGCAAACTGCCGCCTGATGCAGTAGCAACCGCTGACAAGTTATCAAATACCCGGCGAACCTGAGTAGCAAAATCGCCTTCAATCACAGTCATGGTTTCCGGGACCAATGGAATTTGGCCAGAAAGATAAACAACATCACCAACTTTTACTGCTTGCGAATAGGTACCAATAGCTTCAGGAGCGTTGCTGGTATGGATAATTTCTCGGGACATAAAAACTCCGGCTAAGTCATCATTGAAGACGACAGATTAAACAAATCAGTTATTAATACGGTTAATGCGTTCAACCATTTCGAGTTGGCGTAAACGACGGATAATGCGAGCCAAGTGCTGACGATTAGTGACTTCAATTGTCAGCCGGAGATTGGTATAGCCACCATCCCGCTCGTCAACAATGACATTATCAATATTCGATTCAGCTTCAGAAATCACCGAAGCAATCGTCGCCAGTGCACCACGTTGATTACGCAGATGCATCATCAAATCTACAGGGAAATCACGATTGATCTCTTTCGCCCAGGCTACATCCAGCCACTTTTCATTTTGCTCGCGTAAATGGGTGGTATTTTTACAGCTGCGCTGATGAATAATGATACCGCGTCCTGCACTGACAAACCCGTGAATTGGATCACCTGGAATCGGATGACAGCAGCGGGCAAAATTAACCACCATGCCTTCAGTGCCCGCAATCAGCAGTGCCTGTGGCTCTTTATTGGGGGTTTCTTCCTGTAACAATTTTTGTGCGACCAGTAAGGCAGATATATTACCCAGTCCCAGATCACTCAATAATTCATCAAAGTTTTCCAGCTCATACTCTTTCAAAAGTGCAGTGATTCGCTTGGTGGGGATGTTTTCCAATGCAGTTGAAAATGCTGTCAGATGTTTGTTCAGCAGTCGCAATCCAAGCTGAATCGCCTCCTCGCCTTGCAGATGCTTGAGGTAGTTACGAATATTGGTCCGCGCTTTTGGCGTCACTACAAAATTGAGCCACGCCGGATTGGGATGCGAGGTCGGCGATGTAATGATCTCGACTGATTGTCCGGTTTCCAGTGGTGAACTCAATGGCACCAGATGGCGGCCAACTCTTGCTGCTACACAACTGTTACCAACATCGGAGTGAACTGCATAGGCAAAATCCACTGCCGAGGAGCCTCTCGGTAAGGTGAGGATCTCGCCTTTCGGTGTTGATACATAAATCTCGTCCGGGAATAAATCGATACGCAGATTTTCCAGAAACTCCATTGAGTCACCGGAGCTTTTCTGCATTTCCAGAATACCATGCAACCATTGTCTGGCTTTACGATGCGCCAGCGTATTGCCAGCAACTTCACCGGTTTTATAGAGCCAATGAGCGGCCACACCCGCTTCAGCCAATTGATCCATATCGCGAGAACGGATCTGGACTTCTATCGGTACGCCGTAAGGGCCAAACAACACGGTATGCAATGATTGATAACCATTCGCTTTAGGGATCGCAATATAGTCTTTGAATTTGCCCTGCACTGGCTTGTAAAGGTTATGTACCACGCCCAGCATTCGATAGCAGGCATCCACATCATCGACAATAATCCGGAAGGCATAAACATCCATGACTTCAGAAAAAGACAGCTGTTTGCTGACCATTTTTTTGTAAATGCTGTAGAGATTTTTCTCGCGGCCCTGAATATCGGCACTGAGGCCTTCCTGTTCCATTCTATTGAGTATGGAAGCAGTGATTTGGCTGACGATTTCCTTGCGATTTCCCCGCGCTTTTCGCACGGCGTCCCCTAATACACGATAACGAATAGGGTATAGAACGTGAAAGCCGAGGTCTTCCAGTTCACAACGCATCAGATTCATTCCCAGACGCTGGGCGATAGGAGCATATATTTCGAGGGTTTCATGGGCAATGCGGCGGCGTTTTTCCGGTCTCAGATGGCCCAGAGTACGCATATTGTGCAGACGGTCAGCAAGCTTGACGATAATAACCCGTATATCACGGGACATTGCCAGCAACATTTTTCGCAGATTTTCAGCCTGGGCGTGTTGTCTGGTTTCAAATGCCGCCTGAGCCAGCTTGGTCACACCTTCTACCAGCTCGGCAACGGGTTCACCAAATTCGGCAATCACGTCACGTTTGGACATTTCCGTGTCTTCGATAACGTCGTGCAGCAAACCGGCCATGATGCATTCATAATCCATATGCATCATCGCCAGTACATGAGCTACCGCTAACGGGTGAGTGATATAGCGCTCACCACTGCGTCGGGTCTGCCCTTCATGGCATTGCTCAGCAAAATGATAAGCTCGCCGAATCGACTCGACCTGATTATTTTCTAAATAATTTGACGTGGCAAAACACAGATCATCTATAGTGAGTTTGGGCTCGGACTCCTGAATGAAGTCTAGTTCAGACGCAACAGATGGTTTTGCACTCACGGTAAATTAGATTTCGCTTTGCAGCTCTTCATCGCTGACGATGCTTTCTTCGGCATGCTGACGAGCTGAGGTTTTGGTCAGAATTGTGCGGTCAACCAGACCTGCGGCAATTTCACGCAGTGCCAGAACAGTTGGCTTATCGTTATCGACCGGCACCATTGCATCATCACCCATGGCAATCTGGCGAGCGCGTTTTGCCGCAACCAGCACTAATTGAAAACGGTTATCTACATTTTCGAGGCAATCTTCAACGGTAGTACGTGCCATGTTAATTTGTCCTGTGGTTAAAACCAGTAATTTTACGAGAGATACGCAGCTTAAGCCAGTAAGTCCGCTAACAAGGTGCTGTAATTTGACTGTTGTACAGCCAGTTTGTGCCGACTGGCGACCACAATCGCAGTCAGGCTGGCGAGCGCATGATCAAAGTCATCATTCACAATCAGATAATCAAATTCAACGTAATGTGACATTTCACTCTCTGCATCACGCATTCTGCGCGAAATCGTTGCTTCATCATCCTGTCCGCGGCCTCTCAATCGCTGCTCAAGCGCCTGTTTTGATGGCGGCAAAATAAAAATACTACTGCTGTCAGGAAAGTTTTTTCTGACCTGCTGAGCACCCTGCCAGTCAATCTCCAGAATCACATCATTTCCGGCATGTAACTGGTGATGCACTGCTGCAGCTGAAGTACCATAACTGTTATCAAACACTGTTGCGGATTCAAGGAAATCTCCTGCTTCACGCATCTTGCTGAAGATATCCTGACTGACAAAAAAGTAATCTTCGCCGTCAGCTTCTCCCGCTCTGGCAGCCCGGGTAGTATGTGATACCGATAATCGAACATGCGGATCCTGTTTGACCAGTGCCCGAACCAGACTGGTTTTCCCTGCACCGGAGGGTGCCGCCACAATAAATAAACTTCCAGACATTTTGATACCTTGCAGATTGCGCAGATTCAGTTTTGAAACTTGTGTTTCTTTTGTGAAAACAATACTGGTTTACGCTTTTTTGTGCCAGTTTTTTGCAAAGCTAAAAGCAGGCTCTGCGCGAGCTAACTACCGTCATATTCGGATTATTCCTGCTAATAATCTATGAAAACTTTAAATCCCCCTATTCCAAACAAAAATAAATCTCATTATCATTGTTAATGTCATCAACCATGGAGTGTTCTATGCGCAAATCAGGTATTTTTCTGAGTGTTTTTTTGGGTTTGAGTATGTTGTTAGTCTCAGGATGTAGCAACGAGTCTGAAAACGAGATAAAAGAAGTCAATCTGTATTCAGCCCGAATTGAGTCGCTGATCAAACCTTTACTGGATGAATTTACTGAAGAAACCGGAATAAAAGTCAATCTGGTCACCGGAAACGCAGATGAACTATTACAACGTCTGCAGAATGAAGGTCGCAATACTCCCGCCGATATGCTGTTAACCACAGACGCGGGACGTTTACACCGCGCTATGGAAGAAGACCTGTTACAACCCGTTGACTCTGAAATTTTGCAGCAACGAATCCCCTCCTCTTACCGTCATCCGGAAGGTTACTGGTTTGGTTTGTCGCTGCGTGCACGCCCGATTATGTATGTCAAAGATCGCGTCGATCCTGCAGAACTTTCAACCTATGAAGCTCTGGTTGAGCCACGCTGGAACAACCGAATCTGTGTTCGTTCATCAAGCAATATCTATAACCAGTCAATGGTTGCATCAATGATTGTGGCCAATGGTGAAGCGGCAACTGAAGAATGGGCAAAAGGACTGGTTGCCAATTTCGCTCGTTCGCCACAAGGTGGCGATCGGGATCAGATTAGTGCCGCTGCAGCAGGTCAGTGCGATATCGTTATTGCCAATACCTATTATCTGGCAGGTATGTTGACCAGCAACGATGCTGATGAAAAAGCAGCAGCAGAAAAGTTAGCGGTTTTCTGGCCAAATCAGGATGACCGTGGTGTGCATATTAATGTATCCGGAGCGGGCATTATCAAAGATGCCAAACATCGCGACAATGCGATTGAGCTGCTGGAGTTTCTAACCAGCGATACTGCTCAGCAATGGTATGCAGAAACCAATGGTGAATATCCAGTTCGAGACGATATTGAAAAAGGCGAAGTGCTTGAACAATGGGGAGACTTCCGTGCCGACTCCCTGGACATGGATAAATTAGGTGAATTTAACGCCGATGCGTTGCGGCTGATGGACCGTGCGGGTTGGCAATAAGCAATTGCATGCGTAAAGTTGGCAGTTTTGCCCAATCAACTGCCAACTTTACAATTTCATGTCCTTCATAATTCAATTTCGCCCCTACCCTGCATTCATTTTTGTACTGGCAGTGGCCCTGTCAATGCCTGTGGCAGTGGTTTTGGCGCATGTTTTTGTTCCCAGTGGGGATATCTGGCAGCATTTAAGCAGTACTGTACTTCCTGACTATATCCGCAATTCCCTGCTGTTAATGTTTGGGGTGGCTATTGGTACTCTGCTTATTGGCGTGACAGCTGCCTGGCTCACCACAATGTGTCAATTTCCCGGTCGCAGTGTTTTCGAGTGGGCTTTGTTGCTGCCGATGGCAATGCCTGCGTATATCATTGCCTATACCTATACCGGCATGCTGGACTTTGCCGGGCCGTTACAAACCAGCTTGCGTGAATGGTTTGGCTGGCAATACGGAGATTACTGGTTCCCACAGATCCGCTCGCTTAATGGCGCGGTTGCCATGCTGACTCTGGTGCTTTATCCCTATGTCTATTTGCTTAGCCGCGCGGCATTTCTCAATCAATCAATCTGCGTGCTTGATGTCAGCCGGACGTTAGGTAATGGGCCATGGAAAACATTCTGGAAGGTAGCGCTTCCGCTGGCTCGTCCTGCAATCATTGCCGGTTTATCATTAGCGTTGATGGAAACCTTAGCCGATTACGGGACCGTTCAATTTTTTGGCGTCAGCACCTTTACCACCGGCATCTTCAGAACCTGGTTTGGTATGGGTAGTGCGGCAGCAGCTGCACAACTCGCCGCTGGACTGATGGTTTTTGTCTTTGCCTTAATTCTTATCGAACGTTATTCCCGTCGTAAAGCCCGCTATCACCACACCAGTCGTCGTCATCAGGATCTGCGTCGATTCCAACTGACCGGTGGCCGGGCATTCCTGGCGTTACTGTTTTGCCTGTTTATTCTTGGACTGGGATTTTTATTACCAGCATTTCAACTGCTTAGCTGGACCATTAATGTGGCAGATACCGTTATTGATGCAGAGTTTCTAAGATTACTGGTCAACAGCCTGTCACTTGCCGCGTTTGCTGCCGTGCTGGCATTGTTACTGGCTCTGGTTATGGCTTATGCCCAACGACTTTATCCAGGCAAACTGGTCAGTGGAGCTGTCCGGGTGGCAGGAATGGGGTATGCCGTGCCTGGCGCTGTAATTGCCGTTGGTGTGATGATCCCTTTTGCCTGGATTGATAACACCATTGATGATCTGGCCCGTAGTCAGTTTAATTATTCCACTGGATTGTTATTGAGTGGCACATTAGTCGCGGTCACCTTTGCCTATCTGACCCGTTTTCTTGCTGTTTCATTACAAACCGTAGACAGTGGCTTAACACGCATTACCCACTCGATGGATGAAGCGGGTCGTTCGTTTGGTTTTCGACCATTACAGATACTGAGACAGATCCATATCCCGATGTTAAGTGCATCATTGATGACGGCATTGTTACTGGTTTTTGTCGATGTTTTAAAAGAGCTTCCTGCAACATTGATATTGCGGCCATTTAACTTTAATACCTTAGCGGTAAAAGCCTATGAACTGGCTTCAGATGAACGTTTGGCAGAAGCCGCTCCGGCCGCATTGGCCATTGTAATTGTCGGCATTATTCCGGTTATTCTGTTAAGTAAAACCATTACCCGATCCCGCAAGTTAAAATTGGCGATTGATGAAAACTGATAGCACTATGCAACTCCCACAATTACTCGTCGACAATATCAGCATTGGTTATGCTGGCAGGCCGGTCGTTGAAGGTATTTCCTTTCACTTAAAAGAGGGTGAAATTGCCTGCTTGCTTGGTCCATCTGGATGCGGGAAAACGTCGGTCCTGCGTGCTATTGCCGGATTTGAACCGCTAATGCAGGGTAGCATCGTGTTGCATGGTAAAAACGTCAGCTCTGCTGAGTTTTCCCTGCCCCCGGAAAAACGCCATATTGGTATGGTGTTTCAGGACTTTGCCTTATTCCCACATCTGACAGTCGCCAAAAATATTGGTTTTGGTTTGCAAAAACTGCCGCGGAAACAGCAGCAGCAACGAGTAGATGAATTACTGGAATTAGTTGAATTAACCGGTGCCCAAAACCAGTATCCTCACCAACTTTCCGGTGGACAACAGCAACGTGTTGCCCTGGCACGGGCGATGGCACCACGTCCCGATATTCTGTTGTTGGACGAGCCCTTTTCCAGTATGGATTCCGACTTACGTGAGCAACTTGCCCGAGAAGTACGTCATTTACTGCGTCGCGATGGGGTAACAGCGATTATGGTGACCCATGATCAACATGAAGCCTTTGCCATGGCCGATCAGATTGGTGTGTTGGGTCAGGGAAAATTGCTGCAATGGGGTAACGGTTATGATCTATATCATCGACCAAGCAGTCGGTTTGTCGCTGATTTCATCGGCCAAGGCGTGCTGATACCCGGGGAAATTATTGCTGACAATAAAATCAGCACTGAACTGGGCATTGTCAGTGGCAAAATGACTTCAGATAAGAGTACTGGCCAGCAGGTAAATTTATTACTGCGACCGGATGATATTATTCATGACGATAATAGCCCGCTAAAAGCCGAAATTGTAGGCAGAGCGTTTCGCGGCGCGGTGTATCTCTACACATTGAAATTACAAAGCGGCCAGCAAATACTGTGTTTAGTGCAGAGTCATCACCAACATGAGGTGGGCGAATACCTCGGAATACGGCTGGAAGCTGACCACCTAGCAGTGTTTTCAGACCAGGTCTAGGGAATTTTTCATACACAAAAGCGGGAATTAGTACCAAGGTACAATAGGAATGTTTTATACAGCCGCCTATATTGAAATCTAAAAAAATAATTCAAAAAATCTCTAGGGGGGCAATTTTATGAATAATTATTTTAAAACGATTTTAGTCGCAGCCCTGACAACTTTTTCATTAATGGTTAATGCGGCCACGTTATCTTTAGTTGGCACAACTTCTTATGATGCTAATGGCTTTAAAGGCGAAATATCTCAGGTTCTTAATATAACTGAATTTGTGCCGGGCGCTTCCGAAGGTTTCCATGTTTCAAAACCAAATCCAACGGCTATGAGTGCTGCTCATGTGCAAACCGCTTTATCAGCAACAGGTTCCAGTTTTGTAGTAACGGATTTTTTCAAAACTGATGATCCTGCTACCAATACGCTGAATACCTCATCTCTGGGTTTGGCATTTTCCGGATTCTTAATGAAGTACGGAACAACCACTTTGATCGGTCTGTTTAATACACCAATATCCAGCCTTGATTTCCTGACACATGATGATAAAGACGTTTCCCACATTGCCTATTTCACTACTTCGGTTTCAGAAGTGCCTTTACCTGCAGCGTTGTGGTTATTTGCTCCAGTATTAATTGGCTTTATGGCTTTTAGACGTCGTTTATCCAGATAAACTTTACTAAAACTGTTTTTTTTAAGCCGTGTAAAACACGGCTTTTTTATGCTGACGCTCTCGAATCCAATTAACGTGAGAGTTTTTTATAAAAAAATATCCGACAAGCTCTAATTAAAAATTCATTTCCTTTACAAGGATTTAACAACTAAAAAAATTTTAAAATACAAACTGCAACTCGTAACTGTTTGACTTTATCTTGTTACATTCATATAGGAATTATGATAAATTCCCAACTGAATTTAACAGCATTATAGATTTGGTAATTATATGAATAAAAAGGAATTTTTTCGGTATGGCAAATAATTAAATATGATGCGATTACATCTACCTGATGCATCTCGCAATCTGTATTTGCTCATGTCCGCATTATGTTTAGTCCTTTTTCTTCTTCCAGTTACCAGTTTTGCCCAACAAGCATTTGTTGGACAGTGGTATGAAGTCCCCCCCAACTGGAGCTTTCCAGATCCGCCTGAAACCACCGTTAACGCTCCCGCTTTAACCGGCGGTCATTATATTTTCCAATCCACATTTGATGTTACTGATGTCGATGAAACCATTGTTATCGACTTTAAAAATGCCAGCGTATTAGGGCATTTTCATCACCATATAACGGATCAAACGGGTAATTTCATTGCCCAAGCCCAGGGTGGCATCGAATCAGAGGTCAAAAACACTTTTTTTATGCGTCATGGACGCGAATTCAGATTGCCTCCTGGACAGTATCAGCTCACCACACAACTGGTTTCGCCCTATTTTATTGCCCAGCCTCAGCCTTATTGGGACACCTTGTCGCATTACCGTGAAGCCATAAAATGGGGCAGTGTTATTACCCTAGTCAGTATGGGCATTCTGATAAGTCTTGGCGTGTATTACGCCATTCTGGCTTTGGTCAGACGGCGTACCACTGAAATCATGTATACCTTTTTTATCATGATGAATGTGATCTACAACGGTACGGCGCTGTTAATCACCCCGGATCTGTTCAATATCCATTGGTTCTACTTTGTCGGTGGGCCCATTCTGCTGAGTAACTTTGCTTACATCCTGTTCGCCAAACATTTATTACAGATTCGACCCGAAACACATCCCAGACTGGATAAGCTGGCAAAACTGTTTTTAACGATGCTGGCGGTATTATTCGTTGTAGCCGTTTTCAATCAAAATCTAGTCATAGAATGTGCCCGTTATGGTGTTGGTCTGATGATGCTTTATGCATTGGTTGCTGCAGTGGTGAGGGCATTTGAAGGCTATAAAATCGCCTATTTTTATCTGGTGGCCATTGCAGCTTTTTTTGTTATTGGCTCAATAGCGATTTCCAGCAAAGATCTGGTAGGTGTTTATACAATCTATGTTGAACATATCGGCTTGCTGGCAGTGACTGTCGAAGTATTACTTATCGGTCTGGTTCTGGGATATCAGTTTGCCGAGGTTTATCGGGAAAAAGAACATAATCTCGTTTTGGTCCAGCAGAGTTTGCAAATTGCCCATCATGATGCATTAACAGGCCTGCCAAATCGTTATGCCCTGGATATTTCCATGGAAAAGTTACCGGCTGACGGCATGTTAACGCTATTGGATATGGATAATCTCAAGCTTTATAACGACACCTACGGACATCAAAAAGGGGATGAAATGCTCCAGATGTTTGCCAGAGTCCTGTCAGCAAAACTGGGAGATCTCGGCGTACTTCACCGGATGGGCGGTGATGAATTTGCCATCACCAGCGACAGTATTACTTATGCAGAAAATATCAGAGAAGTTATTTCGGCAACCATCCAATATATGCGTCAGAACGGATTTGAAAAAGCTGGTGTCAGTCATGGTTCAGCCAATATGGTCGAAACCATCAATATCAATGAATTAAGAATTTTGGCTGACGAACGTATGTATCATCAAAAACGTACAAATGATAACCGCCAATTGGCTTAGGACAATCATAAAAAGTTATCTATAAAAAACCGGTATTTGCATTATTTCCTGCATTTTCCTTTCACGATACCCGATCCTCCAACCCGTTATTTCGTGAGCAATTACCATTGCCGGCTGACCATCATATGCAGCCATACAGCTTCATTACGCAGTTGTGAATCGTTACCAAACGGCAGCTCACTATTGGTGTAATTCACTTTTTTACGGAAATCGTATTCAATGCCTCCGTAAAAAGTCCATTCTGAATTGTACTGATAACTGCCACCAAAAGTGAGGTGATGATCAAAGATCCCCGCCACAACGGGGTTGGTATGCTCTTTTGGTATCGGATTTTTGCCATAGTTATAGCCGCTGTATAACGTCAGTTTGTCGTTATAGCGATAGGCCATGCCCGTGGCAAACACCAATTGATTATTCCAGTTCATGGTCGAGGTACTGTTAATATCCGGTAAACCTGCAACAGAGGGATCGGTCGCTCTTAACTCGGTTTTTTTCATCGCATCAGACCAGTTTAACCAGTTAACTTTTAACGAAACTAACAGTTTTTCATTCATCTGATAGGCGGCGCCCACCCCAATTTCTTCAGGTAAGGCAAGACCTTTTAATGAAACATCATCGTATTTGACTATCCCCAGACCGGCTCCCGTCTGATTGAGTTTAAGTTCACCATCGGTTAACGGCAGCTCTGTTTTACCGGTATAACTGGCTGCCAGCGTAAGTTTGGGCGTTGCCCGATACTGAATACCCAATTTAAAGCTGGTACGTAAACTGGTTGCGTCGTCTATCTCAATTCCCGCAAATGCAGGCGGTGCTGATGTATCGGGGAAGATCTTCTGCTCAGCCTGCGCGTAGACCAGGCCAAAACTGCCACCGACTGACCACTTATCATTGATTTCACAACCTACGCCAGCGGTAAGTTTGCCTACAGCAAACAATCCCGAATATTCATCCTCTGTGGCAAAAGCGGTTTGCATATTTTCAAATACACCACCAGAACCACCTTGTGCAAATAGTCCGCCCGCCACCGTACACGCCATATTTTCCAGTTTTTGTGCATACCCCATACCGCCTAAACCGGTATAGAGGTTACTTGCATGTCTATCATTACCAAACTGATCTTCATGCGACAAATCAGTAATCCGCAGTAATGAACCATACGCATCAAAACGTTTGGTTTTGATTTGAGTAAGTCCGGCCGGATTAGTGTTGAGCGCACTGGTATCGCGTGCCACAGCAATATCGGCCCCAGCCATTAACGTGGATTCGGCGCCAAATCCAATCAGATTGATACCATTCGTAGCGTGGCTGGCTCCAGCAAAAAGACCCAGGAAGCAAATAATTATTTTTTTCATTCGATGCTCATAGAAAAGTGCTCGTTTCATTCATCCCTTTGAGCCCTTTTGCAGGCAAAAACTTATCATGAGCGTTCTGAAGATGCTTCAGTAACGGCTGAAAGCATGGTTTCTTTAGAGGGGAAAAGGTATCAATCAAACAATGACAAAAATCCTGGTGATCAGTTAACCATCAGAACTTTTCGTTCACATTGTTAATCATTCAATATTCTGGATCTGCTCTCGCATCTGTTCGATTAACACTTTCAGATCAACTGAATAACGTGTGGTGTCAGTATCAATGGATTTGGAGCCCAGGGTATTGGCTTCCCGATTAAGCTCCTGCATCAGAAAGTCGAGTCTACGGCCAACAGGTTCATCACGTTGCAGTACACGTTTGACTTCATCTACATGACTTTGTAAGCGATCCAGCTCTTCAGCCACATCACTTTTCTGGGCAATCAATACAATCTCCTGTTCCAGTCGTTCCGGTTCCAGAGTCACTTCCAGTTCAGCAGCTTTTTGTAACAGACGTTGCCGTTGTTGTTCGAGAATCTCAGGTATACGAAGTTTCACCGCTTCAGCAATTTGCAATATTTCTTCACAACGCTGTTGGATCATTTCAGCTAACGCCTGCCCTTCTCTTTCTCTGCCACTGATAAAGTCGGCCAGTGTCGTATCCAGAGCATCCATGGCCTGTTGTTTCAGGGCAGTTAAATCTACTTGTTCACTATCGGCTACACCGGGCCATTGCAACAGCCGCAATGGATCAATCGGTAAAGCTTGTTTGGCCATTTGCGTTAATTGCTCACAGGCATTTATCACTGATTGCGCCAGGTTCTCATCAATATGTAATGCATTTTGCTGTTGAGAAGGATGATATCGCAGGCTAGCTTCGATCTTGCCGCGAGCCATACGCTCGGCAAAAATTTTGCGGATGTCCATTTCCAGAGGTCGAAACGATTCTTCCAGTCGCAAAGCGAGTTCTAAATAACGATGATTAACCGATCGAACTTCCCATATCAGGGTGCCGAGTTCGGTTACTTGCTCATGGCGGGCAAAGGCGGTCATGCTTCGTATCACAGTGTTTTCCCTATAGCTATTAAGTGTCCATAGTAACGAAAACCACAGGTAAAAAGCACGCGGGAATTGAGATGCATCAGTATAATCATCGTATTTTAAGTAAAGGATAGAGCAGATGCGTCCAAGTGGCCGACAACCTGATCAACTTCGTGAGATCACCATCACCCGCAATTACACAAAACATGCGGAAGGCTCCGTACTGGTCGAGTTTGGTGACACCAAAGTGTTATGTACTGCTTCTGTTGAAGAGCGTATTCCACCATTTTTACGGGGTATGGGCGAAGGCTGGATTACGGCCGAATATGGCATGCTGCCACGCTCTACCGGCTCACGTATGCAACGTGAATCCAGCCGTGGCAAACAAGGCGGCCGTACCATGGAAATCCAGCGTTTAATCGGTCGTTCTTTGCGTGCAGCAATTGATTTAAAGGCGTTAGGTGAGCGAACTATTACCATTGATTGTGATGTTATTCAGGCCGATGGCGGTACTCGCACAGCCTCCATCACCGGCGCCTTTGTAGCGCTGCAGGATGCTATCGATTTTCTGATTAAAAAACGTAAAATTAAAAAAAGCCCATTACATGGTCAGGTCGCTTCTGTTTCCGTTGGGATTCACAATGGTACAGCTGTGCTGGATTTGGATTATGCAGAAGATTCAACTGCTGAAACTGATATGAATGTTGTCATGAATGATGCAGGCGCCTATATTGAGTTACAGGGCACTGCCGAAGGTCATGCCTTCAGAGCAGATGAATTACAATCCATGCTGGATTTGGCTGCTATTGGGATTGAACAATTGATGATTAAACAACGCGAGGCATTGGCAGACTGATGTCTAAAATCGTTCTGGCCAGCGGTAATATCGGAAAACTGCGTGAATTATCGCAGATCCTCAGTCCACTTGGTCTGGAGCTTATTGCGCAATCTGATCTGAATGTTGCTGAGGCTGAGGAAACCGGTCTCAGCTTCGTGGAAAATGCCATTATCAAAGCCCGCAATGCCGCTTTATTCACTGGTTTACCAGCAATAGCTGATGATTCCGGGATTGAAGTCGATGCTTTGCATGGTGCACCGGGAATTTATTCTTCACGTTATGCCGGACCGGATGCGTCCGATACTGACAATATTGAGGCCCTGCTGGAAGCAATGAAAGACGTTCCGGAAACAGAACGCACAGCCCGATTTCAATGTGTAGTGGTATTTATGCGTCATGCAGAAGATCCTACCCCACTGATTTGTCAGGGCAGCTGGCAAGGACAAATCCTGCAATCACCGCTCGGAGATGAAGGATTTGGTTATGATCCAGTGTTTTGGGTGTCTGAAACAGACTGTACAGCGGCCGAGCTCTCGCCTGAACAGAAGCATGCAATCAGCCATCGCGGCAAAGCCATGCGTCAATTTATGGAAGAATTTAAATATACCCGCCACCAACCCTGACGGTTGTTGATATTTAACCCCTTCCAAACTGGTACAACCATGTTTAATTTTACTGCTCTGCCACCATTAAGCCTGTATATCCATGTGCCATGGTGCGTACGCAAATGCCCCTATTGTGACTTTAATTCACATCAGGCCGGAGACGAGATTCCTGAGCAAGCCTATATCGATGCGCTTATCCGGGATCTTGAGCAGGATCTGCCGTTGGTCTGGGGACGCACTATCCAGACTATCTTTATTGGTGGTGGCACCCCCAGCCTGTTCAGTGCAGAGGCATATGACCGTTTATTTTCTGCCTTACGTGCGTTATTACCTATCCGGGCCGATGCAGAAATCACCCTGGAAGCCAATCCAGGTACTTTTGAAGCAGCACGTTTTACAGACTACCGTGCGGTTGGCATTAATCGGCTATCGATTGGCATACAAAGCTTTGATGGTGATTCATTAACCGCTTTAGGCCGGATTCATGATGGAAAGCAAGCCATTCGAGCAGCCGAAATTGCCCATCAGGCGGGGTTTGATAATTTCAATCTGGATCTGATGTTTGGTTTGCCCAAACAAACGGCTGAACTCGCCAGAAAAGATGTAGAAACTGCCATCGCCCTGGAACCAACACATATTTCGTATTACCAGCTCACCATTGAACCTAATACGTTGTTTCATCAGTCTCCGCCACGATTACCTGATGACGAACCGATTGATAACTGGCAGATTGCTAATCAACAACGTCTGGCCGAGGCCGGTTACCTGCAGTATGAAGTCTCTGCCTATGCAAAAAAAGGCTGTCAGAGTCGTCACAATCTCAACTACTGGCAGTTTGGTGATTATCTGGGTATTGGGGCCGGAGCCCATGGCAAATTAACCAGTGCCGCAAGTCAGTCGATTGAACGGCTGGTTAAACAAAAACAGCCACAAGCTTACCTGGATAAGGTCAACAGTCCACAACGTGTTATGAAACAGGAACCCGTTGGCATTAATGAAATCGGTTTTGAGTTTATGCTTAACGCACTTCGTCTGACAGAAGGCTTTGCTACACCATTGTTTTTGCAGCATTGTGGTGTGCCATTGGCAACCATTAAAAATCAACTTGCTGAAGCCGAAGAACGTGGACTGATTGATTATTCGGTGGAATGGATTCGTCCTACCGAGTTAGGACAACGTTATTTAAACAGTTTAATTGAACTATTTTTGCCGCAATAATATGCTGGCGCAGGTCGTTAAGGGAGTTACTATCATGTTGAAACGCCATCTTCTGGCTGCTGGATTGACAGTATTTATTGTTATGCCATTACAGGCTGATGTGCTATCTATTGCTGAACCGACCTATAACACTCCGAACTCGGAATCAGGTGTGCTTCGCCCGACTCGGGGTATGACGATGCAGCAGGTTGAGCAGAAATATGGTGCGGCTGAACAGCAATACGCACCAAAAGGCACACCCGCCATTACCCGCTGGCAATATTCGAAATTTGATGTGTACTTTGAGAATAAACTGGTCATTCACTCAGTGGTTCATCGTGAACCGGCACCGCAGTAAATAAGCTTAATACTTGACTTGAAACCGGCGCTTTGCCCACTCGGGTAAGGTGCCCACTCTGGCATGATGGAGTGATTCCATTTCAATCACGATCAAAATCAAGACACTGACCAGGGTCGGTAAAAAGCTTAGCCCCCCCACTAAGGCAAAAGCTGCCTCTTTCATCAGTCCCAAGTACGTGTAGCTTAACCAGCCCAGTACTGCCACCGTCACCACGACGGATAACACGATGGCAAAGAAGAAACTCCAGCGACGGGCAATCTGCCAGTGGATATAAACAAACTCACTGTCTTCACGTTTGATACGACTTGAGCGAAAAAAGGTATACCCGACAAATGAAAATGATAACAACGGCACCAATACGATAAACTCAAAATAACTTTTACCTGTTGCAGCAATCGCGGTAAACAACAGGATATGATTCGCAATCAGATTCGTTAAAAAGATATCATGCGGCATTCTAGCTGCCGCTCTTTCATGATCCTGTGGTGCCGTCATTTCAGTCATATTTATCTGGCCAAGTTGTTGATAATCGCCTCGCGTACTGAGTCCAATGTAGCATTTACAGTAATCACTGGTGAACTACTTTGTTTAATAGCAATATCAGGGTCCTTCAGACCATGACCTGTCAATGTGCAAACAACAGTACTGCCTTCAGGAATCTTGCCAGATTGAATATCACGTAATGCGCCGGCGACTGAAGTTGCGGAAGCGGGTTCGCAGAAAATCCCTTCCTTTTCGGCCAGTAATTTCTGAGCAGCCAATATTTCGTCATCAGAACATTCATCAAACCAACCCTGCGATTCTTCTTTAACTTTCCAGGCCATATCCCAGCTTTGTGGATGACCAATACGAATCGCGGTAGCAACTGTTTCAGGGTCATCTACCATCGCACCACGCATAAATGGCGCACTGCCATTTGCCTGATAACCCACCATTTTCGGTCGGTTGCCAACAATTGCGCCACCAGCATATTTACAATTGCCATGACAGTAAGCGCAGGCTTCAGTGACATGATCCCCACTGGCTGATGAATACTCACAGTAGCCAATCCAATGAGCGGTGATATTACCAGCGTTACCGACAGGCAGGCAGTGATAATCCGGCGCACGACCTAACTCTTCAATGATCTCAAACGCAGCAGTTTTCTGACCTTGCAAACGATAAGGATTAATTGAATTTACAATGGTGACCGGTGCATGTTCAGCAACATCTTTAACCAATTGCATGCCTTCATCAAAGTTACCTTTAATTTGGATAACCACTGCGTTGTGCATCATGGCCTGGGCTAATTTACCCTGGGCAATTTTGCCATCGGGGATAATAACAAAAGCAGTGATACCAGCACGTGCAGCATAAGCAGCCGCTGCTGCTGAGGTGTTACCGGTAGAAGCACAGATTATGGCTTTGCTACCTTCTTCCACAGCTTTGGTCACTGCCATGGTCATACCACGATCTTTGAAAGAACCTGTAGGATTCAATCCCTCATATTTGACGTAGATATCTACATCTTTGCCAATTAATTTGGGGATATTGTTCAATTTCAATAATGGCGTATTACCTTCACCAAGGCTGATCAGTCTGGTGTCATCATTGACCGGCAAACGGTCACGATAGCGGTCAATCAGGCCGGTATAACGTGGACGAAATGGCATAAATAGTTCCTCTTTAATTCTTTAACGGGCGTTTTATCAGCCCAGCGATTCCATGCGGATACGCATGATCGCGTGTTTGACAGTATCCAATGCTTCGATTTGAGCAATCGCTTCATCCATATTTTTTTCAACCACCGGCTGGGTCAGCATAATGATAGGCACTGTGCCCTCTTCTTCTTCTGGTTGTTTTTGCAGGATCGCTTCAATATTGATGTCCTGCTCACTGAAAATACGAGTAATGTCCGCTAACACACCCGGCTTATCTTCTGTGTTAATCCGCAAATAATAAGAGGTGATTACCTCAGACATCGGTAAAATCGGCGTGTCTTTTAACGAGTCAGGCTGGAAGGCCAGATGTGGCACACGATTTTCCGGGTCAGTGGTCAGCGCGCGAACAATATCAACGATATCGGCAACTACCGCAGAAGCAGTCGGTTCAGCCCCGGCACCGGCACCATAATATAATGTCGGCCCAACCGCATCACCTTTCACGACTATGGCATTCATCACCCCATTGACGTTGGCAATCAGACGACGTTTTGGAATTAATGTCGGATGAACGCGTAGTTCAACACCTTGTGCTGTTTTCCGGGCAATCCCCAGATGTTTGATGTGATACCCCAGCTCTTCGGCGTACTGCACATCTTCCTGGGAAATTTTGCTGATACCTTCGGTGTAGGCTTTATAAAACTGTAAGGGAATACCAAACGCAATCGACGCCATGATGGTCAGCTTGTGTGCCGCATCAATACCTTCCACATCAAATGTCGGATCAGCTTCGGCATAACCCAGAGCCTGAGCTTCAGCCAGAACGTCTGCAAAGTTACGGCCTTTATCACGCATTTCAGTCAGGATAAAGTTACCGGTTCCGTTAATGATACCTGCCAGCCACTCAATACGGTTAGCGGCCAGACCTTCACGGATAGCTTTGATAATCGGAATGCCACCAGCAACGGCAGCTTCAAAAGCGATAGTGACGCCTTTTTCCTGCGCCTTGGCAAATAACTCGTTGCCGTGCATCGCGATTAATGCTTTGTTGGCTGTGACAACGTGTTTACCGTTTTCAATTGCCTGCATCACTAAATCACGGGCGATACCGGTACCACCAATTAATTCAACAATGATTTGAATTTCCGGGTCATTCACCACTGAAAACGCATCATCAGTTAAATCAATACCGTTCAAATCACAGGTTTTAGGTGAATCCAGATTTTTATCCGCTGCGCGCAGAATTTCAATTCCACGGCCAGCACGACGGCTTATTTCTTTTGAATTTCGCTTTAAAACACTGACAGTACCACTACCAACAGTGCCTAAGCCAAGAATACCAATTTTGACTGATTGCACTTTTGCCCCCTACCCTTTTTTCATCATGTCACGGATACCACGGATTGCCTGCCGGGTACGGTGCTGATTCTCAATCAGTCCGAAACGTACATAGTCATCGCCATATTCGCCAAAACCAATGCCTGGCGATACAGCTACTTTAGCTTCTTTAAGCAATTTTTTACTGAACTCCAGTGACCCCATTTCACGGAATTGCTCTGGAATTCTGGCCCAGACGAACATGGTCGCTTTGGGCTTTTCCACTGGCCAGCCAATCGCATTCAACCCGTCACACAACACGTCACGACGCTGTTTATAGGTTTCGACAATTTCCGCCACACATTCCTGAGGACCATCCAGAGCAGTAATGGCTGCTACCTGAATTGGCGTAAACATGCCGTAATCCAGATAGGATTTCATACGGGCCAATGCCGCAACTAAGGTCGGATTGCCTGACATAAAGCCTACCCGCCAGCCTGGCATATTGTAGGTTTTGGATAAGGTATAAAACTCAACCGCAACGTCTTTTGCGCCAGGGATTTGCAAAATTGAAGGCGCTTTATAACCATCAAAGGTGATCTCACCATACGCCAAATCATGGATAACCCAAATCTGATGTTCTTTGGCAAAATCAACAACTCGCTGAAAGAAATCCAAATCCACACACTGGGTGGTTGGATTGCCTGGAAAATTCAGTACCAGCATTTTGGGTTTTGGCCAGGAATCTTTAACTGACTTTTCCAGCTCGGCAAAAAAATCAACATCCGGGGTTAGCGGCACATGTCGAATATCCGCGCCGGCAATTACAAAACCGTATGGATGAATTGGATAAGCCGGATTGGGTACCAAAACCGCATCACCCGGGCCGACCGTCGCCAGCGCCAAATGCGCCAGACCTTCTTTTGAACCGATAGTAACAATCGTTTCTGAGTCAGGATCCAATGTCACATCATATTTACGCTGATACCAGTCACAAATCGCTTTTCGCAGACGTGGAATACCTCTGGAAACAGAATATCGGTGAGTATCAGGACGCTGGGCCGCTTCGACGAGTTTTTCAACAATGTGCGCTGGTGCCGGTTTATCCGGATTCCCCATGCCAAAGTCGATAATATCTTCGCCGCGCGCACGCGCTTTTGCCTTCAAATCATTTACAATGTTGAAAACGTATGGCGGAAGACGCTTGATTCTGGGAAATTCGTCGTTCAACTGAGCACCTGCTAATAGCTAAAACGGTTGGCAAACCAAGCAAAATAACTGAAAATCATTCACACTTCAAATTGATTTAATACAGTGGATTAATATGAGTCAACAAGACCAATTGTACACGACGATCATTAATGATCTCCAAAAAGGAAAACTGGTACTGCCCACACTGCCTGAGGTTGCCCTCAAGGTTCGTGAAGTTGCCAACAATCCGGATGTCTCTGCAGCGCAGCTTGCTGAGGTCATAACGACCGATGCAGCCTTATCAACCCGTTTGATAAAAGTTGCCAACAGTCCTTTATATAGAGGGAGGGTTGAGGTCGAATCTGTGCAGACGGCGGTCTCTCGACTGGGTATTCCGATGGTTCGCAACCTGGTGACCAGTCTGGTAATGGAGCAGATGTTTCGTCCGACCAATAAAAAGCTGGAAAAGCGTATGCGAGACCTCTGGCAGCACAGTATCGAGGTTGCTGCCGCAAGTCAGGTCATTGCTTCCAAGCAGCCTCATATTGCGAACGATGAAGCAATGCTGGCAGGGTTGATACATGAAATAGGTGCGCTGCCTATTCTGATGAAAGCCGCCGACACTCCGGAGTTGTTGGAAGATACTCGTCGTCTGGACACTCTGATTGACAACCTGTATCCAAAAATCGGCGAAGCTATTTTGCGCAGTTGGGATTTTCCGGAAAATCTTATAACCGTCGCCGCGGAACATGCCAACCTTAATCGTAATAGCCAAAATGGCCCCGATCTGACTGACGTAGTTCAGGTAGCCAATTTACAAAGCTACTTTAATACCAGCAAAGCTTTGGATCCCAATACGCGCGACAAGGTTCTCGCTTTCCATAAACTGGGTATTGATACGGGTATCAGTGTGGTTGAACTGGATGAAAACAGTGAAGAATATGCCGCTGCTCTGGCACTTTTCCAGAATATGTAAAAACTGAAATCTGCAGCAGATTATTTAACAAGGCTATCCCCGGGTAGCCTTTTTAATAGTCTTGTTCAGGCAAAAAATCCGGATTCCATACAATTTCCCATAAGTGGCCATCCGGATCCTGAAAATAACCGGCATAACCGCCCCAGAATGTTTTTTGTGGTGGCTTTACAATCGTGGCTCCAGCAACAGCAGCCTGCTGCATGATGGCATCAACATCAGTTTCAGTGAGGACATTATGAGCAAGACTCATCGCGGTCGTTGAAGCAGATAACGGTAATCCGGCATCTGCCGCCAGACTCTGCCGCGGCCATAAAGCAAGCTTCAAACCCTGTTGCAAATCAAAAAAAGCCACCGTTCCCTGAGCAAACTCCTCACCCATAATGCCTTCGGTATGCAGACCCAAACCTTCCTGATAAAACCTCACAGATCGATGTAAATCCGTCACACCCAGCGTAATCATTGAAATATAGGGCTTCATCTATTTGCTCCTTTAACGCTTAATTATCTCCAGCCATATATGGACAATCTGATTCGTTTTCCCTGAAATTGAACACCTTCCTGTTGCAGTAAAGATTTCTGCTTCTGATACGTTTCGCTGTCAGGCGGAAAAGAAATTTCCCCTTGCGCATTGATTACCCGGTGCCAGGGTAAAGAGGAATCCTCCGGTAATTTTTTTAAGCTGCTGCCCACATAGCGCGCATAACCAGGATAACCGCATTGTTTCGCTATTTGTCCATAGGTCATCACTTTGCCGATGGGAATAGCAGCAACCACTTGCCAGATTATTTCATCCAGTTCAGACATGTACTTTCTACATAGCCATCTTCACAACCATCGGCTTTTCAAGCCGATGAATGTGAAAATGTCATTAACGCCATAGTAATAGATGTTAAGGGTTACGCTTGAGGAGGTTATCAACACTCCATGCACCGCCACCCGCAACAAACAGATATAAAAAGATAAAGCTGAACAAAGCGGCTAATTCACCATTATTTAATAAAGGCCAGAATGCCTGCGGGGCATGAGCGATAAAGTAGGCGACTGCCATCTGGCCTGACAAAATAAAGGCTACCGGTCTGGTCAACAAACCGATAAGGATTAAAAAACCACCGACAAGTTCCAGCACGCCGGCTACACCAGACAGCGTAAATAAATCAAATTCATTACGCTGTGGGGCTGGGTAACCAAACAACTTTTGACCACCATGTTGCATAAACATAAAGGCTGTGACGATGCGTAGAATACTCAACACACGTGGCTGCGAAGCTATAAAAAAGTTTTCCATTTCTCTCTCTCCTTAAGACTGAATTTATAGTTAAATTATTGATTATAGGTGTAAAACGTTTAATAGTTCTTCGACAGAACTCAGACGATGTTAGCAGTAATTCTGACAAATTACACAGCAAGCCGAAGTCTATAAACGGCCTTGTAATCAAATGACTTAGCGGTTTAAATGTTTATTTAATCAACACAGTCAATAGCTTCATCGTGGCTTTTTCATCGAGGCTGAGATATTTACCACGATGGCGTTTGAACTGACGGCGAAAATAATCCAGCGTACGACCACTCTCATATTGCAAAATCACTTGCGGATGGATGTAGTTACTGCGACATACGGCGGGCGTGTTGCCAAGCCTGTCAGCAACGTTTTTCACTGCTTCGACAATATTACTTTTGCTGAGCTTTTCATTTTCAGCTGGACCCAATTTATCCAGAGCTACCGCCATCAGCACTGTACCCGCCCAGGTACGAAAATCCTTGGCACTGAAATCCTCTCCCATTACCTCCGAAATATAATGATTCAAATCCTGAGCCGTTATTTTTTTACGGCTTTTATCGGGCAGGGTAATATCAAATAATTCATAACCGGACATATTCTCCAGAGCGATCAGCACCTCACGTACCTGTTCATCGGTTACGGTACGAAACTGTTGCTGATGGCTTTTACCTTCATATTCGAACTCAACACGATCATCCTTAATGCTCATGTGCTTTGCCCGTAACGTCGTCAAACCATACGTCAGATTTTGTCGGGTATAGCTGGCGCTGCCAGGACGGAAAAAAGCGTCATCCAACATGCGTGTCATGCAGGCCAAAACCGTAATTTGATCAATCGGTCTTCGCTGAATATGTTGGCCGGTTACCCGCCGCATGGTCTCCAGCTGTTCGGCAAAACGTAAAATTCGTTTGAATTTTTGCTCGCTGGCTGTTTCAACCCAGTCAGGGTTATAGATATATTGCTTACGATCTTCTTTGTCACGACCGGTCACCAGTACCTTGGCATCACGATCCTGTTGAATTTCCACCTCCCGCCATGCCGGCGGAATAGCCAGACTTTTTATCCAGCGTTTTAAAGCAGCATTTTTGACCGTTTTGCCATTGGCATAACGATAATTGAACGTTTTGCCGTGGGGTTTTCTATAAATGACCGGATTGTTCATAATAACTCCACATCCGTAAGACGAAATTCGGCGCTATCATGGCATGAGATGATGACTTCTGACTTTAATGCAGATTATGTCTGCCGAAGAAGCCAGGCTGGACTATTCTGATACCAGCACTTCAGATTTATAAAAGGCCGTGGCATCAACCGCCAGCACGTTAACCAGTTTGGGCAGCAATTGGTTCATGGTCTCGATTAATTGCCAGGGGGGATTAATCACCATCATGCCGGAAGAAGTCATACCACGTTCATCCGAATCAGCTGTAATTGCAAGTTCAAAGCGTTGAATATTTTTAATGCCACTGTTATTAAACTGTTTTTCCAGCCGCGTGATTCTGCTGCGCTCTACTACCGGATACCAGATTGCATAAGTGCCAGTGGGGAATTTTGCATAAGCTTTTTCGACGGTCTGAAATACTAAATCGTAATCTGATTTGATTTCATATGAGGGATCAATTAACACAAGGCCACGTCTTGATACTGGCGGTAATAACGACAAAAGGCCTTTCAAGCCATCCTCACGCATAACCCGAGCCCGCTTAACCTTCTGGGTGTTTTGCAATAACAAACCCGCATCATCCGGATGTAACTCATATAACCAGGCTCGATCCTGACGCCGCATAGAGTGCAAGGCAATAAATGGGGAACCAGGATAATATTCCAGCGGTTTTCCGGTATTCACCGCATCAATTACAGCAAAATATGCGGCCAGTTCGGGCCAGTCAGAGCGAGTTAATTTAGCAATACCATTTTGATATTCCTGCAGTTTTTCCGCATGAGCTGAAGCCAGATGGTAAAGCCCCGCACCAGCATGAGTGTCTATGTAATCAAAGGCTTTATCTTTTTTCCCGAGGTGCTGCAAAATTTCAATCAGCACGATATGTTTAAGCACATCGGCAAAATTGCCAGCATGAAATGAGTGGCGGTAGCTTAGCAAGATAAATCCTGATTACATTTGGAGAGATTGATAAATAAGTAGCAGCAAATTACGCCTACTTAGCTGATTTGGCAAAACAAACTTTTAGCGACCTGTAGAGCCGTCGTTAACTCAAATTACAGAACGGGATTGGTTTACACTGAAGCGGCTCGATCCGATGGATGATTAATACCATCATTCACTCTTACGTCACCCAAATCAAAAGGATTCACACCATCCAGACAGGCCAGATTAAAGCCATAAAGTTCAGGATTCGCTCTGGTTTGATGATGCGTATAAATCCCACAAATTGAACAAAAATAATGTTTCGCCGTCATGGTATTGAACTGATAAAGCGTAAGCTTATCGGCTCCTTTGGTGATTTGCAGGCTAGAAAGCGGAACATAAGCCGCAATGGCGCCCTTTCTTCGGCACATGGAACAATCACAGCGACGAGGATCTTTTATACCGTTTGGCAAATGCACGACAAATTCAACCTCACCACAATGGCAACTGCCTTTATGGTGGGGCTGAATTTTAATGTTTCCTATTTTAGTGATCATTGCATTATTGGCTTTTGTTTAATGCTTAACTATCGGGAGCATGATAACGCGATAACCAATGTGCATAAGGTGCAGGTAACACCCAGGCAGGATCAGCAATTTTTAAGGTTTTAGCTGCATGGTACGGCCAATGCGGATTGGCTAAATGAGCACGTCCCACCATAACTAAATCCATTTGTTGATCCGTAATAACCTGGTTCACCGTGTTAGGTTCATCAATACCCCAGGCAGAAGCGACCGGGATTTCAGCTTCACGCCGCACCCGTTCAGCAATGGGGGCTAACAAAGCGGGTCCCCACGGAATATCCGCATCTGGTGTTGAAAAGCCCATACTGACGCTGAGTAAATCCAGACCTGATTGTTTGAATTGCCGGGTCAAATGAATCGACTCACTTAGTGTTTCTTCATCTCGACCATCATAATCAATAACGCCAAAGCGAGCGGTTAATGGCAGATTTTCCGGCCAGACTTCGCGCACGGCTTGTAAAGTTTCCAGTAAGAATCGGCTACGACCGGCTAAATCACCGCCATATTGATCGTCGCGATGATTTGAGTGGACTGAAAAAAAGCTTTGCGCCAGATAGCCATGGGCAAAATGCAGTTCCAGCCATTCAAATCCAGCCGCTTTGGCGCGTTTGGCAGCAGACACAAAGTCAGCCTTGACCCGTTCAATATCTTCCAGCGTCATCGCCTTTGGTACTTTTGGCAAATTAGCACCAAATGCCACAGCTGAAGGCGCTATGGTTTGCCAACTTTGTGGATCACTGTCAGCAAGGTGATCATCGCCTTCCCATGGACGATTAGCGCTGGCTTTACGTCCAGCATGGGCAATCTGAATACCGGCTCGGGCACCCGCTTTTTTAATGGCTGAAGCAATTTTTGCCATGCCTTCAGCCTGGGCGTCATTCCAGATTCCAGTGCATCCAGGGGTAATTCTTCCTTCAGGGCTGACTGCCGTCGCTTCCACAATTACCAGACCCGCACCTCCGCGTGCTAATTGCGTGTAATGCGCCAGATGCCAGTCATTGGTATGACCATGATCTGCGCTGTATTGGCACATTGGTGGAACCGCAATACGATTGCGTAACGTCACATCTTTCAGTGAAAACTCAGTAAACAATGCTGTCATAAAAATCTCTTGTTAAAGAATAAAATTCTGGAACTACAAATCGGATAGATGCTTAAAAAGCGCTTTTAATCACGCCACCATCCACACGAACAGCTGCCCCCGTGGTGGCTGATGCCAGTGGGCTCGACAGATAACAGACCATTGAGGCCACTTCTTCAGTGGTCGCAAAACGCTTGATCAAAGAAGTCGGTCTGACATTCTCAAAAAAGTCTTTTTCAAATGCTTCGATGCTTTGGCCTTCTTTGGCAGCCAGCTCGTTGACAAAGGTTTCGACCCCTCGTGAACTGGTCGGCCCCGGCAATACAGAATTAACAGTGATATTAGTGCCGGCAACCTGTTCTGCCAATCCGCGTGCAATCGCGATCTGGGCTGCTTTGGTCATGCCGTAATGAATCATTTCTGCCGGAATCTGCACCCCGCTTTCACTGGAGATGAAAATCACCCGACCCCAGTTTTGTTGTTTCATAGCGGGCAGATAAGCTCTCGTTAACCGCACACCACTGAGCACATTTACATCAAAAAAGCGTTGCCAGTCTTCATCCGCTATCTCTTCAAACGGCACTGGCTCGAAGATACCCAGATTATTAATCAGGATATCGACTTCGGGGAACTGCTTTGTCAGTTTCTCGGCTTCAGCCGCTATCGAAAGATCCCCTGCAAATCCATCTACGTTGCCTTTAGCTGTAGATTTCAGGGATTTAATAGCCTGTTTAACTGAAGCTTCAGAACGCCCATTGACGATAACATTCGCCCCTTCATCGGCCAGTGCTTTGGCAATGGAAAAGCCTATGCCCGCCGTACTGCCACTTATAAAAGCGGTTTTATTGTTCAGTTGCAGATCCATAAAATTTCCTTTAAATCGTCAGTTAACAGATTCATCATGACTAAATGATTACTGTGAGAGGCGTTCTAATGTAGCGCTTAACGATGCCGCGGATACTTCTCCCATATGGCTGTCAACCAGAGTGCCCTGCAGATCAAAATACAGTGTCACCGGCAAGCCATAGGCATCAAATGTATCGGCGACTTTGCCGGTTTTATCAAGCAACACGTGTTCAAATGTCAGCTTATTATCAGCCAGAAAGTCATTAACTTTTTCAGCGGACTCTTGTTGATTAAGCATCAAAAAGCGGATATCCGGATACTGTTGTGATGCCTTTTCAAAAGCAGGCATTTCACGCTGGCAAGGGGGACACCAACTAGCCCATAAATTCACCACGGTAATGTTATTTTCAGCCACTTGAACCAGTGAAATCTGCTCGCCGTCCAATTGTTCCAAAGCAATGTCGGGTATTGAAAGCTGTTCACGTCCGACATTCATTAATAAGGTAGTTACCGAGAAAAACAGCAACATCGATAAAGCGCCACCGAACAAGGCAACACGTTGCTGTGGCAGGCGTTTGATCTGCCATAAAAGAAATAGTGCCATTGCGATCATGCCGGACACCCAGTCCACTCCACGATCGCGAAAATCGATCATCTGCCAGAGTGAGTCATATTGATCGGCAAATTTAATGACAAACACGATTCGTCCGATGACCAGACCGAATAACAGCATCATTAATAATGGATCGGTGACTGAGCCAGCTTTTTTTCTGGCCAGAACAGATGCTACCAAGATCCCCAGAAGAGCACAGCCAAACAACAATAACGGCTCGAGAGGTAAAGCAAAGGGTCCGAGATTAATCGACATAACTATTCAAACAGCTTGTTGATATCATCACGCAGCGGCATGCCTTCAATGAGCCGCACATGACCTTTTTCGTCCTTATAAATGCTGGTCGGTGTTGCCATAAACCCCAGCTGTTCCATCAGCTGATTATTTTTCTCTACCAGCAACGCCCCGTTGGTTAGTGCCGCTTCATTCAAATCGCCTGATGTGTTATCAACCTGGTGAATATGCTGTTGCAAAGCCTCTTCCGGTGAATCAGCACCTAAAATAGCAGCCGCTTTTTTGATACTGTCCTCCTGCAGAATTCCCACCATAATGTGGCGCAACTGCACCTCACCCTCAGCAATATAAGGCTCCGCGATTTCACGTAAACGCTGACAATAAGGGCAATAGGGATCAGTAAAGGTATAAATGACTTTCTGGGCAGTCTCCTGTCCATCCTGAATCCAATTTGCCTGTTCCAGTTTCTGCCAGACTTTTTCATTCTGTGGCGCACTGATCAGCTCATACAGGGCTTGCTCGCCCAGATCTTCACCCTCGGCATTAATCAGGTTTCCAATGACCGCATATTTTTTATCTTCTGTCAGATAAATACTCAGCGGCTGCCCTTCTACACTGGCGGCATAACCAGTCAATCCCGCAGGGGTATCAAAGCTGTCAATGATGCTCACGCCCTGCTGTTTAATGTAGCTGATGACCTCAGGTTCCTGTTGTTCTGCTAGTGCAAAATAACTGCCAAATCCGATAACCAATAACACTACAGGGACGATAATTTTCTTCATTCATAACTCCGGAAGGGATATGCGTTGACTGTAACTCAGATGGATTAAGTGGGGATTAATAGAACAGATGACAATCTTTCCATTAAAAATGCTCTGTAATTATTTATACATCGATAATTGGAATTATCACGACAACACACCCAATAAAGACTTATGGTAAAAGGTAGAGCGTTAAAATACTTCAGGTAATATTCTGGTTATGATCACAAATCGATTTTCACTCTCTCCTCGACATCAGGTCATTCTGGCTGGGATATGTGCTTTAATTTTAACCGTCGGTATTGCCCGTTTTGCCTACACGCCATTTTTGCCCATCATGTTAAATGAAACCTCACTGGATACATTAAGTGGAGGTTGGCTGGCCACGTTTAATTACATTGGTTACCTGTCAGGCGTAGTGTTGATTTCATTTTTAACCAGCCTCAAAACCAAGTTTCTGTTCTACCGAATCAACCTGATTTTGGCGGTGTTAAGCACCGTATTAATGGCTGTTACCACTGATATTATTTTATGGAGCATTCTGCGGTTCATAGGTGGGCTGAGCAGTACGGCCGGAATAATTCTGGCAGCAGGATTTGTGATGGGCTGGCTGAAACAAAATGGTTACAAATCAGCATTAGGTATCCATTTTTCCGGTTTAGGATTTGGTATTGCGATACCTGGACTCGTCATTGTTTTGATTACGCCCTATTTCAATTGGGCTGAGCAATGGCTGATTATGGGGATTTTCGGTATTTTGTTTTTCCTGCCCGCCTGGTATCTGATGCCAGCACCTGCAACGCAACAGGCTCCCACTGCGGATTTTGCAGCGCCAAATAATAAATGGATGCGGTTAATGATTGCTGCTTACGCCTGTGCAGGGGTCGGTTATGTGATTAGCGCGACGTTTATCGTAGCGATTCTTGAAGGAATGCCCAGCTTGACGGGACACGGCAATCTTATCTGGGTGATGCTGGGTGTTGCGGCCATTCCATCCTGCATTATCTGGGACAAAGTGGCTGAGCGCATCGGTGAGACATGGGCCATCATCGCCGCTTATTCAATTATATTGCTTTCCATCCTGATTCCATTATTCAGTGAATCGTTGTTGTTTAATGTAATTGGCGCGTTGTTATTTGGTGCCACCTTTGCAGGAATTGTCAGCCTGATGCTGGTGTATGTCGGCCATAAATTTCCTCATAACCCTGCCAAAGCCATGGCCAAACTGACGATAAGTTATGGCATTGCTCAACTTATAGCCCCCGCTTTGGCGGGTTATTTATCCACGCTGACCGGGAATTATCTATCAGCATTGTGGATGGCAGCAGCGGTTATGGTCACCGGCATTTTCTTCGTCTGGCAGATCCAGCGATTTGAAGAAAAAAACCAGCTCCCATCAGCAAACCTGTGATTTGAATAGCTGCTTCCATGCTGTCCTCCATGGAACCTATTCTTCTTTGAGGATCGGTGAGGTTGACATCACCCGAAGTCACTACCTCATCGCTATCGACCTTATACGTAAAACTGTATGAGCCGGACAGAACATAAACTTGCTGTGGCCGGTGGCTGGCATGTGAGTTTGGAATTTTTACAGGCACAGCTTGAGAATCATACTTCCCTTCCGTTTTGGGCGACGCATACAAAAGAAACCGGAATACGCACGACCTCTTAAAATAGCTGAAGATTGATTTTAGGGCCTGTTTATCGTCTACAAGTTAAGCTCTTCATTAAATAGAATTTTATTGCAAAAGGGATCTATCACTTCAAAAATTCTGTTACCCCAGGGTGCTGTAGAAATTTCGGGACGGTTATATTTGTAGGGTCGGGAAGTGATCTCATTATAAAGCGGAGTAAACTGATCTGTTTTCACAAAAACCTTTAATCCCGGCGTGCAATCGCCTGAATGCTCGCTGAGATGTAAAACAAGATTATCTCTGGAAACCTGCATATAAACCGGAAACCGCGCACCATAACGATGCTCCCAATCCAAAGTCATGCCTAAAAAATCCAGATAAAATTCTTTCGCTTTGGTTTCATCAAAAATTCTTATGATCGGAATGGTTTGAAATCGCATGCTAAGTCCTTTTTACATAGCGTTAATCAGATTCATTTCCCCAGGCCCGCGCCATAATAAGATAGCTGAAAGAAGCTGACCAGGTAATCATCATAAATCCCACTAAGGCTTCTGTACCGGCGAGAAATCGAATATGACCGGTAGCTGCCAAATCGCCCCAACCAACCGTGGTATAGGTGGCGGCAGAGAAGTACACGCTATCTAACAGGCTAATATGATCATAGCCACTGATTGCCCCATACCCTGTTTGACTCAATAAAGCCCAAAAGGCCACGCCAAATAACCAGATTTCAATGATGTGTGCAAACAATAAAGCAAACATCGTGGCCAAAATTATCGGCCGGTGACGATGCTTTGCAACCCTGGAAGGATGGGTCGGGCACCAACGATTCAATTGCTGAATGACTTCATAATGAAAGACCACAACCAGTCCAACCACCAGTGCGGTCACTAACACGGTAATAACCTGAGCATCTGTCAGTAATTCCAGCAATGGGGATCTCCTGCAATTGAATTAGTATGATAGTGACAAACGATTTCAATCGCTGTTGAAAATAACTTTTATTGATAGAACGTTAACGTTTTTTAAATAGAGCCTCAAACTTCTGACAATATTTATTCAGGCATACAGTCCAGCGGCATGGCCCGAAGCCCAGGCCCATTGGAAATTGTGCCCGCCCAAATGACCGGTAACATCGACCACCTCTCCAATAAAATACAATCCCGGATGATTCTTGCACTCCATCGTTTTGGAAGATAATGCATCAGTATCAATACCACCCAAAGTTACTTCGGCCGTTCGATAACCTTCCGTGCCGGATGGCTTAAATGTCCAGGGCTGGCACTGTGACACAACATGTTCGATATCTGCATCGGAAAGCTGACCGACCGGTTTGTCTTCAACCCACTGATCACACCAAAGCTGTGCTACCCGACGGGTCAGTTTTTCGGCAAGAATGGTTTTCAGAGCTGTTTTGGATTTTTCAACACGCATTTCAGCTAAATATCCAGCCAACTCAATTCCAGGAAACAGATCGATTTTCAGCGGCTCGCCAGGTTGCCAATAGCTTGATGCCTGTAATATCGCAGGGCCGCTCAAACCACGGTGAGTAAACAGAATATTCTCGTGAAATGAAGTTTGGTTAGCTTCCGTGATGGTATCCAATGAAATACCACTAAGATCGGCAAGCGGTTTGAGTTTATGATCATCCAACACCACAGGTACTAACCCTGCCCGTGTTGGCAACACCGGTATATCAAGCTTTCTGGCTAATTCAAAACCAAAGCCGGTTGCTCCCATTTTGGGAATTGACAATCCTCCGGTTGCGATCACAAGCGATTCACACTGTAATTTACCCTGAGGGGTTTCCAGCAATTTTTGACCTCCGGTTTCAACCACCTGAACCGGCGTATCTGTGATAATTTTCACCCCAGCTGATGCACATTCCGCCAGTAACATCTGTAGGATTTCTTTTGATGACTCATCACAAAATAACTGACCCAGTTTTTTCTCGTGATATGCAATCTGATGCTTCTCAACCAATTCAATAAAGTGCCAGGGTGTATAACGGCTCAATGCCGATTTGACGAAATGAGGATTGCTGCAAATAAAGTTTTCCGGGGCGGAGTACATATTGGTAAAGTTACAACGTCCGCCACCTGACATCAGGATCTTCTTACCTACTTTATTAGCATGATCAATTACCAGCACACTTCGGCCGCGCTGACCAGCAGAAATAGCGCACATCAATCCAGCCGCACCGGCACCGATGATGATTACATCATATTCGTTGGAAGCTTTATTTAGAGTCGTCATGTGCGGCATTTTACGCAAAAATGCCCTGTCTGACCGATAAGTTGGTTAGGGCTAAAAATCAGGTGGAAATAAATTTACCAATAATACGTTCTAACCAATTCAGTTCGCGCAAAGGCAGATCGGCAGAATGACGATAGCCTTTGATAAGCGCTTCGATCAAGTCGCCATGATTTTCCCAATCTCGTGGATAGCGAAAGAAATGCCGCCAGTTTCGCCGTCTCGCCCAGCGACTTAAAGACCACCAATGGATACGCATATCAAGAATATCGATAAGGCCAAAATCCATCCCGTTTACAATAATATTTCCCGGATGAATTGAACGAAAATATACCCCCTGCCGCTGCACCCTCGCCAAAAACACTCCCAGGCGATACATCAAATTTGCATCAGCTTCATTGGAGTTAACAATGTCTCTTAAGGTACGGCCGGGTAAGGGAGAGTAAATAGCTACAGTGTGTGCTTCACCGTTAATGCGATGCAAAGCCTTCACTTGCAGTGTAGGAATGTCGAGTTGGGTCAGATGATAAGCATTGCGGGCAAACTTAACTGCCGCTGGTGCAAGTAGCTCTCTATTTAGAAAGCGCTTGCGGTAAAAAAATTTTAAGTATTGCCCATCAGGCAAAACTGCCACTTTAATACCTTTTTTGTCCGTTTCAATTACAGTCGCATTTTCCATCAGGGAAGCTAAATGCTCCCGAGATAGCGGACGAATATTAAGCATTAATGTTTTCCATAACAGTTTTTAAATTCATTCTTTTCTATAGCCATCCTGGCTGAAGAAAATATTATTCCAATTTTAGTGTTTAAAAGGGAGCCGTGGCCAGATATCCCCCGTTTGCAACATATATTCAAGATAATGATGCCCATATTTCTCAAGCCCATCTTCTTCTTGACGTGGCACTCTTAAGCAATAAACCAAAGCGAATGTGATTAAACCGGCCACACCGGCCAACCAGTTCTGTGTTAACAGAAGCTGGGCAAGAACCAAGGCTAAAAGCGCAGAATAAAACGGATAGCGTATAAATCGATAAATTCCTTTAGCCACAATTTTTTTCTGCGGTTCGCCTATAGCACTGTAATCACGAACAGCTCTATGCAATAGCCATAATCCTAAAATGCCCTTTATAAGGCCTAGCCATGCTACTTCATTATAATAATGCAGATCCGCAAAATCCAGCCAGGGCAACGTGGCATCAATTAGTGGAAAACTAACCATACTGATCAGCGTAATAATTGTCAGTGCAACAATTTCACCATTCCAATGATTATCTTTTAAAAAAGATCGCTTATTCATGTTGGAAAATAAGGCAAGAGCTGCTCCAGCTATGATGATTACCAGCGTTAATTCAGCAAATTTATCCGTCATTCAATTACCTTCAAGCCACTTATATATAAACAGATTTGTCTGTGCAACAGATAGAGTGTTGGTAGTTAAAACCTACTGAAAGTTCATGGCAAAAGTATGACAGTGCTAAAATTTCTGCCTAAACATAGTCAAATTTGTCTTGTGAAGCTGACACAGCTGCCAGCTATTTTGAGAAATTCAGATGATGCTGAAAGAGAATTAATCATATTTTCAACAGAAATCCCCTTTTTTTCAGTTAATCTGCCAAAAATCATGAAAATATCCTGTAAATAGAGAACTATATGGTTTTTAATCTGTTTGAATAGTTAAGAATTTGAAGCCATAAAGTTAATGACCAAAATACATTACAAATTTTTTATAACCTCACATTGGCGATTTTGCATAGCATTTTTGCCAATGTTGGCCATGCTTTCCGGTTGTGGAACGGCTCCCAAACTTTCGAGCAAATCACCAGAGAGCGCGCACATTTCTCAACCTGCAACTGATACTCATTATTATGATGAAATCCAGGCTATGTTGCTGCTTTATCAACAGCATAACGAATGGCACGGCACACCTTATCGTATGGGAGGCATAAGTCGCTCAGGGATCGATTGTTCTGCCTTTGTACAAGTCACTTTTCGTGATTTGTTTGGTATTGATTTACCCAGAAGTACCGACCAGCAATTTCGTAACGGGCGAAAGATACCCAGGGCTGAATTACGTTCCGGTGATCTGGTATTTTTTCGTAATGGACGTCATGTCGGTATTTATCTGGAAGACCATAAATTTTTACATGCATCGACCACCCGGGGTGTAATGATTTCCAGCCTTAAAAATACCTACTGGTCAAGACATTACTGGCAAGCAGTGAGCTTGAGACATTAGTCCTTGTTTATCATTCAGGTCCACCACTGCTGGAGGCTATGAAAGATAAATTAGTCCTAAAGTCATTACCTGGTATTTTCATTTTGCTGCCAAGGCCACTTACTAGTCAGCTCAACCTCCAGTGCAATGCTTAAAAAGGTACGTATCAGAACGATGATCGCTAACACTCCAACAGTTTGGAAGGTTAACTCAACTGCAACGGTATGAATGATATCTGCCGCCACCAGAAACTCCAGCCCAAGTAAAATACCCTGACCGAGACGTTGCCGCACCTCACGATATATCGTTTCAGTAGGGCTTTTTCTCATCATCAAATGAACTACCGCGGAGATGAGCGCATAAACAGTCAGTAGCAGAATAATAAACACCCCCAACATTTCAATAATGGCTGCTATCCATTCTGCTGCTGGCGTGACGAATTCAATCATATTCCCTCCTTTGAATGTTCTTAGAACATGACATTCCTTACTGGAAGCCGCAGAGGTTTATTCTCTCTGGCATAGAAACGTGTGGACTTGATCGTTAAAAACACAGCGTTTACTAAATTGTCCTTCTGCTGGTCATTAGTAATGAAGCAGTTAATTCTGCTTTACAACCCGAAAGGATAAGTATCCGGCATCCCTTGCATGGCCTCAAAGTTCAGTGGCGTGATGGCCTTAGTGTGATCAAACCAGATATATTCATCAAACTGTTGACCGAGTCGGGCTTGAAAATAATGGCTGGCTAACTCGCTTTGAGGACGGTAAACCACGCCAATTGCACGTTCAGAATGCTCTTCTTCTAAACGTTGGCGTAATATTTTGGAGCCGGGTTGGCGCATGCCGAGCATAAAGGCAGGAATCTTAGTGTCATGACAAACACGTTCCCAACTACCTTCCATTGAAGGACGAATGAGTTTAACCTGCATTGGTTCACCCCAGTTATCAGCAGCAGCCACAGTACCAGCGTGAGTACCAAAACCGATCAGGTAAGCTTCATCGCCAAATTTACTGCGGCATAACTGCCCTACATTATGCTCACCTCGTGCAGACATTGAGGTAGCGCGTGCATCTCCAATATGGGAGTTGTGTTCCCAAACTACTATTTTTGCCGGTTGATCGGTATTTTGAGACTTAAAATCCAATAGTGAGCAAAGAGTGTCAAACATATGGCTGTCGCGCATATTCCACGAAGTGATATAGCCTTTATACATACTACGATAGTAGGCTTCAGCATTGGCAACCAGCCGTGCATTCTGCATTGCATCAAGATAACTCTCTCCATCGTTTGCTACATACTCTGCCTGTTTTTCCATCAGATCCATCAGCATATCCACAACCGAATCTTCACATCTTTCATATTCTCCCGAAGTTGCTGCACGACCATACGTTGCCGGATCAGATTGCCATGGCGTTAAACAGCCATAGCGTTCACGTGCTATCTCTGCAGCCTCTGGGTCAACGTCTTTTAGATAGTTAATCACCTCATCAATTGATGAAAACATGCTGTAGAGATCGAGCCCGTAGAACCCCAATTTTAAGTTGGGTCTGGCCTGCATGCCATTATGTCGACGCAACCATTCGACAAACTCCTGCATCTCCTTATTACGCCACATCCATGTCGGAAAACGGGTAAAAGCACGCCATTCAGAAGGTGCCGTAGTCAGTTCTCGAACATATTGATCAATGCGTGCGGCATCTGGCCAGTCAGCTTCAACCGCAACCATGTTAAAACCTTTATTTTCAATCAACTCCCGTGTGAGTCTGGCTCGAAAACGGTAAAATTCAGAAGTGCCATGGGTTGCCTCACCTAACAGAACGACACGTGCATCACCAATTCGGTCAAGTAACGGGGTGAGGTCAACCGTTTCAATTGAACCAATTGGCTGTGCTGCTTCGGCTATCAAAGTTGCGGTGTCTGCCGATTTATTCTGCTCCGCAGATTGCTGTGATTTACTGGATGAGAAGGAGTTTTCTATTGAAATGCTGTGGCTATCTGATTGTTCATGCCAGCCCTCCTCGCCCAACAAGGGCACAAAGTGCACTCGGGTGATGATCTCCTCATCAAACTGGTCTTCATCTATCCGGGTTACCTGAAGTAACCGTTGATAATGACGATTGCCGATCGGAATCACCAGACGACCACCAATTTTTAGCTGTTGTTTTAAGGTAGAAGGAATTTCAGGTCCGCCTGCCGATACCAGAATGGCATCATAAGGCGCTTGCTGGGCATAGCCGAGTGTGCCATCCCCACTCATAATTTCAATATTATGATAGCCCAGATTATCCAGAACCATTTTAGAACGCTCGGCGAGTGCCGTGATTCGCTCAATACCATATACCTGATCAGCTATTTGGGCGATAATTGCCGCTGCATAACCGCTCCCGGCACCTATTTCCAGTACCTTTTCTCCACCTTTCAGATTGAGTGCTTCGACCATTAGACCGACAATATACGGTTGGGATATAGTCTGACCTTCAATCAGTGGTAAGGCAGAATCCTCGTAAGCAAATTCCCACATATTCTCTGAAAGAAATTTCTCTCGTGGAACAGTTCTCATCGCTTCAAGCACTGTGTCTGATTTCAGATTTCTGTTCATTAACTGGTTGCGAACCATTTGATGTCGTGAATGCTGATAATCGGATAAATGATCTATAGAAGCCATAATGCTTACCTCCTTTCCAAAAGTGGTATGAGATAAAAGCCTGGGCGAGTAACACGGGGGATAAGCTGCCGAATAAGTTTGTTTTTGCAGGTTCCTGTTTGATTAAATTAATCAAACTGAATGAACGGATTAATACCATAACATTCATCGGAAAAGTGTTGGAGAGTAGTGCGGCAGAAAATTATCCGCGTATCTCGGGATAACTACACAGTGTTAATCACCAGATTGATGCACTTAAATTAACTGTAACAGCTATGAGGTTATGATCCAAACATAAATATCGGTCGTAAAATTACCGCGGCTATTGCGCTATAACTTGGTCACAGGCAAGATTCATTTATGTGGCACCATAAGAGGATCATGGTCAAGCATGTAACTAACAAGGGAGCCAGACTTTGAAAAATTCTATTTTTCTTTACAGTATCTTCGCCAGTTTAACGTTTCTCTCAGCACCGCTTTTTGCAGAGACCCCGAATTTGCAGCCGGGTCTGTGGAGCTATACCAGCACCACTAACATTGAGGGGCCAATGAATATGCCAGCCCAAACTATCAACAATCAGGAATGTCTGACACAGGCGAAACTGGATGAAGGCATGGGGGCGATGAACCTTCACGAAAGTTGCAACGTGACAAAGGCAGATATCAAAACTGACCGGGTAGATTATGCAGCATCCTGCAGTATTGAAGGCATGACAACACTGTTTGAAGGCTATGCCACCTTTCATGGAAATCGTCTGGAGGGCAAAATGAGCAGCGATATGAACACGCCACTTGGACCGATGAAAATGAATACCGAATATCAGGGCGAACGAGTGGGCGATTGTTAAAACGTCGGTATAGCAACCAGAGCAAATAAAATTAACACCAAATTACGAGGCAAAGAATGACTATGGGAATTATTTATTATCTGACTTTTCTCGGCTTATTTATCATTTTGCTCACGTTACTGATTCAATGGTTTGTTGCCAGTAAAACCAAAGCTTCCCAAGCTGGTGCTATTCCAGGCAAAATTCCGGAAAACCTCAGCCATGAATCCTTTGTGTTCCGAGCACATCGTACCTTTATGAACTCACTGGAAAATCTGCCATTGATGCTCGGTACGATCTTCATGGCGGTTCTTATTGGAGCCAATAGCTTTTGGACGGGTATTTTCGTCTGGGTATTTGCCATCGCCCGTATTCTTCACATGGTCCTTTATTACGCAATTTCTACAAAACAAAACCCCAGTCCCAGAACCTGGTTTTTCATGATTGGGCTGTTGGCTAATGTCGCGTTACTGGCGTTATGCGGTATAACGCTGCTGAGTTAGTCTAATGGTTATCAAAGCGTTTCGAGGCAACAGTCCCAAACTTGGTCAACGGGTATGGATTGATGATACGGCTTCTCTGATTGGCGATATTGAAATTGGCGATGACAGCTCCGTCTGGCCGTTGGTGTCAATTCGTGGTGATATGCATCGTATCAGGATAGGTGCCCGTAGTAGCATTCAGGATAATTCCTGTCTGCATATTACCCATGCCAGTGAGTTTAATCCCAATGGTAATCCACTTATTATCGGCAACGATGTCACCATAGGCCATATGGTGATGCTGCATGGCTGCACAATTGGTAATCAGGTATTGGTGGGTATGTCGTCGACCCTGTTAGATGGTGTTGTGGTGGAAGATAATGTAGTCATCGGTGCCGGATCTTTAGTGCCACCGGGAAAAAAACTGGTATCCGGTTATCTATATCTGGGTTCGCCGGTTAAACAAGTTCGACCGCTAACCGAGGACGAACTAAATTATTTTCACTATGCTTGCCAGAATTATGTGAAGTTAAAAAACGACTATCTGAAACACGACGATAACTAAGCCATCAGTTGTGTGAGTCGTTCGCTGATCTGTTCCTTCTTAGTTAATAGTTTCTGGATATCTGCTGATTCAAATTCAACAATAGCGATGGCTGCCTCAGGAAAATCATCTGCCAACTCGTCATTCAGCATCGCATTAGCAGCATACCTGGCCATGTTGACCACTGCCGCTAATTGACCTGCTTCTCTATCAGCCGATGGTGTTTCAAGATGCTGAATTGTTTCAATAACCAGTACCGGCATACACCAGCGAATAACGATCATCTGCGAAACAGCCAGCCAGTATTTATCTTCCAGCTGATGAACAATTTCATCATTCAAGGGCAAAGTTTGTTGCTCGGCGATATCAATCAGAGTTTGAAGTACGGCTGGGCGACCAATTGAATGAATCAATCCTGCCAAAAAAGCCACTTCAACATTCACGTTACAGTGGCTGGCAACCTCCTTAGCCCAGAGTGATGTCGCCAGCGACTGCTGCCAAATGGCGTCTGCATAGTCCTCATAGCCCGGGGTATTAAATAATTTTGCATTGAGTACAGCGCTGATAGCAATTTCACTGACAGTCACCATACCCAACCTGGCAATCGCCTGTTGCAGCGAAGTCAGATTGGCCATCGGCGTATAAGCTGCCGAATTGGCAATACGCATCACGTGACCTGCCAGTGATGGATCACTTTGAATCAACTGGGCCAGTTGACTAGCATCTGATTCTTTATCATTGGCCAGCATAAAAGCTTTATTTGCGATTTCCGGCAGGATAGGAACTTCTACAAATCCTTCCAAGATCGACTGGTTTAAGAGATTGTCCAGTTCCGTTTGTATGTGCTGATTATCTTCTTGCATCTCTCTATCCATTTGTAATTGATATATATTGTTATTTTTTGTCATTACATAATTTTTGTATTAATAGAACTTTGCATGATTCAGACTGTTTATCAATAAATATCTGCTTGAGTCTTGGTCAAATAGATAAAACTGCCCAATATTGACCGCACCAAAAGTAGCACCATCATTTCTCTGCGTATATTCTAACTTTGTATACTGCTTATTTCAGTCTACAACGACAACATCTTAAATATTCAATTCACAATGCGCTGGAAAAAATTCTGAGTGACGCCACTAATATCACTGATTGGTGTCCGTGTCACAGGATACCGAATAATGTCGCCAAGGATTTTCCTGAAATTACAGCTAAAACCACAAATTTTGTGCTGAAACACATTTTTTTCACATACAAGCTATATACAATGTGCCCAAAAATGAACACAAAATAAGGTATTAAATTTTGACTCAACGCATAGCCTCAACTGAGCTCCGACTGGGCATGTATATACATAAGCTGGGTGGTTCATGGTTAAAGCATCCGTTTTTACGCAGCAGTTTTTTATTAACTGATCCCGAAGATATTAAAAGCATTCTTCAAGCAGGCATTAAAGATGTCTGGATCGACGAGGAAAAAGGCGAATCTTTTCAAAAATCAGACTATTTAACACCATCCTCACAACATACAACTGAAGAATCCTCAGACACGCTCGAGGTTACTCAGAAAACCACTGAAAAACCATCCGTCGTTGAAACTTCAATGGAAGAAGATATCAGTCGCGCACGTAGACTCTTTAATGATGCGAAGCCACAGGTTTTAGCTATGTATAAAGATGCGCGGCTCGGCAAAGCAATTGATCCGCAAACAACTTTACCGCTAGTGAATGAAATTGATTTGATGGTACAGCAAAACTCAGCGGCCATACTCAGTGTGGCTCGACTGAAAACTCACGATGACTATACATACATGCATTCATTGGCTGTTTGTGCATTGATGATATCGTTGGCTCGCCAACTTAACATGGATGAAGAGCAGGTTAAGTTAGCTGGTGTAGGTGGATTAATGCACGACCTTGGTAAATCCCTTATGCCCTTGGAAGTACTAAACAAACCTGGAAAGCTTTCTGACTCAGAATACAACATCATGAAAAAGCATCCAGCTGCCGGTGCCAAGCTATTGGAAAACTCAGGTGCAGCGCCAGAGGTCGTCGATATCGCTTTACATCATCACGAAAAAATAAACGGTTTGGGCTACCCGAACCGTTTACAAGGTGATGAAATATCGCTTTTATCGCGAATGGCTGCCATTTGTGATGTCTATGATGCCGTTACCTCTGAACGCGCTTATAAACAAGCTTGGGATCCTGCTGGAACCATTCGCGAAATGGCTCAATGGGAAGGCCACTTTGATAAGCAACTGTTCAATGCCTTTGTAAAAATGGTTGGTATCTATCCGGTTGGCTCATTAGTTCGTTTGACCTCGCAGCGGTTGGCCGTAGTGATTGAGCCCGGTGTGACATCTCTGGTAAAACCCAAAGTAAAAGTATTTTTTTCATTACGTTCAAAAGCGCCAATTCAAATACAGGTCATCGATCTCGCTCTGCCCAGTTGCAAGGAAACCATAGAGGGCCCTGAAGATCCCTCAAAATGGCATTTCAAACATCTGGAACAATTATGGCAGTAGGTAAAGTCTCTTTAAGCTAATTCACATGGCTGGCATGAAATGGATTTAAACCATCTATCAGACTTTCACCTTGTAGCCGGTTTTAAATATCCACCAGATAAATAGCATAAACATAATCAGAAAAGTGGAAATCATCACCAGGCTCAACGTCATGCTTACATCTGCCGTGCCATAAAAACTCCAGCGAAAACCGCTGACCAGATAGACCACAGGATTGAACAAAGTCACTTTCTGCCAGAATTCAGGCAACATGCTGATTGAATAAAATGTACCTCCCAGAAAGGCCAGCGGGGTGACCACCATCAATGGGATAACCTGTAATTTTTCAAAACCATCAGCCACAACGCCCAGGATAAAGCCCAACATACTGAAGGTAACGCAGGTCAATACCAGAAATAGCATCATCCACAGCGGATGCAGAATTGAGTAATCCACAAATAATTTGGCAGTGAGCAAAATCAACATTGCCAGAATAATCGATTTGGTGGCTGCCGCCCCGACATACCCCACTACAATCTCAAAAGCTGAAACCGGTGCGGATAAGACTTCATATATAGCGCCGGACCACTTGGGCATATAAATGCCAAATGAAGCGTTAGACGTAGATTCGGTTAACACCATCAACATGATTAACCCCGGAATAATAAAGGCACCATAACTGACGCCACCAATTTCAGTCATCGCCGAACCAATCGCAGAACCAAATACAATAAAATAAAGCGAGGTAGACAAAACCGGTGAGGCAATACTTTGCAACGGGGTACGCCAGCTGCGATGAAGTTCGGATAAATAAATGGCTTTAATGGCATACCAGTTCATCGTGCATCCTCCACCAGACTGACAAAAATCTGTTCCAGTGTACTTTGTTTGGTCTGTACATCACTTAGCTCAATCCCTGAACGATGAATAGCCGCCAGTACCTCAGTCACATGATTGGTCGGTTGATTATCAACATAGTCATAAGTGAGTGTTTTTCCATTCTCACCGAGCTGCAGAACGAAGCCGTTGAGCTCATCCGGCAGCTGTGTAATCGGGTGCTGTAATTGCAGGATAAGTTGCTTGCGTCCGAGTTTTTTCATTAAATCCTGCTTGTTTTCCACCAGCAGAATTTCACCATGATTAATGATGCCAATGCGATCGGCAATTTCTTCAGCTTCTTCAATATAATGCGTAGTGAGGATAATAGTGGTGCCTCTCTGGCGTAACTTTTCCACCAGACGCCACATATCACGGCGTAACTCCACATCGACACCAGCGGTGGGCTCATCCAGAAACAATACTTCCGGCTCATGTGCCAGGGCTTTGGCAATCAACACTCGACGTTTCATGCCGCCGGAAAGAAATTGAATTTTGGCATGGCGTTTATCCCATAAAGACAATGCCTTGAGAATTTCTTCCAGATACGCATCATCACGCGGTTTACCAAACACGCCACGGCTGAACACCATGGTATTCCAGACAAAGGCAAACACATCAATTGCCAGTTCCTGCGGTACCAAGCCAATTTGTTTACGTGCCTGTCGGTATTGTTTGACCACATCATAACCGCCAACCACTACCTGCCCTTCGTCCACATTGACCAGGCCACAAATAATGCTGATAAGAGTGGTTTTACCTGCGCCATTTGGGCCTAACAGGGCAAATATCTCACCACGTTTTATTTGCAGATTAACCTGCTTTAAAGCATGAAATCCGGAAGGATATTTTTTACTCAGATTGCGCACATCAATGATGTGATTTTCCATCACTTGCGTTTCCTTCACTACGTTTTGTAAAGACATAGTCGTTATAGAGTGTAATTTTTCGACAAGGTTTGAAACCGACTGCATTTAAACATAAAACAGCACCTAAATAACTCAATTACGCCAATGCGACAAAATCGTTGCATTTTGGCATCGCCATATTAAAACAGTGTTAACAGCCGGAAGATTAAGGGTTACGGTTGCTCAGCAGGCAATGCGGTGGCAGGGGCAGGTTGCATTGCCGCCTCATCAAGTTTTTCACCAATGTTGAAAGTAATCGTGCTGATTTTATCCAACGCATTCCCAGCCGGAACCTGCTGCAGAACAAGCGATCTGAATAAGACATAGTGATGCGTATCTAATACCGACTTGATACCATCTGAATGCGGCTCAAAACCCCATTCGACACCTCCAGTCCATGTGCATACTACCGCCTCTTCATAATCAGCAATGTTGGATTCAACACATGGCTGATCAGCGACTTCTCTCAGCAGACCGGTCGACATTTTGTCTTGTCGCGCTGGAGAGCGTAATAACAAACTGGCATCCATGTTGGTTAGTGGTGCAATATCATAAGGCTGATTATCATTCAGATTGATCCCTGTCAGTCCCTCCGCATCTATCATGACATGACGACCACTACTGATCAGCTGAAAGTGGCAATGCGGTTGCTGTTGTGGTTCTTCCAACTGAAAATCCCAAGATTCCAGCCGGTAGGCCGTTCTGTTTTCATCAATCCAGCGTTGCAGTCGAATGGTGCCAAGTTGTGACATTTCAGTTTCGGACAGAGCCTGGATCGAAACGCCCTCTTCCTGGCAAATAGTCAGCAAATCGGCATACAACTCCCTGCGGTTTTCAGCGGTAGCAGGTGTAATAATCTGATCGATATAAATATTCGGCATCGGTGTCGGCTGCTCAATCACCTCTGATGTAGTTTTATCTTCAACAGATGGCTCCAAATCTGAATAAGGCGCCTCTTCAAACTTTGTCAGCAAGCCGACTCCCACCACAAAAAGAATGAGTAACAATAAAAGATAAAATGTAAGTGAATTTCGATTTGGCATCGATTAACTTTTTAGTTGCTGACCAAAACAATCAATTCCATGCTACTCATTTAAATCGTTATACGCTTTCGCCATTCACCCGACAAAGCCTGATAAATAATGCCCGGTTGGCCTTATTTATCCTCACAATCAACGAATTCATAGCCAGTGGCAGCGTCGAGATCTACCAGTTCAGATACTTCCTGGAAGCCAATATTTCTCGCCGTAACCAGATCTGCCTCAGCTATCTGATGAATCAGGATAGTACCTGTCCCCATCCCACAAGCTGCTGGATAGGCGACACCGGTTCTTCGACCACAATGTGTTTCAGTCACCTCAATATTTTCTGCTGCTAATTTCGCTGCGCTGTCGGCAGGTGTGATTCCAGTGGTTTCACATTGCTGTGCATTGCGGCTCTCATAAACCATTATCGGCTCACCAGCGTTACAACCACTGAGTAAAATCAATGCAGTGAAAAATGATAAATATATTTTCATGGTCAGACCTTACGTTATTCACCCAGAAACAAGATAAATCATCTTTGAAATGATCGTGTGAATAAAACTGAATACTACAACGATTTTGATAACAGTGAGAATTCATCTAAAAAGGCCGAGCCGATAAACTCAACGTTTTAAAGTAACTGAAACCTGCCCGGCTTTCCTGAATGCTGTGTTGCTAATTAGTGCATAAAAAAACGAGATGGGATATAAATCAGTTATGACTACAGACCGTTAAACGGTTGTAAAAGCCATAATGAAAACTGACTCAAAGGCTGTGTCAGAATAAGAAAGGGTAAGCAAAAGCTTACCCTTTGTTTTGCAGTTGTTCAGAGGCCTGAACGTAATTGTTGAAATTCTGAATATAGTCATCCATATTTAATTCCAACATCCGCCGGTATTCATTAACAAAAAAATCGACGGTTTCATCTCGTGCATCTGCCATATCCATGGCAGTTCTCCAACCAGAGGCACTAAACCAAGCACTATATCTGGCCAATCCATACATAAATGATGCACTAACTTCACCGGCCTCTATGCTTTTCTCCATTTGCTCATTAGCCAGTTTGATAAATGCATCCGCTCTATCAAAAAAGGCCTTATCTCTCTCACTCATAAAGGTTTCGCTTTTTTATTTTCAAGTTGGGCAATTAGCCAGTAAAGAACCTGCAGAATAAACCTCCGTCACTACCTATGAATACGGAACAAAACATAATAGATCACAGGAAAATATCATTTATTGATTTTTAGCCATTTGGCTAAGCGGTTTTACTCATGATAGGTTCTTGAACATCCATAAACGCATTGATGACATCTGCCTATCAAACGCAGACTCAAATCATTCCTTGTTGGAAGACGATTAGATGAACAAAATCACTGATGCAGAATTAAAGCGATCCGTACCTGCCCCGCTTCTGGCTTTATATGGTCTGGGAACCATCCTGGGCGCTGGAATTTATGTATTGATAGGCGAGATTGCCGGTGAAGCCGGAATCTATGCCCCGCTCACTTTTTTACTTGCATCCATAGTGGCGGCGTTTACTGCCTTTTCCTTTGCTGAACTGGCTGTTCGGCTACCCAGAAGTGGTGGTCCGGTTGCCTATGTTAGCGAGGCTTTCGGCTGCAGATGGCTTTCAATAATTACAGGCTGGATGATAGCCGCCACTGGGATTGTGTCAGCAGCCACTATCACTACAGGTTTTGCGGGATATTTTCAGATTTTTCTCTCCTGGCCGGCTCTTCCACTGATGATTGGCCTGGTTCTGTTGCTGGGCAGTATTGCGGCTGTTGGCATGAAAGGAACGGCATGGTTTATGGGCATCACCACTGTTGCAGGTGTGTCGGGGTTAATCATCATACTGATGGTAACGGCTGGTAATTTTTCAGAATTGCCCGGTCGACTTTCTGAAGCACGACCTTTATCCAGCAGCTCTGCTTTGAGTGGCATTGTTCTGGGGGCTTTTCTCGCTTTTTATGCCTATATAGGTTTTGAAGACATTGTTCACGTCTCGGAAGAAGCCAAAAATGTCAGTAAAGCTATGCCTTTGGCCATTTTGTTTGCCTTGATTGTCTCTTTATTCTTTTATATTACCGTCTCGATGGGCGCAGTACTGACCTTATCTGCTGAAGCACTTGCTGATTCTAAAGCACCCTTGGTTGATGTCATGAAAGCTGAAGGTTACTCAGGAAATATTTTGGGCGCACTTTCATTGTTTATTATTGTTAATGGTGCCCTGGCTCAGATCGTCATGGCTTCAAGAGTCCTTCATGATATGGGCAGGCATCTTAATGGGGTTCCCAAGTGGCTGTCACGAATAAACCGGCGTACTCATACACCATTAACAGCCACGTTACTTATTGTTTTTATAATTATTTTATTGGTAACGCTTTTGCCAACCGAAAAATTAGCACAAGCCACATCCTTCATTATCCTGATAGTATTTGCTTTATCTAATTTCGCACTTATTCGTCTTAAAAGAAACACGACAACTCCTGTTGGTTTCAGCGTTCCTTTAATTGTGCCCTATGCTGGCGCCATTCTCTGCATTCTAATGATAGCCGGTCAGTTTTTTGTTTCTGCTACATCGCATTAGATAAGGGCGTTTATTGTGCATGAGATCTTCGTAAATAACGGCTATTGCTGCAGGATGAATGTGCGAAATCACTGACGGATATGGTACCTTTCAGCCATAAATAATGAGTACCAGACATGTCACGAAAAAAAGCTGCCCGCCATAAGTCAATTATTGATGAACTGACAATTCATCCATCAATGCGCGTTAGTGAATTAGCCTCGACATTAAACGTGACGACAGAAACCATTCGGCGTGATCTCGAAGAACTGGCAGAACAAAACCTGATCAGCCGTACATACGGTGGTGCGTTATTGCGTCAGGCGGTTGAACCGGTACTCAATGAACGGCATAAAGCCAATCTGGCTGAACGGGCTGCCATTGGAAAAAAAGCGGCTCCACTGCTGAAAGATGCCAAGGTTTTAATGATAGGTTCAGGAGTAACCACGGTTGAAGTTGCCAAACGTATTGCTTATGAGATGAGTAATATTACGGTTATTACCCATTCTTTTGGGGTGGCTACGGTGCTGTCATTTAATCCAACAATTAAGGTGATCATGGCGCCAGGTGTTTATCATGCCGAAGAAGGTGCTACCCACGGTTCGGTTACTTGTCAGTTTCTGGCAAATTACACTGCCGACTGGGCGATTTTGGGGGCCAGTGGTCTGGCACCTACCGGACCAACAGATGCGTTAGTTGATGCAGCAGATGTCTATCAACAGATGATTCGGCAAAGCAGTCACAACATGATTGTGGCTGATCACAGCAAATTCGATCGCATGGCAACAGCACGCTATGCAAAGTGGAATGAAATTGACCATTTAATCACTGATCAAAAACCCAGTGGGCCACTTAAAAAAGCTTTATCCAGTGAACAGGTGCAGATTACTGAAGCGCCGCTCCAATAATTGCTGTTACTTACGTATATTGAACCTGCTGGGAAAACGTCTCCAAAAAGAAATCGGCTTCGGATTGCGTCAGTGTTAATAACGGCCGTAATTTCAACGTGCTACCAAATCGTCCTGCAGCTCCAATCAAAACACCAGCCGCTTTTAAATCATTAATCACCTGTTTGGTTTTAATAGGATCGGGAAGGTGTTTCTTATCTCGTTGGCCAATATCGATTCCCAGAAACAGTCCCTGCCCTCTCACCTCGGCAACGAAAGCGGATTGTTTAGCAATTGAGTTCAACTGAGTTTTTAAATATAGCCCCATTTTCCGGGCATTTTCCTGCAGGTTCTCTTGTTTGATAGCATCTAGAACAGCCTGTCCCGCAGCAGCGGCAACGGGATTACCACCAAAGGTATTGAAATAACCGACATCAGCACAAAACCTGTCCAGATAATCTGATTTTGTTGCGACTGCCGCCATTGGAAATCCATTACCCATCGGCTTTCCCATTGTCACAATATCTGGTGTTATCCCGTGGAAATCAAAGCCCCAGAATGCCTCACCTAATCGGGCAAACCCAGGCTGCACTTCATCTGCGATAAATACGCCACCAGCGTTACGCACTACATCCACGGCTTTTTTTAGAAAACCTCTGGGCTCGGTATAGATACCGTCTGATGAAAAAATGGTATCGACTAATAAAGCCGCGACGCTAAATCCTCGTTCCTCTAAAAGCTCAATGGCCTCAGCGACTTTTGCAGCAAACCCGGCTTCAATATCGTCACCATAGACCTCAACAGATGGGGCCGGTATTGCCACAACATGATCTGGCAACTTGCCCTGTTTGATAATTGATGGTGACACATCGGTGACCAAACTGGTATTCCCGTGATAGGCATCTTCAGTGACAATAAAACCCTCGCCACCGGAAGCCTGTTTTGCCAGACGCATCGCCAGATCATTGGCCTCACTGCCCGAACAGGTCATTACAATATTGGTAATAGAATCAGGCAACGTGGCCTTTAACGATTCAAGATAATCATCGACCACCGAGACCAGATAGCGGGTATGCACATTTAATGTGGCGATTTGCTTTGTCACCGCCTCAACCACATTGGGATGGCAATGTCCCAGACAAGGTACATTATTGTAAAAATCGAGATAGCGTTTACCATCTGCTGCCTGCATCCAGGCACCTTGTGCCGAGACCATTTCAATAGGCTCCTGATAAAACAATACCGAGGCAGCCCCCAGGTTATTTAATCGTCGTGTCACGTTTTGCTGATGTTCGCCCTGATTGGCTTCAAAGGCATTCATATCCAGAATACGTTTTTCAGTTAAACCATTACTTTCTTCAGCCTGTTGCTGCAGATATTTTTTTGCCAGTTCAATAGTGCCTAAGGTGAATTGTTCAAAACCGGCTTCAGCAGCGGTTTCTGTTTCAGGGTGACTTGCAACCCAGGCGGTCAGCAACAATCTCCGAAACATTACAAACGTTGAAATCATCGCTTCATCTTCAGCAGATAACGGCGCTATCGATTTATAACCACGCACCCATGCACGTTCCAACTCTGGCAATAAAGGAGAGGTTTCCAAAAAGGACACGGCAGAGGCAAAATCATAGATAAACCAGCTAAATCCGCAGTCATCAAAATCAATCACACTTAACTGTTTATCATCGACCAGCAAATTCGCTAATCGCAGATCAGCGTGCACCAAACCAAAGCGATCAGGGCTTTCACCATAGTGATTTAATTTTGCTTCCAATACTTCACATAACTGCTCTAATATTGCCTGGCCTGCTGGATCCAGCCCCGGTGCATCACGCCAGTCTCCCCATAAAGGATTTGCTCCAAAAGCGCTGTCAAAATTCCATTTTTTACGGGTAAAACCTTCCGGTAATGACCATTGTCTTGCCTGTTGATGCAATCTCGCCGAGGTTGCACCCAATATCTCAAAACCCTCTATCAGTGATTCATCCTCATTCGGTTGTTTACCCGGCATAAACTCGAAAGCCACCACGTAACGTTCCACGCCATCATCACTGAAGGAAGCCACCATTGAACCATCATGGCGGGTTAACGGTTCCGGTGTGTTAAGCAGCGCTTGCTCACGAAGCGATTGAATCCAGCGTAATTCGGAAAGGATTTCATTTTTGGAATGATATTCAGGGCGATGTACACGAATAATGAAGCGTTGATTATTTTCTTCATCGGTCACCATAAAGGTGGCATTTTCAGAAACCGTTAGCAGTGAGATAGTGGCGGTTTCATTGATATTCCAATGCCCCAGTAATTTTTCGACCTCACCAGTCAATTGCTGCAGATAATCGTCGTTATATAAACCGGTCATAACTTAAACCTAGATAAACAGTGGTGAAATAATTTATAACGCCAAAATGTCCGACTTGCAATATTTTAGTTGCAAAGAAAAAGATTTATGCTAAAAATACGGTTAACTAATGAACTCAACTTCTGGAGGTATTTCATGCTCACATCCATTCAAGGTAAGACGGTTATTGTTACAGGTGGCTCGAAAGGGATTGGTAAAGGTATTGCGAGTGTATTTGCTAAGCAGGGAGCCAAAGTGATGATTGCCGCCCGGGGCGAAAGTTCAGCAAAAGAGGCTATCGAAGAAATTAAAACCGCTGGAGGCACCGCTGAATATTATTTATGTGATGTCTCAAACTGGGAGCAGGTTCAGGCACTGGTTGACCATACCGAAAACACATTTGGACCCGTTGATATTCTGTGCGCTAATGCGGGCACTTTCCCGCAAAAGAAAATTGTCGATCTCTCCCCCGAAGCGTGGGATGACATCATGTCGACTAATTTGAAAAGCACCTTTCTGTGTGTCAAAGCCTGTATTCCACAATTTGAAAAGCTTGGTAAAGGTCGTGTCGTGGTCACGTCATCCATTACAGGTCCCATTACCGGCTACCCCGGATGGGCCCATTATGGGGCGACCAAAGCGGGACAACTTGGTTTTATGAAAACCGCTGCGATGGAACTGGCACGTTATAACACCACCATTAATGCCGTAATGCCGGGCAATATTGTCACGGAAGGTCTGGCCAGTCTGGGTGAAGATTATCTCAACAGCATGGCTGCTGCGATTCCATTAAAACGACTTGGTGCTGTAGAAGATATCGCCAATGCGGCATTGTTTTTTGCTTCAGATGAAGCAGCCTATATCACCGGCCAGCAAATGGTTATTGATGGTGGTCAGACCTTACCAGAATGCGTCGAAGCCGTAGACGAAATCTAGCATGATTAAACCAAGATGTGATGTCAGCGGAAAAGCTGTTTGAGCATTTTACCGACGTCAGAACAAATGATTGTCTTATAAAAGCCGAGGATTATTGCTTCGTCAGTTGCCACCGAACTGAGCAATAATCTCTGCTTCGGTGAGATTTCTGGTTTTTTCGGCAAACGAGTAATAACCGGGTTTGTTATCGATAAAGACCTGTTCGGCCAATTGCCATTGCTGTTTTTCGTCAAACAATCCTACTGGAATGGCATAAAAACCACCCTGCTTGAAGCGGTAAAACAGATGGGTTCCACATTGCTGACAGAAGCCCCGCTCAGCCCAGTCGGATGAACTGTAAACGCCGATATTCTCATTACCTTCAAAACGCACATCGTCTTCACATTCAGCCACTAACAGTGGACCACCGCCCCATTTCCGGCACATATCACAATGACAGGCTCCCACATGATTACTTTTAGGTTTTGCACTGAGTTTTACAGAACCACAAAGGCAACTGCCTTTTTGCTTTGTTATTGGATCCATTTTTTTCTCCTTAATCAGATGAAAGAACCTGATCTTGTTGTGTTTTTGATATAGCTTTATCAATGGATAATGTTTTTATACATGTTCAATATTTTGAAATAAAATGCTTCGGAAAATTCAAAACCAACGTTTGAACAACCAATGGGAAGGCAGATAAACGACTGTCACAAACGCAACAAACAACAAGGCCAGATATACTAACGGCGGTAACCAGGTTTGCGGCTGAGCAGGACCATATACCCAGTTGATATTATCCGATGGCCCGGATACCAGATAGGTCACGGGTAACACCACCATCGCCAACAGAATCTGTAAAGGTAGCGCCCTTTGATCGTAGCCCAGACGCATCAACGTCAAAATGAGCACGGGCGGAAGTGCCAGATGAAAGGCAGCCGAGAGAATTTGTATATGCCATTGCGATTCCTCAGCAAACATATACCCGGCAATATTTATGAAATGTCCACCACTGACAAAATCCAGCACCCACATCAGCTCCAGAAAAAGAACGCTGACAGCCATCATGCTTGATAATAAACGGTTTTCCAGCCAAAGGGCCGGCACCATAACAATCAGTGCAATGTCGGAAAACCATAAAAAATTAGTCATCCCCAAATCGCGCCAATACACCGGCACGATGATGCAGACCATCAGCGTAAAAGACCATTTCAACCATGATGGAATGCGATTCTTTGCCATAAGGAACTCATTCAATTGCATTGACTAGTTAACAACATTACTCTGCCAGTCCGAAGTTTCACTTTCTTCGATAATAAATTACTTCTTGTAGATCAATATCTCTTCCCAGCAACTCACCTATTCGTCTCTGGTTTTAATTTGCTCTGCAGAGGAAAGTTTTTGCTTGGCTGAATGGCGATACCACCGCCAGCCAATGCTGAAGATAAGTAGCGTCCACAAACAAGCAACTACATCATCAAGCACGATCCCGACACCGCCTTTAAATGCCTCTGTCGCCCCTATAGGTGGCGGCTTGGTCCAATCCAAAATTCGACTGGTTATAAAAACACTGGCCAACAGGATGGGATGTTGATGGACTGGAAGTCCAAGCGTTGCAAGCGGAAATGTCAGTAGTTCATCAGCCACAATATGTGAATTATCTTTGTCTTCAAAATGTACTTCCCCGTATTCACTTATTGGAATGGCCACACCAACCAGAACGATTACCGCCACTAACTGTTTCCATAACGTGAATCGACACAGATATAAACTGAACATCAATCCTGCCAGTGCACCGGCAGTGCCTGGAATGAACGGTATACAACCCAGCCCGAAACCGATAGAAAGCATCCCTCTGAAGTTATCAGCTCTGACACCACAAAAAGTATGGTTGGTTACTCCAAGAAAAAAAATGAGAACTGCCACTGCAATACTCATTGCAGCGGTGAAAACAATCACTTTATTGCTAAGATGTTTATTCATTGTTCACCAAAATCCTATCTAGTGATACCATCGAATCAAGAGCTTCTTATCATGATGAAGTTTGCAGGGATGTGTCTACATCCTTTTTTCTGAATACTCCCATTTAACCTAAATGTAACGACTAATTGTCGCCCGAGCGAACCACTACCATAACCGGAGGTGAAGCATGGAAAGACGAGATTTTCTTACAGCTGTTGCAGGCACCAGTTTGGCGCTAACCCCACTGCTGTCAAAAGCACAAGCTAAATCAACCCCCTCAAGAAACCCTGAAACGTTGCCAATGAACAGCGGTGAATCCAAACGCTACCGACCCAAACACCGTGTCGGACTTGGTGGTGCTATCGGACTGGGAGATATGCGAAAGATATTGACCGAAAAAGAAGCATTCGAACTCATATACACCGCCTGGGATGAGGGCATTCGCTATTATGATACCTCTCCTTGGTATGGGCTGGGACTTAGCGAACGTCGCCATGCCATGTTACTTTCGGCTCAGGAACTGGGATCATATGAAGTGTCTTCTAAAATTGGACGCCTTCTGGAGCCCGACTCAGGCTATAACCACGATGGCTGGGATGGTGTAAACAATTTTAATTACTTCTACGACTACAGTGCTTCCGGTACTCGCCGTTCAATTGAAGATAGCCTTCACCGTATGGGCGTACCCAGTCTGGATATGGTTTTTATTCACGACCTGTCACCGGACAATGATGATATGGGTGAAAACTGGAAAGAGTATTTCCAGACCGCACTGAACGGGGCGATGCCAGAATTGATTAAAATGCGTGAGGAAGGCCTTATCAAAGGCTGGGGCATGGGCGTTAATACCATACCACCCGCCAAAGCGGCCATTGAACAATCAGATCCCGACATCATTCTTCTGGCCACACAATATTCTCTGCTCAAGCATGACGATGCGCTCCACCAAATCTTTCCATTGGCAAAAGAACGGGAGATCTCTTTTGTCCTGGGAGCACCACTGAACTCGGGCTATTTGGCTGGCAATAATTACTACAATTACCATTACGGCGCACCGGAACGCATTCATCAAAAACGTGAGCAATACCGTAAGCTGGCAAAAGAACTTGAAGTAGATCTACGTACTGCTGCTTTGCATTTCTGTAATGCACCAGACGTGGTGAGTGCCATATTACCCGGCGCCAGCAAGCCCGAACATATTCGTGAAAATATGGCATCGTTGACCAGTAGTGTGCCAAGGGAATTCTGGGACGAGGCTAAACAGCGAGGTTTAATGGACGAAAACGCACCAGTTCCCTCCTAGGCCAGTATATGTCAGCGATAAAGGGGAAGATTTATTCAATTTAAAATAAATCTATCCCCTTTTTTTCATCCGCCATATCAAGATAGTTTTTGAATACAAACTCATTTTTGAGTGCTGTTATACAGGCTCAACACGGTCACAGTCACAATGATCAGTCCCATGCCAAAAAACTGTGTTGCGGATAAGCTTTCATCTAAAACCACTATCCCAAACAGCGAGGCTGTAACCGGTTCGACCATTGCCACAATAGCCACCACAGTTGGGGCAGTGTGTTTCAGTCCAACGATATAGATAATGAAAGATATCCCTGCGCCAAGCACTCCCAACAACACAAACAGGAACCAATTCGGTGAGCTCAATACTGACACTGTCTGTTCAATATCTATAAACCAGATAAGAATGCTGATCAGAACTCCAAACGCTATAACGAGAATCGCCTGTGGGCTACCGTGTGGAGTTGCATACTTGAAACCAAAAATGAATATCGCATAGGAAAGGCCGGAGAGTAGGCCGGCTCCAGCGGCAACAAGGGTGACGTCATCTTTATCAATGTCATATAACCCCATCAGTAACATGATCCCCATAATGACCATTGCTATAGCGAACCATTTGAACAAAGAAGGCCTTTCAATTTTGAGTGCAAAAGAAACGAGAAAGACGAACACGGGGGCGCAATACATCAGCGTTACAGCAACCGCAACGCTTCCCTCGGCAATGCTCCTGAAATAAAAAGCGAAGTTGCCAGCGACGCCCACCCCAGCAAGAATCGACCAACCCCATAATCGCCAATTTGCTAATCCACTGTTATGCGGTCGCAACGCTAGCCAGATCAGAACGAACAACAGTCCTATCAATCCACGGTAGAAAGACACCACTAACGAGCTCCAGCCTTCTGCTGTGAGGATGCCACCAATTCCACCTGCAAGTCCCCAACACATTGCCGCCAGCACCACAAATAACGTGCCCGGACTTACATGTTTGTTGGATGACATTAGCGATTTGTGCAACATTCTAAATAGCCTTTAGAGAGTTGTTCAGGTGATCTGCAGGTTAGTTACATTCCTCTTCCCGGAGCGTAAGCACCTCGTAACCATTCGAAGTAACCGCAATGGTGTGTTCCCATTGTGCAGATAACTTTTTATCACTGGTTACCACGGTCCATCCATCTTTCTTTTGTTTCACCTTGGCCTTTCCCTGATTGATCATCGGCTCGATGGTGAAGGTCATTCCTTCCTGTAAAACCAGTCCTTTTCTTGGCTGGCCAAAATGTAAAACTGCAGGTTCTTCGTGCATTTCTCGACCAATGCCGTGACCACA
>DELT01000031.1:61306-107581 GCA_002354555.1 Methylophaga sp. UBA2689
ATACATTTTGCTGGAATCAGCGATATAGCCACCTTTCTCCAGCGTGATATCCACATTGATGATATCACCCGACTTCAGTTTGTGATTGTCTGCAGGAACACCATGGCAAACCACATGATTGACCGACGTATTGAGCACATACTGGTAACCATATTGCCCTTTACTTGCAGGGCGGGCACCCAGTTGATCAACAATATATCGTTCAGCCAAATTGTTGATATCCATCGTGGATATGCCAACTGTTACATACTTATCGAGATAGCTGAAAACGGATGCGAGCAGTCTTCCGGCTTCACGCATCACCTGCAATTCGTCGGCGTTTTTGAGTGTTGCCCTAGACACCGACAATTTTCTTTATTTCAACGTCGGCATGTTTCATCTGGGCGCTGATGATTTCCGAGAAAGACATACTCGGGTTAGCCTCGGCCAGCATACCTATTTTTATCCAATACTCAGCCTGAGCATTGATCGAACGGACCATAACCGAGCTGGACTTTCGAATTTCCTCATGCAAATCATCACTTATTTTTACAATACCCATAATAAATCCCGATATACGAAACGTATACAGATCATATATTCTGACTGTTAATGTAGCAACCACGAAATTGAAGGGGTTTCTAAAATAAGGATCGCCTTTGAATGGTCAATCTTTGGCAGGATCGAACCATTACTCAATAATCTGAAGCTGATGCATATCAGCATTCGATAGCACAAAAGATGTACTTTTATTTTCAACATCATAAGCTGCATAAATCATCGCCTCTGCAACGCATTTTGTTGAAATTGGACGCGCAGCTTTGGGAATAAATGAGGATATAGGTGAGAGCAAACTTTCACCCAGTTTCTCAACAAAACGACCATCATCGGGTCGGCCTAAAAGTAGTGAAGGACGAGCAAAAAACACACTTGTTAAACCCAGTGATTGAATATCCCTCTCAACCTCACCTTTGACACGATTATAAAAACTGGCCGAATTCACCTTGGCCCCATGAGCAGTGACAACACCGAGTCGGCAAACATCAGCAGATTTACATGCTCGTGCAAACGCAATCACCAAACCATGATCAATATGGCGAAAGGCCGCTTTACTACCCGCTTTTTTTTGGGTGGTTCCCAATGCAATAAAAGCAACAGATTGTGGCGGAATCAGTTGATTTACCTGTTGTTCCAACTGTGCAAAATTAACAATATGATTGCTTATTTTTGAAGCAATCGCCTCTGGAAAATCAGTTACTACATCTATTTCGCGACGCGAAATTAACATGATATTAATAACATCTTCCCGGCGGCTTAACTGATTGACTAACTGCTTACCTACAGCGCCTGTTGCCCCTAAAACAATTGCTGTTTCACGCATCATCTACCTCTGAAGATTTTGGTATGACTAACTACTATAGCTATCAAATCTGCTGTTACTGAACTTTTCAAGAACGTCTTAAGGTTACTCTTTCATTCACTATTCTTGCCTTTATTTATGGCCTCTTCAGCTTCTTGCTCATCTTCAGCGTCAGACTGAGGCTCTTCGTTTTCGAAGGAAGCATCAGCGTCGTAATCAAGCACGACAAATAACGGAAAGTGATCCGATCCGATATCTGGAAGACGTCGTAGCTCAACGAGAAGGAAATGCTCAGAGGCAAAAGCGTGATCCAATGGATAGCGTAACAGGCGACTTCTGGTGTCAAAAGTATTCATTAACCCCCGACCTACACGCGGATCGAGTAAGCCCCCCGTTCGCTGAAAAAGATGTGTGGTATGGGACCAGGCCACATCATTAAAATCACCAGCGACGATGACCGGTGTCTCCCCAAGCTCCTTAATCTCTTTAGCAACCAACATCAATTCGGCATCCCGCATATCGGAGTCGGCCCGTTCATCATCTCCCTCATTTTCCTCTTCTTCAGGAAGGTCGAGTCCCGGCGGACGGGGATGCACGCCATAGAACGTTATGGGAGTTCCTGAAGGAAGTCTTACTTTGGTGCGAAATGACGGTATTTCTGGCTCAATCAAAAACCGGACTTCTGGCTTTTCCAACTCCAGCTTGGAAAAAAGCAACATGCCGTAATGGTTTTCCTGGGGCTGGTATATTGTGTGGGGATAATCGTCCTCCAAGCCTTTCAGTTTTTCAAACCACCAATGGGTTGGTTCGCTCAATAAAATAAGGTCGGGGTCGTTATCGCGTATGAGTTTCAGGAGCGCTTTAACTTCACGGTTGTCGTAACGTACGTTATAAACCAGCAGCGATATCCGGTTTGAATCATTTTCCTGTCGGCTTTCAGACATTTCATTTCGATAAAGTACAGTGTATGGAGCAATCGCTATAAGCTGCCAGATCAATGACAGGACAACCAACGCAGCAAGCGCATATTCCCATATTCGCATCCGACGCCAAAAACTTAGTGCCACATAGGCGGCTAAAGCCAGCCCTATCAATACTGAAATTTGTACACGGGGAAAATCGAATACTCGTACCCACCATTGATCAGTATGTATGAGGGGGATTGCGGTACTACAAACCAACGCTAACGAAAACAAGGCTAACGCAATGCGGCAAATAAGATTCAGTACTCTTTCTGAAGGTTTTATTGTCATGATAAGAAATGAGTATGTGGTAATAAGATAAGGGGTATCAAGTAAACAAACTTTTAATATTTATATTAAGTTTTTGTCTCAATATTCTTTTCGATAGAGAGAATATTTAATGTCTGGGCGGATTGAGTGAGCTGCTTATTTATCGGTTAACTTTCTGAGTTATCATTTACTACTACTCTGTTTCTACCTGACTCTTTGGCGCTATATAACATGCGATCAACACTTTGAAGCAGACTTGCCTGGGTTTGGTTCAATTGAAACTCTGTCACGCCAATACTGCATGTCAGAGAAATCGCAAGCCCATCCTCATTACAGAAATGGTGCTGTTCAATATCCAATCTGATGCGTTCTGCAAGCTTTTTGGCATCCTCGGTATCTGTCTCTGGCAACAATAAAAGAAATTCTTCACCACCATAGCGTCCTAATACATCCGTGCTTCTGCACGCATTAGACAAAATAGTGGCAGCTTCAATTAAAACCGAGTCACCATAATGATGACCGTGTTGATCATTCACATGTTTGAAATGATCGAGATCCACCATCAATAGACTTAATTTATGTTTATACCGAACTGCTCGATCAGTTTCTATTGCCAGACTATTCATCAGTCCACCACGGTTCAGTACACCAGTAAGTGCATCAGTACGAGCTAACTGTTCAAGCTCCTTAGTGCGATCTAAAACCCGTAATTCAAGTAACTGGTTTGCTTCCAATAACTCATTCTTGGCCTGAAGTAATGCTTCATTTTTGGTTCGAAAATCCTCATTGCTTGGAATAGTTAGCGCGTTTGGCATCAGACGCCAGATCATCAAGGCGGTCAAAATGGACACAAGGCCGGTGACGAATTTTGCGATGCCTTCAATGTAATAATACCCTTGCCAAATATTGATTAATGAAATTAAGTGTGTTACGCCACATAGAAAAATAAAAGCGGCAAACATCATGAATATCCAGTTAAAAGCGAGATCCGTTCTTTTTTTAACGAGATAAACCAATGCCAGAGGAATAACAAAATAAGCAGTTGCGGTTAATACATCGCCCATCACGTGAAGAAACAGGAGATCTGGAAGCCATCTTAAACAGTGCCCATGGGGCATAAAGCTTCCATCCATCAATTTGTCGACAATCTCCATATAAATCTCCGATGATTAAGCGATTTTTAATAACTACCAGCAATGCTCGGTAATGGCCGTAAGTCACCAGAGATACCGTATACATTCTTAAATAACCAAAACAAAACTGAATAGAAATCAGAATATCGTTATTTCCGATAGTACCTAATCTAACATCGTTGTAGAGACAATTGATGTATAAGACCAACTAAAAGACAGATTTATATCTAAATAATTCTCTTATATTTCTGCTGATCGTAAGTGTTAATAATCAAAGGGGCAGGGTTTACAGCTGTTTTTTTTCCAGACTCCATTGGAGGTGTTTTTAGCGATAATCTTGCTAAAGTCAGATGAGGCAGGGTTGTTAACGGATGAAAAAAGCAATATCGGTAATTCGACTGTATAACCATAAATTATCCTTCCCCTTCATACGCATTAAATGTCCTTACAAATACATTTTGTGGAATCAGGAGAAGGATAATTCTGGCTACCACCAGTCTCTTACTTATCGTTTACATTTGCTTTTCTGGCAGGAGATAAGTTTTTGTCAGTGCTATCTTCGTAATCGAAAGTTTTTGGATCATCAGTACCCTGGGTTCTTCCCTGCTCTGAACCTTGAATATAGGTCTTCTGACCTTCTTTATTTTGCTCAGCTTTTCTAGCAGGGGTTAAATTTTTTTGATCATTGTCTACGTTATCGTTAGCAAAAACAGGTGTGATGATAAAAGCTGTAGCGAAAATAGTAGAAAGAAAAATTGTTTTAAACATTTCATTCTCCTTTTTATTTATCGGCATAGTTTGTATTTAATTGTTTTACTCAAAGATGAGCCGAATGCTCCTCCTTGTATTGGTCGTTTCGCAAGCCTTATGCCAAAACACGGGTTATTGATAATTTACCCGTTCAAAAAATCTGTTAAGACTATCAAACCAATATGTTAAGAGAGTTTCAGCTCATTCAATCTGAATTGATAATTGAGGATAATCGGGAAGCCTTCCCGATAAAGAAATGAATTAATTATGAATTTTTCCTGATAAAACAAATACTTAATCCTGTAATTTTTACAAGATCAACTAAATTTTTCAGAGATTTTATTTCACATCAATCAATTTTACGGAACAATTTCATGTAAGGCCTGGAAACTCGATGAAAATGTATTATCCGAAAATCAATCGCTAAAATACACGACGTGGTTGAAAATGTTGGCATTCTCAATCCGGTATGAACCAACAAACTTTCAGATGAGCCATTGCAAACGAGTATACCTGTAACGGATTTTACCCATGAAGAAGAGATGGGTTACAGCACGGTTGAGAACATTCCGTTTCTGCTGGAGGAAGTGTTAGCCTGAAAAGCGACAAAGTCCTAGGCAAGTCTTTGTTATTGAAGAGGGTCGTGTCATTACCAGTCAAAACCTGTCCAGTGCCCACAGCCACTATTAAACAGCTTGGTGTTTGATCAACCCACTAAATTTACAAAAAACGAATGCGCCAAGGCGCATTCGTTTTGTTTAATCTTATTCGTTATTCAGCAAGTGAAATTTCGCTTTGATTTATTTTCAACTCAGATAGCTTTTCCAGAAGCATCTCAATATTTTTCTGTCCAGCCCCTTCGTTCGCTAAACGAAGTCTTTTTATTGCAGCAAAAGCGTCGCTCATTGTTGCAGTGTACGGAGCAATAATTGTCTCTTTAAAAATAACCGAATCATTCGTCGAGTCGACAAGTGAATATTCAACATACGTCGTTACTTCTAGATCAAATCCCATAAAAGGCTGATCAACACTTAACATGTTTACCGTTAGTTTATATCGTCCGTTATCAGATAATAATCCTTGTGTGGACAAGCTTTGTTTAACTGCCGTTGAAAACGCGTCACTACTGATTTCAGAAGTCCACAAGGGATTCGTTTCCTTGCCACCCGAGACCTTAGCAACTTCCACACTTTGCTTTAATCCTTCCGAGTAGTTTTTTTGAGCTCCCTGATACGTCATATTCTCGACTTTAGCGCCCGATGCACAACCTGATAGATAAAGTATGGCCACCAATATCAACGATATTTTTGCTATTTTCATTTTATTTCCATTCCGTTAGTTTTGATAAATACATTTTCATAACAGCTGGCTTATGAGACTTATAAGATCATAACTATCACATCGCTTATCGCAGCCATAAAAAAGATAACCTTATGAAATAAATATCTTTTTATTGCATTTAACAGTAAATAATAAAGGGTAAATAGCCCCAGTCTTCGGCTGAAAACTGGTCAGATATCAAAGAAACATCTATCAAGGGGAGGAAGTGGCACCAACACAACGTTGTGTTTTAAATCATTAATGCGACAAGCCTCATCCCTGTGGCCGCGAATAACAATAACGGAATCGATTAATGGACACAAATTCTTATATCAAGTCGATATAAGAGCGGTGGAAGCGTCCTAAATTTTTCTGACTCTAATTAACTTAAGCTAAATCAAATTGGTGGGCCAATTGCTTGCGCTTGATTCATAAGCGTTTAAACAATCTTGGATTGTTCTGAATGAATTTTCGAATCAGTCGCAACAAAAAAGATGGCTTTGAAGGTTTTTTCAGATATCGATAACCGAGCAGGCTGATGACCAACGCTCCAACGCAATCAACGATCAGATCCAGTATGGCATCAGGAAGACTCCCATCATTCGCAAAAGTGGCCCTTTCCATCGTATGATCAAGAATGTTACCAGCTACGAATTCAAAAATTTCCCATATTGCGCCAATCATAACAGCGAATGAAAAAGCAAAAAATGCGACAAAACCAGGTTTCATGTTAAAGCCGGTGTCTTGATGCAGACTGATCTGATCCGTTTCGTTAAGAATATATACCAACAGAAAGCCAACAATGCCTAACAAAAAGCCGGAGGAAGTATGAAGTACAATATCCCACCACCAGATTTTATTGTAATAATCATGAATTTCACCGAGAAACAATGAGGCGAAAACAAAAATAATAATGGTGAGCTGAAACTCTGCCGGGATTTTGACCTTCAGTTGTTTTGCCAGCAAATTTGGCAATATCGTCAGTAATAAAATACCGCTGACAATAACCCCCGTGAACCACTGGTTTTGCCAGAATGCACCAATGACACCGCCAACCAGAATAATCTGCAACAGAACAGCAAGGTATGTTTTTGAAGAGTTCTCATCCATGGTTTAAAGCCTCTATTTAACCTGATTACATCTTATACATTCAGCTTTTTGAGATCGAGCTCTTTAGTTAACATGATTTATCAGTTCAAATGGATCTAACATCCTGATTTTCCGGGAATACCTTTAAGTTGCAAATGGAACTTCTGCATTCTCCCGGCAACCCAAAATAAAAAACTATTCTCACTTAAAAGGAGATCATCGCAATGCCAACTGATTCAGCAAAACAAGCAACGCTCTATCGTATGGTCATGGACAAGCATATTTGCCCGTTTGGCCTTAAATCTCTGGATCTGCTTAAACGTGAAGGTTATGAGGTAGAAGATAAATGGCTGACCTCACGCGAACAAACCGATGCGTTCAAGGATAAGCATGATGTGGAAACAACACCACAGACGTTTATCAACGAAACCCGGATTGGTGGATATGACGCGTTGCGGCAGCACTTCGGAAAAAAGGTAAAAGCTAAGGATGAAACCAGTTACCAACCCGTATTGGCAGTCTTTGGCGTCGCCGTCCTGTTGGCTCTGGCGATAAGCTGGATGTCGGGCGAAGGTCTGCTGAGCATCCGTACTGCCGAGCTGTTTATCGCCCTTAGTATGAGCATTCTGGCGCTGCTCAAATTACAGGATGTTGAAAGCTTTTCAACTATGTTTCTCAACTACGACCTGTTGGCGCGTCGGGTGGTGCCCTATTCCTATGTGTATCCTTTTGGTGAATTGCTGGCAGGTGTGCTTATGGTGGCTGGAGCAATGCTCTGGTTGGCTATCCCGGTGGCATTATTCATTGGAACGGTCGGCGCGGTATCTGTGCTCAAGGCAGTGTATATAGACAAACGCGAACTCAAATGCGCCTGCGTAGGTGGTGGCAGCAATGTACCACTGGGATTTGTCTCCCTCACCGAAAACCTGATGATGATCGCGATGGGACTGTGGATGTTCAGATATTTCTGAGGAAAAATCAGCAGTATTTAAAAGATACCCCTCCAAAGATATCCCTTTTTATTCACTGTTCCACCCAAGAACTTAGAGAGGTCAAAAATCAAAAGGGTCAGAATCTGACCCTTTTGATCCATATGACATTGGCTCGACAATGAGAGTTAAATCATCTGTCGAATGTTATTTCAAAAGACGTGCTCGGCCTGCCCATAGCCCGAAAAGTCCGAAAGCGAAAAGAGGTAATGCCGCTGGCAATGGCACCGCACTCGGATTCATAAACTTACCTGCAAGTGCTTCTGTGGAGAAAGAGCCATCATTGGCAAACGTCCAGGTGGAGAAGTTTGTGAATTTTCCAGAGAACAGCTCATTATTCGCGATACCGAAGGACATATATATCAGTGCGTCGGTGATATCAAATGACAAAATATTGGACAGTGAAAAGTCATTAAAGAAAACACTATTCTCGCCCAAGCCGCCATCAAAAATGCCGGTACTCAACATGCCTGAAGTTGAAGTAAGCCCATCCACAATCAGCATGTCATCGCCAGCACCAAAAATAACATCACCAATAATCTCGCTGTTACCACTCAGTTTCAAGCTACTATCACCCTGATTGGGCGCAAACTGAATGGCAGTACCTGAACGGCCAACCAAGGTACCGCTATTCTCAATGGTGATCTCTGAAGTGCTCGCTCCATCCGTCCCAATCGCATGGACGCCTTCGATATAGCCTTCGTTTACAATGGTCAGTGGACCTGCTGTGCGCACTTCACCTTGTGTAGGCTCGTACAATGAATCCACATCAATGCCATTGCCGCCAACCAATGGATCACTCGCCGTTCCGGTAGAGACAATTACGCCTGTGGCATGGTTATGCACCTTACCTTCATCAATGTCGATTCCGTCATCGCTACCAAGGATCACACCGTAGTTATTTGCTTCACCGCTGGCGAATTGCACACCGTCTTCATCGTCCGTCGCACCAGCATTTGTCCAGCTCTGCGTTCCAGCATCCCATGAAAGTCCGTTTAGAGAGATGGTGCCGTGATTTTCCAGAGTGAAATCCTCACGCGCTTCAATCACTTCCTCACCACCGAGTAATGTGCCGTGATTGATCACAGTGCCACCCGGTCCGCGGCTCTGAATGGCGCGGCCATCAGTACTTTGAATCAGCCCATAATTGGTGATGTGGGCGTTTTCCAGTTCGGCATCATTGTCTAATCTGACGGCCTGATTTTCCGCAAAGATTTTTCCACTTTCCCGGTTGATCAGAGTGAAATTATCGGCGTCATCCTGAAGACGGATACCCCGGTCACCGCCACGGATAGTGCCGGAATTGTCGATGGTCAGGTTCGCACCATTGCCACGGATCGCATCATCATCGCCGCTTTCAATCAGACCCTGATTGTTCAGCGACTGGTTTGATCCCTCCAATTGCACTGGGCGTCCATTTGCACGGACAATCTGTGCACCGCTTTCAACGGTCACTGACAAGTTATCTCGGTCGTCATTGATATTGCCGCTGTCTACCACGGTGCAAGTCAGCGTTGGTGAATCACCGGTGCCGCCTCCAATGCATGTTGCCGACATTGCTGGCACGTTATACAGAGCCCCCAGCATTGTAGCGAGTACTAATTTATGCGTATTTTTCACGTTACCTCCAAGTCAGATAATGAACATCGGAACTGAAGATAGTGATTTATTGTGACAACTCTATGAATGTTGAAATTAATGTGAACCAGAGCGCTAAAAGAAAATAAAAAATGTGATAAATGGAAAACGGTTAAGCAACTTGATTTTATTTACTCCCAGCCAATGACACAGTGAGTTCTAATCGAATTCCTGTAAAAGAGGATGTTGGTATTTTATTTGTTTTTACGTTTGCAGCTTGGCAAACCAGGCATGAATCAATCCTGCCTGAAAGAATTGCACAGGCAGGTAAAAACCAGCTGATTTAATGATGGATTCGACCGTAGCAGGTGGCAGAATCGCCACATCTTTGGCATAGGCTTCTCTTATCTGGTTTTGTTTGTCAGCAGGAATGCCAGCCCCCGCCATCATTGTCATCCAGGCATGCAATAAGGCTTCATATTTATCCGATCCTAATTCTGAAGCTAAATCGGCACTTGCCAATATCCCACCCGGTTTCAACCTGCGTGCAATTTCACCAAATAGTTCTGTGCGGAGCGGTTGATCCACAATAAACTGGGAAACCAGAAAGCAGGTGGCTGCGTTATAAAGCTGTTTGTTAGGTAAAGAATCAAGATAGCCTTCGTGAAAATAACAACGACTCGTCATCCCCTCTTCTTCAACCCTTTTTCGACAGACAGCAAGCATGGCTCCTGAAGGCTCAACCGCCGTAAACTGCCAATGAGGAAATTTCCTGACAAGATGTATCAACTCTTTACCAGTTCCAGCTCCTACGCAAAGAATGTGAGCATCAACGGCTAACTCTGCAAACACCGATTCCAGCAGAAAATATAAAGCATTATTAATGGGCGACATTCTGGCCCATTGCTGATCGTATCCTGAAGCTTGCTGATCAAAAATTTCCTTAATTTCATCTGGCTGCATGTTATTACTTGCCTTGATGGATAAATTAAATGAGGACTCACTTAAGCAAGGTGTCCAGCTCTTTTGTTAAGCGGGTGATTTCAGTCGTGGCATGACCAGTGTTCTCAGCCAGTTTTTTTACCTCGGCTGCAACAACAGCAAAACCTCGACCTGCATCTCCGGCCCGTGCGGCTTCAATACTGGCATTCAGGCTAAGCAGGCGCAGTGTTTTCAACATATCCAAAATATTTTGGGTTTGTTTGACGATGTCTGAGCTATGGCTCTCGACCTCTTCCATCCTTGATTGACGCTCCAGTTCCTGCAGTTTCCGAGTTTGAATAGTGGTCACCACTCCTTCAAGAAACGCCACTTGCTGATTCTCGTCAAATACCGGGCCGCCCTTTTCATTCACCCAAATGGGGTCACCCATTTTGCATTTTAAGCGGTAGTCCACATCCCAGTTCTTATGATTTTCGATAGCTGCCGCAACGGCATCATCGACAGCCTGTCCATCATCTTCGTGGATGAGGTTTACGTATGAGGTAACTTTGTTGCCTATTAACTCTTGGTGTTTATACCCAGTAAGCTCCTGCACATTGCCGAACATGTTGAGCATTGTGTAGTCATTGTCCATACGGCAACGATACAAAAAGCCGGACATTCGGCTGGAAATACTTTCAAAGATGTTTTGGTCATCTGCAGGAATTACGTTGGGAAAGGCACTAATACTGCTCATGGTCTCTCTTCCTTTGATAGAGATTGATAACGCCCGCCTAAAGCATGCGAGTTATGAGCGTCGCCTTTGACGCGTTTTGTTGCATTTATTCTGATACAGGAATCAATTAGTCAGCCACTCTAAATAGCGTTGCTTGTCATCATCATGAAAAAATTAATCCTCACGTCGATTACCTTGCTGAGTAGTGTGGTGTGGAATTTTTTGGAAATACATGTCGGACTATTTTGGCTATAGCAATAGACTAGAATATTAACTAATTAAAGGGAAGCGTCCTCTGTACTATCAAATGCCTTTTGAATATGGATCGGCAAAGCGCTAGGGTAAAAGCCAGAACCACAATCAGGATAACAACATGGAAGCGCTTTTTACCGCCTTTGCCAATTTTATGTGGGGCCTACCGCTGGTGATATTGCTGGTAGGCGGCGGACTGTTTTTTGTGGTGTATTCGGGCGGCCTGCCCTATCGCCATTTCAGGCATGCCTTACAAATTCTGACGGGACGCTTTGATCGCGAAGGAGATGAAGGCGATATACCCCATACTCAGGCACTGAGCACCGCCCTGTCCGGGACGCTGGGATTGGGCAATATTGCCGGTGTAGCGCTGGCAATTACTATGGGCGGCCCGGGTGCCATCTTTTGGATGTGGATGACAGCAGTCATCGGTGTCGCCACTAAGTTTTATACCTGCTCACTGAGTGTGATGTTTCGCGGCAAAGACAGTGAGGGCAAGCTTCAGGGTGGCCCCATGTATGTCGTACGCGAAGGTCTCGGCAAACGCTGGTGGCCCCTGGCAATACTATTTGCAGTCGCCGGGCTGATGGGCACTATGCCCGCTTTTCAGGTCAACCAGTTGGTGCAAATTTTGCGTGAAGTGGTGGCTGAACCCGCCGGCTGGGCCACGTCACAAAGCCATTTCACCTTTGATTTGGTCATGGGTCTGCTGATCGCCGCGCTGGTATTGCTGGTGACGACAGGACATATCCAACGCGTTGGCCGCGTCACATTGCGGATGGTTCCGATTATGGTATTGCTTTATTTAGGGATGACCGCCCTGCTGTTGATTCGCTTTGCCAGTGAGATTCCGGCTGCCTTTCAGTTGATTATTACCGATGCTTTTTCCGGTGACGCCGTCGCGGGGGGTGCCATTGGCACTGTCATCCTGATGGGTGTGCGACGCGGTGCTTTTTCCAACGAAGCCGGCATCGGTACTGAGGCAATGGCCCACGGTGCAGCACGCACCAATGAACCGATTCGTGAAGGACTGGTGGCCATGATGGGGCCGGTGATTGATACCCTTCTGGTGTGCACCTGTACCGCCCTGGCCATTCTGGTAACAGGCAGCTGGCAAGTTGATGGTGACATTGATGGCGTGACCCTGACATCACAAGCATTTGAAACTGCTTTCCCCGGTATCGGTGCCTATCTGCTGACCGTGGTCGTGGCGTTGTTGTCGCTGAGCACCATTTTTACCTTCTGGTATTACGGCAGCAAGTGCCTGGGCTTTTTAATTGGGGCACGGCATCAGCACCATTACGTCTGGATTTACGCTGCATTGGTGGTCTTTGGTAGCGTGACCAGTCTGACGGCCATCATCGGACTGATCGACGGACTATATGCGACTATGGCTATACCAACCATGATTTCCGCACTGCTGCTCGCCCCCAAGGTCAACCAAGCGGCGCGAGACTATTTTCAGCGGCATGGGAAATAGTCAGGGGAGCAGCCAACTTGATTTTTTTCTAAGATTAATAAGGTATAGCCTTTAGTCATCCTTATCACGTAACCACAATTGCCTTTCTTGTTCTTCTTCCAGGATCGCTTTGATCTCAAGCATCACCCCATCCACATCAGCGGCTTGGGTGTCTTCTTCAAATTGGCCAGTGAGTTCAGTATCAGGCAGCAAGTCACCAATTTCGAATAAAGACCATATTTCTTTTTCAAAACGTGTTTTACGTAATTCTGGGGCGAATTGAGCGTAGTAACGCGTCATATTTTGTACATCACGAGTTAACATGGCTTGTGCATTATTATTCGCCACCGCATTCACCGCTTGGGGCAGATCGATAATCACCGGACCATGCGCATCGACCAGCACATTAAACTCTGATAAATCGCCATGAACTAAGCCTGCACAGAGCATTTTCTTCACCGAATGCATGACCATCATATGATCTTCGATGGCTTGCTCGGCAGACATGGAGACATCATTGAGGCGTGGTGCGACATCACCTTCCTCATCAGTAATCAACTCCATCAATAACACGCCATTCATGCAATCATAGGGTTGAGGCACTCTCACACCGGCACTGGCAAGCAAATACAGGGCATCGACTTCGGCATTTTGCCAGGTTTCTTCCTGCTGCTGACGACCAAATTTAGAACCTTTTTCCATCGCCCGGCCCCGGCGACTATTCCGTACTTTTCGTCCTTCCTGGTATTGAACGGCTTTTTTAAAGCTACGCTTGACGGCGTCTTTATAGACCTTGGCACAGCGTATTTCATCACCACATCTCACGACATAGACATCGGCTTCTTTGCCGCTCATTAAGCGACTAATCACCTCATCCACAAGGCCATCATCAACAAGCGGCTGAATTTGTTTTGGTATTTTCATTATTCGGTTTTTATCGCTCAAACGTATCCAGTAAAAGATACCGTGCAGTATAAACTACAGTTGCTTATTTAAAGTGACGCTAGCCAGTTTGGGTATTAGATTGGAGTCAGAGTCGATTGCTATTGGTTAACCTAATCTGAGTGCCCAATTACCATTGTGATGTTGATTACAGTTCTCTTCAGAATCGTATGCGATATGATCACCAAGACGTTTGAACTCGATATCCATCGTTTTAAATTCAGCTTGAATAAGGGATATCAATGCTTGGCCTTCATCTGATTGCAGGTAATTTTTCAAGTTCTCATTTGTATCAAATACACAAACTACCATTAAGCTATTTGGATAATCGTCATAGTTCACCAAGTGCGTTAACCACTGAAAACCAGCGATATCTTTTAATGCCTGTTCACATACATCGGTCAATTTTAGCCGAAGTTCGTTATCAATCTTTTTATCTGTTTTACGCATAATTCATATTCGGTCTAATGATTTAATAAAGGACACTTAAGGAGGACAGCTCGAATTAACTGATGAGTTCTAATCAAAAAAAACTGTAGCATTTAACTGGCTATGGTGAACCTAAAACGGCATAGGTTTTCTATCTGATATTATATGTTGCGTTCAATCAGCTTATATAGCCAATAAAACCTCATCCTGAAGGCTATCAAATTTCAAATCAATAATACTAAGAGAGAGAAAGAATGAGTGAAAATTCACCAGCAAAAACATTTCAACAACGTGCCGATGAATTCATCGCCGTTGCAAATCAGCAAGCAGCAGAAAGTACTGTAGACGAGGTCAATACGTCAATACTCTATTCAACCGCTCGATTTAATGCTTTCAGCGTCGCCCGTTCTGTTGAAAGTGCAGAGATTCTGCAGGCCGAAAAACAAGCCGCCATTGAATTTTTCACCCAACGTTACGCAGAAATGCTCAATCAAAATCTTGAAGAATATATTGCCCGATTCGATAGCTATAGACAGAAATAATTAAATAATAAAGTTGCTAAGACACAAAGCCCTGTTCTCTGTAAACAGGGCTTTGTGTATTGATGGACCTCAGAATGTGATCACTAGAAGTGGAGAGGATCTTTTAAAAATACTTTAGGTTCTACAGCCTGTTCTTACGCCACTCACTGGGAGTTTTACCGGTTAACTTGCGAAAAGCAGCTGAAAATTTACTGGGATTACTATAACCAACGCTAAAGGCGATCTCAGTAATAGGTATGGCTGTCATCAACAGATCCTGTGCATAGTCCATACGTTTCTGAGTCAAATAGGCATAGGGAGCACAGCCTAAGGCTGCCTTAAATGCGCCGGAAAATGTTCTAACATCCATCCCAACATGGCGTGCCAACTCGGCCACACTCACATCGCTAGCTAGGCGACTCTCGATTAGATCCAGTGTTGTATGTAAGGCAATACCCGATAGTGGATCGGGAGATCGCACCGTCGTGGTTATAGAGCTATGGTATTCGGCAAGTCGCCTCAATAGAACGCCGATACCTTCATCGAAAAAAGCCGAAGACATGCCATGAAATTCGCAATCACGCCACAATGCAGTCAATACAGATGTAAGCAAAGGATCACGATGTATTGTCGATGCAGCAGGAATAAGTCGATCGATTGAGAATGGATCACCCGCTTGATCATGATAGGCAGACAAATCTATAGCCAGGCCCAGCATTTCCGTTTTTGACCAGTACCCCTCGGCCTGGGTTTCAGGTAAGGCGATGGCCACCGACCCTGGTCTAAGCACACCCTCCAGATTAGGTCCTATGCCACGTCGGCTCATACGACCAACATAAGCTGTACAAAGATTAATCATTAAATGTGGGGCTGACCTGTATTCACCTTCGCTTGCTTCAAAGCGCGCATGAGCAAGTCTTGCATTACCATCTGGGTGAAAAATAACAAGTTTCGATGTAATTCCTGGCTGAGATAATCGCTGATGAAAATCTTGCTCATCCTGTTTTAAATTCCCCATTGCCCCACCTCACCATTCACATCTTATTGGTACTTCTGGATTAATTAGTTCCGAAATGGAGTAGCAGCCGCCATTTTGGATATGTATAAACATCGTAATGATAATCAATCTCAATTACGGTAGCAATGCATAACTATCGTTTTAGTCACTCTAAAAAGGAGCTGTAATGCGTAAATTTTGGTATGCGGGGTATTCGTTGCCCCTTTTGGTGAATGTCGCTCTATATCCTATGGCTGCTTATAGCGAAGAAATAACTTCAAAATCACCTTCTACGAACATTACTCAACTTGATAAATTTGTGGTGACAACGGAAATGATCGAACGACCGCTAAGCGAATCTGGCCACAGCACGGCCATTTATTCTGAAGATAAGTTGCAGAATCAGGCTGGCTTAGTCACGTTACGAGATGTGCTTGACGTTACTCCGAATGTATCAATGGTGACTGGGACAGGTAAAGCCCCAACGATTCGAGGAGTTGACGGCACCGGTCCGGCTGAAAATGCTATTGCCTTTTTTGCCGGAAGCCGTTCAAGGTTGAGCTGGCAAATTGATGGTCGCCCAGCCAGTTATAATGAAATCGCCTTTTCTGATATGAGCTTATTCGATGTAGAACGTATAGAGATCTTACGAGGTCCTCAAAGCACACTGGTTGGACGTAACGCTATTGCTGGCACAATGGTGGTTAAAACCAAGGATCCGTTATTTGATGTGAAAGCGGCAGCTCAATACGCTTTTGGCAATGATCATCAACGGCGAAGATCTGCCATGTTGAATATTCCTGTTTTGGACGATGTACTCGCTTTTCGACTGGTCGCTGATGGATATGAACGCGAAAGTGCAGTGAATTATCAGTCCTACCCAGGGGTAAGCGATCCGGGTCAGATGGATGCCCTTTCACTAAGAGCAAAAATGCTGTTTCAACCAACAAAAGATCCGGATGCACGCTTATTACTAACGGCAGCACATTCCGATTTTGAAGGCCCTAACGGTGAAATTATTGCCAGACCGTTTGATGAGCTCGTATCCAACTTTCCCCAACAACCGGTACATCAACCAAGAACAACAAGTCTCGTGGCTGACATGTCTATGCCATTAAGCGATAATTTTGACCTTGAGTTAATCAGTTCCTATACCGATTTAACCTTTCTCCGCAAGGCTGTTCCCAACACAACAAATGCCCGTATCGAAACAAGCGAATATGTAATTGAACCTCGTTTACGCTACCAAGCTGATAATGGTCTGAAAGGTGTAGTCGGTCTATATTTTTACCGTGCTCGTCAAGATGAGTTTATTGAACTGGGTAATTCGACTTTCGATGATGAGACAGACACCTTCGCGACTTACACTGAAGGCGTGATTCCTTTGAGTGAGAATATCGACTTATCACTCGGTTTTCGTTACGAGAGAGAAGAACGTCAGCGCGTTGGTGGTGATGCCACCGGAATGTTGATACAGGTTGCATCTGATGAAACCTATGAAGCCTTTATGCCCAAATTCGGTATTAATTGGCGACCGAGCGACAATACCAGTTTTGGCGCTATGGTATCCAGAGGCTACAACGCTGGTGGTAGCGGTGTCACTCTGGCCGCTTTTCCCGTCGTGAATTTTGACTATGACGCTGAATATGTCTGGACCTATGAACTTTATGGACGCCAGGAATTTTCTGAAGGCCGCATAAGTGCTACACAGAACATCTTTTTTTCTGAGTACGATGACATGCAACTGCCTTTTGATCTGACTCCAGATAACTCCCAGGACGAAGCCTTTATTGTTCGCAATGCCGACCGCGTGAAAACCTGGGGGGCCGAACTAGGGCTGAATGTGGCCGTTACCGAAAAGCTAGACTGGTTTGGCAACGTCGGTTTGCTTGAAACAGAAATTACCAAATTTTCTGATTCTGGAGTCGAAGGAAACGACTTACAGACAGCACCTAACGTAACCGCAAACAGTGGTCTGACATGGAAAAATAAAGACTTTAGTGCCAGCACCGTTGCACGCTATTCGGATGCTTACTACTCAGATGTTAACAATCGACCACGAGGTAAAACCGATCCCTATGTAGTGGTCGATGCTCAGCTTTCGTGGCAATTTAAACACCTGCGCGTTTTCGGTACCGTCAAAAATATTTTTGATAACGACAAGCCGGTGGCCCGTTCCGCCAACAGCAATCCTGCCCTGGAAACAGAAGTTCAGCTTCAGTCAAGGCTATTTATGGTTGGATTGCAACTGGACTACTGATGAATATGCGTAAATTAATTGCCTGGTTACACCGCTGGCTAGGAGCTGTTTCGTCACTGTTTATTTTATTGATCGCTTTATCAGGCACGATGTTGGCGTTTATGGGAGAGCTATTTCTGCTGCAACATGGAGAGATTCTGCATGCATCTCCACCATCATCAAAGTCAGAATATGCCACCGTGGAAACCTTGATTGATTCAGCCACCGATGGCTACGGCAGTGCCTTTAAGACTATGGGCGTACTGATGCCACAAACTCGAATCGATAAAGTGGAGACAGCCATCGTATTTGGCCTGCCGGCAGGAACTGATTCTGTAGATCAACTGCTTATGCTCAGTGTCGATCCTTGGACAGCGGCATATAAAGGCGATTTTTTGCTTCGACACACCTTTGGTCATGAATTGGTTGAATTTCATCACTCTCTACTGCTGGGAGAGGCCGGTATTGTCTTTGTTTGTGTGATAGCACTGCTGTTGATTGTCATGTGCCTTTCTGGTCTCTATATGTGGTGGCCCAGACAAGGCAGTGTCTGGCGTAAGGCGTCGACAATATCATTTCGGGGTAACCTGAAACGCATAGTGCTTTCTCTGCATGGACTTGTCGGGGTTTGGCTGTCGCTGTTGATTCTATTTTTTTCCATTAGTGGAATTGCAACGGCCAAACCCGGCTGGTTTGAGCCACTGCTTGTAGCACCAACACATGAACCACCGACAACAAGCGAGTTTGAACAGACATGTGATGGTATTATCAATGTGGGTCAAGCCCAGTCCTCCGGTGAAAGTGTGTTTCCTGAGCGTAGTCTGGCTTTTTTCTTTCTACCAAACCGTGAAAACGGACCATATCTGCTGACCTACAGAGAAATGGGAGATGGCAATAAGCTTGAAGGCGATGGCAGAGTTTTTGTCCATGCTTCCTGTAAAGACGTCGTGCATGTAGAGGATTTGCATTTGTCCGAAACACCGACACAACTGGCAAATATGATGTTATCCCTGCATGGTGGCTATAGTTTCGGAAAAACGTTCGGTGATATCCTTGTTCTGTTATGTGGAATTGGACTAATAGGACTCGCCGGTAGCGGTTTATACCTCTTCTTGACAGGATTCTTTCGCTCTAATCAGCAAAATAGCTGAATAATAGAGTTCGCTTAATTGATCAGAGCATAAGACAGTTCTGGTAGCAAACTTTCTATACATTGTGTGGGATGAACAGAGAGTCTTGCCATCTCGTTACAACCTTATAGCGATAAGACTTTAGTAACATTATTTTACGGAATCAAACTAAATCAAGTTTGCTGTAACTGACTGGAGTTTGTTGACCACTATCGAGGCTATCTGTTCATTAACCACCGACTGCGTAGCAGCTTGAGATATCAGGCCATTGTTCGGCCTTAATGGTCGTATAGTGGTTCCAGAACGCATTGTCGATGGATTGCAAGCTCGCGGCGGTGTCTTCGCGACGGTATCGTGACAAATGTCCCGGACCACCGTTATAAGCGGCATAGGTTGCCTTGACCAAATTGTCTTCACCGCCAGGCTGTTCGTGCTCGCCTTTTCGCATCGCATAATCAATCATGTAATGGGTCAGAATGTCGATACCGGCGTTCACATTGTAGTCGACCTCATCAACGAGGCGGTCAAGATCGTAGACATTGCGCCAGACCCGACCGTTGATCTGCATCATACCCACCGCGCCACCAGCTGAACGCAATACTTGAGGTCCGTCACTTGAACGAACAAGGTGGCGCCAGCACGATTCTTTCCATGCTGTAGCACGAACCAGGGGATCGAGTCGCTCTGCCATCATATCCGGAATGTCATCATTTTTTGCCAGCCAGGCACTGGCCTGTTCTTGCAGTAAGCTGTCGACCAGCTCGAGGTAGTTATATAGATTATCCTTTCGCGGGACTAATCCTTTTAAAGCCTCAGCCGGTGGAATACTTTCGGCATGAGCGACCGACAACAGCCAAGCCCCTACCCGGCCAAAACCACTGGAGATTTGTCCCGTCAATTCTGCTGGTCTAAATACGGCTTCGTCTTTGGCATTAAATCCAAACAAATCACGAAACTCTGGATCGACCTCCAAGGGCAACGGTGTAAAACTAGGAGGCGCCGATTCGGCGAGCAGCAAGCGGGCAAGCCGGCGCAGCCCGTCACGGGTGATTTCAAAACCATACTCAGGCCCGAGGGCGTCGAGCGCTCGCAACGCGTCACCACCCGCTATAAACGTAGCAAGCCTGAAATCAGCATCCAGACCCGGGGTCTTCAGACGTTCAAGTTCGCTCATCAATGGCCGCAAGTTATCCCATGTCGACAGGAAAAGCTCTCGAACCGGATCATATTCGGGATCATCGACCGTCAGCGCCTCAGCAATCGCGTGTCGCGCGTCCAGCAGCACGGCGAGTAATTCAAGACGTAAGGCACGGGACTCCGTCGAGTAGGCAAGCGCCGAAATAATGGTGGTCAGAAAACCGTCTAACTCATCTTCAAGCGTTTGCCATTGAGCTATTTCATTTTCGTCAAAACTTGGCTCAGGCGCTTGATCGTCCGGTTCAGGAGCACGAACCTGGAAAGCCAACCAGGCCCTGACGCCTGTTTCTTCAGTTTGGAGGCGGGTAATATGGGTTCGGCGAATCAGGGATTGCTCATCAATCTGATCACTCCCTTGCCCCATCATCTGCTCGATCAATCCATCAAGGCTGTTCAGTGGCCCAGCCAGATCAATTTGCACGCTCTTCATGCGCGGCAGCACCAGCGTATCGGCAATAAGCTGAACGGGTTTACTCAAAAGACCGGGACTACTATCTGGGCGCGACAAAATGATCGAATCAGGCACAAATTCTATAGCCTGTCCTGAAGCCATAACCTGAGGAGTCAGTTTCAACGCAAGACGGCCCTGCCAAGGTTTCGGCCCCCGGCAGGCACCGAGCACGTAGGCACCGGTGGTGGCGGTCAATGCCATGCCTACAGATAGCTGAGCATCCTCGGTCACCACCATCATATCGGACAACTCAACCCGGTTGCATGGGTCGTTGCTAATGGTACTCTGACCATTCTCATCGAATTCAAGGGCGCGACTGATCGCAGTCTGCAGATGAGCGGTTTCAGCCAGCAAAGGGATTTCAACTTCGCCCGCAGACAGTGCGTTCGAACTGTACAAGACGAAAAGCAGCCATCCAATATGTTTCATTCGATGTTCCAATGGTTAAAGCGAGATGATTTAGGGTCAGGGCCCGATCCAGATGCTGACCTGTAATATTATGCAGGTCTTTTTAGATAAGTGTTATGAAATCCTGCGGTCGAACATATCTAGGTTGAGTGCCTCGTTGAGCAGTGGTCTTACATCAGAGTTTAAACCAAGCTCTTCGCCATCTCGCGGCGCTTCAATTCGGTTACAAGACTAACGCTTAGTTAATTTTAGAAATTAATTGACGAACCTCGTCAGAACGTAATGGCCTCACGAGACGAGCCACTTCCTTACCATCGTGCAGCAGTATCAAGGTCGGCCAAAGCTTTACCTTGAACATACGCCCAAGTCGTTTGCCCTTTCCGTCATAGATTTTGATATGACGCAGTTCTGAATATTCAGATACGACTTCGTTTATCGCCGAACTTGCCGCCTGACAGTGACCACACCAGGGCGCACCAAACTCAAGTAAAACGTCACCGGAGGACTCGCTAATTTGTTCAAAGGTAAATGCTTCTTCTGCGTAATCAGAGTTAGAAGCAATATCACTGGTTTTCATCCCTTATAATCCCCAATGTAAATTACAAGAATAATTAAAAGGGTCAGAGTCTGAATAATCTTTTATTACATAAATTTAATCATGTTAAATCTAGTACCCTGTTCCCTTGATTTTAGAGCCTGTGGACTCGGATTCTGCCCCACATATAGTCACAAAGTTTTTCAGCGTGAATTTGTGGTACTTATGTTATCGAATGTGACGTTATATTTATTGAGAAGCATTTTTTCTTTTTCCCCCTTCAACGACAAACGTCCCTCATTCCAGATTTTTATCAGTTCCTGTCTTTTTGCAGCAGGAATTTTTTTGGAGAAGATCGGTATTTCAACTAATTTTTTTTCTAGACCGGGACGTACGATCTCAAGATCATCACCCAAGTTCAACCGATTTAAAACATGCTGAAGGACGAGTTCGTTATCCACATACAAATCGACTCTATTTTCTTTAATCATAAGAAAGATCCGGTCAACCACATCATCGTATCCCGCGATCACTTCAATTAATTCCGAGTTTTTTGGGTCATCGATATAATTTTGATAATCGACGCTCATCGAGCTGTAATCCCAGCCCGGTCCAGTTGCGATACGTTTCCCCTTTATGGATTCAATACCATTATAGCGCCAGGGATCATCGCGCCTGACGACAAAGGCTGATGAGTATGCAAATGTTTTTTCGCTGGCATAAACGAAGCCCTTTGTTGAATTTTTTGAAAACAGGTATTCCGGCAACATATCGCAAAGCCCTTCTGCCACCATATCCAGCCCTCTTGCCAGAGGAACTTCATAATAGGTCAGTTTATAGCCTTTTGATGTGTATATTTGGTGCAGCATATCGATAACGACGCCACGCGCAGGAGACGCTTCTGATGGAAATATTGTCATCGGTGCCCATTGGTCGTAGCAAACTTTTAATGTTTTAGCATGACTCAGATTGAACATACTGGTTGCTAGCAAAAAAAGTATAAGGAACACGGGGCTATTTATTTTACGTTTCGACACGGTCACGACCCTTAATTTTCGCACTATAGAGTTTCAAATCGGCGCGTTTAAATAACGCATCAATTGACTGGTCTTTTAGCTCGGATGACTCAACACCCAGGCTCACAGTGTAGGTGATGGTTTTACCATCAATCTCTAAAATCGAATTGCCAATGATCTTTCGTATTTTATCGGCAAGCCGGGAGGCGTCATCCATACCTGTATCAGGAAGAAATATTGCAAATTCTTCGCCCCCCACTCTCCCAACAAGATCAGACTTTCTCAATAATGTTTGAATTGTATGTATGAAGTGAATGAGTACTTGGTCGCCAATGAAATGACCATATGTATCGTTGACCATTTTAAAGTGATCTAAATCCATCAAAACGAAGGATGCCGGGGATTTTTGGCGCTGGCAAAGAATGAGTAGATGCTGCGCAGTTTCAAAGAAACTTCCGCGATTTAATGCGCCTGTCAAAGAATCTCTTGTCGCTAATTCTTTAAGTTTTTCATTCGAGATTTGTAATGCTTCTGTACGTTTTGCGACGGCATCCTCTAGCCACTTTCGCTTGGCTTGTTCGTCTTCCAATAATTGTTCCCTACTCATCTCCATGGCAGATAACATCTTATTGATATGATCCTGAAGCTGACTGAGTTCATTATTCTCAATGTTAGAAAGGTCAATTCGTTTACTTATGTTTTGATCTAATTGAACCTCATTCACTTGAGACATCAATTCTTTTAAGGGAATTGCCAAATAACGATCAAAGGCCCAAATAAACAGCCAAAACAAAATTGATAATTTTATGATTGCCGAAATTGCAATCAAAGAAAAACCGAATAAAACGCGATCGAAAACAACTTCTGAAGACGAATAAAGTATAAGCGAACCAAGCAGTATCTGTTTCTCATTAAGCACCCAATATAATTCTGATTCTGTATCGAAAACTGACAAAGGGGCTGAGGTCGGTGTGAAAGATCTTTTAGAAATAATATTTTTGCCATTTTTGTCTAAAACATCGACACCTTCAATAATTGGCATCTTAACAAGTCCTGCGACTAGAGCATCTAGCTGAGTCTGATTGTATTGCCACAAACTAGTCGAAACAGAACCTCGAACGGTTTCGTCCAACTGCTTCAATTCATTTAAGATTGAATCCTGAGTTTGTAAATATTCGGTCAAGAACTGCGCGCCTGTGATTAAGCATGTTACGCCCAAATAAATAGAAAAAATAACGCGCATCATTTTTTGGGATAGATTGTTGGGACGCAGAAATTTTAAAAACATTAAAAACGCCCCTACCCAAAAAGCTTTTCATCATAAATTACTCCGGCGCTTAATGGAATGAACTTCGAGGGAGGGGAATCTTGAAAAACGGGAAAGATTCATATCGCAGCCAATGCGTCTAAAAAGTCCGGCACCAGACCAGCATAGTTTTGCTTGCATTCATCAAAAAAAGATAGGGAATGTAGTTAAGTCGGATTCGCAGGCCAAAGCTCAGCCATTACGATTGACCACCACCCGACATACCACGCAAACTGTCAGTCAAAGGCCTTCAACGGAGAACACTAATCCAATGCCAGCAAATGTGAAAACCCGGATTATGTTCCATTCCAAACGCCTCAACATATATCTGGTTCGATATCCTGAGGGTCACAAGGTGTTGCCCCACGTCGACATGATTTCTGAGGGCCGGCTCTACAAACTCAATTGCGTTCTGATTAAGCCCAAAACAGGTGGCGAGTTTATCTGCGACAAGAACATTTTTAACCTGTTCGGACGACTCTACCTGTTTCGTCCGGATCTCTACCAACACCAGGTTTCGAAGATCTTACACGGGAATCGATGGTTACTGAGTTTTGCGCTGATGAAACCACCTAAAAACATTGGAACAAAGAAGCGTTCGAGTAGATAAAAACAGGGCTAAATCAAGTTGGCTACCCCTTGATTTAGAGTCTGATCTTTTTGATTAACTGCCAATAGCTATTTCCAACCCTGAATCCATTTACCTTGATTTTTTAATTCAGTCCAGTCAATTGAATAGAGCTTCTTAGAAATAATTGCTTCCAATTTGCATGAGATAACCGAGCCATCTTCATCAAACTCGATGTCTGATACCAGGAAATGCTTTTCTCGATTTATCGGATTCACCGCTGTCCATTTACTGTTATGTAGTTTAGCTGGGTTAATTCGATTCATAGCAATGCCTGATGATATTGTCTTATTCAAGATTAACATGACACGATCGTAGATAAGCCCACATCCTAAATACTATCTGAGCCTTTTCAGCAGGCATTAAAATATCGATTATAAGAGTCAAGGGGTCAGCCAACTTGATTTTGATATTTCGCACTTTTCCTATCCCCTCCGTGAGTTGTTAACGTCGCTGGTCTTCCAGTTTGTTTGCAAACCCAAAGTTGAAAGTTTTCATTGCCCAGTGCCTCCCCTCGAAGAGGGGCATCAGTAATTTTTTGATTCTCTTTCCCTAACGCCATTTTGTCCATCATTAATTTATATCGGGTAGCTCTTTCTTCTTTGGTAGCTGCCAACTCAAGATAAAGTGGATGCTCTGTTATAAACTGATCTTTTTCGCCAATTGCATTGTGATGGTAACTGGACCAAGGATATTCGTGGATTTCTTTTACCATTTCGGCTTTTACAGGATTCATTTCAATGTAGTTGTATAGCCTAAAAAGATAACTATCACTGTCTATGAGACAGGATTTGAAACGGCCCTCCCAAATAGTGCCAGTGCGTTTTCGGCCGGCATTAAAATATCTGACATAACGATTCGTCATCGACTGCATAAATACAGCAAGTTCGTGTTTATCTTTCGGAGTAAGAAGTAAGTGCAGGTGATTTGTCATGATGACATAGGCGTGAAGATGGCAGTCGGCTTTAACCAGTGACTCTCCAATATCATTGAGAATACGAACCATATCTTCTTCACTTTCAAATATGTTTTGACGGTTATTACCCCGATGCATGATATGCAGAGGCTGATCGGGTAGTACCAATCGGGGAAGTCTTTCCATGTCGTTACATCCTTGTAGCGATAAGATTTTGGTTACTTTATAACTTCAGTTTACGAAATCAAACCAAATCAAGTTGGCTGACCCCTTGATTTTTCCTTGACCCGCTCAACACAAATGAGATCTACCGTTACTAACTGTTACACCCGCATTATTCAAACCGGGCATGATCATGAATTGTGCCGAAAGACCAACGAATGTGGACTCTTGCTTAACACATGTTGCTGGAGCCCTTAAAGCTAATTTTGTGTCACTCATTCCGGCTGCCATTTCAGAGTTCTGATAAAAAAACGCATCCTTATCTGAATCTTTAGGAAAGCTTTGTTGATGTACTTTTCCCGCTGCAAGCAGTTCCTTGTTGATTAATTTGATGTCGTTCAGAATCGCTTCATGATAATTTTTTTGACTTTGAATTGTGAGGTTGATTTGTGAAATGCGGCCATCAGAATGAGTGATAGTAAGTTCGACCTTTTCCCCTTTCCCCTTGCATTTTCTATACACTTCTGCATAGTTCTTCTGGTTAAATTGAAAGCCGCCTTGCTCAACTCTACAACTAAATTGCAAAGGATGCTGGGAGATCAAGCTGTCTAGCTCTGAGGGGGTGGTATTCAATGATATCCCCATGATAGAGAAGTTTTCAATTTTATCTTTTACAAGAATGTCTTGTGCAATTCCCTGGCGTGAAAGCAAAGCAGCTAAAAATATAGTGATAAATGAAAGTGATTTTCTAATTATTGTATACATACGATCCCCCCTTAGTTAGTCAGATTTGTTTAATGATATTGAAGAAAAAATCCATATCCCCTATGCCGAATTAACACATTCAAGAGCAATAATTTGGGTCAGAGTAAAAACTCCCTTTGTTACTGCCCCAGGGCTTCAAATTTTAGATATTTTTACTCTGACCCCAAATATCTAAAGTTTTCATCTCCAAGAGCCTCTCCTCGAAGAGTGGCTCAGAACCAAACCAAATCAAGTTGGCTGACCCCTTGATTTTTACACCGCGGTCCATTTACTGTTATGTAGCTTAGCTGGGTTTATTCGATTCATAGCAATGCCTAGTGACAATATTATCTAATTCAAGATTAACATGACACGATTGCAAATAAACACCCTTCCTAAATAATGCTTGAGCGGTTTCGGCTGGCGTTAAAAGATCTCACACAACGACACTTCATTGGCTGAAATAATAGTGGCTAATAAGTGGCTTAGAGTAGAGTAAAATCAAACGCTCTGACCCGATTGATTAGATTCATTGATTATGGCTAATTACCAAATTCCTTTAATTAGTTAAAAAATTGACGTCGAACAGAAGGAAGCAACAATAAAGTCAGGAAAGCGATAAAAAGCACAATAAAAATAATCATCATCGTGGGCAGGGTTGCCTCACTCGATGAGATTTTCAATGCACTAGAACTGATACCAAATAGTTGATATATACAAGCGGCTAAGCCTAGCCACCATGACCATCTATATAAGTTAATCAGACCCCAGCCAATGATTAACGAAGTGAAAAACGCTATCCATGTTTTAGGTAAGCTAAGACTGTATTGCAAAGTGTATAAATTATCTGAGATAAGATAGTGAACAAAAATGCCACCCATGAAAGTGATGGCATAAATAATCGCAATTATTCCAGCAAGCCTCGCATTTACGTTTTGCATAATTGTTTTCATCCTTGAAACTATATCTATGACGATTGGTGGTTAATTAATGCGTGTTTTTAAAACACGCGATACTCATTATTGATCAAGAGGCCAGCCAATTTGATTTAGCTTTTTAATCAAAAGGATCAGAGTCAATTGATAATTAAATTAAATCTTTCGTTTTTCTCTGAAATTGTACGAACGCCGATCCCCGCCTCGTTTTAGTGGTTCTACTCGCGTGTTCAGTAACTCCCCGACTTCATCTTTGAACTTCGCATTACCAAGGATCCATCCTTTATTAGTACTAAACCGGATCTGGTCAGTCAATTTTTGATCAACAGCCTCAGTAAATAATTCACGATAGCGTATTCGTCTGGCTGGTGCATCATCGGCCAATGCATAAATATGCAGGGTGTGGTGTAACTAAATTATCATCCAATCCCAGAGCATTATATTGATAGCTAGACCATCGATAATCTTCTGGATAAGCATGCATACCAGCACGTATCGGATTCATCTCTATATATCGATAACAAGTTAAAGCGTAACGTTCCGTATCTACAATAGTGGATTTATAACGGCCTTCCCACAAAGTAGCAGTACGTTTATAACAATAATTAAAATACTGTACATATCGACGTCCAACGCTTTGGATAACCTTACCAATCGCACCCTCTTCTGTTGGTATCATCAATAAATGAACATGATTTGTCATCAATACCCATGCGTGAATACTACAGCGATATTTCGATACCGCTTCAGAAAGTAGCTCTAGGTAAAAAAGATAATCATCTTCTGCTACAAAAATAACCTGTCGGTTATTTCCACGAATGATGACGTGTTGAAGATATCCAGGAAGATCCAGACTAGGTCGTCTGGCCATGTTCAAATCCTTATGAACGAAGTTGTTTTTTACTAATTAAAATTCACTTTTAATTAATTTTCAATTGACTCTGACCCTTTTGTTCTCTTACTGTGCTTTATTCATTCGTCTTCCATATAACGCCGACGAAAACCGGTCAATTTGAAGGTATTGTTAAAGGCAGGCTATCGACCTGTGAGGCTTGCCAGACAAAGACTTGACCGTAAGTTACGACGGAGCCAACAAGTTCTCCGTTGATATATTTTACTTTATGCAAAGGAGCCCAAGCTTGTTCGGACTTGGTGGTGCCAGAATTCATTAGCAGCAGCTCATTCCCATTATTTACCATCTCTGAGAGCGAAAACTGGCTCTCAAAATCAAATTGATCTTTATAGTAACCAGAAACCTCTCCTTCATTTTCGGTTATCTCGAAATACTTCGGATATTTAATCTCACCATAATAGGTTTCTGGCATATCGACCTTATATACTTGCCACTTTCCCACGAAGTCACTTGCTATAGCAAATTTCGTTAGTAAACACAGAATCAGTGTGGCAATAACTTTATTCATGGTTACCCTCTAACGCCAAGATAAAAAGCGCCACTTTTCAGGCGTCGTAGCACGCTTTTTTGCGGACAGTTTTTGATATTTTTGTTATGTGTTTTTAATGAATGCATATAGGTCTTTCTTTTTTGTAAACCTCTCCATCGAAATAACTTCCTCCAATGAAGCACCAACCTTGATTTTCGATGTACGATTTGGATGTATTGACTGAGATTTTATTTTCTTCATTCTTACCTATTAGAGCCCGCCACCAACGCCCTGATTTTGTATGTTGCGGCTCCTCAATTAAGTATTTTATCCACTTGGTTCCACAATGCTTACAAGTATCGATTGTAATTTCGCCAAGACCATCCTCACCAACGTCTATGGAATCGAAATCCAAATAGAAAAAAGGTGGTTTCATGCACTTACACTTATCGGACATGTTTACTCGCACATATAAAAGCGTGTTAATGAGGTCGCCCACTCATAATAATTATTAGCGGGCGGCCTTTTAATTCGGAGGCAAATCAAACACTCTGACCCCATTGATTTACTCATTGATTTATCAAAATCAGTCCATTTCATGGTTAATCAAGCACCTCAACCTTCACCGCCTTGCATTCAAACCGATTACTGGATATTGCCTTAACTTGTATTTTGCTCAAATGAACTTTCATTCCTTTTTGTAACGTTTTTCCGTTTTCCATCAGTGACTTGATCATTGATGGCTCAATACGCGCTGTACTTGCACATTTTTCTTTCCATTTCGGATGTGATGGTGCGTCAATGATATGTCTAGCCCTGCCAGCATTATGTCGATATATGCCTACAACATCATTACCAAACCACCACGAACCTGAAGGAAGATAATCTGGATCGGCTTTCGATTGATAGGGTGTATTCGTAAATTTTTTGTTGTGTTCAGCATCACACTGCTCTCCAAGCTTAGCCGTTTTACCTGCCTCTTGTTGCTTAGCGGCCGCAAGACAAAAGCGCCAACAGAGTTTGTATCCGTGCTCAATACATTGGTCTGCCTTGTCCCGATAAGAAAGTGTGTCTGCAAACACTGTATTACCATAAATAAGTAATACCACCAAAACGTAACTCGGAAATAACATGAACTTCATCAACAACTCCTTTGCCTAATTGTTAGGTTTACTTTCGTGATCTGTAAAACATTTGTCAGAACTTGCATGCACATAACGCTGCCATAAACGGCGCGAGCTTGCGAGCGTCCGGCGACCGTAGGGAGTGAATTTCATGGCATTGTTAGGCCAACCTTCATTGCGACTCATTGACTCAATAACCTTTAGATGGCGGACCTTCTGGATACTGGGGAAGACTATCTGCGATCTTTAGCCACGGTTGTTTTGAAGAGACCCAAAAGTGCATATCTGGCTCGAAAAGTGACGGTTCATCTAGGCTGCCAACCGTCAGACCAATGACTCCCGCAGAAGCACGGCGGGAAAATATACTTGAACCGCAACGAGAGCAAGAACCTCGTTCAAGGGTTTCTGAAGAATAAAAGGTCATAATTGGGCCAGTGATAGACACGTCATCAATACGCAGTAACACACAGGCGTTAAAAGCAGCCCCGATAGCCTTCTGACATTCGCTGCAGTGACACACTCTCTGATTCAATGGATCAGCCGTTGTCTCGTAACGAACGGCTTTGCATAAGCACCCGCCACGAAATCTTGTCATTTACTAAGCCCCCAATGCGTACGGCCTAAAACCAGTCTGTTAATGAGGTCTGCGACCTCATAATAATTATTAACGTGAATGGATCATAAATATAATGAACAAATCTCACACCAAATAAGCTATTGAAATATCTACTTTTTTTCAGGTAAGATTTTACTGAATTAATTAATCGTAAATGATTCACGATTAATTTTCTGGCATAGCCATGGTTGGCTGCGTATTTCCAGAACTTCAAGGAGGAGGTCATTTCCATGTCATCATCACCATTTCTCAATTCCATTAGTGAATTTATGTTAGTTCGGCGATATAGCCGCAGAACCATTGACTCGTACCTTTATTGGATAAAGTATTTCATAGTTTTCAATAAGAAAAAACATCCTAGCGAAATGGGTGACAATGAGGTGGAGGCATTTCTAACGCATCTTGCTGTTCAACGTAACGTGGCGGCTGCAACACAGGGAATTGCACTTAATGCATTAGTATTCCTCTACAACAAAGTGCTGGAGAAACCTCTAAATCAAATCGGCGATTTCAAACGTTCATCCAGACAACGGAAACTGACAACAGTACTGACTCGTGAAGAGGTATCCGCTTTGTTGTCACAACTGGAAAGTGTACATTTATTAATGGCATCAATTCTCTACGGCTCTGGCCTGCGCCGAATGGAGTTGGTTCGGTTGAGAGTAAAGGATGTTGATCTTGATAATTTTCAAATACAAGTTTGGAATGGCAAAGGTTTTAAACATCGTCTAGTGACACTGGCGCCGGAGTTGAAAGAGGCCATCATTTTGATGAAACAAATGTAAACAAGATATTACGAACTGCCAGCCAAAAAGCAGGAATTGAAAAACAAGTTGGAAGTCACACGCTTCGTCACTCCTTCGCAACACACTTGCTGCAATCCGGTGCAGATATTCGCACGGTTCAACAGCAATTAGGACATGCCGATGTGAAAACAACTGAGATTTATACTCATCTACTCAAACAAGGTGCTCATGGAGTAAAAAGCCCATTGAGCACCCTGTAAGCTTGTTAATTACTCAGGCCGCATATGCGGAAACAGCAACACATCTCTAATTGACGGTGAATCAGTCAACAACATCACCAACCGATCAATGCCAATCCCCTCGCCTGCTGTTGGCGGCATACCGTATTCCAAAGCCCGGATATAGTCGGCGTCGTAGTGCATGGCTTCGATATCGCCGGCATCTTTTTCGGCGACTTGGGCTTTGAAACGTTCGGCTTGATCTTCGGCGTCATTTAATTCCGAGAAGCCATTGGCGATTTCACGGCCACCAACGAAGAATTCAAAGCGGTCGGTGACAAACGGGTCGTTATCACTGCGTCTTGCTAATGGTGAAACTTCGGTTGGGTAGGCGGTAATAAAGGTCGGTTGCATCAGTTGATGCTCGACGGTTTTTTCGAAGATTTCGATTTGTACTTTGCCAAGGCCATAGCTGTCTTTAAGCGGAATGCCCAAACCTTGAGCGACTTCTCTGGCGGCTTCGATTGTGTCGAGTTGTTCGGCTTTCAGATCCGGGTTGAAATGCAGGATGGAATCTTTGACGGTCATGCGATCAAACGGCTGGGCAAAATCAATATCCAGACCTTGGTAATGTACCTGGCTGCTGCCCAATACATTCTGGGTCACGGTACGCAGCATATCTTCGGTGAGATCCATCAGATCATTAAAATCGGCATAGGCCTGATAAAACTCAACCATGGTGAATTCTGGATTATGGCGAGTCGACAGTCCTTCGTTACGGAAATTACGGTTGATTTCAAACACGCGTTCAAAGCCGCCGACAATCAGTCGTTTCAGATACAGTTCCGGTGCGATACGCAGGAACAGGTCCATATCCAAAGCATTGTGATACGTGGTGAACGGTCTGGCTGTGGCACCGCCGGGAATGGCTTGCATCATTGGCGTTTCGACTTCGAGGTAGTCTTTGTCCATCAGATAACGACGCACGCCATCAATGACTTTGGTGCGAATCCGGAAGGTTTCACGGCTGGCTTCGTTCATGATCAGATCGACGTAACGCTGGCGATAGCGTGTTTCCATATCGGACAGGCCGTGGAATTTTTCCGGTAATGGACGCAGTGATTTGGTCAGTAATTTGATGGTTTCAACATGTATCGACAACTCGCCCTTTTGGGTACGGAATAAGGTACCTTCGGCAGCGATGATGTCACCGTTATCCCAGGTTTTGAATTGAGGATAGACACCTTCAGGCAATTCATCACGCGCTACATAGAGCTGAATATCACCGGACATATCACGCACGGTGGCAAAGCTGGCTTTACCCATCACCCGTTTGGTCATCATTCGACCGGCAATCGCTACGCGAAGTGGTTTTTCCTTAAGCTGATCCACATCCCACTCGGCATATTCGGTTTGTAACTCGCCGTTCATCACATTACGACGGAAGTCATTGGGGAAGGCATTGCCTTGCTCACGAATGGTCGCCAGTTTTTCACGACGTTGGGCAATCAGTCGGTTTTCGTCAAATTCTGTTTCTTGGGTCATGTTGGATTCGCTTATAAACCTGATTTGAGTGAGGCTTCAATGAATTGATCCAGATCGCCATCCAGAACAGCCTGCGTGTTTCCGGTTTCGACACCGGTACGTAAATCTTTGATGCGTGATTGATCGAGTACATAGGAGCGGATTTGACTGCCCCAGCCGATATCCGATTTGGATTCTTCGGCGGCTTGTTTGACTTCGTTTTGCTTTTGTAATTCCAGCTCATACAGTTTGGCGCGTAACTGGCTCATCGCCTGGTCACGGTTTTTATGTTGTGAGCGTTCCATCTGACATTGCACCACGGTGTTGGTCGGTACGTGAGTAATACGTACCGCTGAGTCGGTAGTGTTGACGTGCTGACCACCCGCACCACTTGAGCGGTAGGTATCAATACGTAAATCAGACGGATTAATGTCGATTTCGATGGTGTCATCGACTTCGGGATAGACAAACACCGAGGCAAATGAGGTATGACGACGGGCACCGGAATCAAATGGCGATTTACGTACCAAGCGGTGTACACCAGTTTCGGTACGTAACATGCCAAAGGCATATTCACCTTCAAAACGGATGGTCGCACTTTTCACACCAGCAACGTCACCTGCAGAGACTTCCATCAAGGTGACTTTGTAATCCTGAGCTTCACCCCAGCGTAAATACATACGCAAGATGATATTGGCCCAATCCTGTGCTTCAGTACCGCCCGAACCGGATTGAATATCCAGATAAGCGCTATTGTGATCCAGTTTGCCGGAGAACATGCGCTGAAATTCGAGTTTTTCCAAACCTTTTTCCAATGCATCCAAATCGGCATTCACTGCATTGAAGGTGTCTTCGTCGTTTTCTTCTACAGCGAGTTCGAGCAAGTCTTTGGCGTCATCCAGCACTTCACTGTGTGAAGACAGAGTTTTGACAATGCGCTCGAGGCTAGAGCGTTCCTGCCCCAGTTTCTGAGCGTTTTCCGGATTATTCCAGACATTGGGATCTTCCAGCTCACGGGTGACTTCAACTAGGCGTTCTGCCTTGGTATCGAAGTCAAAGATACCCCCTGAGATCGTCACTGCGATCACGGAGAGTTTTAATTCGTTGCATCGTCGCGCCGAGTTCCACGCTAGTACCTCATTGAAATTAGTTGATAAAGCTGCCGCAGCAAACCCGTTATTGTAACGGATAATGCCGCTTATTGTTTAGGCAGAAAGCGGATTGGATCGACAGGTTTGCCGTTACGGCGGATTTCGAAATGCAATTGTTCGACCTGGGTGCCGGACCGACCCAGTGTGGCAATGCGCTGACCACTTTTCACCGTATCGCCCTCTTTGACCAGCAACGTATCATTGTGGGCATAGGCGCTTAGATAGACATCATTATGTTTGATGATCAGCAAATTACCATAGCGCGGCAAGCCATCACCGCTGTAGACCACCTTGCCGTCTGCAGCTGCCAGAATAGGCTGCCCGGGTTTGCCGAGAATATTTATGCCTTTGCGGCCAGCGGCAGATTCTGAAAACGTGGACACCACTCTGCCTTCAGTCGGCCAACGCCAGATAAGACTTTCATTGCCTGAGGTCAGCGCTGGTGATGACGAAGGCTTAGGCGTGGAGGGTTTCGCCTGGGGTGTCTGCGTGGCGGTAGATGGCCGTGACGGTTGGGCGGTGGTTGAGGGCCGCGTGACCGAAGGTGATGAAGGCCGGCTAGGACTTGGTTTTACAGTCCCCGGACGGGTGGTGGAAGCGGTGGTGACCGACTTACCATCGAATTTGATTTTTTGTCCGACATAAATTGTATAAGGCGGGCGGATGCCGTTGATACGTGCAACATCACGATAGTCCATGCCATAGCGGAAGCTGATTGAATACAGCGTATCGCCTTTTCTGACGGTATAGCTGTTTGGCGCTGGTGCCGGGGAAGGACGTTGCTGATATCTACCCGAATCTTCCCTGCCGATCGGCGCTAATGCATTGTTACCGCTGCAAGCAGTTAACGTAAGCATTAGCACAATGAACAGCCGTTTCATATCAGACAAATATCAGATAAGCCAGAAGCAACAGACCGACCGTTATCCAGCCTAGTCGATCCACCCACAGATGTAATTTTTCTTCAAACGGTTGACCGCCCCATTTCATTAAACCAGCGACCAGGAAAAATCGCATACCACGACCAATCAACGAACCCAGAATAAACGGTAATAACAACATCCCCACCGCACCGGAAGCAATGGTAAATATCTTGTACGGGATTGGTGTAAAGCCAGCTAAAAAGATTGCCCAGAAACCGTACTCAGCAAACCATTGTTGAGCTGTTTCATAGGCTTCAGTATAGCCAAATTGAATAATCCAGGGCTCAACCATTTGCAGGGCAAACAGGCCAATCAAATACCCCAGTAAACCGCCTAATACGGAAGCTATTGTAGTTAAGCCAGCATAAAACCAGGCTTTATCAGGTCTGGCCAGCGACATTGGTGCCAGCATCACATCGGGTGGTATCAGGAAAAAAGATGATTCAGAAAAGCTGACTAATGCCAGCCAATAGGTGGCATGTTTATGCCTTGCCCATTGCATGACTTTTGCGTAAAGCCCTGAAAATAATTTCATCCAATCTGTCCAGTTAAAAGCGGGACAAAACTGACGGCATCCCATTCCGTTTCTTCAAATTTACCACCCACCCGATCAATCACTTTCAGGATCTGTCCCTTGCTGCCACCGACTGGAATTACCAATCGTCCACCGGGCGCAAGCTGCTCCAACAAGGTGGGCGGTATGTGTTCTGCACCACAGGTGACGATAATACCGTCATAGGGACCATTTTCCGGCCAGCCCCAATTACCATCACTGTGTTTGAGGCGAATATTATTAAGCTTTAAGAGATAAAAACGTTCTCTGGCCTGCTTGAGTAATGGCGCAATGCGCTCAACACTGAAGACTCTTGGAACTAATGCAGAAAGCACTGCCGTCTGATAGCCAGAGCCGGTACCGATTTCCAATACCTTATTCCTGGGTCCACCCTGCAGCAGAATTTCGGTCATTCGCGCCACAATGTAGGGTTGCGAAATGGTCTGGCCCAGGCCTATTGGCAGTGCCGTATCTTCATATGCTCTGCTGGCTAACGCCTCGTCGACAAATAAATGTCGGGGGCACTGCCGCATTACTGTTAACAGTTGAATATTCTGGATACCACGCTCCTGCAGACGCTGGATCAGTCGATCCCGAGTCCTTTGCGAGGTCATCCCTATTCCACGTGGATCGGCGATCATGGCAAAGTGCTTTCCAACCATCTTGAGACGCCATCAATCGCATCGTATCGGGTTAAATCAATTTGCAACGGTGTCACCGATACCGCACCACGACGAATCGCATCAAAATCGGTGCCCGGACCTGCATCCTGCTCAGCTCCGGCAGGTCCTATCCAATACAGTGGTCGACCACGCGGATCAAATTCTTTAATCACGGGCTCTGCTTTATGCCGATGACCAAGACGGGTACTTTCAAAACCAATAATTTCTTCTATTGGCAGATCTGGCACATTCACATTGAGAATAGTATCAGCAGGTAATGCTACCGATTTAAGTCTTTCGACTAACTGTTGGGCCACCCAGCCAGCTGTTTCGTAGTGTTTTCCTTCGAAGCTCGCCAATGAAATAGCAATCGCCGGCAATCCCAGAAAGCGCCCTTCCATCGCGGCAGCCACGGTGCCTGAATACAGCACATCATCACCAAGATTGGCTCCTGCATTAATGCCTGAAACCACCATGTCGGGTTCATCTTCCAGTAAACCGGTAATGGCCAGATGTACACAGTCAGTGGGTGTACCTTCTACGCGATAAACACCATCTTCCATCCGGTCCAGCCGTAGGGGATTTTCCAATGTCAGGGAGTTGCTGGCACCACTGCGGTTACGGTCTGGCGCAACCACCGTGATTTCCCCCAGACCGGCAAGCGAGCGTGCCAGCGTACGGATACCCTTTGCCATGTAGCCGTCGTCGTTACTTATGAGGATTTTCATTTATTTTTTTTGACCTGTTGCGTCAAGAGATTATTCGCCGCTATCTTAGCAAGAATGCGAGCTTATGACATAAAAAAGGGCATGAAAACATGCCCTTTTGTGAACCTACCCTCAATCACTGCCTAAGTTTATTTACGGCTTGACCACCACCATAGCTATGAAACTTCAAGGGTTCCCCACCCGGTGTGACTTTCACCGCGCAATACTTGAACTCCGGAATTTTGGCCGCCGGATCCAAAGCTGCGTTTGAGAGTTTGTTTACCGCCGCCTCGTAATAACAGAAGGCCATAAATATCGCTCCGGTTGGCACCGCTTCATCAACCCTTGCCACTACGGACACTGCACCGCGACGAGTGGATAAGGTCACCATCTCACCCGGTCTGACATTCATTTCATCCAGTGTGAGTGGATGAATGGTGGCCACGGCTTCAGGTTCCAGTGCATCGAGTACATTGGAACGACGGGTCATTGAACCGGTATGCCAATGTTCCAGCATACGGCCAGTAATTAGAATGTACGGATATTCTTCGTCAGGACGTTCATCCGGTTCAACAATATCCGCTGGAACAAACAGACCACGACCATCAGTTGTCGGAAAACTATCTGTGAAAATAATCGGTTCACCTGGATCACCCTCCTGTTCACATGGATAAACCACACCGTGTTCACGTTCGAGACGTTCCCAGGTAATCCCACCCATGGAAGGAACCGCTTTACGAATTTCGTCAAACACTTCTTTGGGTCCATCGTAATGCCAGTCCAGCCCCATTCGCTGGGCGATCTGCTGAATGATCCATAAATCCTGACGGGCATCTCCCGGCATTGGAATGGCTTTGCGTCCCATTTGCACCAGACGATCCGTGTTAGTGAAAGTACCGGTTTTTTCCGGAAAGCCTGACGCAGGCAAAATAACATCCGCCAGATAAGCAGTTTCGGTCAGGAAGATATCCTGTACCACCATAATATCAAGCTCAGACAGAGCTTCACGGGCATGATTGGCATCCGGATCGGACATCGCCGGGTTTTCACCCATGATATACAGACCGTTCAAATTACCCGCATGAATCGCATCCATGATTTCCACAACGGTAAGCCCCGGTTTTGAATCAATCTCGGAGCCCCATAATTGTTCCAGATTATGCCGGGCATCATCGTCAGTGACTTTGTAATAATCCGGCAGACGCATTGGAATAAGCCCCATATCTGATGCACCCTGAACATTATTCTGTCCACGCAATGGATGCAGGCCGGTACCCGGACGCCCGATCTGACCCGTCATTAATGCCAGTGAAATCAGGCAACGGGCATTATCAGTACCATGAACATGTTGCGAAACGCCCATGCCCCAAAGAATCATCGCTGCATCTGCTTTCGCATAAAGCCGCGCGACTTCTCTTAAGGTTTGTGCAGGAATGCCACAAATCGGTTCCATCAATTCCGGCGTGTATTTCTGTAGGTGTTTTTTCATATCTTCGAAGCCTTGCGTACGCTCGGCAACAAAGTTTTGATCGACCAGATTTTCTTCGACAATGACATGCATGATGGCATTGAGCATCGGCACGTCACTGCCCGGCTTAAAGGCCAGATGATGCGTCGCCTCACGGGAAAGTTCAGTGGTTCGTGGATCCAGCAGAATCAATTTGGTCCCGGAACGCAACGCATTTTTCATCCACGTTGCACCTACCGGATGATTCACCGTCGGATTCGCACCAATCAACACAATCACATCAGCTTTATCAACATCGGCAACCGGGTTGGATACCGCACCGGAGCCAAGACATTCAAGCAAGGCCACAACAGATGAGGCATGGCAAAGACGAGTACAGTGATCGACATTGTTGGTTTTAAAACCGGTACGAACCAGTTTCTGAAACAGATACGCTTCTTCGTTACTACCTTTGGCACTGCCGAAACCGGCTAATGCATTGGGGCCTTTTTGATCACGGATCTTCATAAAACCCTGAGCAGCCATATCCAACGCTTCTTCCCAGGTAGCTTCACGGAAGATTTTGTCGATATCGTTTGGTTCCATCGTAAATTCACCGTTTTTCGGTGCACCTTCACGGCGGATAAGCGGTTTGGTCAGGCGATGCGGATGATGTACATAGTCAAACCCATAACGGCCTTTCACACATAAACGACCATGGTTCGCCGGGCCATCACGGCCTTCAACGTACAGAATTTTATCGTCTTTAATATTGTAGGTAAGCTGACAACCCACACCACAATACGGACAAACCGATTCAACCTGACGATCCGGTTCAACCATGCCTACTTCATTGGCAGGCATCAATGCACCGGTTGGACAGGCCTGAACACATTCACCACAGGCAACACAGGTGCTTTCACCCATCGGGTCATCAAGATCAAAGACAATTTCGGTATGACTACCGCGCATTGCCAGACCAATGACATCGTTATTCTGTTCATCACGACAGGCACGAACACAACGGGTACATTGGATACAGGCATCCATATTAACGGCAATACCGGGATGCGAAAGATCAGGCGCTACTGATTTGCGGGGCTGAAATCGTGGTGTACTGATTTCAAGTTTACCTGCCCAGTAATCGAGTTCGGAATGCAGCGTATGCGGCTTTTCGGAAACATCAGATTTGAGCAGTTCCAGTACCATTTTTTGCGAATGCAAAGCACGTTCGCTATTGGTCTGCACTTTCATATCATTGCCGGGATAACGGCAGCATGAAGGCGCTAGAACACGCTCACCTTCAACTTCCACCATGCATGACCGGCAGTTTCCATCCTGTCCTTCACGCTCGGAATAACATAAATGCGGGATTTCAATGCCTTCGCGCTCGGCAATTTTTAAAATTGTTTCATCGGCACGGGCACTGATTTTCTGGCCGTTAAGCGTAAATTCGACTATTTCTACGCTGTCTTGTAATTGAGTGGCCATTATTTCAACTCCTCAGGGAAATACTTGACGACGCTACGCAGCGGATTTGGAGCAGCCTGCCCCAGACCACAAATCGACGCATCTACCATTACTTGAGACAACTCTTCGAGCAATGGTTCGTCCCATTTAGACTGTTTCATTAAGTTGACCGCTTTGGCGGTGCCGACACGACAAGGCGTACATTGGCCACAGGACTCGTCCTCAAAGAAACGCATTGCATTGACAGCCAAATCGCGTGCTCTGTCTTTATTGGAAAACACAATCACTGCAGCCGAGCCGATAAAACTGCCATGTTCATGCAGGGTGTCAAAATCCAGAGGCACATCACCTAACGACGCAGGCAAAATTCCGCCTGACGCACCGCCGGGGAAATAGCCATAAAACTCATGACCTTGAATCATACCGCCACAATATTCATCAATCAGTTCCCGCATCGTGATACCTGCGGGTGCCAGATGCACGCCCGGATTATTGACACGGCCGCTGACAGAAAATGAACGCAGGCCCTTACGACCATGACGTCCATGATCGGTAAAACATTCGGGGCCTTTTTCAAGAATATCGCGAACCCAATAAAGCGATTCCATATTATGTTCCAGCGTCGGCCGACCGAATAACCCGACTTGAGCAACAAACGGTGGACGCAAGCGAGGCATACCACGTTTACCCTCAATGGATTCAATCATCGCTGACTCTTCGCCGCAAATATAGGCACCGGCTCCACGTCGTAAATGAATCGTTGGCAGGTTGGTTACCGGAGGGTGCGACCGCAGTTTAGCAAGCTCCTGTTCCAGCATCACACGGATAGCGGCATATTCATCACGCAGATAAATATAAATTTCATTGATGTCCACTGCCCAGGCGGCAATCAGCATGCCTTCCAGAAAACAGTGTGGATCGCGATCCAGATAATATTTGTCTTTAAACGTACCCGGCTCGCCTTCATCGATATTGACGGCCATTAATCTCGGGGCAGGTTGATCACGAACAATTCGCCATTTACGACCGACCGGGAAACCAGCGCCGCCCAAGCCACGCAGGCCTGAGTCATCCATCATGTCGAGTACTTTATCGACATCATGCTGGCCGGCCATACACTGTTGATATATAGAATAACCACCGTTTGCTACATATTGTTCAAACAAAATTGGTTCAATGGTTTCCGGTTCAGTGACGCCCTGTTCAACCAACGCATCAACTTTTTGCACATCGGCAAATTCCACCGGATGCATACCTACAACAGCAACAGGTGCTTTATCACAGCGACCGATACAGGGAACCCGCTGAACCCGGACTTTTTCGCCCATGGCGGTTTCAAGAGAATCAATCAGGCCTTCAGCTCCGGCCATTTCACAACTCATTGAATCACAGACGCGAACGGTTAAATCGGCAGGAACCGCGTCACCTTCTTTAATCACATCAAAATGATGGTAGAAAGTGGCGACCTCATAGACTTCAGCACGAGACAGTTTCATTTCATACGCCAGCGCGACTAAATGTGCTGCTGAGATATGTTTGTAGAAATCCTGGATTTTATGTAGATGCTCTATCAGTAAATCTTTTTGTCTGGATGCATTACCGAGTAATTCACGCACTTCTGCCAATGCTTTTGGCTCAATCTGTCTACCTTTACTGGTAATACGTGATCGCTTGGTCTTTTTTCCAGTTGCTTGAGCATTGATGGTTTGCTCGGTCATTAACTGCCTCTCTCACTTCGTAGCCTGCATTGGCTTTTTATAATAAAAATCCAGTCAAAACTATCATGGCTAACTGCTGATGTGAAGCCTGATGACAAGCAAAAATCAAAGCGAAATCAAGCTTTTGTTTAAAGATAAGATTGGGAGCTTTTGCGAGAGTTCAAAAACGCACTAAATAAATGCACAATGCCTGAACCGGCACGTTTCTCGTGCGCTGCTAGCAGGAAAATTGATCCAATATGGATCATGAAGATATTTTGTCTATGGCTTCAAAAAAACAACAGCCAACCCGTTTTTGCGGATTGGCTGATAACAGGTATCTGATTTGCGCAAATTACTGACGTGTATTTTGCTGCTCTTGCTCGACTTCTTTTAACCAAAGATCGTGATGCTGTTCGGCCCAGGCAACATCAACATGACCGGTGGTCATGCCTTCCAGAGCGCCTTCGGTTCCGATGGTGCCGATATAGATATGGCCCAGCGAAAATGCCATCAGTAACATCGCGGTCAGAATATGAATCAGATGGGCGCCAATGATGACTTCACGTTCCTGTCCAAAATTAGGGAAATCCAGCACCAGCCCTGAAAAACACAATGCCACGCCTGCTGTTGCCAACGTCCAGAACCAGGCTTTTTCACCACCATTGAACTTGCCTGCAGAAGGATGCTTGTCTCCTACCATACCGCCGAAGGCTTTAAACCATTCGATATCAACCTTGGTAAACAAATTATTTTTGAACCATTTGATGAGGATAATAAACAAAGCCACCATAAACACCGGGCCAAGAACATTATGTATCCATTTGGCTGCAGTGGCATAGGCCGAAAACCCCGGATATCCCAATAGCGGAATCAAGGCCAAACGTCCATACAAAAGGCTGAGCCCAGTAATTGCCAGCAGGATAAATAATGTGGCTGTCGTCCAATGCAGACGACGCTCGTTCAACGTCCAGCGTTGGACGGTATTACCGGTACGGGGATGGGTTAATTTAATCTCGCCTCGCCAAAAATAAAACGCAGCGAGAATAACCAGCACACCACTGAGCAACCATGCACCATAAGTAGCAATCGGGCCATTACGCAGCTGACGCCAGTTTTGACCGGCACCCTGGATCAGTTCATTGGTTTCCTGACCTTTAACAGCGCTATAACCTTCTTGGTTTTCACGCACCTGTCGCCAGGTATCAGAACGGGGATTGGTCTGCTCATCTACTGCTGGCTGCTCAGTCATATTGACATACAGATAGCCGGTTAACGGCAATATCAGAATTGCCAATACAATGATCAACATCGCCCAAAGCGATGTTTTTTTACGATTATTCATAGCAGCAGTTGCAGACATGCCTTCTCCGTTAGCGATCCGTTTGTACGCTGTTGAAACGCTGCTTCAGTACTTCTGCGCGTTCATCTGCTGATAGAGCATGATTGTCTTCACTACCTTTATACACGCCAGCTTTATGCATGGTTACATCAGTATCTTCGTAACAAGCAGTCAGCAGAAAGGCGCCAAGCATTAAAACAAGCAGTCTCATGATTAATCCTTGTAGGCTGTTGCCCAACCCCAGTTATCCGGACGACCACCACGACGAACCACGCGGCTGCGGAACAAATCAGCAACGATATCACCATCACCGGCAATTAATGCTTTGGTAGAACACATCTCAGCACACAATGGTAATTTACCCTCGGCCAGACGGTTACGGCCATATTTTTCAACTTCTTCAGCCGAGTTATCTTCTTCAGGGCCGCCAGCACAGAAAGTACATTTGTCCATTTTGCCACGTGCGCCAAAGGCACCTTCCTGTGGATATTGCGGCGCGCCAAACGGACAGGCATAAAAGCAGTAACCACAACCGATGCAGATATCTTTGTCATGCAAAACCACACCATCATCGGTGGTGTAAAAACAATCAACAGGACAGACAGCCTGACAAGGTGCATCGGTACAATGCATGCAGGCAACTGAGATAGATTTTTCACCTGGAATACCATCGTCAATGGTGACTACACGACGACGATTAATTCCCCAGGGTACTTCATGTTCATTTTTACAGGCAGTGACACAGGCATTGCATTCAATACAACGCTCGGCATCACACAAAAACTTCATTCGAGCCATTTAGCAATCCCCTTAATCTAGGCAGCACGGATACGACACAGAGAAACTTTGGTTTCCTGCATCGCCGTTACGGAGTCATAACCATAAGTGAATACGGTGTTACAAGATTCACCTCGAACATGTGGCACAGTGCCTTCAGGATACTTATCAATCAAATCTTTACCCTGGTAATGTCCACCAAAATGGAACGGCATAAACACAACACCCCGTTCAACACGTTCAGTCACCATGGCCATTACTTTTATGGTGCCACCTTCAGGTCCATCGACCCAAACCTGTTCACCATTTTTAATACCTGCATTGTTCGCATCAGCCGGGTTGATTTCGATAAACATATCCTGCTGCAATTCAGCCAGCCATGGATTGGAGCGGGTTTCTTCACCACCCCCTTCATATTCCACCAAACGGCCACTGGTCATAATCAGTGGGAAGTCTTTACTGAAATCTGTCGCTTGAATTGAACCGTAGCGTGTCGGCAGACGATAGAAGCTGCGACGATCTTCGTAGGTTGGATATTTCTCCACCAAATCACGACGTGTTGTATAGAGCGGTTCACGATGAATAGGCACTGGATCCGGGAACTGCCAGACGATAGCTCGGGCTTTGGCATTACCATATGGAGCGCAGCCATGCTTGATCGCTACACGTTGAATACCGCCTGATAAATCCGTTTTCCAGTTCCGCCCTTCGGCTTCAGCTTTTTCTTCCTCGGTCAGATCATCCCACCAGCCCAATTCTTTAAGCATTAAGTCGGTAAATTCAGGATAACCATCCGTGAGTTCAGCGCCAACGGTGCTGGAACCTTCTTCAGATAGCAGATTAACGCCATCGCGTTCCACACCGAAACGGGCACGGAATGGACCACCGCCCTCTGCCACCGGTGTCGAGTTGTCATACAGAATATGACTACCCGGATGCTTCATTTCCGGTGGACCCCAGCATGGCCATGGCAGACCGTAAATCTCACCATCACATGGCCCCCCCTCAGCTTTCAAAGTGGTGGTGTTGAAGGTATGCAGATTTTCCGATTGCAGTTTGAGGCGCTCTGGTGATTGGCCGGTGTAACCCACCGCCCACATGCCCCTGTTGTATTCACGGGTAATATCTTCAATTAATGGTTCTTCACCATTCACGGTAATCTGGTTGCAAAGCTCTTTTTCAAAACCGAATTTTTTGGCGAATTTATACATGATCGTGTGATCAGGCAAAGATTCAAACAATGGTTTGATAATCTGGAAACGCCATTGCACTGAACGGTTCGATGATGTCAGTGAACCATAAGTCTCAAATTGTGTAGCAGCCGGCAACAGATATACGCCGTCAGTGCGATCGTTCATTACTGCTGAAACGGTAGGATAAGGATCGACCACCACCAGCAGATCCAGTTTTTCCATGGCTTGTTTCATTTCCGGGCCACGGGTCTGACTGTTGGGAGCGTGTCCCCATAAAACCATGGCTTTAATGGCATCATTCTGGTCGATGCTATCTTTGTCTTCCAACACACCATCGATCCAGCGAGAAACAGTAATACCGTTGGTGTACATCGGTGAAACCGCCGTGCCATCGATTTCTTCGTATTTACTTTGATCAAATTTTTGTTTCAGCCAGTCCAGCTCAACATCCCAGACACGAGCCCAATGCTGCCAGGCTCCTTCAGCCAGTCCGTAATAACCGGGAAGACTATTGGAAACCACACCAAAATCAGTGGCTCCCTGAACATTGTCGTGACCACGGAAAATATTGGTTCCGCCACCGGATACACCCATATTACCGAGCGCCAGTTGCAGGATACATAAAGCACGGGTATTGCTGTTACCAACGGTATGCTGAGTTATACCCATGCACCAGATCACAGTGCCGGGACGATGTTCAGCCATAGTTTTAGCCGCCTGATAAACATCGGCTTCTTTGGCTCCGCTGACTTTTTCAACTTCTGCAGGTGGCCAGTTAGCGACTTCCTTACGGATTTCGTCCATTCCGTAAACGCGCTGTTCGATAAAGCTTTTATCTTCCCAGCCATTCTCAAAAATATGCCAGAGCATGCCCCAGACAAACGGGATATCAGAACCGCTACGAATACGAATAAATTGATCGGCGTGGGCAGCTGTACGACTGAAGCGCGGATCAACAACAATAACCGGTGCACCACGTTCTTTACCGCGGAAAATATGCTGTAGTGAAACAGGATGGGCTTCGGCCGGATTGGCACCGATAATGAAAATCGCTTTGGAATTATGAATATCGTTGTAGGAATTGGTCATTGCCCCGTAGCCCCAGGTGTTTGCAACACCGGCAACTGTGGTGGAATGACAGATCCGCGCCTGATGATCGACGTTGTTGGTGCCCCAGAACGCGGCAAACTTGCGGAACAGATAAGCCTGTTCATTGCTGAATTTTGCTGACCCCAGCCAGTAAACTGAGTCCGGACCAGATGTTTCGCGAATGTTCAGCATCTGCGTGCCGATTTCATCAATGGCTTGTTCCCATGACACACGCTGCCATTTGCCATCGACTTTTTTCATTGGGTATTTGAGTCGTTTGTCACCATGACCATGTTCACG
>DELT01000031.1:107804-115271 GCA_002354555.1 Methylophaga sp. UBA2689
TTCTGAATCATTGCATTAGGCAGCAAACTCATAAAGGCTGCTCCACCTGCCGCGATACCTGAACCTTTCAGAAAGGTTCTACGATTTACGCCAGAGATACCACTGATAATGGCTGCCGGATCACGTTTAGTCAGTTTCATAACGTCAGTCTTTTAAAAGTCAGCGCGCTGGTAGTAAGTTTCAACATGTTCGGTATGTTGATAACCTTTTGCAGCAGGAGCGGGTTCAGCGGGAGTTTTTGCAATTTTTTGCGGAGCAGCTTGCAACGTATTTGCTGTTAAAGCCAACGTTGCCGTGCCACCGATTGTGGCGGTCAATTTGTGCAGAAATTCTCTGCGGCTATTTGATGGCTTTGCAGTCATGGATTTCTCCGAATGAAATTCAATGCAGTGACAAGCAAGGGGTTGTCAACATTGACAACAAATTGAGCCTTAATTATCGCGCAGACGGGGTTACTGTTCAAGGAGATTCGCCTGCAAATTCAAACTATCTGTCATTGTTCGAGTCGTTGAAGTTCCGCTTCTATAAAATGTTTGCCCAATAATGCGACGGCTGTATAAAAAACGGCACTTTTTGCCTTGGCCAAATCAGTAAAAAACTTGGCTGCCCAGGGGCGTAAATGCGCATTGAAAAAGGCTTTATCATCAATAACCGGGATACCGTTCGCTGACAGGATAAGTCGCATCACATCACACTCACCGGCGATATGATCTTCGGGTTCAGCTTTATCCTCTTGCCGCTCCAGCCCCAGTTTCCCCAGGTCAACACGTAATCTCGCCAGGGGTTTTTCATTTAAAAAACCGCTTTGGTAATATGATCCGTATGGAATCACCTCTCCCTGAGCCAGTCCGATAAACAATAATTGATATTCATCTGCGATTTGTTCAGCACTGTTGTGTGCTGCTGCATCTATCAAAGCCTGCCACCCCTGACCGAGAGGACTTTCAGGTTCAGTCACTTGCAAACTACTGATGTTATCAAGCAAGTCCTGCTCTGGCGGGGTCGCCAGTAAATTGGCTAAAAGCGCATAGGTTTGGGCACGCCACTGAGTTTCTTCAATATCTTCCACGTTGGTTAACCTTTTTTGAACATGGCTTTGACACGACAATCCTCACACATCTTCAGCTGTTCCAGCGCTGCGCCCTGAAACATATGATGATCTTTTAATTTTGCGGTAATCGTGTCGATCATTTTCTGAGTGGCAAACGGTTTTGCACAACTGATGCAATGAAAAATCGCCTCTTCATGCAAAATGCGCTTTTGCCGTGCCTGATCTCGTTGATACATATAACGTGGTGCCAGACTAATGGCATTTTCAGGACAGGCCGTTTCACAAATACCGCATTGCACACATAAATCTTCAATAAAGTTAAGTTGCGGTTTGTCGACGCCATCAACCAATGCGCCAACCGGGCATACCGATACACAAGACATACATAACGTACAAGCCTGTTTATCGACCAGAATCTCGCCAAACGGAGCCGGCTTTTCCAGTTTGATTTCTGCCTGAGGTGAAGGGGCGTTTTCATAAAGATGCGATAAGGCCATGGTGCTGACGCGGCGCTTGTTATCCATACCGGCAAAGCGGCTTGGAGTGGCAGCCTCTGTTTTGGGTAACTGCTGGATGTGGGATTTTAAGGCCGTAAAATCATTGCCTTGATGCCAGTGAATGGCGGTTGAATAGCCCATGCCGTTCAATAATTCGTTGGTTAAGGTTATTTGCTGCTGCAATTCCTGCCAATCATGATCACTATGGGTCAGCGCATCCCAAACCGTGACACCAGCAGCGCCATAGGCCATCGCCGCCAGCCAGAATGGCATACTCAATGCGCCAATTTCTTCAATCGAGAAGGTAATAACGTTGTCAGTGAGTTCATGACCGCGCATTTCCAACAAGGTTTGAGCATTGGATTCATCATGAATCAAAATATGCGGTGGCTGGGTTTCCAGTTCGTCATATTGCTGCATCATTGAACGTAACCGTTCAAGACTAACGTCCAGCGTTGGCAACGCATAGTTCATTGCACCGGATGGACAAACCGCCACACAACTGCCGCAACCCTGGCATAAATTGGGATCTACCCGTACTTCATCACCGGCATGACTAATAGCTTCAGCGGGACAGGCTTCAAGACACTGATTACAACCTTGAATACCTCGGCGGGAATGAGCACAGATATTCGGTTTGTATTGGAAATACCGCGGTTTATCGAAAATACCAATCAGATCGGGCAATTGCTGTAAGGCTTCGGCCAAAGCTTGTTGATTTTCGCCGGGGGCAAAATAGCCCAAAGGTGACACTTTTTGTTTGAGAATTGGCGAATCACTCAAATCCAACACCAAATCAAAGCGTAATGTTTGCCCTGCAATTACTGCATCAAATTCACCCAGCCAGCCGGTCAAGCTATCCAGCTCACCTGCTAACAAGGTCACATCATCACTCGTAACGGTTGCTGAATCGGTCAAACATGCACTGATAGTTAATGGCTGACAATGTGCTGCCACGGCAGAAACAGCTTCGCCACTGCCAATAATCAATAAACGACCACGCGATTCAAATTCAATCAATTGCACCGGATGAATTTCAATTCGGCCTGCTTCCAAAACCACGTTATGCAATGGGGTTATCCTCCTCGTCGCGATTAGTTCGCGGTTTTGTGTCGTTATTCTGTTCAGCGTCTTCTGCAGGATTAGCGGTCGCTGGATGTTCAGTTGCTTCACCTTCCGCCAGCTGGCGTTCCAGCATCCGCTTCATTTCATGGGTTACTACAGAGCCCAACCCAGCAAAAGCATGATAGTTATAGTCATTTTCGTATTCTTCAAGCCCATCGGTTTGATTAAAGCCCGGTTTACGAAATAAATCGCGTAATGCCTGTTTTTTGGTTTCCGGATCGACATTCTCACGTTGCCAAACAGGCAAATCAGCTGGCTCTTTGGCTGGTGCAGGTTCATCTGTCAGGTTTTGTTCGGTAAGCGCTGATTGTTCAGTTGCCGTTTCTTCTGCAATATTGGTCTGCTGCTTACGGCGAGACCAGCGTGATAAAAAGTTTTCGGATGCTGATTTTTCTTTCATCGAGCGCCTCCATCATTATCTTTCCACCGTTCACGACGGCGCTTTTTGGGAGCTTCCGGTGCGTAGTGATAGATCAGAAAGCGTTCCAACCAGACACATAATTCATCTGGCAAAGCTGCTTCCATCACATGATCGCCAGCTTCCATATAGGAAGCGGCTTCATCGAAATCCACGGTCAGTAAAACCGGGGTGAACAGATCATTTTCCAGGCGGCCGATAAAATAAATCTTGGCCTGTTCTGACATCAGATTTTGATAATAGCTATCACAATAATGCCGAAACAAACGCAGGTGCAGATCGGGATAATAATGCAGCTCACCTTCGTTCTGCGCGTTGGACAGTTGTGTTTCACTCAGACCAGGAATGACACCCAGCAAAGACCAGGAATGTCTGGCCCAGCGGTGTTGACTGATTTTTTTCAGCAATACAGCGGTAACGGAAAAATGATCAGAAGGTATATCCAGCATCTCTATCAGGCATTGTGAATTCAGCCTAATAGGATAACAAGTAACCGAGTTTTTTACTCGGCTACTTCAACGGAACTGACTTTTTGCAATCCTCTGGGCAACTTATGTCCGCGTTTGCCGCGCTCTCCGGCATAGTGTTGCAGATCAGCAGTTTTCAGCGTTAGATGACGACGTCCGGCGTGCAGCGTCAGACTGTGATTTTCCGGAACCAGCGTGACCGATTGCAACCATTCCTGGCCACTGGTGAAACGTGCCTGCGGAATATTGATTAATCGGACGCCTTTGCCTTTATTGAGTTCTGGCACTTCACTGATTGGGAAGACTAATAATCGTCCATCACCCGCGGCAACCGCCAGTTGTTGCGGCGTTTTTGTATCGACCACCAATGGTGGTAATAACGCCGCTTTATCCGGCAGATTGAATAAGGCTTTACCGGCTTTGTTTTTAGCCAGTAAGTTATCAAAGCGAGTGACAAAACCATAACCAGCAGTATTGGATAACAACACCATCTGATCATTCTCGGCCGCAATTACCGCAATAAAGCGTACTTCCGGAGCGGATTGCAATCGACCACTGAGCGGTTCTCCCTGGCCTCTTGCCGATGGCAAGGTATGCGCGGCCAGTGAATAACTTCGACCACTTTCATCCAGAAACACTACCTGTTGGTTACTTCGGGTTTTCACCGATGCCAGATAACGATCGCCGGTTCGGTAATTTAAGGATCCCGGATCCACATCATGGCCTTTAGCCGCACGTACCCAACCACTGGCCGATAACACAATTGTCAGGGGTTCTGTAGGTAATAATTCGGTTTCGCTGAGTGCTTTGGCCGCATCACGTTGTTTGATTTCACTACGACGGTCATCACCATATTTTTCGGCATCCGCTGTCAGCTCTTTGCGGATCAACGATTTCAAACGGGTTTCCGAACTCAGTAATAATTCCAGTGATTTACGTTCCTTGCTGAGCTCATCCATTTCGCCTTTGAGCTTCATTTCTTCCAGTTTGGCCAAATGACGCAAACGTAATTCGAGAATCGATTCGGCCTGACGATCACTAAGACTGAATCGGGCCATTAACTCGGCTTTGGGATCATCCTCATAACGGATAATCGCAATGACTTCATCTATATTCAGATAAGCAACCAGCAGGCCTTCCAGCACGTGCATGCGATCCAGCACTTTATCCAGACGATACTGCAAGCGGCGGCGTACCGTTTGAATCCGGTAGGTTAACCATTCGCTGAGCATCTGCAGCAGATTTTTCACCTGCGGCCGACCATCAAGGCCGATCATATTCATATTGACGCGGTAGCTACGTTCCAAATCAGTAGTCGCAAACAGATGCGACATCAGACTTTCAATATCCACCCGATTGGAACGCGGCACAATCACCAGACGAACCGCCTGTTCGTGATCGGATTCATCCCGTAAATCCGCGACCATTGGCAGCTTTTTGTTATTCATCTGTGCGGCGATCTGTTCCAGCACTTTGGCACCGGAAGTCTGATATGGCAGCGCATGAATCACAACTTCGTTGTCTTCGACTTTATAAGCGGCTCGCTGACGAATCGAACCATGACCCGTTTCGTAGATACGACGAATTTCGGCCTGAGGCGAGACGATTTCCCCCCCTGTAGGGAAATCCGGACCCTGAATTTCAGTTAACAGATCATCCAGCGTACTTTTCGGCGATTTGAGCAGTAACAGGCAGGCATTTACCACTTCACGCAGGTTGTGCGGCAGGATGTCAGTTGCCATACCCACGGCAATACCGGTTGCACCGTTCAATAATACATTGGGAAGTCTTGCGGGCAACAGTTGTGGCTCATCCATGGTGCCATCAAAGTTAGGCATCCATTCGACTGTGCCCTGCCCCAGCTCAGTTAATAATGTTTGGGCATACGGCGCCAGACGTGCTTCGGTATAGCGCATCGCAGCAAACGATTTGGGATCATCCATTGACCCCCAGTTACCCTGACCATCAATCAGGGTATAGCGATAGGAGAATGGCTGAGCCATCAGCACCATGGCTTCGTAACAGGCCGAATCGCCATGCGGATGATATTTACCTAAAACGTCACCGACGGTTCGAGCGGATTTTTTATGTTTGGATACAGCACTGAGGCCCAACTCGGACATCGCATAAACAATGCGCCGTTGGACTGGTTTAAGGCCATCAGCCAGATGCGGTAAGGCACGATCCAGAATGACGTACATGGAATATCCCAGATACGCCTTTTCGGTAAAATCCCGAAGCGGTTGCTGTTCCAGGTCGTCAACTATAGTGCTCATTCAAAATTCTCAGTTCAGATTAAACTATCAGCCAAATCGCCATGCTGTTCCAGCCAGACTTTTCGATCACCGGCCCGTTTCTTAGCCAGCAGCTTATCGAGCATCATAAAGGTATCGTCTTCGGCATCAATGGTCAGTCGAATCAGGCGTCGTGTGTCCGGAGCCATGGTCGTTTCACGTAATTGCAAAGGATTCATCTCGCCCAGACCTTTAAAGCGCTGGGTACTTACTTTGCCTTTAATTTTATCTCGTTCGATACGGTCCAGAATGATTTGCCTCTCTTCATCATCCAATGCGTAAAACACCTGTTTGCCCACATCGATCCGATATAACGGTGGCATCGCCACACAGATATGCCCTGCTTCGACCAGTGGCCGGAAATGTCGGACAAATAACGCACATAACAGCGTGGCGATATGCGCACCATCCGAGTCAGCATCGGCAAGAATACAGATTTTGCCGTACCGCAGCCCAGCAAGATCATCCGAGCCTGGATCAACACCTACTGCAACAGCAATATCATGAACTTCCTGTGAAGCCAGCACCTGCGAGGCTTCGACTTCCCAGGTATTCAGAATTTTACCGCGCAACGGCATGATGGCCTGGAATACACGGTCACGACCTTGCTTGGCACTACCACCAGCAGAATCCCCTTCCACCAGAAACAGTTCGGTACGCGATGGATCCTGAGAAGTACAGTCTGCCAGTTTACCGGGAAGTGCCGGACCGGATTGCACCCGTTTACGTACAACCTTTTTTGCCTGTTTTAAACGTGATTGGGCATTGTTAATGGCCAGCTCGGCTATTTTTTCACCATCTTCAATATGGTGATTGAGCCATAAACTGAACGAATCTTTTACTGCACCGGCAACAAACCCGGCACATTGTCTGGAAGACAAACGTTCTTTCGTCTGTCCGGAAAACTGAGGGTCCTGCAGTTTGACTGATAATACGTAACTGCAGCGTTCCCAGATATCTTCTGCCGATAGTTTTACACCGCGTGGCAGCAGACTGCGAAACTCGCAAAACTCACGCAAAGCATCAAGCAATCCGGAGCGTAAACCGTTTACGTGCGTACCTCCCTGTGCGGTCGGGATAAGATTGACGTAACTTTCTGCAATCACCTCCGCCGGTTCAAGTTGCCACATAAGGGCCCAGTCAACTTCCTGGTCTTCATCGGCAAAATGGCCTACAAAAGGTTTAGCTGGCACACAGGGTACATCGGTCATCGCATTGGCGAGATAACTGTTCAACCCATCTTCATAACACCAGCGATCATTTTGTTTTTCGGAACCGCTTAAATCTTCAAAGGTAACGACTAAACCCGGACATAATACCGCTTTGGCTCGCAAAACATGACGCAGACGTGAGACCAGAAACTTTGGCGCATCAAAGAAACTGGTGTCAGGCCAGAACCTGACGCTAGTACCGGTATTTTTTTTGCCGACTGTCCCGGTTTCGCTTAAAGGCTCAACTAACAGACCATTTTCAAAAGCAATGCTGTAGCTGATGCCATCACGGCGAATATTAACTTCCAGTCGTTTGGATAAGGCGTTGACGACAGAGACACCGACGCCATGCAGACCACCTGAGAAACGATAATTTTTATTGGAAAATTTACCCCCGGCATGCA
>DELT01000107.1 GCA_002354555.1 Methylophaga sp. UBA2689
TTCGCTTTACTAAATCTGGGGAATCAGTACTGGTACGACTGGATAATCCTTCAGACCATGAGGTTTCATTGACTGTTGAAAATCCGGGGAACGCAATTCCCGCCGAACACTTGCCAAATCTCTTTGACCGTTTCTATCGAGTCGACCCGTCCAGGGCAAGACAGAGTGACGGGGCGGGACTTGGTCTTGCCATTGTTCGTTCAATCATCGAGGCCCATAGTGGCCGTGTAGAAGTCACATCTAAAAGCGATAAGACTGCATTCATCATCTATTTACCTACGACGATTAAAGCTATTCAATGATGGTTGGGATATGTCGGTGGTTATTCCTATCAGCGACATTAAATATAATGTGATTAACAATTTCAGATACTAGATAAAGCTTCACGCAGCTTCAACACTTGTACTTATTGGAGTGGCATTTTTTTACCGTTTGTAGAGCATACGAACTATATTCTGCCCTACCTGCCTTTGTTAATTATTCTTTGTGTTCACGATTTCCTTTGCTTATTACAAAGATTATGGAAGCCTCAGGCAGAATATTCATCCTGTTTAAACTATAGAGGACGTCCAACAAAGGGGCTTTAAGCAGGCTGGTAAAGATTGCAATAACGGTCACTAATCAAACTAAACACCTATGATTTAAAGTTAACCGTAGGACATTAATATAACGTTTTCCGACAGAGGAGAATCAATGAAAAAAATCGATAGTTCTCAAGAGCAGACAAGATCACTACGGCTAAACCATCACTGTACCTGCGTTACTCTAGATTGGTTAGCGATTATTCGCGATCTCAACAACCAATTGGGCGATAACGCTCAAGGCATCCTGTCTACTTCGGGCATGCGCCAATTCTTCTCAAATGCCGCGATTTTTGTTCCAAGTTCTGATCTTGAACAAATGCAGGCGATTGTTAAGGCAATCGAATCCGCTGCTTCACTTGCAGAATATCAGCAACAGATCATGTCTTGGGCACCTGAGAGTGCACGGCATAATCCCGGTCCAGTAGGCGCTTTTATGGGCTATGATTTCCACCTCAGTGAAGATGGTCCTCGTCTTATCGAAATCAATACCAATGCCGGTGGCGCTTTTCTTAATGCCATCCTGACTCGCGCCCAACTAAAATGTTGTAGCGGCACTACACAGGCGTCTTGGGCAAAAGATTTCGATGAAGCAGTCATTGCGCAATTTATAAGTGAATGGCGGGCCCAGAGAGGTAGCGGACAACCTGAGCGAATTGCAATCATCGACGATGCACCGGAAGAACAACATCTCTATCCGGAGTTCAAACTCGCGCAACAGCTATTCATCCAACATGGCATTGATGCCGTCATACTTTCACCAACGGATCTCAAATACGAATCAGGAGTCTTGTATGGTGATAACCAGAAAATCGATTTGGTTTACAACCGTCTGGTCGACTTTGGACTAGATGCACCTGAACATGCTGCTTTGCGTTTTGCTTGGTTAGAAGGTGGAGCAGTTATCACCCCGAATCCTTATACACACGCCCTATTTGCTGATAAGCGAAACTTGACCTTAATGTCAGATCAGCAGACTCTACTAGATTGGGGGTTAAGTACTGAAAATACTGAACTTTTAAAAAAGGGTATCCCCCACACCATTCAGGTTACTGCTCATGATGAGCAATCGCTTTGGCAACAACGGCGGCAGTGGTTTTTTAAACCGGTGGCAGGTCATGGCAGCAAGGGTGTCTATCGCGGCAGCAAGCTGACCAAAAGCACATTTGCACGTATTCTTGAAAGTGATTATGTTGCACAGGCCTATGTGCCACCCTCAGAACGTGTTGTGATGGTTGATAACGAACGTGAAATGCTTAAGGTTGATGTGCGATTGTATACCTACCGAGGGGAATTATTACTTGCTGCAGCAAGACTTTATCGAGGTCAAGCTACCAACTTACGTACACCGGGTGGTGGATTTGCACCTTTGCTTTTTCAACAAAGTTAGTTGAATCTTTATTCTTAGCGCTAAAGTTAAAGCTACATTATTTAATTTTGGACTGCCCTGGGAATCGCAAACAACTTCCGGTGAGTGATCCCGTAAACGACAGACAAAAAAGGCGGTCAACTGAAAATCGGCTAACCGATTGATTTATATGGTGGGCCCACAAGGACTCGAACCTGGGACAAAGGGATTATTAGTTTGAAATGCATTATTTAACTCATTGTTTTTTATTGATTGTTTATCGTGATTCCCGTTGCTAATTTGCATCACTGTGCACTACTTTTCACAACTAATCCCAGCAAAAGTCCCGCAATAATTAGAGCTTATGAACTCTTTAATTTATAGTTCCCCCCTTTGATCCAAACTAACCCCATAAAGTAACACAGCCAAGAATCGTTGGAGAGGATCTAAAATTAGCCAGTAAGTGATTAATTATCAATTACTCTTACATGTGCTAAACGATAATTTTACCTTTATTTCAGAATATATCTTTAATTTCAAGTAGGAGTGAAAACTAGTTTGAAATGAACTTTATCGTGAATATTGAGTGAGTCAGTTCTGACTTGTTGTGATTCGCTGTGACAATCTGCAACGGACGTCACATGTTTTTTCATTATATTTCAACAGTTTAAAAATAATAACTATATCTACGAACCAGGCGGTCGCACGTTCGAATCGTGCCAGGCGCACCAAAATTGAAATACAATTAAGCAGTTATCATTAATTTGATAGCTGCTTTTTTGTTTCCAGCGTTTGCGGTAGCCGAAAATGTAGCCACTGTTTTCAACTGACACAAACTGTCTGCATAAACGTTTAAATGCTCTGAGGATAAATGTGCATATCGCTGCACCATCCTAGTATCTGTCCACCCGCCCATTTCTTGCAGAATATGTATTGGCGTCTTTATCTAATTAGCTAACGAGGGGAAATTAAGCAGCTTTTGCTTCAGGTTAATGCACGTTGTTTGTGAATCATTAATTTTGGTATTTTAAAGATTACTCTCATCACTTCTGTCTACTGATGAGATCAACTCATTAAAAGATGAGTGTTTTCAAACATTATCTTCTACGTAAAATTTAATTGCCAAAAAGCTGAATATTACTGAATTAGGCGCTGAATAATGAACGAGAACTCAAAACAATCCCGCTTGCAACTTCATCAATTTCTTCGCACTGAAAAGGAAGGAATACTTGATGATTGGCGAGAGTTAAGTAAGCAAAAAATTTCTGCTGCTTATCATTTATCCGATAAGCAGCAACGCAACCGAATGCCCGAATTACTCGAAAGCATTGCAGCCAATGCTGAAAAGTTTAGTGCCAGTCAGGATAGTCCCAATGTGCCGCGCAAATGGCCTAAACATCATGCCCAACAACGCTGGGAATTTGGCTTCACTTTAGAAGAAACCACGCGAGAATACAGTTTTTTGAGAAGAGTTATTTTCAGCCGTCTTACTCCTCGTATAGATGAATTAACCGCCGATGAAATTGCATTTCTCAATGAAGCTTTGGATGAATCAGTTCTTGAAGCAGTAACCAATTACATTTCCAAAGCTAATCAACGACTTACAAGTGAAAAAGAGCGATTAAAAGTCACGTTGGAATGTATTGGTGATGGCGTAGTTTGTACTGATTCAGATGGCAAAATTAATTATATGAATCCTGCGGCACAGGGCATTTTGGGTTGCTCTCTTGAGTATGCTTTGGGTCAACAAGTCAATGATATTATGATTACTCTGGATGAAGGCACCAGAGAAAGGCTGAAATGCGCTGCGCAGTGTGCGATTGAAAATGGTCGAATGACGCATCGGGGCCCTGATGTTTTATTACGACGTCCCGATGGAAAATTGATTCCTGCTGAAGAGACTGCCGCCCCACTCAGAAATGCATCGGGTGAGCTGATGGGGGCTGTTTCTACCTTTCGTGATATCAGCGAAATTACCACTCTTACGCAGCGCCTGGGTTATCTGTCAGCTCATGATGCCCTAACAGGTTTACCAAACCGGGCAATGATGGTTAACCGACTTTATGATTCTCTGACAGAGGCTGAACAGCAACAAAATAATATTGCTATTTTTCATCTAGATATCGATCAGTTCAAGGATACCAACGATATGTTCGGTCGGTCGGCTGGAGATATGCTGCTTAGAAAGGTCGCTAAAAGGTTAGGTTCCTGCATTGCCCCTGCAGAAAATGCCTGTCGGGCAGGAAACGACGAGTTTACGGTTTTTGCAGAAGTGCAGGACCAACAGAATGCAGTAGAACTTTGTGAAACCTTACACGAATGTATCAGACGCTCGTTTAAAATCGATAACAACGATATCAATATAACAGTAAGTATTGGTATCAGTATGTATCCAGATGATGGTGGCGACCCACATCGTCTTCTTATGCACGCAGAAACAGCGAGCAAAAGAGCCAAAGCTGAAGGGCGTAATACTGGGACGTTTTTTACCGATCTGATGAACCGAGATGCGGAAGAACGTCATCAGTTACAACTCCATCTGAAGCAAGCGTTATCCAAAGGACAACTCACCTTAAATTTTCAGCCACAGATTTCACTTTCATCCGGAAAAATAAAAGGTGCCGAAGCGCTTTTACGTTGGGAACATCCTGAATTTGGACAGGTCTCCCCGGCCCGTTTTATTCCTATTGCCGAGCAACACGGTGATCTGATGGTTGAGATAGGCGATTGGGTGCTTTCCCAAGCCTGCCACCAATTGCGCATCTGGCAAGATGCCGGTTATCAGTCCTTACGGATTTCAGTCAATGTATCCATCGTTCAATTACGGCGTAACAACCTGGTAAAACATATTTCCGAACTACTTGAGCGCTATCAATTACCACCGAGTTTATTACAGCTTGAGATAACAGAATCGTTATTGATGACACATATTGCAGGGGCAATTGAGCAAATTAATGCGCTTAAGGCCTTGGGCATTGATATTTCGGTGGATGACTTTGGAACAGGCTACTCATCCTTAAGCTATCTGCAAGAGCTGCCGGTGGATGAGTTGAAAATTGATAAACGCTTTCTTCGTGATGTCACCCAAAATCATGAGAAAAAGGCCATTATTAAAACCATTATTTCATTGGGCGAAAATTTGGGCATCAGGGTTCTGGCAGAAGGCGTTGAAGATGTAATTACAGCAGATTTCCTTAAAGAAAATGGCTGCGAGTGTGCCCAGGGATTTTTTTATAGCAAGGCGGTTCATCCAGAGATGTTTGAAGCACAATATTTACGTCAGCTATAACATTAAATTATGCCCATTATTGCTGTGTTAGAAATTAACAAGCTAAACGATTAAATTGGCCGTTGAACCATTAAACAGTCATCCATCATAAGAAAATAAAAACCTGTTCTTTCCACTACCTTTAGCTTTGTAAAGTTGCTCGTCAGCTTCTTTAAGTAAAAATTTCAAGCTATGTGTTTTTTCGGAAGTAATGTAAGCACCGATAGAGACTGAAATTCCCTCCATTAAAGGATCCTGTTGTATTTCGGTAAAATAATTCAGAATTTTATTGGCAATAGCTTCTATGTCAGGAATATTCGAGCTAAAGGTAATTAAAACAAACTCATCCCCGCCAAATCTGCAAATGAAATCTTCATTCACTCTGAGTAAGTTACTAAGCTCAGTAGCAACTTTCTTTAACACTTTATCACCTACATGGTGACCTTTATGATCATTAACTTTCTTAAAATTATCTAAATCAAGCATCATTAGGCAAATGCTTTTTTTTCTCAAATCGTCGTGCCAGGTTTCTTTAATCAATCGTTCTAAATAGCGTCGGTTAGGCAGCTCTGTCAGAAGATCAGTTTCTGAAAGGTTATGTAAATATTGCAGGTTATTTTCTATATCTACTAACGTTATAGAGTCTTTAGAAAACTGCTTAATGAGCTGTTCAAATTTTTGTGCCGGTAGACGCATTTCGATTAAGGATTCCAATTGGAAAGCAAACCTTTTTAACATTATTAGCTCAACTTCAGAGAAGTTACGTGACACCTTATCGATGATACAAAGTGTGCCTATATGATGGGTTTTACCTCGATAGAAATAACGTATCGGAACCCCGGCATAAAAACTAATATAGGGCTCATCTACAACCAGCGGATTATCATAAAAACGCTCATCATCCTGAGCATTCATGATGATAAGTGGCTCACCTAAAGAAACCACATGGGCGCAAAATGAAATCTCTCGGTTGGTTTCGTTTACATCTAGCCCTTGAATTGATTTAAACCATTGCCTGGCTTCATCGACCAGTGATATTGCAGCCACAGGAACATTAAAAACCTGTTTAACCAGTGAGGTTAAATTATCAAATACAGCTTCTTTATCAGTGTCTAATAATTTACTACTACGTAGAGCATTGAGCCTTTCTTGCTCATTTTCTGGTATCGGTGGTAATTCCATAACGACTCCCTTGTGGGCTGCTATTGAACTTTTAATATGAAGCTGGAAGTTAAAAAGCCAATAAGCGACTTATTGAAGTCAATTGCTCACTTCTTACTCGAATTTTTTAATAATTTAAAATGCTAATTGTCAATAATAAATATAAGAGAGGTTATAACCATAAATCATAACCTCTCTGGATCCATCTATACATTCAAAGCTAAGTTGTTAAGGCCACTTTCATCCAGCCGGGCTGACGGGTATCAAAGGCTTTATAGGCATCTAATACCGAGGTGATTGATTCATGCTGGCTGATGATTTTTGTCGGATCAATAGCACCGGACTGGACCAGCTTGATCAGATTGGGAATGTATTTTCGGTGATTGCAATTACCCATACGAATGGTCAGATTCCGGTTCATTGCCTGGCCAATGGGAAAGCTCATGTCATTTGGTGGATAAACGCCGATTATTGCCAGGGTTCCGGCTTTGGCTAATGCGCCAATTGCCCAACGCTGTGCTTGTGATGGACCGCTACCGGGTTGCCATAAATCACCTTGTGGATTTTGTTCAGGGGCGACCATTTCCTGTTCTTTTTCGAATTGTTCACTCTTTTCATGAGCATGATGAGGACACTCGGCATCAACCCCTACCGCATCTATCGCACAATCAACACCAATGCCACCGGTAAGCTGCCGGATCGTTTCAATTGGATCTTCCTTGTTAAAGTCGATAACTTCGGCACCTTGTTTACGAGCCATTTCCAGTCGGTCCAGCACGGTATCGACTGCAAAAATTCGTCCTGCATCCATTAATTTGGCTGACGCTATAGCAAATTGACCGACAGGACCACAGCCAAATATGGCTACACTATGACCGGGTTTTACATCAGCCAATTCAGCACCGAAATAACCGGTAGGAAAAATATCGGACAGCATAATGGCTTCGTCATCGGTTACATCATCAGGCACTTTAAATAAGTTAACGGCTGCCATGGGAATACGAGCCTTTTCGGCCTGAAGCCCATCAAATGGTCCTGTCAGTTCTGGTCCACCGTAAAATGAGGTACCCGCTTGATTGCCATTTGGATTCATATTATCGCATTGAGCATAATAGCCAGAGCGACAGTACGAACAATAACCACAGGCTATGGTTGATGGAATAACGACCCTATCACCTACCGAAAAATTTCTAACGTCATCACCTAATGCCTCGATAACGCCAACGCCTTCGTGTCCTAAAATTGTGCCCTGCTTCATACCTGGCACCGTGCCACGTATAAAATGTAAGTCGGTCCCACATATGGCACTGGTGGTGATTCTGACTATCGCATCAGTGGGCTGTTGAATTTCAGGTTCGGCCACCTCATCAAGACGAATATCTCCAACTGCATGAAATATTACCGCTTTCATAAAGCCTCCCGGGTATGAAAATAAATCACAAACTGAACTTCAGTTCGAGCAATACACATGCCATGCATTTTTTTATCAGAAAGTCGATATAGAAGCGTGTTTGACAAGAGAATCTAGCTGGGAGTCATACAACATTACGTATTATTTTCTTGCAACAGAGTAAAAATTACTTACCTCATCATTTGAATAATGAAGTAAACAAGTAGTTAACAAGGAATGTAACCGGGTACATATTTTGCCTGAGAATCCTCACTTACTTTGTAAACAAGAGGTGTCTTATGCCATATGACCATAATTCAGATCTGCCTGACAATGTTCGTTCAAACTTGCCTGCACATGGTCAGGAAATATATCGAAAAGCCTTTAATTCTGCATGGGACCAATACAAACAACCAGAGGATCGTCAAGGTGATGCAGATCGGGAAGAAACCGCTCACAAAGTGGCCTGGTCCGCCGTAAAAAACGAATATCACAAACAAGGCGATAAGTGGGTTAAGGATGAATCCTAGCGAACATTTTCAACTGGATAGTTCACTATTGGAAACCGCTTTACTTAAACTATTGACAGCTTTTTAAGGATTTTAAATGACCGTTTTCGGCGTAATACTGGTTCTTATGATTATGGTCGATGCTGTATGGACGACCTTGACCACTCGGGGCAGCGGTTTTTTAGCAGGTCCTTTAACGGTGGGGCTGCGATGGGTGATGAGAACACTTGCATATAAAACGGGGAATCGTAATGTGCTCGCCCATACCGGTACATTGACTATTATCACGCTGGTGCTGTTTTGGTTGTGCGGATTGTGGCTGGGTTGGGGCTTAATTTATCTTGGTATGCCAGGCAGTGTAATAGAAGATGGGGATATGCAACCGGCAAATCTGGTGGGGTATTTTTATTTTGTTGGCTTCACCTTATCTACACTGGGCATCGGAGATCTGCGTCCGGTAGGAGATATTCCACGGATATTAACCAGCGTGGCAGCCTTTAATGGACTCATCCTCGTCACCTTGATGATTTCCTATGCCATTCCATTACTTAACGGTGTTATCAGCCGACGCAAACTGGCTTTTCATTTGTCACTGCTGGGTGACAATATGACCAATCTGGTGCTGAATGCCTGGAATGGTAAGGATTTCCGAGACCTTGAATCGACCATCACTTTAGTATCTGGTGAGATAATCCAATGTGCCGAAAACCGCTTGGCCTACCCGGTATTGGATTATTTTTACAGCTACGAACGGGAGTTTTCTCTGGGATTGCAACTGGCAACAGTTGATGAGGCACTGAACCTGTTGGTTTCAGGTATCGACAAATCATTGCTGCCAGCAGAATCCACGATCTCAAATATTCGCAAAATCATTCAGCTTTATCTTACTCGCTGTCATACTGCTATCAATCACATTGAAGCAGATGTGCCGCCACTTCCTTCGCTTTCCCCTCTTAGTCACTCTGGCTTGTCACTGCAAAGTGATAATACCTTTGAAACCAGCATGGCAGAATTTAGTGAGCGTAGAAGGTTACTGCATAAACTGGTATTACATGAAGGCTGGGAATGGGCAGATGTCAGTCCAGCATAGTTGAACGACTTCAATGAGCTACATAGTCAGTTGCTCATTTGCTTGGCTTTTTCACCAATAGCAAGTACATCTGTACGATAAGGATTGGTTTTGAGTGTTTGTGCCAGTTGCACCATGTTATGCACCATTAGCAAGGTCATATTATTGGTAAAGAAGTGTTTATCGCCTCCGGCTTCAATATAACTTGGTCCCGGCCCGGCATCACCAACATAGTAGGTAAAGGCATTGACCGGTAGCGTAAATCCCTGCTCGGACAAATCCAGCATAATGCTGGCAGAGGCTTTTTTGGCACCATCTTCATTACCATCTACCATAACGCCAGCGACCTTATTAAAAGTGGGGTATTGACCATTTTTGTCATTACCCTCACTCATAATGCCATCCATGCGTTCAACGACCATTTTAGCCACCGAACTTCTATCGCCACGCCAAATCGGTGTCGCGAGAATCAGCATATCGGCAGCGTAAATGCGTTCCAGAATTTTTGGCCATTCATCCTCACCTTTTTCATCTGAAGTATTACCAAAACTTACATGGTAATCGACCACCCTTATGGTTTCTGTCTTGACCTCAAGATCATTAAATACTTTGCTGGCAACATCAATAAAGGCATCCGTATTTGAGGTGGCTGGTGACTGTTTTAACGTGCAGTTCAAAAACAGAGCTTTTAACTGATGATTGGAATCGGTGGCACTCATAAAGTACTCCTGATAATAAGTTGTTAAAACGTTACGGGTAATGGTCGTGAAGCAACGACGCGAAGTAAACTGTTTGAAAATCGGGTGAGGGACGGAAGTGCCCTCTCACCCGTTTGTGAAGCGTTTAATGTGGCTCATGCAGATGATGAAGTGTTGTTTCAAGCCATTCTTTATGACGACGTTCGTCTGCCAAATGATCTTGCAAAATTGAATT
>DELT01000012.1:0-1173 GCA_002354555.1 Methylophaga sp. UBA2689
GGTGAGTGACGATTATGTTTCTGGGCTGCTTCAAGTTGCTTGAGCTGAGTGATATCGGTCAACGTGCCAATGACACTGGAACGTTCACCTTTAAAATTGGAACTGCGCGAAGCACGGATTTCGATCCATCGATATGAACCGTTTTTAGTAATGACACGACATTCGATTTGAAAATATTGACGTTTACCCTGAATAAGTGAATTCATTCTTGATTCGACCAGTAAAATATCTTCAGGGTGAATAAAACTTAAAAAAGGTTTGTTTATTGATTCTGAAACACTAAAGTCAGTCAGTATTTCCCAGGCAGTATTTGTATATATAATTTCCTGATCAACATTGTTTATAAAAATAATTTGTCTGATATTATTTAAGAGGCTTGGAAAATTGAATTTTTCTGATTTTAATTCTGAATCATTTTGCGCTTGTGTAATGGAAGAAAATTGGAGCAAATTAAGATTTGATTGGCCCTCGGAGTTGAGTGGTGACAGTGAAATATGCACGGGTATGGTGGTGCCATCGACATATAGCATACGTAGCGTAAGTGTCTGATGTGGTTCATGGTTGGTTTTCATATGTCGCATGAAATTTGTCAGCGCAGCATGATTGCTGGGATGCACCATATTGGTCAGTGGCATATTAGTGACCAGTTCGCGCATACCATTCATTCCCAGCTCACGAAGGAAGGCATTATTGGCAAAAATGATATTAAAACCATCAATAACGGCGGAGGGTGTTGATAGCCGTTTTGCAACATCATTTGCCCAACCGAGATTCTTGTCTGATGGTTGATTGCCAGCCAGCATCAGTTTCCGTTGGCTACGAGGATAAAAGGCAATGGTAAGTACAGCAGAAAGTAATGCCGCAAATATGGCTGCCGCCACCGCAAAATGTATTTTGAATGGGGCTGTGCTGTCCCACCAAGTACCAAATATGATGGCTGTGATCATGCTTAACATGATCATGGTAAATATAATGAGACCCATTATTCTGACCCTTGAGAACAGCTTTATCGGGAAGCCCGGTTTTGAAGAAATTTGACCTGAAATATATTTTTAAAAGCATACGCCAAAGAGCTGTTTTTTCCAAGCTGATTACGTTGCTTTTATGTATTGCAATGACAGTGCTTTTAATTCAGGCAGGAACTTTGTTTTTGTTGGATTATATGATTTCAAG
>DELT01000012.1:1307-6968 GCA_002354555.1 Methylophaga sp. UBA2689
ATGGCCACTCAGCTCAGATTGGCTGAAAATGTTTTGGATTCTTATAAAAAGCTGGCGGATGCTTTGCATCGGGATAGTGAAATCAAAATTTCAGTGATCGCTTTGCTTAATATCATCAGCCTGCTATTTCTCTACAGCTGCATCATTGCCATTATGTTGGGAGCGAAAAATTTTCTGGTTGAACGCATGGATAGGTTACAGACCTTCCTGATGTTCAAGTTCCCTGCTCAAAAGCAGGAGCCAAATGCTGATGAGTTTACTCGCCTTGAGCAACGTATTTTTGAAATGACCGCCAAAATAGAAGGCTATGCCTCACAGGTTGCCTGGGCCGAACGTACCAATGAAAAACTGCTTATTTTATTGCGTTCTCATGAGTTCATACTTAATTTCATTGAGATAACCAGCCATGAGATCCTCAGTGAAAAAACGCTGCTTAAAGTACTTTATTCGCTTGAACGAGCGATGAACTTTTCTAATGTTGCGATTATTTACACCGATGATGCGGCGGTTATTTCCAGTGAGCAAATCATTTTCTCGCATCATCCGCCACCAAAGCTGGATAATCAAAGATTCGATGAATTGCACCGTAACAACATGTCCAGTTATATGGAAGAGAATAGTGAAGGTGAAGAAATTCGCTGTGTGGGTGTGACATTCAGTGGGCCCGCGTCAGCACTTGGTATCTTGTTGATTGAGACAGAAAAAGACAGATTTCTGGAAAATACCGAAATCCAGGTACTGGAAATTACTGCAAAACTGCTGACCATGGCTACCAAGTTTCACAGTCATGATGAAGAGGGACGTCGACTGGCTGTACTGGAGGAGCGTGCCGCGATTGCCCGAGAACTGCATGACTCGCTGGCACAATCCTTATCCTTTATGAAGATCCAACTGGCTCGGCTTCAGTCGGCTGGCGATGACAAGATAAAAAGTGCGGAGATGATGGGAGAGCTTCGGCAAGGTCTTGATTCGGCTTATCGCGAGTTACGTGAACTGCTTACCACCTTCCGGGTGCATATGGACTTACGGGGTTTGGGGTATGCTATCCAAACCACTATTGATGAGTTTTCACAGCGTTCCAGTATCAACATCAATCTTGACTATCGACTTGTTAATTGCCGCCTGACGGTCAATGAAGAATTCCATATGTTGCACGTGCTTCGGGAAGCACTATCCAATATCGTGCGCCACTCTAAAGCAAAGAATGTAGCGATATTCCTTGAGCTGCGTAAAAATGGAAATGTTGTATTAACCATAGAAGATGATGGTATAGGTTTTACGGCCAATACCAACACCTACGATCATCATGGTCAGATCATCATGAAGGAACGTGCCAATAGCCTGGGGGGGGATCTTGAAGTGATGGCCAAACGCCATGGAGGCACTCGAGTTCGGCTGGTGTTTACACCAAAGTCAGTACAATAATTATAGCGAGAGAAAATATGACTGAGAAAATAAGAGTACTGCTGATTGATGACCATCCTTTATTTCGTAAGGGGGTAGGACAGATCATTTCGGATGATCCGAGTTTTGAAATTGTCGGTGAAGCAGCTTCTGGGCAGGAAGGGATAGATCTGGCACTTGAGGTTAAACCGGATCTGGTTTTATTGGACCTTAATATGAAAGGCATGGATGGGCTGGAAACATTACGACGTTTCAAAGAAACCGATTTGGATGCGCATTATGTCGTTCTGACGGTCTCGGATGCGGAAGAAAATCTGCTTGAGGCATTGCGAATAGGTGCTGATGGTTATTTACTTAAGGATATGGAACCGGAGGATTTGAGGAATTATTTGCTCAAAGCCGCTGTAGGCGTCACCGTGCTACAGGACAGCATGACCGAAATATTGAAGAAAGCATTTATTGACCCACAACATAAAGTGAGTGCAGATGAGGTCAATCTGACGGTGCGTGAAAATGAAATTCTGGAATGTCTGGCTGAAGGTATGAATAATAAAACCATAGCCCGAAAATTGGATATTCGCGATACCACAGTCAAAGTGCATATCAAAAATATCCTGCGTAAACTTAATCTTACTTCACGTTTGGAGGCGGTAGTCTGGAAGCATCATCAGGATGGCAGGTAACCGCTGAATAAATTAATGCCGACAATCCTGAACCAGGATTGCCGGCAATAATTACTGGATTTACAAAGGTCAACACGCCCTAGCAAATTACAGTGCTTTACGCTGACCTACAAAGAAGCCGACACCACGTGTCGGTGTTTCGAAGGTAATGGTTTCACCGTTGCCAAAAAACAGCACGTCACCCACAGTGGCATGTACTTTCTGACCGGATTCATCAGTGATGAAGAATTCGCCCTCTGCAACATACTTCATTTCTTCGTAATCATAGGTGTATACAAGGGGTTTATCAGTTTTGTTCAGGTGAAAAAAACCTGCACAAAGTGTTTTGTCCTTGCTGTCCGAAACGATGGTGTCGCCCAATGTGGCATTGATACCATCAAGACCCATCGTTGGTTGTGGATCTTTAACAGCCTGTTTTTGAATTTTCATAAAATGTCTCCTTCGTTAGTGACGGACCGATTAAATAACGTCACTGGATTAGGGACAATCCTTCTGAAGTAGTACTCAGTTTGTATAGTCTTTTATAAACAGTCACTTGGCATATTTTCAGCAAAGATTCCTGTTAAAAATCAGGCTTGCAAGATCCGCAAATTGTCAAAATAAGCTATCTGGATTTTTATTGCGAAAACAATTTAGTTTTTCTTATAAAAAAATAAAGCTGCTTCTTCACTCCAAATAATGCCAAATCATTAAAAAGTAAGCCATATCAAGGGCTATTACCCCCTAAGTGGTAATTAGTCTGAGTAATAGACACACCATTGACCGGGGAATAGATTCAGACCCCTGCGGTTGAATTCCCATCTGCAGTTAAAAAATATAATAAGGGATACTTTTTATGGAAACAGAAGTCGCAAATTTGTTTGCAGAGCAGGTCAGCCTGAGCATGCTATTGCAAAATCTTGTTTACGCCTCGGGTACAGTCGGGGCTATCTTTGTGGTGATTGGCTTAATGCTGATTGATGTTGGGGGGGTACGAAGACGTAATATTTTTAATGCAACAATAGAAAAGATGGTGGGTTTTTTTATCGGCTTTACCGTTTATTTTCTGATTGGTTTTGCTTTTTGGGCATCACAATATTACATCATGGTAGATTACACGCTGGTTGATACCATCAAGGACTGGTGGGCGGGTGGTACGCTGTCAAATTCAATGGCACAAAATGTGGATCCGGCAGTTTTTCCGGGTTTGAATAACTTCCAGATCTTTATTTTCTTTCTCGCTTGTTTTGCCGGTATTGTGAATGTTCTGTTGCATTTTGCTGTTTCAGAACGAATGAAACCATCTGCTTATTACATCACAGCCGCTGTTGCCACCATTGTTTCGTCTATTCTTAGCTGGTTAACTTGGGGCTCAGTCGGTCCACTGACTAATCTGGGTTTTCATGACTTCTTTGGTGTTGGTTTCGTTTATTTATTCCCTGCCGGTATGGCAATGGTGTTTTCACGTACGCTGAGAGCTCGTCCAGGCATGTTCTCGGCTCATCCCAAGGTCTCTGAATACCGCCCGCCAAATCTTGGTCTGTTGACAGTGGGCATAATGACAATTTTCGCCGGTCTGCCGATGATTATTCTGTCGTGTCTGTTCTTCTTTGATCCAGGTGCATTGGCAGTGAGTGTGACCATGGCGGATACCAGTGTGGGTATTGCGTTCAATAACTATGGTGCGGCTTGGGCTGGTGGTGCTTTAATGGGTGCTGTTCTGGCTTATTCAACGCGGAAGTTCAGCTATTTACTGCTGGGACCATTGGCTGGCTATGTCGCTGGTGCCTCAGGTTTTGACGTGTATGTTCCTTGGCAAATGTTTTTGGTCGCTCTGGGCGCGCCAATTGTTGCTTATGTCATTTATGAGTTTTTGCAAAGAAAACAAATTGATGAACATAAATTATTGCCATTATTTGCCGGTGTAGGTTCCTATGGTCTTATCATGACAGGGCTATTGCATATCGGTGTACCACGTGGCGGTTATCTCGGTATTGAAGAAGGTGCGTATGCCTTCCAGCATGGTGAGATTGGCGTGGTAATGCAGTTGGTGGGCATCGTGGTCAGTCTTGGCTTCGGTATTATTACCGCCTTGGTATTGTCCTTTGTTCTGAAGCATACCACTGGTTTGGATGTATCGGATGATGCACAGGCCGAAGGTCTTGATAAAGTTTATTGGGACATTGAGCCGGATGTTGATCCAATTACTGACAACAAATCCTGAGTTTGATGAGTTTTATTTGAAATAGGGTTAGTTTGCCTTATTGCACTTCTAAAAAATCCGGCTTCGGCCGGATTTTTTTGTTCAGAACATTTAATTCATTGATACTGGATGCTAACTATCAGATTTTTGGCAAAAAACTTGTGTTTATCAAGGAGACATCGGCATGAAATCAAAGCTGACAATGACTGAGTGCATACACAGTGATTCCTATCAAAATGATCAAGGTTCGCCAAAACCCCCGCTATATGACACAAGCCTGTTTGCATTCGAGAGCACGCAGGCCATGCGAGATGTGATGGAGGGTAAGGCACCGGGCGCTTTTTATAGTCGCTATGGGATGAATCCAACTATCACGGCCCTGGAAGGTAAACTGGCTCAATTGGATAATGCTGAAGCCAGCCTGGCATTTTCTTCCGGAATGGCAGCAATTTCCGCCTTGTTTATGCATTTTGCGACTCGGGGTATTCTTTGTGTTGGGGATGTATATGGCGGCACCCAGCAGCTTTTAAGTAAACAACTGCCAGCACTGGGTATCAATACTTTTTCATTGCAAAAAACAGACCTTAAAGCAGTAGAAACTTCACTGAAAGCTGACAAACCGGCATTGGTGTTTATCGAAACGCCGAGTAATCCTACATTACAGCTCCAAGACATCAAACGGTTGGCAAAACTGGTACATGAATACGATGCGTTGTTAGTGGTAGACAATACGTTTGCAACGCCTGTCAATCAGTGCCCGATAGTGCTTGGGGCAGACTTTACTGTGCAAAGTGCAACAAAGTATCTGGGTGGTCACAGTGACTTGACTGCTGGTGTATTGTCCGGGCGTGTTGGGCAACTTGAAGCTATCAATGATTGGCGTAAAAACCTCGGTCAGACGATCTCGACGGAAGTTGCACATAAATTATCACGCAGCCTTCTCACATTGGCACTCCGGGTAGAACGGCATAATTTTAATGCTCAGCTGATCGCTGACTATCTGGACACACATTCAAAGGTCCGTAAAACCTGTTATCCCGGATTAAAGGGACATCCTCACCATGATTTTATTCACCAGCAAATGTCTGGTTTTGGCGGTATGGTCAGCTTTTACATTGAGGGTGATGCCGCAATGGCCGAGCGTTTTGTTGATTGTCTGAATGTGTTTGCCATAGCGCCCAGCCTGGGTGGAGTAGAGAGTCTTGCTACCCAGCCGATTTACACGTCGCATTTTGGTTTGTCCGAAGAAACACTCAAACAAGCTGATGTGGACGGCAGTCTCATCAGGCTGTCAGTTGGATTGGAAGATGCCAAAGATTTGATTAACGATCTGGAACAGGCGTTCAGTCGCTGCTAGGGCGTGTTTATATTTCATCTCCGCCTCTGTTGTGA
>DELT01000022.1 GCA_002354555.1 Methylophaga sp. UBA2689
CCCACATCAACTTCATCAAATATCAATGTAGGAACACTACGTTTTCCTGCAGTAACTACCTGAATCGCCAGGCTTATCCGTGCCAATTCACCCCCTGATGCAATTTTGCCTAATTCTCCTGCTGGCTGGCCGGGATTGGTGCTGACCAGTAATTGAATATGATCCGCACCATGTTCACTGAATTTTCCATCCTCAAAGGGGCTGATAACAAATTCTATGCGCCCAGCAGGAATGGCCAGTTGTTGTATTGACTGGGTGATGGTCTTTGCCAGAGATTTGGCATGCTTTTCTCTGTTTGCCCTAATCTGTGCAGATAAATCCAGGCATAGTTTTTCCTGGGTTTTGAGTTGCTGAGACAGTTCTGTCTGATTTTGCTGAGATTTGGACAGGCTGACCAACTCATCACACAAAGCTTGATAGTGGGCAGGTAATGCCTCAATTTCAACATGATGTTTACGAGCAAGATCGTGTAATACAGCTAACTGATCTTCAACGGCTTCCAGCCTCGCCGGATCCAGCTCCGCACTGTCCAGATAATGACGTAGCGAAGTGGCTGTTTCATCAAGGTTGATGGCCGCACTGTTTAATGTCTCAATAATCTCGGTAAATCGTGGTTCGTATTGTTGTAACTTTTCCAGCTCAGTCAGCGCTGATCCAATCAGATCATAAGCCGCACCATGCTCCTGCTCAAATAAGTTATGCAGAGTTGATTCGCTGGTATGGAGAAGTTGAGCTGCATGTGCAAGCTGTTGCTGTTCCTGAAGTAGTAGATTGATGCTGTCATCAGTCAGTGCCAACGGTTCCAGCTCACTGACCTGGTAGTTCAGTAACTCCTGCCTTGCCAATTGCTGTTCAGTTTGCTGACGGATTGCAGCCAGTTGCTGCTGAATTTTTTGCCACTCGGCATAGGCTTGTTTTAATGATTTAAGTAGCGCTTTATTGTTAGCGACAATATCCAGAAGCTCGCGCTGAGTATCCGTACGTAACAAAGATTGATGTTCATGCTGACCATGAATATCCACACTTAATTCACTGATATTACGTAGTTGTGTTAATGCAACCTGACGAGCGTTGATATACGCTTTGGAGCGACCATCACGGCTGATTGTACGGCGCAGATGACATTGATCTTCATCATCAAGTTCTTGTTCTTTAAGCCACTGTTGAAGTGGCAGGTTATTGCTGATATCAAAACTGGCCTCTATTTCAGCACGTTCACTTCCATGGCGTACCATATTTGAATCAGCACGATCCCCCAGTACCAGACCAAGGGCATCCACCAGTATGGATTTACCGGCCCCGGTTTCACCTGTTAGTGAAGTCATGCCGGATTTAAAGGTTAAGGATAAATCCTCCACTACCGCCAGTTGGCGAACAGTTAACGCTATCAACATGTCAGTTTTCGGCCCCATTCCAGTTTGGCACGCAAAATTGAATAATGATCGTGATCTTCAAGATGCAGTAAATCGATTCGGTTTAGATGACGCTGAATTCGGACAGTATCGCCGGGTTTAAGCTCATGGCCGGGGCGTCCATCGCAAGTGACCATCGCTGTGGTAATGTTATTTTCACTTAATGTGATGTCAATAATGCTACTGGCCGCAATCACTAAAGGTCGATTGCTCAAAGTATGTGGACACACTGATGCTAAAACTACAGCATCCAAATCCACATCAAGAATTGGACCTCCTGCTGACATGGCATAAGCTGTTGAGCCGGTGGGGGTCGCAACGACTAATCCATCAGCACGTTGACTGTTTAAAAAACGACCATTGATATGGGTTTCAAATTCAATCATATGTCGGCTTTGATGTGAATGCACCACCACATCGTTCATGGCAATACTAATTGGATCTTCAGCATTATTCAGGTGGGCTTGTAATAAAAAACGATTATCATGCCGATATTGGCCATCTAGAATTCGACCTAACTGAGATTGCAGATTATTCAGCGTGACATCAGCTAAAAATCCCAGCCGGCCAACATTCACGCCAACAACTGGTAAATCAAATCCTGCCAATGCTCGTGAGGCAGATAGCATTGTGCCATCACCGCCAATCGCTATGGTCAAATCACATTTTGAAGGGAATTCAGCGATCGAAATCACTTCCAAACCAGGTAAAAAACTTATCGGCTCGTTGCAAAATACCTGTAACTCTCTGGATAACAGGAATTCGTTTATTTGAATTACAGCAGTTTCCAGGACAGGGTCATCTTTACGGATGAACAGGCCGATACGTTTAAATGTGTTATTCATCATCGAATTTGTATTTGAGTTTTATCAAAAAATAGTCAACTGATGGTAATGGTTTTGTCATCAAATCCAAAGCAAAATTGACCGCTTAATAAAAACTCGGTGAACGTTACTATCTCTGAGTCTTATAGATGCTAGAATATGTCGATTTAATCCAATCAATCAATGAGGATACACATGGCGACTGAACGTACTTTGTCAATTATCAAACCGGACGCGGTAGCAAAAAATGTTATTGGAGAAATATACTCCCGCTTTGAAAAAGCTGGTCTATCTATCGTAGCTGCCCGTATGGTACATCTTACCCAGCAGCAAGCTGAAGGCTTTTATGCGGAACATAAAGAACGTCCATTTTTTGGCGATTTGGTGAGTTTCATGACTTCTGGCCCAGTGATGATCCAGGTCCTGGAAGGCGGAAGTGCGGTTATTACTCACCGCGATTTGATGGGCGCAACCAATCCAGCTGATGCAGCACCTGGCACCATCCGTGCTGATTTTGCGCAAAGTATTGATGAGAATGCTGTTCATGGTTCAGATTCTGCTGAAAGTGCAGCACGTGAAATCTCGTATTTCTTTACAGATGATCAACTGTGCGCCCGCACACGCTAATCAATAACTGATGGCAACTGCACTGACCAATCTGCTTGGTCTGGATCTGAAAGGTCTGGAAGGGTTTTTCATCGAAATCGGTGAGAAACCCTTCCGTGCGCGTCAGCTTTTACAATGGATTCACCAATATCGTGTCACTGATTTTGCCCAGATGAGTAATCTGAGTAAATCGTTGCGCGAAAAACTGAGTCAGATTGCTGAGATACGCGTCCCCGAATTGTTACACGAGCACATATCCACCGATGGAACCCGTAAATGGATCATCAAAATGGATGGTGATAATTCTATTGAAACGGTATTTATTCCGGAAAATGGTCGTGGGACTTTATGTGTGTCGTCTCAGGTTGGGTGTGCATTAACCTGTACTTTTTGCTCAACCGGTCAACAAGGCTTTAATCGCAACCTCAGTGCTGCCGAGATTATTGCTCAGTTGTGGATTGCCAATGAAGCTTTAGGTAAAGACCCCAAAGGCAATCGAATGGTCACCAATGTGGTGATGATGGGCATGGGAGAACCGCTGACAAATTACAATAATGTGATTTCAGCGATGAATCTTATGCGTGATGATCTGGCGTATGGTATTTCATGGCGCAGGTTAACGTTGAGCACCTCTGGTGTCGTGCCAATGATTGACCGATTAAAAGAAGATTGCCATGTCAGCCTGGCCATATCATTACATGCTGCGAACGATAAATTACGCAGCGAGATTATTCCATTAAACGATAAATACCCGATTGCTGAATTATTAGCTGCTTGCAAACGATATGTGACGGGTGAACAACTACGTCGCCATATCACAGTTGAATACGTGATGCTCGCAGGAATTAATGACTCGGAAAAGGATGCACGGGATTTGATCCGGATTTTGAAAGGCATTCCGAACAAAATTAATCTCATCCCTTTTAACCCCTTCCCGGGCACCGACTACCAGTGCTCTTCAAAAAATGTAATTAATCGTTTTAAAGAACAATTGATCGCGGCTGGTTTAGTTGCGACTGTACGAAAAACCCGTGGTGATGATATCGTGGCAGCCTGTGGTCAACTGGCCGGCGAAGTTCAGGATAAAACTCGTCGAACTCAAAGATTAGCCGAACGGGAGGTTGTGTTCGTCCGATGAAATCATTTTTGAAAATAGGTTTTCTGGCGACATCAATCATAATGCTCACCGCGTGTGGTACAACCGGGCCACGTGAGCATATTGCGCCGGATCCTAAAGCGGCTGAATTGAACATGCAATTGGGATTAAGTTATCTGCAACGTGGTGATTATGAAATCGCCATGGAAAAGCTAGATAAGGCATTGAAACAAAATCCGAATTTACCCAGTGCTCACAATACTATCGCTCTGCTTTATCAACGACTGGGTGAAGAAGAAAAAGCCGAAAAACATTTTAAAGAAGCGGTGAGCAGAGCCCCGGAATATTCTGAAGCGCAGAATAACTATGGTGTGTTTCTGTGCCAGCAAGGCAAATATGAAGAGTCTGAAAAGCGATTTTTGAAATCCGTAGAAAACCCACTTTATCAGAGTGCTGCCATGGCCTATGAGAACGCCGCACTCTGTACCAGACAAATTCCGGATCTGGTCAAAGCCGAATCCTATTTCAGACGCGCGTTACAAATTAATCCAAACCTGAGTAAATCGTTAATTGGGATGGCTGATTTGAGCTATGAACAAATGAATTACATGCAGGCACGCGCATACATACAGCGTTACAGTAGTGTCTCTCCTTGGACTCCTCAGGCCTTGCTAACTGCGATTAAAACTGAATCCAAATTGGGAAATGATGACGCCGTATCAAGCTACAAGTTAATTATGCGAGCCCGATTCCCGGATTCTGATGAAATGCGCATGGTCAATGAAGGTATTTAACATTTATGACTGAGAGTCATTCAGAAGAACCAAATGTAGTTTCATCCTCTGTGGACGTTGGCAGACGTCTGCGCGAAGCTCGCGAAGCCAAAAAAATCTCTATTTCTGATGCGGCAGCCCAGTTGCGAGTGACTCGCAGCGCCATTGTGCATCTGGAAGAACAAGACTGGGATAAGCTTCATGGCCGAACCTATGCCCGTGGCTATTTTCTGAGTTATACAAAGTTTTTGGGGCTTCCACAGGATGAAATGCTGGCAGGCTTTAATATCGAATTCACCGAGACAGATAAGAGAAGTCCATCGGTAGCACCGATTCAACAGATTAAGCCCGCAAAATCAACGTTTCCGTGGCTGCCTTTGATATTGCTGATTACCGTCGCAGTTTTGACCTGGTTTGCATACCAGCAATGGCAAGCGACTAAACTTGTACAGAATAACGAGCCGGCAGAGCAAACACTGCTTGAACCATTGAATGAAACGGCAAACGAAAATAATGCTGATCCTGTTCCAATCACTGAATCTAATGAGATCAGTCTGGAGGAACAACCTTTAATACCAAATGAAACCGATACGTCTGAGCCAAGTTTGGATACCGCGGATACCGCCCTCGATGAATCATTTGAAACCGAGACTAGCCCACCTGTAGAAGATGCAGAATCTGCTACAGCAGAAGCTACAACTGAAAAGAACCTTATTATTGGTATTAATGCAGATTGCTGGGTTGAGGTTAGAGATGCCAGTCAGCAAGTTCTGATTAGTCGTGTGGTCAGAGCAGGTAATACGGTCGAATTGACCGGTACGTTACCTTTACAGGTTTCATTGGGGCAGGCGAATGCCGCTTCTGTCAGATTTGATGGCGATATCATCGATATTACTGAATACACTCGCGGTAATGTGGCTCGATTTACCTTGGGAGAAGATTCTTAATGCAAACTGCTTCACCGATAAAACGTCGAAAATCACGTCAAATTATGGTTGGTAATGTTCCGGTAGGCGGAGATGCGCCGATTGCCGTTCAAAGCATGACCAATACCGAAACAACAGATGTTGCTGCTACCGTCGATCAGATCCAGAGGTTGCAGAAAGTGGGTGCTGATTTGGTTCGGGTCTCCATTCCTTCAATGGATGCGGCAGAGGCTTTTGGTGCTATTCGTAAGTTGGTGGATATCCCTCTAATTGCCGATATTCATTTCGAT
>DELT01000034.1:0-3772 GCA_002354555.1 Methylophaga sp. UBA2689
TTAAACGGGTTTACCGGTGATACTGCGGGCGCAATGGTGGAACTGCTGGAAGCTGCATTATTAATATTTTTTGTTTTATTTTAGGAAAATTATGACTGATTCTGAGAAAAGCCAACGCCATAAAGATCGCATGCAACGTCACAAGGAAGTGGTTGATCAGAAGATCCAAAAAGCCACTAAGGACAAAGGTTTATTGCTGTGCATAACTGGCAACGGCAAAGGTAAAAGTTCATCCGGTTTTGGCATGATTGCCAGAGCGTTGGGTCATGATATGAAAGTCGGTATCGTGCAATTTATTAAGGGGGCGATGAGTACGGGTGAAGAAGCCTTTTATCGTCGGTTTCCTGAGCAGGTCAGTTATCACGTGGTGGGCGATGGGTTTACCTGGGATACGCAAAATCTGGAGCAGGATAAAGCTTCCGCAGAAGCAGGCTGGGATATTGTTAAAAAGATGTTACAGGATGAAAGTATTAACGTGGTTCTGCTGGATGAACTGAATATTGTCTTGAAAATGAAATATCTCGATGCAGATAAAGTAATAGATGATTTAGCTGCACGTCCGGCAATGCAACACGTGATTATTACCGGTCGTGGAGCACCAGACAGCATCATTGAAGCGGCTGATACGGTCAGCCGGATTGAGGATGTTAAACATGCATTTCGTGATGGTATCCGTGCCCAAAAAGGCATAGAGCTCTAAAGATTTTTTTGAGGTTTTTGGCTTGCTTTTTGCTGTGTCATCAAACGGTAAAGTTACTCACATTTTCTGTGGATAAGTCTGTGTTTAACTTTGGAGTTAGTCGCTAAGCTGTTCATATTTAAGCACTCTGCACAAAATGGTCAAAAAATGCTCAAATTAAAATATATGTTTATATTCAACAACTTAAACCTACTTCTATGTTAATCAGTGAGTTAGCGACATCTGTTATATAAAGATGTGAAGATTTTGTGAAACAGGTGAATAACTTACTGTTATATAACACCGGAAAAGCTGGGATTCTGGAATATAACAGACATAAAAAACCCGGTAGTTAAGTTAATAACTACCGGGTTTGTCGTCTAGGGTTACACAGATTCTGTTTCTTTAACGATATCCAGAATCAGTTCATCATTCTTCAGGATAACTCTCACATGGCCACCATCACTGAGTTTGCCAAATAACAATTCATCGGCCAACGGACGCTTGATTTTTTCCTGTACCAGTCGCGCCATTGGTCTGGCACCCATTTGTACATCGTAACCATGCTCTGCCAGCCATTCACGTGCATCATTATCAATTTCGATAGTCACGTTTTTATCTTGCAACAGCATTTCCAGTTCAAGCACCGCTTTATCAGCAACCCGCAGAATCGCTTCTTTCGTCAACGGCTGGAATTGAATAATACCGTCCAGACGATTACGGAATTCAGGTGAGAAAGCACGTTTCAGCGCTTCTGTACCATCCATATGATGCTCTTGTTTGGTAAAGCCGATCGAGCTACGGCCCATTTCCTGTGCACCGGCATTACTGGTCATGACCAATACAATATGACGGAAATCTGCTTTACGGCCATTGTTATCCGTTAGCGTTCCATGATCCATCACTTGCAATAGCAGGTTAAATACATCGGGGTGAGCCTTTTCAATCTCATCCAACAACAACACTGCATGCGGTTGTTTGATAACTGCATCGGTTAATAACCCACCTTGATCAAACCCCACATAACCTGGAGGAGCACCTATCAGACGGGAAACCGTATGAGGTTCCATATACTCAGACATATCGAAGCGGATTAGTTCAACCCCTAGGATATGCGCCAACTGACGCGTAACTTCTGTTTTACCTACACCGGTGGGTCCGGCAAACAGGAAAGCACCAGTTGGTTTTTCGGGATGCCCCAAACCGGAACGTGCCATTTTAATTGCCGAGCTTAATGCAGAAATCGCATCATCCTGACCAAAAATAACGTGTTTCAGATTCGGTTCCAGATTACGTAGATTATCTTTATCTGCATTACTAACCGTCTTGGCAGGAATACGTGCAATCTTGGCAACGATCTGCTGAACATCCTGAATGCCAATCATTTTCTTACGTTTCGACTTTGGCAGAATACGTTGTGCAGCACCCACTTCATCCAACACATCTATCGCCTTATCGGGCAGATAACGGTCGTTAATGTGACGGGCAGCCAGTTCTGCTGCCTGCACAATCGCGGCACTGGAGTAACGCACATTATGGTGTGATTCCAGGCCAGGCTTTAAACCTTTGAGAATTTCAATGGTTTCAGCAACCGATGGCTCAGGTACATCAATTTTCTGAAAACGCCGTGCCAAAGCACGATCATGTTCAAAAATGCTGCGATATTCCTGATAGGTGGTTGAACCGATACATTTCAATTCACCATTGGCCAATAACGGTTTAAGCAAATTGGCAGCATCCATCGCACTGTTTCCTGCACTCCCCGCTCCAATCATGGTATGGATTTCATCAATAAACAGAATCGCATGATCCTGTTGTTTGATTTCGCGCAATAATCCTTTCAGACGTTTTTCAAAATCACCACGGTATTTAGTACCAGCAACCAGCGCGCCCATATCCAGTGAATAAACAACTGCCTGCTCCAGCACTTCAGGCACATCACCATCAACAATACGTTTTGCAAGTCCTTCCGCCAGCGCAGTTTTACCAACACCGGCTTCACCGACAAACAACGGATTATTTTTACGGCGACGGCATAGCACCTGCAAAGTACGCTCAATTTCATTGGCACGGCCGATTAATGGATCAATCCGCCCCTGTTTGGCTTCGGCATTCAGATTCGTTGCATATAGAGCCAATGGACTTTTACTTTCGGAATTACCGTCTTCAACTTCAATCTTTTCGCTTTTGGTTTCTTCTGCCAGATTTTCGATGCTGCCGTGGCTGATAGCATTGACCACATCCAGCCGACTGACATCCTGCTTCTGCAGTAAATAAACCGCTTGAGATTGCTGTTCAGAGAAAATCGAAACCAGTACGTTGGCACCGGTTACCTCTTCGCCGCCAGAAGACTGCACATGCATCACTGCGCGTTGCAGAATACGCTGGAAAGCCAGCGTTGGCTGAGTTTCGCGATCGCTGTCTTCGGCCAATGTAGGCAGATTATCTGCAAGAAAATCGGTCAGATCCTGACGCAAGGCATTGATATCAACCTCGCAGGCTTTGAGCACCGCCAGTGCTTGTCCATTTTCCAGTAAGGCTAACAATAGATGTTCAACCGTCAGAAATTCATGGGATCTTTGTCGAGCATAATTGAATGCCTGACTCAGCGTGTGTTCAAGTTCTTTACTCAGCATATTGCTATCCGCCTATTGTCGTTGCAGCCATCTCATTCCTGTTCCATGGTGCACTGTAAAGGATGCCCATGTCTTTGGGCATAACTGTTCACTTGTTCCACTTTGGCCTCCGCGATCTCAAATGTAAAGATACCGCATAAAGCCTGTCCTTCTGTGTGCACTTGTAGCATGGTTCGTGTGGCACGTTCACGCCCCATGTCAAACAAGGTTTCCAAAACCTCCACCACAAAGTCCATCGGCGTGTAATCATCGTTCATCATGATCACCCGATATTTGGGTGGCTGTTTTAAATCAGGTTTAGACGGCGCAACCGCAAAATCATGCTCGGCCTGCCAATCTTGATCACGTTTGTCTGCCATCGCAAAAATCAACTCGCTGCTTCAACCATCTGTTTGAGCTCACCGTTTTCATACAGTTCCATAATAATGTCACATCCACCAATTAATTCACCATTGAT
>DELT01000034.1:4012-5043 GCA_002354555.1 Methylophaga sp. UBA2689
AACAGAATTACCGGGTTTGATTCAATCGCCTGCTTAATACGCTCCATAATATCCATTGTTGTTACCTCTTTATTTGATTAGTTGTAGCAGATGGGGGCACCTGCTGTTAATTCAAGATTACGCCTTTGATTAAGGTCGTTGCAATAGTCCCAACACTCCGTCAAGACCACAGTGATTCAAAGCTGTATCGGCAGCTTCCTGCACTTTGGGTTTAGCATGATAAGCCACGCTCATACCCGCTTCAGCCATCATCAACAGATCATTTGCACCATCACCAATCGCCACTGCCTGCTGCTTTTCTATATTCAGTTCGGCACAGCATTTAATTAAAAAATCGGCTTTGGCCTGTGCACCGCAAATCTCACCGGTTACATTACCTGTGAGATAACCGTTTTCATGTTCCAGTACATTGGCCTGTGTGAATTCAAGATTCAGACGTTTTTTCAGTTTATCAGTAAAAAAAGTAAATCCACCTGAAACCAGTGCGGTTTTTATTCCGGCCTGTTGCACGGTTTTTAACATTAATTCTGCACCAGAATTGAGCATTAAGCGTTCGTTGTAAACCCGATCCAGCATATCCACAGGCAATCCTTCCAGTAACGCTACCCGTTGTTTAAGCGACGTTTCGAAATCAATCTCGCCGCGCATTGCTGCTTCGGTAATCGCTGCCACTTGGGGTTTAAGATCCATAAAGTCGGCAATTTCATCAATACATTCAATGGTAATTAAGGTCGAATCCATGTCCATTACTATCAAACGGCAATCATTTGTTTCAAAGTCTGCGGGAAGGACATTAATATCGACAGCATACTGTTGTCGTAACATCGACAAATCTGCATGCTGGGTATTTTCAATCAATGCATAACTGTCTTGCCATTGACATTGTCCCGATAGTTTTTCAGCAATTTCACCGGCCAGTTCCCGAGTAAGTTGAGGTCCCTGAACAATTATCTGTGTCATGATTTTTCCAGTCTTAAAATGACAAACGGCGAACTGATATACATCAGCTCGCCGTGTGCAAAAACAGATTT
>DELT01000110.1 GCA_002354555.1 Methylophaga sp. UBA2689
ACCGATATTTTTGATCGTGAAAAAGCCTTCATCGACGAAAAACTGATTCCACTGTTAAGAGACTTTCCGGAACTGAAAATTGTTTTTGAACATATTACGACCAAAGATGCGGCAGACTTTGTTGCTCAGGCCAGCAACTTTGTGGCAGCGACTATAACGCCCCATCATTTACTGCTAAATCGCAACGATATGCTGGTGGGTGGGATTCGGCCTCACCATTTCTGCCTGCCGGTACTGAAACGGAATACCCATCAGAAAGCATTGATTGCTGCCGCAACCAGCAGTAACCCAAAATACTTTCTGGGTACCGACAGTGCGCCACATACTCGAGACAGTAAAGAAAATGCTTGTGGTTGCGCGGGCATCTACAGCGCTCATGCGGCCATAGAGCTATATGCCGAAGTATTCGACAACTATGAGTCTCTGGATAAACTTGAAGGATTTGCCAGCTTTTACGGTGCAGATTTTTATGGCCTGCCGAGAAACGAACAAAAAATCACCTTAAAAAGAACGGACTGGCAGGTTCCCGACACGTTGGATTTCGCAGATGAAACACTGATACCGATGCGTGCCGGTGACACCATCCACTGGAAACTTATCTAGAAAATATCCCGGCTTGATTCATCGAGCCGGGATCGTCCAATCAAACGGCTGCAAAGGCCTGTTCCAGATCATCAATAATGTCATTGATATGTTCAATACCAATACATAAGCGAAGCATTTCCGGTGTAACTCCTGCGGCTTTGAGTTCGGCTTCTTCCAGCTGACGATGTGTGGTCGAAGCCGGATGACAGGCCAGTGACTTGGTATCACCGATATTCACCAGTCGTTTGACCAACTTCAATGCATCATAGAATTTCACGCCATTATTAAAGCCACCTTTAATGCCAAAGGTCAGAATCGATGAAGGCTTACCATTAAAATATTTCTGTGCAAGATCGAAGTACTTATCCCCTTCCAGTCCGGCATAGTTCACCCACTCAACTTTGGGATGCTGTTGCAGATATCTAGCGACAGCAATGGCATTTTCACAATGTCGTTCCATACGCAACGATAACGTTTCAATACCCTGTAATAATAGAAAAGCATTCATCGGTGACAATGCCGAACCGGTATTCCGTAAAGGTACGGTCCGCGCTCTGGCAATAAAGGCAGCTTCAGCGAATTGCTCGGTATATACCACTCCGTGATAGGCAGGTTCGGGTTGATTTAATACCGGAAATCTTTCTTTGTGTTTGGCCCAGGGAAACTTGCCCGAATCAACGATAATACCGCCTAGCGTTGTGCCATGACCACCCATGTATTTAGTCAGGGAATGCACAACAATATCTGCACCGTATTCAATTGGATTAAGCAACACCGGCGTTGCGACGGTGTTATCAACAATCACTGGAACACCGTGTTTATGTGCCATTGTCGCAATGGGTTCAATATCCACAATATTACCGGCCGGATTCCCGATTGATTCGCAGAAAACCGCTTTGGTTTTGCCATCAATCAGTTTTTCAAGATCGGCTGCCTGGTCAGTGGGGGCAAAGCGTACTTCAATTCCCATTTTGGGAAGCATATGAGCAAATAAGGTATAGGTTCCACCATACAATTGCGGTGTGGTTACAATATTATCGCCCGCTTCAGCAATGGTCAGGATCGCATAATGAATAGCAGCACTTCCTGCTGAAGTCGCCAATGCAGCCAGCCCCCCTTCCAACGCCGCGACTCGCTTTTCCAGTACATCCCAAGTGGGATTCATAATACGGCTGTAAATATTACCCGGGACATCCAGATTAAATAAATCGGCACCATGCTGGGCATTATCAAATTCATATGCGACAGTTTGATAGATCGGCACCGCGCAGGATTTGGTAGTGGGATCGGTTTCATAACCTTCGTGCAGACAAATAGTTTCTTTTTTCATAGTTTTCTCTCGCTGTTATTATTGTGGTGTCATGATTTTCATAGTTGCCACACCCCGAAGGACTGGGGTCATTTTTCCGCCCAACGTCATTGGAAATGATTTAAGCAGAACAACTACATCACATCATTTCCACCTTGTTGGACAAAAAATGTCCTCCAGCAGTGGCGGCTCTGAAAGATCAGCAGACCCTGATGTGAGTTTACGACGATAGGAATGAAATGCAATATCGCTTGAATTTTTATCGTCGTATCTCCATATCAGATAAGCAACATCAAATAATTCCTCAAAACCACAAATTTCAGGAGACACAACCATGAAAATATTAGTGGTACTAACTTCGCACGATGAGCTTGGCAATACTGGTGAAAAAACCGGTTTCTGGTTAGAAGAACTTGCAGCACCTTATTACGCAATGAAAGACGTAGGGGCAGAAATAACCCTGGCCTCACCCAAAGGCGGGCAACCACCACTTGACCCAAAAAGCAATCAGCCTGACTTTCAAACAGACGCTACCCGGCGTTTTGAAAATGATGCTGAAGCTAAAAGCCGATTGGCAAACACAGTGAAATTAGCCGACGTCCACGCCGCTGATTATGATGCAGTGTTTTACCCAGGCGGACATGGTCCGTTATGGGATTTAGCCGAAGATCAAAAATCGATTGCACTGATTGAAAGTTTCATTCTCACTAATAAACCAGTGGCTGCAGTCTGTCACGCACCTGCTGCTTTGTTACATGTCAAAACCATTGGCGATGAGCCCTGGATTAAAGGTAAACAGCTCACTGCATTTTCAAATAGTGAAGAAGATGCGGTAGGCTTATCAGATGTTGTACCATTTTTACTTGAAGATGCCCTGAAACAACGTGGCGCAAATTTCAAGAAAGGTGACGACTGGAGTTCATTCGTGATTACGGATGGCATACTTATTACAGGACAAAACCCGGCTTCTTCAGAAGCCACGGCCAAGGCCCTGTTAAAACAGCTGGCATAAGTCGGCAATTTACAAATCAATTACGGAACTATTATGGCTAGAGCAACCGCACGACACATCCTGGTGGACAGTGAAGAAATCTGTCTGGAATTGAAACGCGAAATCGAAGAAGGCGCAGATTTTGCTGCTGTCGCCAAAGAGCATTCTTCCTGCCCATCCAGCCGCCAAGGTGGTGATCTGGGTGAATTTGGCCCAGGCATGATGGTGCCGGAATTCGATAAAGTTGTGTTCTCCGCCCCGGTAAACACCGTTCAGGGCCCGGTTAAAACACAATTTGGCTATCATTTGCTGGAAGTAACCAGCCGTACTGAATAAGTTAGCTGATACACTCCGAAAGCCCGGCTTCGCCGGGCTTTTTTTATTCGGTTATTAATTGATAATTCGGTAAATGCGAGAGTAATTGTTTGCCGTAATTTTTAGTTAACAGCCGACGATCCAGAATGGTTATTTGTCCGGAATCAGTTTCTTTTCGTAACAATCGACCACAGGCCTGAATCAACTTCACGCTGACCGCCGGTAATGACAAGCTGATAAACGGCTGGCCGCCACGTTTGAGGATCCACTCTTGACGTGCCTGTTCAATCGGGCGGGTAAATACCGGAAATGGTAGTTTAGTAATAATGACATGGGTGCATAAATTGCCAGGTAAATCGACGCCTTCTGCAAACCGATCCATGCCAAAAATAATGCTGCCCCGTCCTGCTTCAATCCGCTGAATATGCCTGACGATCATATTTTTGGGCGACAGCTGATCACCTTGTAACAGAATCAAATTTTTCAAGGGAAATGGCAATTGCTTATATACCTGCAACATCACCTGGCGTGAGGTGAATAGCACCAGCGTCGCCGCCTGAATATCAATAATTGATTTGAGTTGACTGACGACTTCCTGCTGCCACTGCGGCAGATTTTCATTGGGTAAATACTGCATCATCGGCAGTTTTAACACCGCCTGTTGCTGATATCTAAACGGTGAAGGAAGCGCAAGAAAGTGTTTTTCATCGTAACGCTGTAAGCCACAGTCCGCCCGGAAACGCTGGAATAACCCCATGCCCCGTAAAGTGGCTGAGGTCATCACTACTCCATAGGCCCGCTGCCATAAACTGCGATCCAGAAAACCTGCGGCGGTCATTGGCCCGGCATGAATCACCAGCGTTTGTTGTTTGGCAAACTGTTCCTGTGCCAGCCAGCGCACATTGGGTGGGCGCTCGGCTTTGTCTTCATCAAGAAACAAGGCCATAAAATCAATCAGATAACCAAAAATATTCTGTACCGTTCCCACCTGGGGCAGTAAAGCTTCACCGACTTTATTGCTTAACTGGGTTTTCTCCAGCCCTTCTTTAATCCATTTGCCAATCAACGAAAAATGTTTATAGATGGAATTGGCCCGCTGTAACAGGTTCTGACAGGAAATAAACAAGGCATTCAGTAATGGACTGCCCCAGAAAATACGCGGTTCACTGATACGACCTTCCAGCATTTCATTTACTGTGGCATCACTGCCAAGGATATCCAACAGCTGTTGCAGAAGGCTGATGACGGCAGGTAAATCCTGACGAATTTCCTTAAACATATAACCAAAGTCATGCTGCCGAAATGCCAGTGCGGTAGGTAGCTTTTTCATCAAACTGTCAGCAGTTTCAACCGTTTGATAAAGCTGGGCAAAATTTAAAGCTTTCGCGGCATGTCCCAATGCTTTTTGTGGAAGATTATGTGCTTCATCAAACACCAGAATCAGTTCTTCAGGATTGGGTAAGACCAGACCGCCACCCAAATCAGCATCACTGAGTAATAAATCGTGATTCACCACCACAACCTGTGCCAGCTGCATTTCCTTACGAAGCAAATAATAGGGACAGCTCAAAAAATATCGGCAGCTCTTACCCGCACAGCCTTCTGAATCAGTTGATACTTCATGCCAGAGAGCCGGATCAATGGCATCGGTCCGGCTATCCCGATCACCATCCCAGCGATGCTCATCCCAATCCTGGAACAGATTCTTCGCTTGGGTTTGCATCAATACCTGCTGGTATTTCTGATCTACATCCAGTGTTAAATCCTGCTGTTCCGGCGTGGTCGCAAGTTGTGCCAGTTTGCTAGGGCAGACATAACGACGACGGCCTTTGATCTGCATAAAACGTATCGGTTGAGGCAAAGCTGCTGAAAACTGTGGCAGATCTTTCTGAATCAATTGCTGTTGCAGATTGACGGTCGCGGTACTGATAACCAGCAATTTTTTACTATTCAAAGCTGTTTCGATTGCACCACTGAGATAGGCCAGAGTTTTCCCCACCCCGGTTGGTGCTTCCACTACCGCCATTCTATTTTGTGACTGTTGTAACCGCTGATGAATAAAGCGACTCATTTCAACTTGTTGCGGTCTGGCTTTAAAATCCGGCATCAACTTATTGATGCTGGTAAATATTTCATCAAACACTTAACGTATTTCCACTCGGTTTAGCAGTGTCTTACCCGTCATAAAATCATCAATATTCTGTAAAGTTGTCTGAGCAATATGCTGCAAGGCTTCACGAGTGAAATAAGCCTGGTGTCCGGTGACCAGAACATTTGGCAAGGTCAATAAACGCTGGAATATGTCGTCCTGAATAATATCGGTGGAATGGTCTTCAAAAAACAAACTGCCTTCCTGTTCATACACATCTATTCCCAGATAGCCAATATGTAACGCTTTCAGGGCACCCAATACGGCGACTGTATCCAATAAAGCACCGCGACTGGTATTTATCAGCATTACGCCCGGTTTAGTCAGCCTGAGACTGGCTGCATTAATAATATGATGCGTTGCATCATTTAATGGACAATGCAGGCTGATAATATCGCTTTGACCGAGCAAGCCGTTGAGTGTCACTACGTCAAAACCTGCTTGTTTGGCCGGTGCAGCATTATGCGGTTCATAAATCAAAACCTGGCAACCAAATGCCCGCAATCGCTCAGCCATTAACAAGCCAATTTTACCGCCACCGATAATGCCCGCGGTTTTACCGAAGAAATCAAAACCCAGCAAACCATCCAGAGAAAAATTACCATCGCGAACACGATTATAGGCCCTAGGGATCTTCCGACTTAATGCCAACATCAGCGCAATGGTATGTTCCGCGACAGCATAGGGTGAATAGGCTGGCACATTGACGACGGTTATACCAAGCTTGTCAGCGGCCGTTAAATCTACCTGATTTACCCCGGCACAGCGTAAGGCAATTAAACGGGTTCCATTATCAGCCAGCGTCTTCAGGGTTTCAGCCGAAATATCATCATTAACAAACGCACTGACCACTTCAGCATTTTTAGCTAATGCAGCGGTCATTGAATTTAACGCCATTTCATAAAAACATAAAGATACTCGCTCATCGGCCATTTCCGTAAGATAGGCCTGATCATAGGGTTTAGCGCTGAATACCGCGACATGAGTTGGTTTCATTTGGAGCCTTTATCAGAAATGCAGTTTACTATTGGTCAGCTGAACATCATTTTATCGGACAATCATGTTAACGGAGACAGTAATGACGCCGTCATCGGTAAACATTCATGTTTTATGTTTAAACCCAGCTTTGGATGTGACCTATCATGTCAAAAAGTTGATTCCCGACCAAAAATCACGTTCCGATGCTGCCCGTCATGATCCAGGGGGTAATGGTATCAATATTGGCCGGGCTTTGTTTCGTATGGGAGTGGATGCAACTACTTATTGTGTGATTGCCGGTGCAGTTGGTGAGATTCTGCAAGACATGCTTGTTGAACAGCTGCCCAATGTTATGTTTAATCGAGTCTCAGGGCAGACACGTATTAACAGCACGATTATTGAGCTAGATACACAATCTCAATTTCAAATAACTGATGCAGGCACCCCCGTCCCGGCGGACCAGTTAACTCAATTGGTAGAAAATTTTGCCGATGCTGTAGGTAATGGTTATGGCATTCTTACCGGGTCATGCCAACCCACTATACCAGCCTCTCTGTATGCTGATTTGGTCAATAAAATCCATCAACAAGGTGGACGTGCTGTCGTTGACAGTCATGGTGAAATATTGCGTTTGGCAATTGAAGCGAAACCGTTTTTGATTAAACCCAATCTGTATGAACTTGAAACTCTGCTACAAGTAAAACTCGACACTAAAGAAGCAATTGCTGAATGCGCCAGAAAACTGCAGTTGTCCGGTGTTACCCATGTCTGTGTTTCCTTGGGCGATAAAGGTGCTTTATTAGTCAGTCCGAATAACAGTGTTTATGCGAAAGCGCTATCTGTGCCAGTGAATACAACTGTGGGTGCAGGTGATTCAATGGTCGCGGGGCTGGTGGCCGGATTCAGTCTTGATAATCAGCCCAAAACCGCACTGCGTTATGGTATCGCCTGTGGAGCCGGTACCGTAATGCACGCCGGAACAGAATTATTTCAAGGCGATGAACTGGCCGATTTTCGACAGCAGGTAACTATTCAAACTCTGGATATTTAACTGGGTAAAAAGTTATCAACCAGCAACTGTAGTGATCTGCTTTGTCGAAACTCATTTACATCAAGGCGGTAGTGCAAGCCAACCTTCTGACCGACTTGCAGCCATACTGGGGCGGTCTGACGAAACGCCATTGCCGTGAGTTCGCGTCCATCATCCAGTTTGACGGTTAAACGCAGATGGTCTGATTGCTGCCCGACATGACGGTAATTCTTTAAGACAAACTGGCCATGAAACTGTGGTTCCGGAAAAGCCTGACCCCATGGCGCCAGAACCGGTAATTGCTCGGCCAGCTGCATGTTCAGTTCCTGCGCCGATAATTCACCATCTGAATACAACGCGCGTTCAAATACACTAGGATCGGCTGTAAACTGAACAGCTTCCCTGAAGGCCTGCTCAAACAATGCAAAGTCGTTCTGCTTTAATGTTAACCCTGCTGCCATCGCGTGTCCGCCAAAGCGCAAAATTAAATCCGGATATTTAGCAGCGACATTAACCAGGACATCTCGAATATGAACGCCTGTTATGGAGCGTGCCGAACCTTTGATTTCACCAGGTTCGCCCGGTGCAAAAACTATGACCGGCCGATGCATTTTTTCTTTAATTCGAGAAGCGAGTAACCCGATTACCCCTTGATGCCAACTTTCTTCATATAAACAATACGCAGCTGCCTGACTGGTTTCATTAAGCTGAAGTTTTTCCAGCATCGCCAGAGCTTCAAGTTGCATGCCTTGTTCAACCGAACGACGCTCAAGATTAATCTGATCCAGCAACTGAGCCGCTTGCTGAGCCATGACAAAGTTATCTGTCAGTAAGGTATCAATGCCCAGACCCATATCTTCCATACGACCGGCGGCATTTAACCTCGGCGCTATGGCAAAGCCCAAATCCTGAGCAGATAATCGACTGATGTCCTTACCGGCGATTTGTAATAAAGCGCTGATACCTGCACAGGCGCGTCCCTGTCGCATACGTTTCAGTCCCAGATCCACCAATGTGCGATTGAGCCTATCCAAAGGTACAACATCGGCGACAGTTCCCAGAGCCACCAGATCCAGTAACTCCACCAGACGTGGTTCAGCCAGTTGCTGTAATTCAAACCAGTTATTATCGCGTAAACCTTGCCGCAGACCGAGAAGCACATAAAACGCTACCCCAACACCGGCCAGCATTTTGCTGGGAAATGTATCACCGGGCTGATTGGGATTCACAATTGCATCAGCATCGGGCAACTGTTCTGCGGCAAGATGGTGATCGGTAATCAATACCTGCATACCACGTTGTTTGGCGAGCGAAACACCCTCAAGACTGGCAATCCCGTTATCAACAGTAATCAATAAATCTGGTTGGGTTTCACTATCAATCTCTTTGAGTAATTCAGTGGTTAAACCATAACCATGTACGAATCGATTTGGAACGATAAAGTCAATATGTTGCAGCCCCATCATGCGTAAACCACGCATCATCACTGCACAGCTGGTCGCTCCATCACTATCAAAATCCGCCACAATCATCACTCGCCATTGCTGTTGCAATGCCTGAATCAATAAGGCAACGGCGGCCTCCATGCCCAGCATTTGCGAGGGTTTGGGTAAATCGGTCAAATCAAAGGTTAATTCATCCGCTTTTACAATACCCCTCGCCGCCATGATTCTCCGAATACATATTGGCCATTCTTCAGGTAATTCACTGATATCACCTGTATTTCGTTGCTGAATATTCATAACTACCAGGGTTTCCATACATCCCAGCAGCGCCACTGATATTGGCCATGTTGTGGAATGATTAAACGTAACTGTTGAATTTGATAACGACGTAATTTTTGTTTTAAAGGCAAAATTTGTTGTGTCGTCGCGAGCTGCAAGCGTTGTTGCCAGTCATTCTGCAAATCCAGTTCTGGTAACAGCAGTAATTGCTTTCCCCATCCCAACTGATCAGGTTTCCACTCAGATAAAGAGTTAAAGCTGACAGAGCACGCAGAGGACAGTAACTTTAATAAAGCCGAATCGCCATAAACCTGATCCCATGCATTGGCAGACGGTTGCCAATCTCCCTTCCCCCAAAACCAGAGACTATTCACAGGCAATTTGCCAGCTGACTGTCTTTGTTGATTCACAGGATGTTCAAATAAAGTCATTTGAATTTCATTATTCAATCGTAACCAGGCATCTTGTTCTTTCCCACCAGGCAAGGCGGAAGCTACCGATTTACCAATCAGCAATGGCAATGCCGTCAGTGAGATATCCGGCATATTTTCCAGCCAAATTGACCAATGGTTTAAATCATTTGGCACCAGTTGAGCATCAAAATCATTTAATAATGGTTGAATGCATTCTCTAAGCTGAGTGCCCTCATCCATTGTTAAATCATTGATTGAAAATAATAAAAGACGATCTCGATCAGCATGCAGATAACATGGATCAGCGCAAAGACTTAGTTGACCTGGATTTCGTAATGTTGAAGAGGGTAAATCAGCACCTGTGAGGGGCTTGGCACTAAAAAGCTGAATTAATACTTTTTCAAACGTATAGTCGTTGGCAGTGAAATGTGCTTTTTTAAGTAATTTTTTCAGTTCTTCAGGTAATAAAGACTGATTAATTTCCTGCATCGCAGTTGCTAAACCGGGCCAGATAATTGTCACTGATGGCTTTTCAGCCACGTTGTATTACTTCCCGGACAAACGGAATGGTTAAACGACGTTGTGCCTGTAATGACGCTTTATCAAGACGTTGCAACACTAACATTAATGACGGCATATCACGGCTGTAATTACGTAATAGATATTGGGCTACTTCTTCAGGCAAAATCAATCCTCTACTCTGGGCATGACTGATCAACGCCTGTTGTTTCAATGCATCGGTCATTGAAGGCAATTGATAAATTAATCCCGTTGCCAATCTCGATCGCAGATCAGGTAATTGAATGGCTAATTGTGCAGGGTTCTGATCGGCGCAAATCAGTAATTTATGCTCTTTTTCGCGTAAACGGTTAAAGCAGTGAAACAATGCTTCTTCCCACTCAGCATCGCCACAGATTGCCTGCAGATCATCCAGACAGACAACATGACTCTGAACTAATGAAGCTAATACATCAGCATCTGCTGTATCACGAATTTCCTGCAGATTGATATAACTTACCGGATGACCATGACTCTGCAGGCGTTCGGCAATTGCCAGATTCAAATGGGTTTTGCCCACTCCGGACTCTCCCCAAAGATAGAGAAAATCAGGCTTTATTTCCAGGCAGAACGCCTCAACAACAGAGGCTAACTCATCGCTTTCAAATATAAAATTATCTATCGTAAAGATTTCCTGCGGTGTTAACCGCAGCGTCAACTGTATTTCCTGCTTACTCATCACCTGCCGCTCAGGAATACAGATGACTGTTCAGGTAACGATGGTGTGCATGGCGTAACAAGACCATCACCACAGCGGCTACTGGAAGCGCCAGCAATACACCAACAAACCCGAATAATGTACCACCCGCCATCACTGCGAAAATAACTGCCACGGGGTGCAGACCAATCCGTTCGCCCACAAATCGTGGTGTCAGAAACATCCCCTCTACCGTCTGTGCAAAACCGAAGATCAGAACGACCCACAGAATGGGTAACCATTCCTGAAACTGTAAATAGGCGGCAAGGCCGGCAAGCAGAATACCGATAAATAAACCAAGGTAAGGTACAAAGCTCACAATACCGGCAATCACCCCTATTAACAAAGCAAGATCCAGCCCAATGAAAGTTAGACCGATACAATACATAATTGATAGGGCCAGCATCACCATCAATTGCCCACGTAAAAAGCCTGCCAGCATATCGTCACATTCACCGCTGATCTTAATGATTTTGTCGGCATGTTTACGAGGCAGTAATTCGCGAAACCTGGCCACCAGATCATCCCAGTCTCTTAACAGATAAAACGTCAGTACCGGGATAAGGATCAGATTGGTTAACCATTGCAATATCACAAGGCCTGAACGGGTCATATATCCAAAGACATCACCCGCCATTTTGCCGGCTTCAGACCAATAGTCCTGCAGCGCCGTTTTAACGGTATTAAGGTCGATCATATCTGTTGATAAGCCAACTCTTTGTAATAAATGCTCCAGCGAGCTTTGCAATTGATCCAGGTAAGCTGGCAGTTTTTCAAATAAAGATGCGAGTTGAGCACTAAGCATTGGAATAAAAATAAGTAATAAAATCATTCCCGTCAGCACAAATATAGCGAAAACAACACACACCGATAACGTGCGGGACAAACGATAGTTTTCCAACCTGTCTACCAGAGGATCTCCCAGATAAGCCAGCAAGGCCGCAATAAAAAATGGCGTTAAAACAGAAGATAACTCCATCATTAGCCAGCCAGATAAAATCAATATCCCTAGCAACAGGAATTTATTGGTATCACTCATGAGCTTTTTTTCATCTGACGCCACGCGTTTGTCCCCCATACCACTATGTATTCGCTACCGCTAATGATGACACTTGCTACCACTAACCAGATTAAGGTTGTACTCCATGTCGCTACTTGCGGAAGCAATTCTTGCTGCAAAATTACAAGCAACACTAAAGCAATCTGAAAAACTGTATTGATTTTACTGCTCCAGAGCGGAGACAGTTCATATTCACCGAATTTGAAATGATAAATCAAAGCACCACAAACAATCAGCAAATCTCGACCAAACACCAGCAATAATAGCCACAAGGGCAAGAGTTGCATATAGGTCAATGTGGTAAATGTTGCGACCAGCAGAAATTTATCTGCTAGCGGGTCCAGAATAGTTCCCAGACGGCTTTGCCAACGAAAATGGCGTGCCAGAAAGCCATCCACACCATCTGAAATACCGGCGATTGCCACCAGAATCAATGCCGTGGAAAATTTTTCTTCAATCATCAGCCAGACTATAGGTCCAACTAATAGAATTCGAAATACACAAATGAGATTGGGAATATCCCGTGGACTCAAGGCAATAACCTGTATTGAGAGCTGCTATCATCCGTGGCATCGGGCACAATTACCCGTCCCATCGCCAGTAATTGTCGAAATTTTTCCGGCTCAGCCTGAATAAGTAAAACCAAATCCAGCTTCTCTCCGCCTAAGCTGCCGACCTTAATATCCGAAACAACCTGTAAGCTCTCCAGATAATCCATTAGTCGACTGTAACCATTGTAGTCTTCAATACCAGTGACATGAATTTCCATTTCAGTATTACCTGAGGCACTGAATGAGATATTCAGCCTTCTACCCAGCCGATCAGCAAACTCATCCACCCCGCTTTGAATGGCTGTTTTAACATTACCCTGACTTGACCAGCGCTCAACCTCTTCCCCGAGCAAAGCCTGCCAGCTTATTTCGACTGATTCTTCATTACCTCGTAAACGAGCTGACACAATGACAGAAGAACCATATCGCTCGGATGCCTGTTTTACAGCTGTATTATTCCCCGTGGCAACATCGTTAAAAGTCAGCTGAGTCTGGTCCTCAAGATCCATCAATGGCAACAATAATGGAATACCACGTTTTTTCGCCGCCTGTTCAATATAGAAAAGTAATGAGTCTTCATCACCTTCCCCAATCAACTGCTGTTTCCCCGCATACTCAATAGCCACCCAGAACAGTGTCTCAGGTCGGATTTTATCCCATACTGGTAAACCGATTCGCTGTAAGGCGTTATTGATACCATCGGCATTAAATTCGAGCGTTAAAGCCAATTGTTGTTCCGCAGAATCGCCGTCAGAATTTGGAATTTGCTGATAATAGAATTGATCTATATACCGTTCCGCATCAGTTACCAGAGCAGAAATGTCTGCCTGCTCCACCGCGCGACGATCACCAACGACTTTTATTACAACCTGTTTGAGCAATTCCGGCGCAAGACGCTGACGATCTTCTTCACTCTGCGATGCAACAGCTGATTGAGCTTGATATAAATCAGTAACTTCCGCAGCGGAGACAATCGACGCAGCGAAAACGAAAATCAGTGAGAAAAATAATCTAGGCATTGTGGTATTCTAACACGCTGTTTTTTGTGTGTGATGTCCAAATAATCAGGAAGCCAGCATGACCGATCCCGTCGTTCCACCAACCCAATCAAACCAAGCTCTCAGTTACCGCGATGCCGGTGTTGATATTGAAGCCGGAAATGCGCTTGTCGAGCGTATCAAACCCTTAGCAGCCAAAACCCGTCGTCCTGGTGTGATGGCTGGACTGGGTGGATTTGGCAGCCTGTTTGAACTACCGCTCGATAAATATAAACAACCGGTACTGGTCTCTGGAACAGATGGCGTCGGTACCAAATTAAGACTGGCTATCGAGGCTGGAATACATGACACCATTGGTATTGATTTAGTTGCCATGTGCGTCAACGATATCGCCGTTTTGGGTGCGGAACCACTATTTTTCCTTGATTATTACGCCACCGGTAAATTGAATATTGATGTAGCCACCGATGTGGTGAGTGGTATTGCTGAAGGCTGCTTACAATCAGGTGCGGCATTAGTAGGTGGTGAAACAGCTGAAATGCCCAGTATGTATCAGGAAGGTGATTTTGATTTAGCGGGATTTTGTGTCGGGATTGTTGAAAAAGACAACATTATTGATGGCTCTCAGGTAAAAGCTGGTGATGCCATTATCGGTATCGCTTCTTCCGGACCACACTCAAATGGCTATTCGTTGATTCGCAAAATTATTGAAGTCAGTAAAGCTGATCTGAATATGTCGTTTGATGGTGCGACATTAGGTGAAAAACTGTTGGCACCAACCAGAATTTACGTTAAGTCATTATTGCAACTACATGAAAAAGTTAATATTCACGCATTATCTCATATTACCGGTGGCGGTTTATTGGAAAACATTCCCCGTGTACTACCAGAAAATGTAACAGCAATCATTGATAGCAAAAGTTGGCAAAGACCGGCCGTTTTCGACTGGCTGCAACAGCAGGGAAATGTGGTTGATCGTGAGATGTATCGCACTTTCAACAACGGTATTGGCATGGTGGTTTGTGTTGCTGAGCAGGATGCCGATGCGACCGTACAGATTCTGACTGCACTGGGTGAGACGGCTATGCGCATTGGCCATATTGAAAATAGTGACTCTGAAGAACAAGTCATTATTAAATGACTGCTGCTTTAAAACCCAAATTGGTGATCCTGATTTCAGGACGTGGCAGCAACATGCAATCAATTGTTAAAGCGATACAGGCAAATGAGTTGGATGCTGAGGTTGCTGCTGTAATCAGTAATTGTCCAAATGCAGCTGGGCTGAAATTTGCTCAGCAATCTGACATTGCCACCAGAACACTGGATCACAAGAATTTCGCTAGCCGGGAAGCATTTGATGAACAGCTGATGAAACTGATTGATTCTTTTACTCCGGATTATGTTGTATTGGCTGGCTTTATGCGTATTTTGAGTGCAGGATTTGTTAAGCACTATGCGAATAAATTAATTAATATTCATCCCTCGCTGTTACCTAAATTCAAAGGCATGCATACCCACAAACGGGCCATCGAAGCCGGCGAAAAAGAACATGGTGCGACGGTACACTTTGTTACCGAGGAACTGGATGCCGGACCGGTGATCTTACAGGCCAAAGTACCCGTACTGGAAAATGATACTGAAGAAGCTCTGGCAGCAAGAGTGCTGATTGAGGAACATAAACTTTATCCTGATGCCTTAAGGTTGTTGATTCAACAGAACTGATTATTCATGCGCTATTTCTCCTACCTCGTGTTGCTGTTTATGTCTGCTACGGTTTGTGCTCAAGACCTGGCTGATTACTCTGCACAATATGAAATTCAAATGAATGGTTTGCAGGCTGGCGAGCTGAACCAGCAGCTGGAAACCTTAACAGATGGTTTGCATCGCTTTCGTTCAGCGACTAAGGCCAAAGGTGTAGTTGCTCTATTCAAACGCGATACGGTCAAGGAAACTAGCTTATTGACCCTTTCCCAGCAGCAGATTAAGCCGCGTCAATATCTTTATCAGCGCAATGGAGGCAAAAAAGATAAATATTTACGCATGGACTTTGATTGGCGTAATCGCTCAGTACATATAGATGATAAGGTTCATCCATGGGATCTTGAAATTGAAAACGGTACATTGGAAAAACATGTTTATCAGGTACAACTGAGACTGGACTTGCTGCAGAATCCCCAACAGAAAACCTTTAATTATTTAATTGCAGATGGCGGCCATCTCAAACATTATCAGATTAAAAGACTTGAGCAGGAAACGAT
>DELT01000004.1 GCA_002354555.1 Methylophaga sp. UBA2689
AATTTGGCCCGTATTCTATCTCTGGTTTGGGTTGTCATCAGGCACACCCACCAATATCAATCTCTACATAACGACTGGTTCGGTAAAGCTTGCCGTCGGCTCTGACCATGGCAATTATCTCTGAATCTTCGGCGACTTTGAGCATTGTTTTAAAGGGAAAGCTGACCGCTGAAGTCGGTTCAAGAGCCATTGCCAGAGGAAAAGGGTTTTTCTCTACCAATAACGCCACTCGCTGAATATTTTCCAGACTGCTGCTGATTTCAACCGGAACACTGGCTCCATTCACAGCATAAGTAGGAGGAGAGCCAATCGTGAATTGAATGGCTTCTTCATTAACCTCTTCTGCTTCTCCAAGAAACGTTAAAATTGCATCTTCCAATGTTTCTGCGTTGAAAGCATCCTGAGGCCAATGTGCTAACAGAGTTCTTGGAGCCATTAAACCACTTGCCGCTACCAAAGCCAGCGTTGAAGCAGAGATGGATTGCTTTATTAATTTTCGACGATATTCATCAAAATTATCTCTCATCGAATTTCTTCCATCATCGCGATATCCGTTTCAATCTGTCGTAAACGTGAGCTGATTTTAGCGAGTTCAAACTCATCACCTCGGGCATAGTCTGCTGCAATTCTGAGCTGATCTGCTGCCTGCATCAACTGTCCAGAACTATGATAATGCTCTGCCAGCCAGACATGTGATTTACTTTTCTGCCCCATGTCACCGTAAGCTTTGGCCAATAATCTGTATAAATCTGCCGAGGATTCCCCTACATCCAGTTGACGCTGCAAAATAGTAATAGCTTTACGCGGTTGATTTGCTCTCAACAAGGCTTGTACTTGCTTGATAGAAAGCGCCCAGTCATCCGGATAAACTCGCTGAAAATCATTATAAATTGCCAACGCGGCATCCATTCTTCCCAACGCAATTTCGATATCCGCCAGCACCAGATGATAGCTTAACTGATTATCATCCAAATCAATTAAGTCATTAATTTCGTCACGAGCCTGGGTATAGTTACTATTTTTCAATAATGCCAGTGCATAACCATATCGCGTGACAGATTCATCTTCTGCTGTGTTGTCTTTCAGCTTATCTTCATATGTTTTGATTAATTCACGCAGATTTGAAGATGTCATGACACGCACTTTTTCACGCATCAGATAAAACTTTTTGGTATCTCTTATCTGGGGCCGTGGCTCAAGATTGGCAGCACGTCCACGGGCATCTGCAATACGGGAGACTGTGATTGGGTGGGTTCTGAGAAATTCCGGAATCTGGTTGCCACCATAGAAGCGTCCTGCAATCTGCAACCGCTCAAAAAAACGTGGCATAGCATTGGGATCAAAACCCGCATTGACAAGCGTTTGCATGCCCAAATTATCAGCTTCAGCTTCATGTGCCCGACTGTAATCCAGTTGCATTTGCACATTGCCAGCCTGTACCGCCATGATGGCAGCAGACCCGGCACTGGGATCAGCCACCCCCAATAAAGCCGCAGCAATCATCGCAGCGGTCATCGGAATACTCATGCGTTTGGAACGTTCGAAATTACGTAGAATGTGACGTTGGGTAACGTGCGCGATCTCATGCGCCATGACCGATGCCAGCTCACTTTCTGCTTCACTTGTCAGCATCAGACCGGTATGAATGCCAATAAAACCGCCTGGCGCGGCAAAAGCGTTCACCGAATTGTCGGGCACAACAAAAAAGGTAAAAGAACGACCGGGATCATCACTATTCGTTACCAGACGATGTCCAAGTGAATTGATATAACTATTCACTTCCGGATCATCAACCAGCGTCACCGATTGTTGCAGGCTCCAGTAAAAAGACTGGCCGACCTGATATTCTTCCACTGGCGATACCAGCGCACCCGCACTGTCCCCCATTTCTGGCAACGCGATATCCAAGTTTGCCTGGGCAATGCTTTGATTGCTCATCAAAAATATAAATGTAGCGAAAAGATATTTCATAACGCCTATAGACCTTGGCTCAATAAGACCGGTTCCGCAAAGACAAAAACGACGCTTACGTTTATCATGTGAGCGGATATTTTAAAGGAAATCAGTATGTCAGATTTTGATACAGAAATTGATACATCAGGTTTAAACTGTCCACTTCCAGTGCTTAAAGCGCGTAAGATGCTCAACGAAATGTCCGCCTCTCAGCGACTAAGGCTCATTTGTACCGATACTGGCGCTTTAAAAGATATTCCGGCCTTCTGCAAAATGACCGGTAATCCGCTGCTTAGTAGCGACCAAGTCGACGGAAAACTGTATTTCATCATCGAAAAAGGGGCATGACTGCATGGCCAAAAAACTCGCCATTATTGCAAGTAAAGGCACGTTGGATGGTGCTTACCCCCCATTTTTACTGGCCTCTACAGCAGCAGCGCTAGGGTTTGAAGCCAAAATATTTTTTACCTTTTACGGTTTGCAATTGCTTAAGAAAGAGCTGTCTCTTAAAGTCTCACCTTTGGGCAACCCTGCTATGCCCATGCCTGTTCCGGTCCCCAGTATCGTTCAAATTATTCCAGGGCTTGAAGCCTTTGCTACCTGGATGATGCAACGCAAACTGAAAAAGAAAGGCGTTGCCAGTGTTGCTGAATTACGTGAGATTTGTCTGGAGTCAGATGTTGAATTAATTGCCTGCCAGATGACTGTTGATTTGTTTGATTTTAAAAATTCAGATTTTATCGATGGAATCAGTCATGGAGGCGCTGCCACGTTTCTGGAATTTGCCAGCGAAGCCGATATAACTTTATACATCTGAATAACCGTATGCGGTTTGGAATAGGAACAGCTTTATGCCATTTGTCTGGAAGACTTTTTTAAAAGGTTTGGCGACAGCATTACCCGTCACCCTGACGCTTTATCTTATTTATTGGTTGGCTGTTACTGCAGAACGTGCATTACGCCCGATAATGATCGCCATTTTACCCTATGACTTTTACTGGCCAGGGCTGGGGCTATTGGCGGCTATAGGGTTAATTTTTGTGATTGGCATTGCAGTTAATGCCTGGCTGGTTAAACGACTGTTTGATATTGGTGAATCCATTCTGGATCGCATTCCGCTGGTGAAATCGATTCATGGTGCATTAAGAGATTTCACGCGCTTTTTCTCTCGCGAGAAACAGCAGGAAAGTCTCAGCAATGCTGTTGCAGTCACCATCGGTGGAGTTCAGCTGATTGGCTTTCTGGTTAAGGATAACGTTAGCCATGTATTGGGCATGGAGGACCAGGAAAATGATCTGGTCGCCATATACCTGCCAATGAGTTATCAGGTTGGCGGCTATACAATTTGCGTTTCACGAGATCAGGTTCGGTCGTTGGAAATGTCGAATGAAGACACTATGCGCTGGATCCTAACCGCAGGACTTTCAGACAGTGAAACAGAAAGCCATCAGCCAAAAATTATTGTTGAAAAATAACTTTTACATGACATCTGACAAAGGATTGTCTTTACTTTCTCATTTGCCCCATATCCATTAACTAGTGGGATTTTTATTCCTTTACCAACCTCAACTATCCCAATCTAATAAAGCTACTACTAACCTATAAATTTGTTACAAAAAATGAAGGTTCTAAAAATTGATGGAGGATATGCGAACGCCTCTCCCGCTATTTTTCATTCCCAATCAGAAATAATCTATTGATTATTAGTGGTGTCCCTGACAGGAGTCGAACCTGTGGCCTTCCCCTTAGGAGGGGGACGCTCTATCCATCTGAGCTACAGGGACATCGGCAGCAATTATAACAGGGCTGTTTTCAACAGACGAATACATAACCCTCTGAACGGATGCGGACCGGCCGCCAATAAAAAAAGCCCCTCAACGGGGGCTTTGAAATTTCATTTAAAACTCTAGACATATCTTACCAAAATGCTGATTTGTCTCCTGGTATTCAAATGCCTGCACGATGTCTCGCAAAGCAAATACGCGATCAACAATGGGTTTCATTTCATTGACCTCGATGGACTTAATCATTTCCTGTTGCTGGACTCTGCTGCCGACAAGAACGCCCTGAAGTCTGGCTTGTTTGACAAATGACTTTACGATATTTATCTCACAAGTCTGTCCGGAGAGAATACCAATTAATGAGATTTGACCAGCTACACGGATAGCATTCAGAGACTGCTCCAATGTCTCAGCCCCACCAATATCTATGACATGGTCAACGCCTTTTCCTTCATTGAGCTCTCGGGCCAGGAAGCCCCATTTGGGTTCTTTTTTGTAATTAATCACATGATCCGCCCCCAGCGCTTTAAGCCGCTTGAGTTTTTCATCGCTAGATGAGGTGGCAATCACTTTCGCACCTGCCATTTTGGCAAACTGTAAGGCGAAAATGGATACGCCCCCGGTACCTTGAAGCAGCACAGTGTCACCGGACTTGAGCTGATTAAAATCAAACAAAGCGCGCCATGCCGTCAGGGCTGCTGTCGTTAATGTTGCAGACTCGGTATGAGACCAGCCTGAGGGTGACTTGGTGAAAGCTTCAGCTTTTGCCGTGACATATTCTCTGGCATAACCATCGACTCCATCACCCGGCACTGTTGCAAAACCATCAACGACAGGTTCACCATTTAACCAAGATGGGAAAAAGGTACTGACGACGCTATCACCAACTTCAAATTCGGTTACGTCCGGTCCCACCTCTATTACTTCACCGGCACCATCAGCCATCGGTATTCTTTTCTCTGATGCAGGCCAGAGTCCCTTGACGACGGCATAATCGTGATAATTTAGCGAGTTAGCATGAAGTTTGACCATAATTTCGCCGCTCCTAGGTGATTTTGCTTCTGATTCCCCTACGCTAACTTTATCAAAGCCACCACCCGCCTCGACGAAAATTGATTTACCTTTCATGTATGTTCTCCAGTTTATCGAAACATACAAACTAACATTCAGGTTACAATAGTCAACCAGTTAACTTTTTGTAACCTACAAATCATTATGAGAGAAAACGACCAGACGTGTTATAAACCCTGCCCAGTTGAGCGGGGGATGAGAATTATTGGTAATAAATGGACCGGCTCAATTTTGTGGCACCTGAAAGATCACCCCATGCGCTTTAATGAAATTGCGAGACAACTTGCCGGGGCCAGTAAAAAAGTCCTGGCAGAACGGTTGAAGGCAATGGAAGAAAATAAACTTATCACCAGAGAAGTGATCGCAAGTAAACCTGTCGCCGTCCAATATACCATTGTGGCCAGAGGATTGAGTGCATTGACTATCCTAGAAGAACTAAAAAATTGGACGCTTGAAAATGGGCTTTAGCTTATCTTGTATTGGACGCTCTATCCATCTGAGCTACAGGGACATCGGCGGCAATTATAACAGCACTCGCTAATCACTTTTATTCTCGCTCTTTTTATCTGAATGATTTTTCTATTGCCGGCTACAGCATTAAGGGCAGATTCAAGGATGCCAAACGTTACTAATTGTCGGTTGCGTATAGAAACTGATAAGGTCTTAATCTGAAGTCAAACACATCAAATTAGCATTGAGCCTCACTGATGAGCTCCGGTCTGATTTTGACGTTGGGCTTACCTTAATTTATCGGATAGATCAGGCAATGACAGAAACACGCAAATATTCATCCTCAGTAGTAGATGGCACCGGCAAAGCACCAGCAAGAGCGATGCTTCGCGCTGTTGGGTTCGATGATGCCGATTTTAACAAACCCCAGATTGGCATAGCATCTACCTGGAGCATGGTCACGCCTTGTAATATGCATATTAATCATCTCGCTGACTTCGCCTGTCAAGGCGCCAACGAAGCGGGTGGAAAAGGCGTTATCTTCAACACCATTACCATTTCTGATGGTATTGCTAATGGCACTATTGGCATGAAATATTCACTGGTTTCCCGTGAAGTCATTGCAGATTCAATCGAGGCCGTCGCCGGCTGCCAGGGATTTGATGGACTGATCGCAATTGGTGGCTGCGATAAAAACATGCCGGGCTGTCTAATCGGTCTTGCCCGTCTCAATCGACCGGCGGTATTTATCTATGGTGGTACGATTCAGCCTGGTGCAGGTCATACCGATATTGTTTCTGTCTTTGAGGCAGTTGGGCAACATGCCCGGGGAGATATGACGTCTGCTGAATTACAGCAAGTTGAAAAAACGGCTATTCCCGGTGCTGGTTCATGTGGTGGCATGTACACGGCCAACACCATGGCTTCAGCAATTGAAGCATTGGGTATGAGTCTGCCAAACAGTTCGGCACAAGAAGCAGTATCTCTCTCCAAAACAGAAGATTGCCTCAGAGCAGGCGCTGTAGTGATGTATATGCTCGAACACGACATTAAACCCACCGACATCATGACCCGGCAGGCTTTTGAAAATGCCATTACCACACTTATTGCGCTGGGAGGTTCGACAAATGCGGTTTTACATATGTTGGCGATGGCCCATGCGGTGGATGTTGAACTCACATTAGATGATTTCGCCCGGATCGGCAGTCAAGTCCCGGTACTGGCTGACCTGCGTCCCAGCGGCAAATACATGATGTCGGAACTGATTGCTATCGGGGGTATTCAGCCATTGATGAAAGATCTGTTGGATCGTGGCTTGTTACATGGCGATTGCCTGACCGTAACAGGTAAAACCCTGGCAGAAAATCTGGCCGATGTAGCGCCCTATCCTGCCGATCAGGATATTATTCGTCCATTTGACCAGCCCATCAAAAAAGACAGCCATCTGGTCATTCTTAAAGGTAATTTAGCACCAGAAGGTGCTGTCGCTAAAATCACTGGCAAGGAAGGGTTACGTTTTACCGGTAAAGCCCGGGTGTTTCATTCTGAAGAAGAGGCACAACAGGACATTTTGAATGGCACCGTGGTGAAAGGTGATGTCATCGTTATCCGTTATGAGGGCCCGAAAGGTGGCCCCGGTATGCGGGAAATGCTTAGCCCTACTTCAGCCGTTATCGGCAAAGGTCTTGGTAACGACGTTGCCTTAATAACCGATGGTCGTTTCTCAGGTGGAAGTCATGGTTTTGTGGTTGGACACATAACCCCTGAAGCTTTTGATGGCGGCCCGATTGCACTGATTGAAAACGGTGATCAAATTACCATTGATGCAGAAACGGCTGAAATCACCCTTCATTTGAGTGATAGTGATATCGAAAAAAGACGTATGGCATGGAAACCAATTCCCCCCCGCTATACCCGAGGAGTTTTAGCTAAATATGCCAAAACCGTCTCTTCAGCATCTGAAGGGGCAGTTACTGATAAAAATTTATGAGTCTCTTCGTAAACCATAAACCGAAATTTCTAAACCACTAGAAAAACAAAACCCACTGCACATTTGTGCAGTGGGTTAGAAGGATCTGACTAACTAATTTGCATTAGCCCTTTTGTTGCAAAGCAAATCTTTGAATAGTTCACGGACACAATTTTATACTACTGAACGGCGACCAAACACACCGGCAGCAGTTGCCGCTCCAAGACCGAGAAGAGATGCAATAAAAAGCCACAGCGCAGCCGCAGCGACCGCATCCTGAATATCTTTAGCCTCGGCAATTATTTGTTCCTGTAATTCAGAAACAGTCTGACGCAAAGTTTCCACAGCTGAGTTAAAAACATCCTGTACTTCGTTTACTAATTCTTGGGCTTGGGCAGGTGTGATCCCGAGACGCGTTTCCAACGTATTTTGGGCTTGGTTTAGATCTTCATCGTTAAATACGGCATTTTCACCAATCACTAACCGGTCTAATAAATTGTTCATTTCTTCTGAGAATGTGTGGGGCTGTGCCACGATATCAGACAGTGTGGCGGTGACCAGCGATCGTGCCCGGTTCATTTCCTGCTGGCTAATCACATTTCGGAATGCTTCTCGTGCCTCAGCACGAAGTTGCGAGGGAGTCACGCCAGCTTCCTGCAGCGCTTGCTGAAGCTGAGGCGGCAAATCGGCCATAGAGATTGAACCGGATATCTCTGACATATCCGGCAGCGAAATATCTTCCGGTGTTATCGCTTTTACGGCACCGGCTGATGTTTCAGCTGTTTGTGCCACAAGAGATGATGACGTGCTGATGGCTGATGTCCCAGCATTAAGGCCCATATAAGCGACAGTAAGCGTAGTTAACGCCCAAACCGCCAAGCCGGCCAACGCAGCTGAATTTTTATCAAAGGTTGTCATAAAGCGGGCTGCTGCAAACCCACCCACAGCCAGCGAAATTAGTTGGGTGACAACAATATAAATTGCTGCGCCAATACCCAGGCCATCTCCTATCACCTCTAGACTCGCAATGCCTATTGACAGGCCGAGAAGAGTAAACATTACCATTAGCCCAAGTGCCACCACGGTGCCGGCAATGATGGCTGTCAAAGTGGAATGGTTGGAGACATAAGGTCCAGTATGAAGAGTAGTGTCTGTCATTGGTGACTCCTTATTTTTGTACTAGATGATTAATTCAAAAGTTATTGGTTGCTTTATACCTCATCATATTTATCGATTTTAATGGGCAGAATGGCTATTAACATAGCCTGATAGACTGAGTAAAACGACAATAACCTTCGGCTGAAAAACTAAATCTTTGTTACGGAAACAGCTTCAAATACTCGACCTTCAAATAGGTCATTATCGATTTTGCCGTTAACACTCACTCGATCACCCACGCTTAATTGCAGATATCCTTCATTGTCTAATGGATTAG
>DELT01000055.1 GCA_002354555.1 Methylophaga sp. UBA2689
GTGGCACATGATTTTAATAATCTGCTCACGGTGGTTATTGGCAACTCGCAAATCCTTACAGAATCATTTGAGGATTCCAACAGACTCAAACCGTTAGCGGATATGATTTTACAAGCCGGTTACCGAGGCGCGGACTTAACCCGCAGTCTATTAGCCTTCGCCCGTAAACAACCGCTTGACCCCAAGCCAGAGAGTATCAAACAACTTATCGATCAGCTCTGGCCGTTATTGGAGCGAGCTGTTGGGGAAGGGATTGCAATCAAGTTTATTGCTGAAGGTCCATTAAAGCACGTCTTGGTCGATGCAGGACAGTTTGAAAATGCTCTGCTTAATTTGTCATTAAATGCAAAAGATGCAATGCCAAAAGGCGGACAACTGGTCATTGAAGCCAAAAATACCCATTTACCGGAACAATATGCTCAAAATAATGACATCAGTTCAGGTGATTACGTTGTGCTTGCCGTTTCGGATTCTGGCTGTGGTATTGATGCAGAAAAACTTGATAAAGTATTTGAGCCTTTTTACACCACCAAATCCAAAGACAAAGGGACAGGCTTAGGGTTGGCAATGGTTTATGGCTTTATTAAACAAAGTAACGGTCACGTTAATATCTATTCCGAGCCTGGACAGGGCACAACAGTAAGACTTTACCTGCCAGTCGCAATTGATAATACACTCCAGCGTAAAGTTAATACTCAAGAACCCAACAACTTACAGATTGGTCATGAAACTATTTTAGTGGTTGAAGATGATCCTATGGTAAGGGAATATGTATTAACGCAATTGACAGCTTTAGGTTATGACGTATTGTCAGCCGCTGATGGCAAGCAGGCAATGGATATTCTGCAATCTGAACAGAAGATTGATCTGCTATTAACAGACGTTGTGCTACCTGAAGGATTTAATGGCCGAAAAATAGCTGAGCTGGCACTGAAGCTGAGACCATCATTGCGTATTTTATATACTTCAGGTTATACCGAAAACTCTATTGTTCACCATGGTCGACTTGATAAAGGGGTATTACTCCTATCTAAACCCTATAAGCGTGAAGAGCTTGCCAGTAAAGTCAGAATGGCGCTTGATGGCGAAGGACAAGTCTCATCGGATTAAACTAAATCAAGTTGATCTATAAAAGTACAATCCTGACAGAATCCTTAGTCTAGTTTTTGTTTGTATTACAAATTCCTTTTTTTGTATGACTCATGTGAAGTTATCTTTTTTACAGTTATTTGTAAAAATTTCATGACGCTTTCGAAATTTTATTTACCTCATAATTCACTCAATTACCTCGCCAGCTACACGTTCAAATCTGTCAATGCCCTATAGCAAGAATTAATGCCAAGTGTGACGTTTCGCAGTTAATTTTTATTCGGATTGGCATAACGGTTGCGTAATATTTTGTGCGAGGAATAATGAGATTAGTGCGCTAAATCTAAAGCGTTTTTAATCATTAAAGTAATTGAAAAGTCGGCTTTAGTATTAATAGTGGTGACTCGTTTGAGGATTGCTAATTTAGAGCCATCAAAAGTATTCCTTGTAAATATATGACTGTTTTTTTACTCAGACTATAGAAGGCATTTATTAGGAGGAAGCCATGAAAAACACGAGAATCCTGACATTTGCTTCTTTTACTCTATTTGCATTGCCAGCAGTCGCTGTAAACCCTTATGCAATGGAAGATAATAGCTGGATCAGTATTAATGGTGAAGTTACCTCTGTCACCGCTGATGCGTTTGAATTGGATTATGGTGATGGTCAGATCACTGTAGAAATGGACGATGGTGATCGTGATGCGGATGGTTACAAGTTAATGATGGGAGATGAAGTCAGAGTCTCAGGCATGATTGATGATGATTTTTACGATCTGACTACTATAGAAGCCAGCAGTGTTTACGTAAAAAATATTGATACCTATTTTTATGCGAGTGCAATGGATGAGGAGGATATAGGTTATTCCATAATCTCACCCAGTGTAACGGACACAGTAGTGCAGGGGACCATTACCAGCGTAGATGTGAATGGAGAGCAATTTACGCTGGATTCTGGACTTCAAGAGCTGACTGTCGAAGTGGATGAGTTGACATACAATCCACTTGATGACGAGGGATTTCAACAGCTGGATGTGGGGGACAGAGTAAGTGTGCAGGGAAGCATTGACCACGACTTTTTTGAGGGTCGAGTTTTTGAAGCGAATTATGTAACGACTCTTTATAGCGCTTCATAATCTTTTTAAATACAACAGGCCATGCTGGCTCAGTCGGCATGGCCTTATTTCTAATGTAACGTTTCAAGCGATTATTCTAGAGTTTTATTTTAGTAAGCCGCTTTTATTGTATTGGCTAAACACCTAAAAAATTTAGAGGTGATTGTAAAAATTACATGACTTCGTCATTGGCTGTACATGAAAAATTCATAAGAGAATTTGATTATAAAGTTAATGTGTTTTGTGTTAATTCTATTTCAACATACTGATTTTAAATAGTAATTATTTTAGTTTTTCCGTGTATTTTATAGTAATAATTATTTTGGCATGAGGCTTGCGACATTGTTTAATACAAGGAAAGCATTCGGCTCTTTCTTTGATTTAATACTTGAATACAAAAATTGCCGTTAAATAAAAAGGAGAATGAAATGTTTAAGCAACTATTTCTTTCAACTGCAATTGCTACAGCTTTTGCTGTTACACCTGTCTTAGCAGATGATCATGAAAAAATGAATAAAGATGATCCTGAGTGGGAACAAAAAGTTAATAAAACCAAACACGACATGGACAAAGATCACAAGAACAAAGATCATAAGGATAAAAGCAGTCAGGATGGTAAAACTGTGACCTATGACGAAATGGATGAAGACATGGACGTGGTGCCTGACAAAGAGGCCTATGATAAGAGTAAGAATGGAAACGATAAGCACCCAGCGCATAAAATGGGCGAGGAAGGATATCCTCAATAAAGTAACTTGAGCGCTAAATAAAATTCTAAGTTCAATGGGAGCGTAGCGTTTTTAATGGAGTAAGTAGCTGGTTGATTTCTCAGTGTTGACCAACTAATTTACTATGGAAGTAACGCTACGTTTTCATTTTTTTATCAAGCTAATTTTTCACCTAAGCACTTCATTTTTAGCAAATGAAATGTTAAATCCTTAAGACATTTAACTTCATATTCTTATTTAACATAAGCCTTAATGCTTTCTTTAGCATTTTGGATAGGAGTTTAAAATGGCTACACAACTCATTAAAATGACGATTTTTGCCAGCATGATTACGAGTCTGCCTTTATTGGCAGATGAAATGAATGATGTAAACGAGATAGAAAATCCTGTTACTCATAGTAATAATATTTCAAGTGACAAATCTAGCCGGGGTACTGTGACACAAGGAGTAATAGGAGCTGAAGCAGATGAAAACAAGAAGCTGGTTCCAGAATCATCCCCCGCTGCGACGGAAAAGGATACTGATCCCAATATCCGTCTGAAAGATGAGATCACTGAAGATATTGAAACATTTGAAGCGGAATAATGATTTAGGGCTTGTTTATCTTTCATATCCACCACTGCTGGCGGCTATTTTGTGTCCGACAAGGCGGAAAGCACGCCGTGTAGTCTTCCTACATAAGTGATTTACAACCCAGGCGGCCAATAATTTATTTTATAACTGTTTAAGTGTCTGACAGGCATTATGTCCCTCACTTAGTAAAATGATGTTTTTGTGTATACAAGCATCGTTCCAGCCATTTACATTATCCGGAGCGGCTCGTTTGGAAAAAAATTCCAAGTCTACGGCCACTGTATCGGTAAATTGATACAGTTCAATTCGTTCACTCTTCCATTGGCCAACCCAACCACCTTCAGCATTTTCAATCAAGGTTTGGCGTTGATACTGCTTTTCAAACCCGGCCGCTTCAACATCTGCAATCTGGATTAACTGATCATTAAACGAGATTTTATAGAGTAGCATCAGGCCTAGTAAAAGTGCCGCAAAACATAGGGTATTAATAAAATGATCTGTGGTGGTTAAACCGGGATTTTTGATATGGCATTGGACACAATTATTGGCTGTTCGTGCTACCTGATATTCACAGTTTCGACATTTAACCAGTTTTGCCATTGTAAATTCCCTTTTTTATATTGTTGGTCAGAACAGGAAAGGTCAGCTGGCAAGCTTGCGATAGTTATCTAAAATCCAATGCACTCTTTCACAGGCTTGAATGTAATCCACGATCATCGAAACAGGGGGGGATTGGATGCCCTCGATACTCATACGGGTATATTCAAGGCTGTGGATTAGACTTCCCAGTCGGGGATCCAAAACTGTGATTTCACCAATATTAAGCCTGCCCTGTTTAATTAAATCATTGTTTGGCTTGTCTGAAGATGCAGATAAATAATTGATTTCCTTTTCTAAAACATCCCAGGCTTTACGCATGGAATAAATGGGGAACACTGTGGCTTCTTTTTTCAGTGACATCCATTCCTTCTCTGCTTTCTTTGCATGATTGTTATTCATAATCATTATTCCCAAATGGGTTTATAAGGCTTGGCCTAGGTTTTACTAAGCTGTTGTTTACGTTCTGTAATTTTTTCACCTAGTAATGCAAGATCCACACTGCTGTCTTGCATTAAAGGAAACATTTCGTCTTCTTCTTCCTTAACATGATGTTCGATGTACTCAGAGAGCACTTTTACTTTGGCATCAAACAATTCTTCATCGGCCTGCATTTGCTGAATTTGCTTGATTAACATCTTGGCACTGTCGTGTTCAACCTGTGCTTCATCGACCAGATCTTTTGCATCAGCAAGTTTTTCACGAAAAGCAGGGTAGATAATTTCTTCTTCTAATTGGGTATGCAGTGTAAGTTCTGCACAAATTTCATCTGCCAGTTTTTTCTTATGAACAAACGCATATGGCCCGAGCTCTTCGTATTGGGCAAACGCCTGTTTAACTTTCTGATGATCTTTTTTCAATAAGCTTATGGCGTTGTTCTGTGTCTCTTTTGCATCAGTCATGTTTTAAAACCTTTCGATTTATGGAAGTAAGTATCAGTCCTTTTGCAAATTATGTACCTGAGATAAATAAATCTTTGCCACAGCTTGGTGCGCTTGAATATAGCGGTGAGTTTTATAAGGGTTATGTGAATAAAAGAAAATAAAATATGGGTAAAAATTACTGGCAGTTACAGAAAAAATTATAGGGATAAAACTGAATTTACTCTACGAGTCCAAGACTGAAGTTTCCCTAACCTCATTAAGGCTTACTTTCGATGTCTGGCATAAGGCTTGCTGACAGTGATTAACATGCACTTCTCAAGTGTGAGTTAAATCAGGTAGGAATTTCCAAAGTTTGTATTGAACGATAAGTTAAATGTAATGCTGAAAGGAAAAACATAATGACTGAAATGAACTCGGAAGATCTAATCAAAAAGCTCAATAATTTAATTGAACTCGATTACGATGCCATTGCTGCCTATAAAGCAGCGATTGAGCGTCTTGAAGACATGCAATTTAAACAACAATTAGCCGCATTTATGGAAGACCATCAAAACCACATTACGGCTTTAAGTGAATCAGTACGCCTAGAGGGTGGTAATCCGGCTGATGGCGGTGATTTAAAACAAATACTGACCAAGGGCAAAGTAGTGATAGCAGAATTAGGTGGAGATGATGCGATTCTTAAAGCAATGAAAATGAATGAAGAAGTTACTAATAAAAGTTATGAAGAAATGGTTAATGAGCCCTTCCCGGGAACAATAAAACTCATTTTACAAAATGGTTTGGCAGATGAAAGACGTCATCGAGCATGGCTTAATGCAACGCTCGAGCAAATTTCTTGATTGCGTACAAATAAACTCAATTCGTTAACTAATCAGACCTCTATGGCAAAGATTAATCATTAGGAGTTAATACTATGTGGAAAGCACTTTTTTTGACCATGACACTAGCTTTCTCGTCGGTCATATTATCTGGATGTTCAGATGAGCAGGATAATCAGATGGGGCAAGACTCTGAGCTTGATGCTGACCCACAGTGGAGCGAAAACCCCTATGGTGACGAGGATGTGGAGGAAATTGAAAACCCTCAATCAGCTGAAGAAATCAACCGCAACAAAGATGATGACGATTTAACAGAACCTCCTCCTTATGATGAAGAAGAAAGTGGTTTAGATGAGGCAACTGAACAAGGTGTTGGGCAGCAATATTAAGATTGCTTCACCGAATTCTGTCTTATCAACGAGAACCCAATAAATCATAGAGGTTTATTGGGTTTTCTTTTAAATTAATGAATTTTTGACCCCCTTTGGACACCTGATTGATTCTGTCTCCATGGTTTACCCTCACAAAAAGCATAATTTTTACAGTCTGCAGTGCAACCACGGCAAGGTAACCGTTTCGATTGCAGGCTGTGTTTCAAATTTGGCTCAGATTTACTATTACGCATATTTCCAACTCGTTTAATAATTGATTATTAAAGTAGCGTTTTCCAGGTGAATATGTCGTGAAAAATTTATTCTTCTGCAAAAAGTAAGCTTTCAAATAAAACCATTGCCACTTATTAAACTGCTTTAGCTTCAGCTCTGGAAAAGACTATGATGTCTGCAGAATTAAATAGCGTTATTTTCATCGACAATTCAGCCGATATAAATAAGGATTTATAACAATGCGTTGGAAGGGAAGACCCAAAAGCAGCAATATTGAAGACAGACGGGCCATGCGAAGTTCAGCCGCAGGTGGTTTTGGACGTGGTGGTTTACGATTATTACCGTTGGTTTTTCGATTTCTTGGTTTTAAAGGTACTTTGTTTGTTATTGTCTGTGTGGTTGCATATGGTTTGTTTACCGGCAATTTAGGCAATATGCTGTATGCGCTAGGACTAGGAGATAGTCCGCCAACCAGTGTTGCTACAGAAACGCTTAATCAAACGCCACAAGAAAAGGAACTGGTGGAATTTGTTTCAGTAATCCTCGCCGATACCGAGCAGACGTGGAGCAGTATCTTTCAGGAAAATGATGAGCAGTATCAGGAGCCTCGTCTGGTATTGTTCAGAGGAGCGGTACGATCGGCCTGTGGAACGGCTCAGTCAGCAATTGGCCCTTTTTATTGTCCAGCGGATCAACAGATTTATCTGGATCTGAATTTCTTCGATCAACTCAAAAACCGATTCAAAGCTCCTGGTGATTTTGCTCAGGCTTATGTAATTGCCCATGAAGTAGGACATCATATTCAGACCCTGATGGGAATTTCAGAGAAAGTTCATACTGCCCGCAGCCGGTTAAATGAAACAGAAGCCAACAAACTCTCTGTCAAACAGGAACTGCAGGCAGACTGTTTTGCCGGTATCTGGGCCAATCATGCAAATGATCAACGTCAGCTTTTGGAAACGGGTGATATCGAAGAAGGTTTAAGAGCTGCCAGTGCGATTGGTGATGATGCTTTGCAAAAGCAGTCCCAAGGCTATGTTAGCCCTGACTCATTTACCCATGGCAGCTCGCAACAACGAATGCAATGGTTTAAAACGGGATTTGAAACTGGAGATATCGCGCGTTGTAATACATTTGCAAACGGTTAATCTCTTTAGGAAAGAATTTTTTATTTTAAAAACTACAGCTTCTCTGCTCACCGGATGCAATTCTTTTGGAAGCTTAAAATTTAATATTCCCCATTTTGTATTGATTAATGTACTTAACACAGACCATTTCGATGCTTTCGTTAGTATTTATGGATGTGATTAATACCAAAAACGGGCTATTTAAATTACGGTCAATTACACCTTTTGGATTATTGCTTGCGGGTGCAGATACCAGCAACATAGAATGGCGCGTTTTTTCTTATAATTATTTGGAGTTTAACAATGTCAGAACCCGTATGGTTTAGAACCGCAGAAGCCACCGTTTTTGCCAGTGAAGATCAAGGCACCGATGCGATGCCGGAAATTTTAATTGGCAGCACCAAAGGTCCGGCAGGCCAGGCATTTGCCAATTTGATGGGGCAGACAGAAGGTCACACCCGTATGTTTGCCATTCGTGCCACCAATCAACAGGTTAAACCTGCAACCATGATCGTGCCTAAAGTCACCATCAAATCTAGCAGTTATGTGGAACTGTTTGGTGGTCCAGTACAATCCGCGGTGGCTGATGCGGTATTGGATAGTGTTATTGAAGGCGTAATACCAAAAGAACATGCCGATGATTTGTGCATCGTGGCGATGATTTGGATCGCTCCAGATGCGGCTGCTAATCCGGATGTTGATCGCAAGGATTTATACCGCACTAATTACGAAGCCATGAAACTGGCCATCAAACGTGCGATGTCAGGTTCACCAACAATTGATGAGCTGATTGCCAACCGCAATAAAATCCATCATGAAATGTATGATCCTGAGACTGGTGAATCAGCCTGGTAAGTTAAACCCGTATTCACTAAAAAACCCTCTTTGTGTAAGCAAAGAGGGTTTTTTTATGGTTGAAGGGCAAATAAAAGCCTATCAATGCTCGTTAAATAACCTTTCATAGAAACCACGTTCAAAATCGCGTAGTGGCTTACGCGCTACATTGCGGTTATCACTATCTGAATGGTAATTGGAAAGTAACTGTACAAAGTACAATGACTTACCTGATTTTGTATTGATTTTGCCGGCCAGATTGTAAACGCCATATATAGAACCGGTTTTTGCCGTTACTTTACCACTCAATGGGGTATTGATCAGGCTGCTGCGGTATCGCAGGGTTCCTGACTGGCCAGATACGGGAAGCGTATCAACCAAACCTAGTTCCTTGTTGCTGAAGATGTACTGGACCACCTGCATTAATTGCTTGGCGGTGACCCTATTGTTACGTGATAACCCTGAACCATCCATGATGATGGCACGAGATAAATCAATACCGGCTTTTTCCTTAAATACCGCTTTGATGGCGGCCGCACCATTCTCATAACTACCAGGTTGTTTGTAATAAACTCGCCCTACCGTTTTAAGCAGATTATCAGCAATCAGGTTATCAGACCGTTTCATCATCAAATCGATTAGTGTCATCAATGGTTCAGATTGATGCAAGGCAATAACGGTTCCGTTTGCGGTATCGTCACGAATAATTTTGCCACGTAATCTGATTCCGGCACGATCCAGTTCCTCTTGAAGAACCTCTTTGAGATATAAGGTGGTGTTTTGTACTGCGAGATGGAAGTTTACCGGTAAACGATGCGAGCCAACGCAGCCGTTAAGAGAGAAGTGATTTTTATTGTCGGCAGTCAGCTTGAGATCACAATCAATATTCTGATTTTCCAGGCCTTCGCGGATGATGATATCGTCAGCACTGATACTGATATACGGCGAGCCACTGGCTTTCAGACCTTTAACGGGGGCTGGGGAAGTACCCTCTATTTTTCCGTAGATACAGTTACCATTCATGGTAATGCTACTGGAAGGTGCACTGTAACAGACACCCATAATATCCCATGGTAAGCCAACAGCACGCTCAGAGGTGTCGAAGGCGCTGCCATTCAAATAGAGGTTTCCATCGATAGTAGTTTGCTTGAGTTTAAGCTTTTCGACCAAAACACGCAGATGGGTACGAGTAAAAGTCGGGTCACCACTGAAATTGATTATGGCATCTTTTTCAGTCGTTTCCATTGTGGTTTCAAACCGAAAATCTTTATCCAGAACCAGGCGAGCTCCGAGACCGGTAATGATTTTCTGCAAACTGGCAGGTTGTTGGAACTGTTCAGCACGTTCAGAGTAAATTTCCTTGCCACTTGCAGTATCGACAACATACAAAGCAATATCTGCACCTTCCGGTGTAGGCTTGCCATTCAATGCCGGGTCAGAGAAAGTTTGTGTAGCTTGAGTTGAAAAACTAAATAAAAGCAACATTGCCAGGGTGAGATATTTGGTCATACAGTCCAGTGATACTTGAGTTTAAGGTTGAAAGATTGCAAAGCCTAACATGAAAATCAGCATTTGATTTGAAACAAAAAGCTGTCGTTGGAGAAACTCTCACAACAACAGCGTATGGCAGGTGAAACTTAAGTGTACATCGGTTTGTTTTCGGCTACATTCATCCAGCCTTTGGCTATTCGATAGATAACCCAAATCGCATTTGCCAGCAGAATGAAAACACCTATAACAACGGCACTCAATAAAGCACCAATCAAGCCCCACAAAAGACAGAACCAGAAGGTACGGATCTGCCAGCGAAAATGTGACTCAAGCCATGTACCACGGACATCATCACGTTTGATGTAGTTCATGATAACGGCCACCAGGAAGGTTAAACCAACAATAAATGATGCTGCTTGCAGTGCATAAATGACAATCGTCAGTGTTTTGGCTTGATTAGAATTATTTTTCATAACGGGATCTGGGGAAGGAGTTGGAATGACTCTGGGTTCAGACATGAATTATCCTTTGGTTATCTGCCTGCAAGGATAAATCTTTTGCAGGCAGATACCAAAATTTTTATCTCAGGAAAAAGTTAAGTTAGGAAAAGTTTTGTACCGCTTAGATTAGTTGGTTTGATTAATTAAGCGTTTCGTGAGGAGTGGAATTGTTGCAGTGTGCACATCCATCAATTAAATGAGCATGATTGTAAAATTTTCTTCTGGCTACATGTATTGCGGTTTTGCTATCCGGCAGGTCACCCAAATGAACCCGTTCTACCGGAGGTGGCAGGTTAGGGCATCCTTCTGGACACACATGATGAATATCGCATCCGTTGTTAGGTAAGTTAGGATTTGAATCTAAGTAATAACTTGCCATATCGATATCTCCCTGATTTCAAAAACATCTTTGTTTTCCGTTAGGCCAATATTGAACTAACAGGTAAGTCACATAATTATTAATACTCCTATAACTCTATTCAACGTAAATGAATAATTCCTGTTTTCACAGGAAACTTTACCCATCAATACCTAAGGAAAACGGAAAACCTATTAATTAACAGTAGGTTGAAGCTGTAAATTTAGATACTTAATACAATGTTATTTAAACAAAATAACAATCCTCCATAGAAAAATGATAACTAAGTCACGCTTTTCGCGCAATAACGTAAAAAATAATTCAAAAGTGTTAAATGTGTCACGTTTATTATGCTTATAAATCGGTTTTAACGATTGTTTTTATATGAATAAACTGTTTTACAGCTCAATTCGTTGTCAGTATTGTGACAATCCTAAACAAATTAGCCACTACAACGAAATTATATAGGGATTTAATCATATGAAAACAACCAGCCAATTAGCTGATATTGGTGTCGTCGGCCTTGCTGTAATGGGCCAGAATCTTGCTTTAAATATAAACGATAAAGGCTTTACTGTTGCAGTTTACAATCGCACAAGCACAAAGGTAGATGAATTTATGCAGGGCCCTGCAAATGGCACCAGAATCATTGCCTGCCACGATTTGAAAGCATTTACTGAGTCTTTGCAAAAGCCCAGGAGGGTGATGCTGATGGTAAAGGCGGGGAATGTAGTCGACAGCTTTATTCAGCAACTTTTACCTTATCTGGAAAAAGGTGACATCATTATCGATGGTGGTAATTCTTTGTTTAATGACAGTGATCGCCGTACTCAGGAATTACATCAGCAAGGCATTCTGTTCATTGGCAGCGGTGTGTCTGGTGGTGAAGAGGGTGCCCGACATGGACCTTCGTTAATGCCTGGTGGTAATAAAGCCGCATGGCCAGCAATAAAAGACATATTCCAATCAATTTCTGCACAGGTAGATGGTGAGCCTTGCTGTGACTGGGTAGGAAATGATGGCGCAGGTCATTATGTGAAGATGGTGCATAACGGCATTGAATATGGTGATATGCAACTAATCTGCGAAGCTTATCAAATGATGCGCGAGGGCATGGGCCTGTCGGGAGATGAAATACAGCAAGTCTTCGCAGAATGGAACGAAGGCATACTGGACTCCTACCTGATTGAAATTACTCGTGACATTCTTAAAGTAAAAGAACCCGATGGCAGTTTGTTAATTGACCATATTCTGGACACTGCAGGCCAAAAAGGTACCGGCAAATGGACAGGTATGAACGCATTGGAGTTAGGTACGCCGCTAACCTTAATTGGTGAGGCAGTATTTGCCCGTTGTTTGTCAGCCTTGAAAGATGAACGGGTTACGGCTTCTCGCGTATTGCCGTCCAAGGCAACCGCATTTACCGGGGATAAACGTGAAATGATTGATGCGGTAAGAGATGCACTTTATGCCTCGAAAATCATTTCCTATGCCCAAGGCTACATGTTAATGCGTGAGGCAGCGGCAACCTATGGTTGGCAGTTGAACTATGGTGGTATCGCGATGATGTGGCGTGGAGGCTGTATTATTCGGAGTCAGTTTTTATCCAACATCCGTGATGCATTTGAGCGTGATCCGAACTTGCAGAACCTGTTGCTGGATGAGTTCTTTATTGACGCCATTAGCGAAGCATTACCTGGCTGGAGAAAAGCGGTCGTTAAAGCGATTGAGATTGGTGTGCCGGTACCGACATTCAGCAGTGCTTTATCATTTTATGACGGTTACCGCAGTAAACGTTTGCCAGCCAACCTGTTACAGGCACAACGCGATTATTTTGGTGCGCATACCTACGAACGACTCGATAAACCCCGAGGTGAATTTTTTCACACCAACTGGACAGGGCGCGGCGGAAACATATCTGCAAGCAATTACGATGTCTGAATGAATTCAATGCATTAGTGATATGTTTGCCGGTTTCCAACTGGTGTGGACGTTCAATATAGAACCTGCAATGTTTTCGATTTGGTGGATTATGTACTTTATATTGTCACTGGGTTGGGATTGAACGTTGCGATGATGACAGCCGGTCTTGATTCTATTTCTGCCAGCCTATTGGCGCAATTAACAGAGAGGTTTTGCAGATGAAAATTATTATTCTGGGTGCGGGACAGGTCGGCAGTTCGACGGCAGAAAGTCTGGTCAATGAAGGTAACGATGTCACGGTGATTGATCAAAACCCGGTATTGCTGGAGCGATTGCAGGAGCATCTGGATATTCGAACGGTGGTCGGATATGCAGCACATCCTGGCACCTTGTTAAAAGCAGGTATTAAAGACACCGATATGCTGATCGCAGTCACACATAATGATGAGATCAACATGATTGCCTGTCAGATTGCCAGTTCACTATTTAATACGCCCAAAAAACTGGCACGGATACGTGCCGCAGATTATCTGGAATACCCGGCTTTATTTGCGCTGGATGCCGTGCCAATTGATGTCATTATCAGTCCTGAACAATTAGTTACTGATTACATTACCCATCTGATTGAGCAACCTGAAGTTTTGCAGGTTCTGACCTTTTTTGAAGATCGTGCACGACTGGTCGCCGTTAGAGTAGATGCCGGTAGTATTATGGATGGTAAAGCGATCCATGATTTGCTGGATCTGCTCCCCAAAATTCAAATGCGTATCGCGGCCATTTTCCGCAATGAGAGTGCTATTCCATTGGGTGGAAAAATCATTTTGCAGGCTGAAGATGAAGTGTTTTTTCTGGCCGAAAAACATCAAATCAGTGAGTTGGTAAAAGTATTCAAAAAAGATTACCAACCCTATAAACGAATATTTATTGCCGGTGGTGGACAGATTGGTAAACAACTGGCACAGCGACTGGAAAAGTCGCATAACGTTAAAATTATCGAACATAATGAAAATCGGGCACGGGTGATCGCCGAAGATCTGCATCACAGTCTGGTATTGCATGGTGATGTAGGCGATGCCGGCCTGCTTAAAGAAGAATATATTCATAAAACGGATGTGTTCTGCGCCGTGACTAACGACGACGAAGCTAACATTTTGTCTGCGATGTTGGCCAAGCGTCTGGGAGCTCGCAAAACCTTTTCCATTATCAGTAAGGCCAGTCATGTTGAACTTGTTGAAGGAACCAGCATTGATATTGCCGTATCGCCCGCACAAATCACCATTGGGACCTTATTGACCCATATTCGTCGTGGTGATGTGATTACCGTGCATTCCTTAAGACAGGGGGCTGCAGAAGCAATAGAGATTGTGGCACATGGTGATAAGCAAACTTCTAATGTTGTGGGACGCAAGCTCTCAGAACTCAAACTACCTAAAAGTGCTACCGTCGGAGCGATATTACGCAAAGAAAAGATTTTGTTTGCCGAAAAAAATATTCAGATTGAAAGCGGCGATCATCTGGTCATCTTTTTGACCGAACAGCAGGATGTCGATGAGGTTGAAAAATTGTTTCAAGTGGGATTTGAGTTTCTGTAAATCAGTTTATTACAGATGTAGGAGCTTCAGTTTGTATCATCCGTCTTGAATATTTACTTTTTCCTTAAAAGTTCATCTTGATAATGAAACAATATCTGTGATTTTCTAAAGCATGCCAATTGAAGTCTATGCAGTTTTTATATTCACCTCAGCGTTGCTGGCCCTAGCCCCCGGGCCAGATAATATCTTTGTGCTTACCCAGTCAGCACTTTATGGTAAACGCAGTGGGATTCTGATTACCTTAGGTCTATGTACTGGCTTGGTTTTTCATACCTGTTTAGTGGCATTTGGTGTTGCCACTATTATACAAACCTCTGACTGGGCATTGAGTGCTTTGAAGGTCATCGGCGCACTCTATTTGGTCTACCTCGCCTGGCAGATGCTTAACAGTCAGACAGAAGATTTATCAGGTAAAGACGTAGTATTAAGTGATACAAACTTATATCTGCGCGGCATTGTGATGAATGTAACTAATCCCAAAGTTAGTATTTTCTTTTTGGCCTTTCTACCACAGTTCGCCAGTTCAAACTATGGTGCGATTACCCCACAAATTATATTGCTCGGGACTATATTTGGTGCTGTTTCACTCTTTATCTTTAGTGGTATTTCCATATTAGCTTCCAAGCTTGGTGACTTGCTTAAAAGAAAACCCAATGCTCAGGTTTATCTCAGTCGTATGACAGCACTGATTTTTGTTGTGTTGGCGTTTAATCTTTTGATGGGCCTAATTAGTTGAGTCAAAACGCTAAAAGTCAGTAAATTGACTCAGTGCCTTGTTGACGTTTAACGCAGGCATCAAAAATCTGGTCATGAATAAAATCCGCTGATTTACTGGTTGGCTGGATAAATACCTGTTTGGCAATTTGCAGTAAATCATCACGGCCTTGAGATTTTTTGTAAATCGATTTTATCTTGGTTTCAAACGTTTCCCAGTCGTCGCCCTCGGTTTGACGGATTTTCTGGATTTCATAGGCAGTACCTGCCTGATAGGCACAACTTGTAATGGTCCCATGCTCAAGATTTTCTGCCTGGACTGAACCTATGCTCACACAAACAATTGTCATCATGACTAAGTGTTTCATCTGACATACCCCACTACTAAAACTCACACAGAAACCTTGCTAAATGCTTTGAATCATCATGACATATTATGTGCAGAATAATACTAGGGCTTGTATGAAAGGACGTTGCTATGCTAACAAGGGTGCAAGAAGTCCAAAGGAGCTGAAGTCTATGAGCAAAGAAATAGAACAAAGCATGATCATTCTGGCCCGACATCGTTTGAAATGGTTGAGAGTTGCCCTGGCGGGACGGAATGCCGATCTGAATCTGGTACAGAACACCTTTCATCAACTGACAGGGTTAACGAGTTTAAGATTTGTCCAGGATAACGGCCTTAGTCAGGCGACAGCAAAAGAGCTGGCTATTATTGATAATCTGGCGATATTGAATGTTCAACAGAAACACCCTGAAGTCCTGGAAAAGTTTTCCAATGAATCGCAGGAATTGTCTAAATATCTGGATATGCCTGCCCGGGATTTACTTGATTTGCTGTTTAAGGAAGGAGGCCGGTTTCAGAATCAGGAGGCCATTTCAGTGGCTATGCACCGGGGCTTGATCAGTGATATTCATCACGAGAAAGAAGCCTACGACAGATTGGATGCACGTGAGCAGAAACAGGACATGTGAAAACCTGTTTACCAGTCTATGATTTTTCCTTGCCAATCCAGAAATGACAATTCACCGTCAGTTGGTAAACCCTTTAGAATTTCAAATAATCTATCGGCAACAAAATCCGGGGTGAATAACTTATCGTCAGGCACATTTGTATTATATGGACGAGACAGTGGAGAGTCAGTGGTACCGGGATGGAAGGCCAGTAACTTGACCATTTTGGCGCGACGGGCATATTCAATGGCAGTGGATTTTAACAGCATATTCAACGCTGCCTTGCTAGCGCGATAGCTATACCAACCTCCCATATGATTATCATTAATGCTGCCAACCCGTGCACTGAAGATGGTTACCTGACAGGTTTCAGCATATTTGAGTACAGGTAAAAGCTGTTTCAGCCACAGTACAGGCGTAATGGTATTGATATTAAACACATGGTTGATGGAAGCTGCTGTAAGTTGTTCCAGACGCTTTTCAGGTTTTACTGATGCATCATGCAGAATGCCATGACAGATGAAGACTTTTTCAAAGTTACGTTGCTGTTCATAAAACTGCATCGACAGATTGCTCATACTTGCTTCGTCGTATTCCGACTGATACCAGATGACACCTGCAAACTTATCAGGTTGTGGCCCACGACTTACAACCACAATATTTTCAGCAGTTAAGTAGGTCAATAATTTTTCAATGATGGCCTGAGCAATCTGCCCACTGCCGCCAATAACTAAAGCGGATGTTTTCATTTGTTGATTATGCGCCTGATGATGTGAATTTTGTGTGTTAAAAAATTTACTCGTTCACACGCTCCTGCGTGTGAACGTAAGTAAGATAATTTCATTAGGAGCAATTTCTGAGATCCATTTAAATGCTTTATAAATTGCAAAACAAATTAGACTATTCAGTCAACATTCATTAACAATGCTTTAACGTCTCATACTTCGAGCTCTATAAAGCAGTGAAAACTTATCACTGCCGTCTGCTGACAAATGTTCTATCGGATACATAGTGGCGATAGACTTCTTTTTTTCTGTAGGTATTAATGGATTAGTGCACAATCTTATGAAAATACTCAAACAGCGATATCTGAATTTACTCAGTTTATTTTCACTGAATAACCTTATGAGCCTGGTCTTGTCAGTTTTAGTGACAGGTTTGCTCACGGTTCAGGCAGAAGAGGCGACCACTCCCGCTGAGGACTGCGGTGAAGCGGAAATTCGTTACAGTGATAGCCCGGAGCTTACTCGCGCAGAAAGAATAGCGTTAATGGAAAAAGCTTTTTTTGATTCGGTCAACCGCTTTGAGTCATGCAATTTGTCTGATCCAAATAATACGTCTGCAACTGGCAGCGATGGTGGAGAGAGTGGCGAACAGGGCGGTGGAGAAAATCAGGGTGGTAACGCTGGTAATAGCTCAGTCGCCAGCCAGGAAATGCAGGGCACTGAACCTGAGACAGAAACGGAAAGCTCAATGCCAGCTCAAGCCGGTACAGCAGATTCAGTTGAGCCATCTGAAAATGAGGGTGGTTCGGTGGTTTCTTCTGGTGGAGCAGATAACGGTGCTATCCCGGAAGATATTCCATCCGCCAATAATGACGATGCCATTGCTGCACAAATCAGGCTCGCTGCTGAAGCTGAACAAGATCCAGAGATTAAAAAGAAACTCTGGAACGAATATCGTAAATATAAGGGGATGAACATTGTTGAAGACTGAATCATTTAGAGCCCCCTCCAGGTTTCTTATTTATCTGATTATTCTTACCCATGTGCTGACGGGGTGTGCTACTACATCCTCAGGCAGTTTAAAAACTGGTCCACAGCTGGCTTCTGCCCAGGAACAAAACAAAGAAATACCCTATCAGGGCGTTAAACTGGACGTTATTATTCCGGTCTTTTCGCCAGGGCTTTCCGATTCAGCCGCTGAATATGAAGAAGAAGGTATCTGGCCTGAATTGAGACGAGCGGAAGCCAACCGATTTGCCTATAAATTAAAAACGGCTTTGGATGAAAGTGGTAAGTTTGGTGCGGTTCGAGTCGCCCCCAACAGCACTGCCTCGGGTGATTTATTTACCGTTGGTGAGATCATTGAATCAAATGGTCAAGAGCTTGAGTTTAGTCTCAGAGTGGTCGATGCTAGCGGCAAACAGTGGCTAAATGAAACCATTGATCACGAAGTTGGTGAAGGTTTTTACAAAAATCCCAGAAACGATGGCAAAGATCCTTACGATCCGGCTTTTGATAAAGCGGCCCAGGCGATAATTGAAGCCTTGCTCAAACAAAAGCAAAGCGAACTGGCTCAATTGCAAAATATTAATGATCTTCGTTTCGCCGCCAGCTTCAATGAACAGGCCTTTAAGGAATATCTCGACACCAGTGGTCAACAAATCAAGCTGGTAAGTATGCCAAGCGATGCTGACCCAATGTTTGAAAGAGTCAAATCAATCCAGGTTCGTGAACAGTTATTTGTTGATAATCTGCAGCAGAATTACAGTGCATTTTCCCAGCAAATGGATGACAGCTATCTGGCCTGGCAGGAAGCAAGTGCCACTGAAATGCAATTACGCAAAGAAGCCAAAACCAAAAGCATCTGGAAAATGATTGGTGGGGCAGTTTTGATCGGTGCAGCTGTTGCTGCCGCCACCTCAGGCAGTTCCAACGATCCTCGTTTTGGCCGTGATCTCGCTACGGTTGCCGGTGGTATTGGCGGTGCTGTGTTGATCAGCAGTGGCTTTAAATCCCGTGAGGAAGCCAAGTTTCATCAAGAGGCATTAAACGAATTAGGTGAATCGGTGAACTTGGAAATGGCACCACAGGTGATGACTTACGAAGAAGAATCGGTCGAGTTAACAGGTGATATTGATGAGCAGTTCCGCCAGTGGCGAGCTTTTTTGAACCGGATGTATCAATTAGAAGCTACGCCTGATGTACAGCTGTAAATTACACTTGAGGTTCAGCCCTAGATCATGATCCATCAGAAAATCGCTGAGGCTAAACTCGCTAAACGAAAATTATTTTTCAAAACATTGCTTATTATCATTTTGCTTAGCGTGTTTTGCGTGGCGTTAATCTTGTGGGCATCAGCTCCCAAAAACAGTTTCAATAATGACGAAACTGACCAGCCAATGGATATTGTTGATATTTCATCACAGGAAACTGTCAGCGAGGACCAAGAAACCTTGCGTCAGCAATATCTCGATGCCTATGCACATTTTGAAAATACAATTAAACCCGAGTTAAACAAGATCGATCTGCCCACGTGGGATAAACCGCTGGCCGACCGTTTAAATGCAAATGAAAGTGCTGCAATAAAACAGTTTGGTGAAGCTAAATATGCTCAGGCTAATGCGACTTTAGAAGCTCTGATTAAACTGGCTGAAACAACTATCGCAGATAGCCAGAATCAATTTGAATCGGCAATGCAAACTGCTCAACAGGCTTTTGATAACAATCAGTATGAGCAGGCTAAAGCCGCGATTTCCAAAGCATTGATGTTGGATAGTAGCTCTAATCAGGCTTCGGAATTAGCAGAAAGAATTGAGCTATTACCGGAGATTGCAGCTTTAGTTGAGCAAATTGAAGTCGCTAAAGTCGAAAATAATCGCCAGACCGAGCTGACATTAATCAATCAGTTATTAACGCTAACGCCAGAAAGAGAAGCGTTGAAGCAACGTGCTCAGGCGTTGCAAACCACACTCAATAATCAAAAATTTCAATCGCTTATCTCCCAATCCTATGCTGCAATTGATGACGGTCGCATTGAAGCCGCCAAATCAGCATTGAGTCAGGCCCGAAATATCTACTCCAATCGCTCCGAGCTTAGTGATGTAAATACAGCGATACAACAATATGAAAAAAACCAGCGGATTCAGTCGGGTCTGACCATCGCCGCCCAGGCCGAGTCCAAAGACAACTGGCAAGCTGTAAAAACCAATCTTGAGCAGGTGGTTAAGGAAAACCCCAATAACAAATCAGCCACAGAAAAACTGGCCATGGCCAACAATATATTGTCACTGAATAAACAGATTGATGACTATTTGGAATCGCCTTATCGACTGTCAAACAACCAACTGGCAGCACAGGCGCGTGCTGCCATAAATGCTGCTGCAGCATATCGTAATCAAAGCCTCTCGCTGACCCGTAAAAGCCGTGAACTGGAAACAGTATTAACTGCAGTGAACCAGACGGTTCCTGTTGAAGTTCGTTCCGACAATCAAACGTTTATTCAGGTGCGGGGTGTTGGCAATGTTGGTGAGGTTGATTCAAAAGTGATTCAGCTTAAACCAGGCCAATATACTTTTGAAGGTAAACGCAAGGGGTACAAGTCAAAGTTAGTTGAAGTCACTATTCCTTACGATGTGAACCGTTTTAGTTTGACACTGGTGTGTGATGAGCCAATTTAATCAGCAACTGGAACTTGCCCGTAAACGTCAACACCGAATGTATCTGTGGTTACTGACATCATTTGTGCTGGTTTTCCTGATTATAGTGACGGTGATCTTTGCATCACGTGGTACCCGTGTTGAAGTTCAGCCGGATGATGCTTCTGATGTATCAATTAATGCTGAGTCCTGGCTGGCAATGGTTATTTTGGATTCAGTTTATTCGCTTGCCGAATCTACCCAAATTCAGGTGACTGCGGAAGGCTTTTATCCTCACAGCAAAACCATTGAACGAGCTGATACAGGCAAAGTCATTACGGTCACATTAACCCCGCTGCCGGCACAGGTTGTATTGTCCACATCGCTTGACGATAATCTCACTCAATGGCTGATAGACGATGAAATCATCGCAGTAGCGAATCACCTTGAATATGAACTTCCTGCGGGTGAGCATCAGCTCATTGCACAGCATCCACATTATCAAACTACGACGATCGATCTCACACTCAGTCGTGGTGAAACAGTCATTCAGGATGTTGAGCTGCCACCGTTGCAAGGTGAATTTGTTGTAAATTCGGTGCCAACCGGGGCAATGGTAACGGTAGATGCTGTTGAGGTTGGCAAAACACCACTCACAATACCACTTCAAGGCGGTTTTCATGATGTGCAGTTAACATTGCAAAAATATGAAACCACCGAAGAAATTATCGAGATAAAAAATTCCAGCCCAACAATAGAAAGAAACTATCGTTTGTCTGCAGAAACAGCGGCTGTGTTGTTAAATCTTCAACCCTCAGGTGGTCAACTGACTTTGAATGGGCTGCGGATCGATAATCAGCATCGCATTTCGGTTGAAGCAGGTAAACAAAATCGATTGAACTATTCCAAGCCGGGTTTTTTCTCCAAAACTGAAACGTTCACGTTGGATACCAATGAAAAAAGAACCATTGGTCTCACCTTGGAAGAAGAAATAGGCAAGGTAGAAGTTCTATCCACACCATCTGCTGAAGTGAAAATTGATGGAAAAACGGTAGGGAATACGCCAATTGAGCTGGAATTAAATGCCATTCCACATGATGTACAGCTGAGCCTTCAAGGATATCGAACGGTCTCGAAAAGCATTACTCCGTCAGCTGCTGCACCCCAAAAAATATCCGTTACTTTAATTCCCGAAGCCCAAGCCAAAAAGGCTGAAGCTCCAAGAGTGTATAAAACCAAAGCCGGTGGTGAAATGGCGCTGTTTTTCCCCAACGACATTATTAAAATGGGGGCAGGGCGTGATGAGCCGGGGCAACGTGCCAACGAGTTTTTAAAACAAGTTCGACTCAACCGACCGTTTTATGCCGGTACACATGAAGTGACTAATGCAGAATTCCAGCAGTTTGATAGCAGCAAATCTGGCGATGCCCAATTACCGATCACCAATGTGAGCTGGCTGGAAGCGGTCAGATTCTGCAACTGGTTAAGCCAGCAGGAAGGCTTAACACCTGTTTACCAGCTGCAAGGTAATCAGCTTATTCAAATTAATAACAATGCCGATGGCTATCGATTATTAATGGAAGCTGAGTGGGAATGGCTGGCTCGAAAAGCGGGTAAACCCGAGCAAACTTTGTTCGTATGGGGCAATGATAAAACCATCCCAACAGAAGCCGTGAATATTGCTGATGAATCTGCCAAAGGCAGTGTAAAGCTATATGTGCCAAGATTTTATGATGGTTATGCCGGAATTGCTCCAGTGAAGAGCTTTGACCGCGAAAAGTCTGGGCTTTACGATTTGGGTGGCAATGTCAGCGAATGGACTCATGACAGTTATTCACTAATAGTGCCAAAACTGGATACCGTTTATCCTCATATTCTTGATAGATCAACCATAGCAATGCGGGTGATAAAAGGCGCAAACTGGCGTTCAGGTTCACTCAGTGAATTAAGAGCGTCCTACCGTGATGGAGCAGAACAGGGACGCGATATTCTGGGCTTTAGAATCGGCCGATTTTTATCTGGAGGAAATGAGTGATGCTATTAAAAAGAATCTTACTGATTGGGGCTTCAATCATGCTTTTAGTGGTCTTATCGTTGATGATTCACAATGCCTGGGCAGGCGGTAAATCCGTTATCAGTCTGAACTCACCCGTTTCGTTCCCAGTGGATATCTGAACATGAGTGATTTGATGAAAAGCTTTGCTGCCTTAATCGTATCGATCATTGTGGTACACATGATTTATATCGGCTTTATCCGGCCAGAAGCTGCACAACTGGTTGAGTTTGCCTTGCAACAGCAACAGTCCTCACCACGTAATATTGTGGTTATCATCAAAGACTACGAACAGGAAATCTGTTTTATTCTGATGTTTTGGGGCTGTTTTTTAATTGCCAGCTCTTACCGTGAGATTCTCAAAACAAAATACCTGTACAGCGTCGATTTGATTGAAGATCCAACCAACAGTAATGAACCACCAAATGATAAATCTGAGCATAAAGAACTGGATGTAAATCGTATTATTCAACGGTTGGATAGTGAGATTCCCCAGGATTTAATCTCCTCGCCACTGGTTCAGACTTTACGCGCATCCTTATGGCGTTACAGTTCGACTAATAATGTACAAAATCTCTCGGATGCTATTGAAAGTAATCTGGAAGCGCTGGCCGTCAAACAGGATTCCGAAAACTCCATGATCCGTTACTTGATCTGGGCCATTCCTTCTATCGGCTTTATCGGCACAGTACGTGGTATTGGTCAGGCGCTTTCACAAGCTGATCAAGCACTTGCTGGGGATATTTCCGGCATGACTGATAGTCTTGGTCTGGCATTTAATTCGACATTGGTTGCCTTATTGATCAGTATCTTTCTGATGTTTTTGTTCCATCAACTGCAACGTATGCAGGATAGTCAGATCGTTGATACCCAAAGCTATTGCGACAAATATCTGTTGAGACGCATTCGCTAACAGCAAATGGCCTATCGACGTAAAAAAACTGAAGGTTCCAGTCTGGCATTCCTGGATATCATGTCCTGTGGCCTCGGTGCGGTTATCCTTGTGTTTATGCTGGTCAAGCAGAAAATTGATGAAACCCCGGTTGAAATCGATAACCTTAAACAGGACATCAGTCAGCTTGAACAGGTGCGGGATGATGCTGAGACTACATTGGGTCAAATAAGAGAACAGCTAAGCAATGAAAATGCGCGTTATCAAGAGTTAAAAAAACAACTGGATGACAAGCAGTCGACACTGGCGAGTCAGAGTCAGCAGGTTCAACGATCTGAAAGTGAACTGGATGAGCTCAAATCCAGTATTACTTCCATCGAAGTGCCACAACAACAGCAGGATTTGGTTGAATCTCCTCGCATTAATGAAGAAAACTATCTGTTAGGACTAAAAGTTGAAGGTCCAAAAATAGCGATTCTGGTTGATACCAGTGCTTCAATGACCAATGAAAAACTGATTGATATTATTCGCACTAAAAGCAGTTCCCAGCAAAACAAGCAGAATTCCGCCAAATGGCAACGCACTAAAAATGTTGTTGAGTGGTTACTGGCACGAACACCGGAAAACAGTGACGTTGTGGTGGTGGCTTTTAGCGAAGATGCCAAGGTGTTAGGTAATAACAAAGGTTGGCAAAAAGCCAGTGCATCACAAACGACTGCTTCAATTATGAGTGATTTGAACTCCATTGTTCCGGAAGGCGCAACCAACCTGCAAAAAGGCTTGAATACCGTAAACCAGTATTCGCCATCCAACCTCTACGTGATTACTGACGGTTTACCGACCAAAGGTGAATCCCAATATCGTAGCCTGAATCCTTTTTCCAGTTGCAGTTCGCTCACCGGAGATGCCCAGACGATTTCCGGTGAATGTCGGGTAAAACTGTTTCAGCAAACCATCAATGAAAGCGGGAAGCGGGGAGTGCAGGTGGATGTCATTATGCTGCCACTTGAAGGGGATCCTGATGCCGTTAATCAATACTGGATTTGGGCTGCCACTACCGGTGGATTACTGATCAGTCCGGCGAGTAACTGGCCATGAAACATCGTAGAAAAGGGATCGATATATTCAGTCTGTCTTTTCTGGACGTGATTTCCTGTGGGTTTGGCGCAGTGGTAATGCTGATTTTGATCTCTAAAACCGATGTCGATGTTTCTACCGCCGGTGCTGATGATGTCAGCAGTTTGCTGGCCTCGTTGATTGGTCTGGAAAACTCGGTGGCTGAAGTCAGTCAGCAAATTGAGCAGGAGCTTTCGACGTTAGAAGGCTTATCGGGTGAAAAACAGGCTATCGCTCAGGCTGAATCTTCTTTGGAAAATCAGCTCAAAGCACTGCAGCAAAAAAATGCCGCACTGGAAGAAAATATTTCTGGATTAAGTCTGGTGGAATCACGCCTAAAGCAGGCAGCTTTGCCAACGCCAAGGAAATCTGCTGATAAGCGTTCCGAAGAAGTCGGGGGTATTCCGGTCGACAGCGATTATGTGGTGTTTATTATCGACACGTCCGGAAGTATGAAACAGATATGGTCGCGGGTATCCAGAGAAGTGGTGAACGTGTTGAATATTCACCCTGAAGTAAAAGGCTTCCAGATATTAAATGATATGGGGACATCGATGATTTCCGGCTACGATGGCCGTTGGATGCCGGATACGCCCTCAACAAGAAACAGTGCCATCAGAATGTTTGAGAATTGGTCAGTAGTCTCCAACAGCAGTCCGGTGGAAGGCGTGGAAATGGCGTTGAGAAAATATGCCAAACCCAATATCACTACTTCAATCTACGTATTTGGGGATGATTACACCGGATCATCATATGACCCTGTTATTGACCGTTTAACCAAACAGAACAAGCAACTCAGCGATGGGCGACGATTAGCCAAAATTCACGGTGTGGGCTTTTTATCCGTTAACAGCACTGACAGATTCAGCATATTGATGCGAGAGTTGACCAAACGTAATGAGGGTACTTATATCGCTTTACCACCTTGAGGTCTGTTTATCGGTTTCCCCCGGTGAGGACAATCGGAGCCAGAATGTGTAATACCTCGTTGCCACGCTCCAGCGTGTGAACACATATCTAATCAATAAAATCATACTTCCAGCGAATCTCATCCGGCTTCATCATCTGCCCAACACTAAAACGAATCATACCTGTCGGATCGGAAGCTTTACCAAGCAAAACATAACGACTGCCATCACTATCAAATCCCACGCCGGTTTGATCATTGAATTCGGTAATAGCACTGCTGTTTTGCAAGATAAAGGGTAATAAATCATCGGCTGCATCGGGTGGTGCGAATGGCGGAACAGTTGCTGGCCGATTGCATAACCCAACAAAAATTTCTTCATCGCTTGGCAGGATCAGAATATTCCAGTTGAACAGGGTATAGACTGATTTAGCTGTGTTATTCATTATATGGACAGCTCAGTTGAGTGATTTCCACAGAGTGCGTGCAATCAGATTAAAGAGGCTCCCACGCAGAACATGGGAGCCAAATGTATTTAATTAATTTCGTTAACTTCGTTCCCATGCTCTGGGTGGTAACGCCGCGTTTAACGTAATGTTCTGCTAAATAAATTCAACGCCAGTTGATAACCAATCTGTGCTGTCTGAGCATCATAACGACCGTCATCACCTTCATCACGCATAAACGCATGTTCGGCATTGAATTCATGCCAGGTAAATGGAATGTCAGTTTCGTTGAGTTTGCTGTAAATCAGAGTACGGCCTTCAGATGGAACATGGTTATCCTGTTTGCCCCAGATCATCAACAATTCGCCTTTGATATCTGCCAGACGTTCCATGCTGTGTTGACCAGGCTTATTCGGGATTTTCTGAATATGTAAATCGGTAGCATAAAAACAGGCAGTGCCTCTCACTTCAGGTTGCAGTGCTGCACGGAAAGCCAGATGTCCGCCAATGCAATAACCCATTGCACCGAACTGCCCATTGCACCAGGATTGTTGCTTGGCAAACTTGATTAACGCTTCATTATCCGTGTCATAGCCCTGCACATCTTTGTTTTCTTTATCGGCATTGCCTTTATCACGACCAGCATCGTCATAGCCTAGGACCGTACCAATCGGATTCAGCTCATGAAATACTTCGGGGACTAATACGGCATAACCATGACTGGCCATTAGTCTGGCAGCACGCTCAATTGGACCGGTTTGTTGGAAAATCTCTGAATAAAACAAAATGACAGGGTAGCTGCCTTCGCCAACAGGTCGATGAATATAGGTACGCATCACACCGGTGGGTGTATCAAGATCGGCAAAATGGCTTTGAATCTTCATGAAAGCTCCCTTGAAGTTGGATGGAAAAATAATACCGTTATTGTACAACGAGTGATGGAATTCCAGAGGCCTGATTAATCGGGCTCGGATTTAAACGTTGATTAAAAAACGTATTAAATATTGATGATTTTATAACGGCAGAGAGTTTACTCTTCGATGGTTCCAAATGGGAAGTAGTATTCAAAAGTTTACTGGTGAATATAAAAATAAACTTTATTGATAAGGTTGTTAAAAGTACCCAGATGGCTATAAAGTATTTTGCAATAATTAATAATCTATTGAAAAATCAAAGCTTATGGAAGTTTAATGTACGATTATTAGATCTAACTAATGAATCTCAAACAATTAAATTGAAAGCTTTCCCTGCACTAAGCCATTGTGCAATTGGAAGTAATCCTGACAATCAGTTTCTGCTATTGGTGGGCTGTGATAATAACCTTGAAAAATATCGCAACCCATTTCAGACAGCACTTCGCGTTGTTCTTTGGTTTCAACGTATTCTGCCACTACATGCACTTTTTGTGCTTTTCCCAGTGAACATATTGTCCTGACAATATCTGCATTAGTGTCATTGACCAAAACGTCCCGCGTAATTGATCCATCAATTTTTATGGCATTCACCTGAAAGCGTCGCATATATAACAATGATGAATAGCCCATACCGAAATCATCCATTGCCAGATGCACACCGGTTTCGACCAGCTGTTGCAAAATCAAATCTGTCAGATTGGTATCTGGAATTTCAGAAGATTCGGTAATTTCCAATTCAAGTTCTTCTGCCTCTATACCGTAATCATTAATATATTTCGTAATATAAAAAGGTAAATCTTTATCTGTTAACTGAAGTGGAGAAATATTTACCGCGACAGTTAATGCTTTATATCCTGCGGTATTCCAGCGAGCTTTGCAGGCACAAGCCTGTTTGATTACCCATCTGCCCAGGTGATGTATCAATTCACTGTCTTCAGCGACGGCGATGATTACAATCGGAGAGATAAAGCCATATCTGGGATGCGTCCAGCGAAGCAGGGCTTCAACACCAACGATGTGACCCTGACGATCATGCTTGGGTTGATAGACCAGTGTCAGCGAGTTCTGTCTAATAGCATTTTGCATATCAACAGCAAGATCCCGGGCAATCATGCCAACTTTATCCTGTCGGGTGACAATTTTTTGTTTAGTGTTTCCTACCTTGATAATCGTATCGGTGGTCAGTTGGAATGCTTCCATGGCATGTTGGTGACGTTTTTCTTCGGCTTTCCTGACAAAGGGGATATAACACACAGTGCTGAGTGCGATTAACAGGATTTGCAAGGCCACCCCACGCCACGATTCGGTAAGTAACCAGCCAGAGAGTAAAGGAGGTGTTGTCCAGCTGACGACGGCAGTTTCATAAATAGTAATAAAACCAAACTGTAATGCCAGTAAAGAAATCAACATCAGCAGCAATGGAATAAGTACAAATGGGATCAGGTAAAACGGGTTGAAAACAATTGGCAGACCATAGATCAATATATCGTTAATATTGAACAGGGAAGGGATAATCGAAATTTTTGCGATTTTATTCTGTGAACCTCGCCGCGTTACGATAAAAATGGCTATTAATAATCCCAACGTTGCTCCTGAACCGCCAATCAGCACAAAATTACTGAGCATGGTTGGTAATGCCAGATTGGATTCAAATCCGGCAACGGTCGAAGCCGCGAATAATGCACCATCAGCAGCTCCTTGCAAAAAAACACTGCCATGAAGCCCAATAAACCAGAATAATTGGTTTACCAGGACCACAAAGGTACTTAAAATCCATGTGCCATTTCCATCGGATTGTGCCCAATCGATAATCCAACGGGTAACCTCAGGAAATTCGGGTGTGGAGGACAACAGCATGCCGATGCTAAAAAAGACAAGTCCATTCAGAATAATAGAAGGGCTTAAGCGCATGGCATGATAAAAGGTAGTATCACTGTCAACGGGCAGGTTTAACCAATCAAGATAAGATTGTTTTGCTGCCCAAAGCATTAGTTCTGCAGAGAATAATCCGATGACAATACCTATAATAATAATCTCAGCACTGAATTCAACGGGTGAGACATTTGGTAATGAAACGGTAATGATAAGATAGTTTATAACAGCACTGAGCGCCACCATCAACGGGGGAGCAATTTGACGCTGCTTGGTTAAGCTTGGAAGACGAAAAACAAGCTGGGCAGAGACGATAGCTGCCAGTAACAAACCAAATAATGTAAACGAATTATCGATGATTTGTCTTAATGGTTCACGCCAGTCTGAACCCAGCCAATGGTCCATTGACTGTTGATAATAAAGCCAGGGGAAGTTCAGTATAAGTTCGGCAATAACGCGAAGAAAAGTGAGCGGCAAAAGTGCAACAAAGCTGTTTCTCGTTGCTATCATCCATAAAAGCAAACGTGCTTTCAATCCCTGCTCCTTTTTTCCAGAATTATCAGGTTTGGTTGTATGAATTTCTCAAAAGCGACGACCATTAACATTAACCTGATGTTCTAATTATTCCAGCATATTTACATATAATCAGTTCGGCATTCAATTTTATGTGACACTTGCCAGAAAAAAATATTAAAGGAGGGGCTCAATGATTCGCATAAAAGCCAAATTATGCCAAATCTTATCTATTTACCCAAGCAGATTGCTTCTACTTTAAGCGCGAAATTAACTATATTTTAAAAGCAACATTAATTGATTTTTTAGCAAATTTAAAAACTCAATATCTGTGTGATTATTAACGAACCTTATTACCTTTTTCGGCATACATTTCTTTATCTGCAGCAGCTAAAAGATCGTTAACATCGATATTGTTTTCTATCAGGCTGTTTACAAAACCCACACTGTATTCAATATCATATCCCCGAGCTGCTTCCTGATTATAGGTCTTTACTTCACTATTAAAGCGTTGAATAACCCGTTGAGTATTTTCAGCATCGACATCCATCATTAACACGGCAAACTCATCACCACCAAGACGGCCGAATACATCAGATTCACGGAAAACTTTCCGTAAAATATTTGCAAATACGATTAGCGCTCTGTCGCCCTCAGCGTGACCAAATTTATCATTTATGGGTTTAAACTTATTTAAATCAAATAACAGGATAGAAGCTGAAAGCCCTTTACGTCGGCAAACATTCAAGCTGTGTTTAGCCAGCTCAGTAAAACCTCTGCGATTTGAGATTAAAGTTAGATCATCCAAGGTTGCTAATTGTAATGCTGCAATTTCCTGTTCGGCCATTACCCCTAGATCTCTCAGTAATTGCAAATCTTCGGGATCAAATTCTCTTGGTTTATCATCAATGATGCATAGTGTGCCAAGGGCGCTGCCGTTATTTACTTTTAATGGATAACCAGCATAAAAACGGATATTAGGATGCTCTGTGACCAAAGGATTATCTTTGAATCGGTAATCCTCCAGAGCATCTTCGATAACAAATACGTCATCACCTAATATTGCATGGCCACAAAAGGAAATTTCTCTCGTTGTCTCATCTGGAAGTTCGTTTTCTGAAGCTTTGGATTTAAACCATTGACGCCCATCATCAATCAAGCTCAATACTGAGATATCTACCCCAAACATACGTTTGGCCATGCGGGTCAGTCGGTCAAATCGTTCTTCAGGTGCCGAATCCAGAATTTTAAGCGCTCTAAGCTTTTCAAGTCTTTGTTTTTCATCTTCGGGAATTGTTGGTGAAATCATTATTTTCTTGCTGTCTCCTAAGAATGTACTTTGTGAGAGTCACTAGCAGAAGGCAACCTTATTGCTCTTGCCCATTCAAATCAAGCAACAAGATCACACAAATATAGATTCAAGCTGAAGAACAATCAGTTTTAAATTAAAACGTTATTCAGCGAATATGGATAAGGTTAGTAATCAAGGCTATGCATCTTCTGGTTGGTAACCATCCCTAATCGTGATGTCAGTGTCTTTTGGGTGTTTTTCCAGAATCATACTGTTTTCACCAATGGTGATTTTGAAACTGTCCCGTGTAACTTCGGAAACTGTATAGGGGGTCAGATCAAGTAACAACATATTGCCACGAAGGCGCGTAATGCTGTCATCTGTCTGAGAAAGATAGGTCATATCGTCATCGTGATAAGTCACCAGTTCGGAAACCGTTTCCATGCCCTTGTCGGTCATGGTGAACGTTAAAGCAAAGCTATATTGACCCTGCTGTCCGATCCAGGTCGTGTCTGCAAGCATCGCATAATCGACACCACGAGTCAGTGTCATATCAGCAATTTGCAGATGATCTTCATCTTTAACGGTAAGGGTATCAGTAGGTAAATCGTCTTCGGCTTTCAGCTTAATCAATTGTTCGCCACTATCATATTCGTACTCGGCAGTAGTGACATCTTCCCCCTGATGAATCTCAAGCGTTCCATCAGTATTGAACTCATAACTGACATTACCTTCCGGCCCCACAAATCTACCCTGAAACTCATCATAATCACAGCCAGTTAGCGTAATAGATAGAATTAAGGCGAACAGCCCGATTAGTTTGTTCATTGAATAAGTTATCCTTGTTTATAAATCATATTTAATGAAGCAAAGGATACCGTTAAAGCATTAAGACGCAAAATCAATACGTCGTTATTGCATCAATCACAACACTTGTGAAAAATTAAATGTAGGTGGGGCTGAATTTATGATGCCCAGCAGATGAAATACCATAACTGTTGGGCTTCGTGCCTCAGCCCAACCTACAAAAATAACAGCTTATTAATTTTATGTAATTTGATAACTGTTGAGTTTGATTCTTCAACCCAGGCAACCACGGTTATAGTATTTCCAATTAATCTGCAGGTTTATATCCAAACAACTGCTGCGCTTTAATTTTCTCGGCAACTACCTCTGGAACTAAATTTTCCCAACCGTTCTCGTTGCTGGTGATCTTTTTTAATACATCGGGTGAGAAGATATGCAGATAATCTTCGTTGAACGCTTCAATCTGCTGAATGTGATCAGCTTGTTTCAGGTATTCATATAGATACTTTTGTTTCGGATCCACATTGAGATTTTCTACCTTGAACAGGGTATTGGTTGCAGCGTCTTTGAAAGGATAGATATAGAGTTTGACGTTATTCTTAAACAGTCTGCCAAAGCCTTCCAGAATACCGCCATGCAACGCACTGTAATACTGGTCATTGAATAACTCAATCAAACTATGAGCGCCCATGGTCATACCAATTCGACGATTGGTGTAACGTGATAAATAAGTGGCTAGTCGGTAATATTCAGGATAATCAGAAATCATCACGGTGTGCCCTGTAGCTTCTAGCACCTCGATACGACTGATAAAGTCTTCCAGATCGACACTATCATTATCATCGCGCAGATTGTGCATGGTGATTTCCATAATGGAGAGGGTTTCTTGCGGGTCAGAATTATCCTCGGCTTCAAACTGCTTCCTGGCCGCATTCAACATATCAATATTGACGTGAGTGACAGGGCGGAAACGGCCTCTTTCAACCAGGATGTTCTTTTTACGCAAGTGTTCAGATGGTTGCAGCACTTTGCCGTCTGCTGAAAACATGGCCGCATCACTTAAACCGAGCTGTACTAAACGTAAACTGATAACACGGTTATCAACATGCATAAATGCATCACCATGGAAGTCGATCATATCGACTTCAATACGATCCACAGTCAAATTATCCAGCAGTGATTTAACCAGCATATCCGGGCTGTGGCTTAGATGAAATGCACCATAAATCAAGTTAACACCGATAATGCCCAAGGCTTCCTGCTGTAGTGAGTTTTCATGATCCAGCATTCTGACATGAACAATGATTTCACTCGGTGCAGCATGTGGTTCAGTCTGAAAGCGTATCCCTAACCAGCCATGACATTCATTGGTGCCATGATAATTACGAGCAGAAACAGTGTTGGCAAAGGCAAAAAAAGCTGTGTTATCACTGCGTTCTTTTAAACACTCAACGTTTAGGTCATATTCAAGCTCAAGCATGTCCTCCAAACGCTCACGCGATACATATCGAGCGGCTTTACCATAAATATCATCACTGATTTTCATATCATAAGCAGAGATGCTTTTGGCAATCGTGCCCGCGGCACCACCGACTCGAAAGAACCAGCGAACAACCTCCTGACCGGCCCCAATTTCAGCAAAGGAACCATAACGAAGGGCATCAAGGTTTACTTCAAGCGCCTTTGCGCCAGTAGATAAGGTTTTGTTTTCCATAGAATCCCTACTGATTGTTTTTTTTCGTATTGATTTATATCGCTGAGCCACAAGGCTGACAACTGCATTTAACGGTAGTTTGATTGTAACGGCTTTGATCGTGAACTTGAAATGTGAAGCAATTTGGTCGGTTGGGATGATATGCAAAGCGAAATAAACTGATGATGCTCGAGTAGGGCTTATCGACCGGTAAAGGCATCATCTGAAAGAAATTAATTTAACCATGTTGCACATCTTCTGAGTTTTATTGGGGATAGATGCTGGTTGATAAAGGTCATATGCACGGTCAAAGACGATACTATTGTCGTTATCAATTCATCATGAGTGTTTCATACACTTAAGCCAATAATAAGGATGCCTAATGCGTTCGATGCCTCCACCTGCAGACGCAGAACCGGCAAAGCTAAGCTGGAAAACTCTGAAATCGCTATGGCCATACCTCAACGAATATCGCGGCAGAATTGTCATCGCCATGATGAGCCTTGTTGCCGCCAAGCTGGCGACTATTGTGGTGCCATTTATTCTGAAATATATCGTGGATGGCCTCGACAGTAATCAACTGCCGGATAAGGTGTTGGCGTTGCCATTAGGCTTATTATTAGCTTACGGTTTAGCCCGTCTTTCCACGACATTATTCAATGAGCTCCGTGACACGGTGTTTGGTCGAGTGACTGAACGAGCCATGCGTCGTGTTGGCCTTAAAGTGTTTCAGCATCTCCACGCATTGGAACTCGATTTTCACTTGAATCGTCGCACCGGTGGTTTGTCTCGCGATATAGAGCGTGGCGTCACCGGGGTGGGGTTTTTACTTCGAGTTCTGGTTTTCAATATCGTGCCGACAGCGCTGGAAATGGCGTTGGTTATTGGTATTTTACTGCTTAATTATCACGTTGGTTTTGCGTGGATTACCTTGTTGGCAGTGATTAGTTATGTGACTTTTTCAGTCGTCATAACCAATTGGCGGTTGGCATTTGTGCGTGAAGCGAATCAGGCTGACTCAACCAGTAACACACGGGCGATTGATAGCCTGTTGAATTATGAAACCGTCAAATTTTTTGGTAACGAAGCATTTGAAGCCAATCGTTATGATGACGAACTGGCGAAATGGGAGCTAGCCCGCCGTAAAAATCGCTTGTCGTTATTTTTACTCAATGGTGGTCAGGCACTGGTTATTGCTTGTGCAATGACCGCGATGACTGTCCTGGCAGCGTCCCAGGTTATTGCAGGGCAAATCACGTTGGGTGATTTTGTCCTAATCAACGCTTTTACTATGCAATTATTTATCCCTTTAGGATTTTTAGGCTTTGTTTACCGCGAGTTGAAAAGTTCAATGACTAATATTGAACGGATGTTTGGTTTATTAGATAAATCACCACAGATTAACGATAAACCAGATGCAAAGCCTTTAGTTATTTCCGATGGCGCCATTGAATTTGATGCAGTGAGTTTTGGTTACAACGATCGTTTGCCGATTCTTAATGACTTCAGTTTTAAAGTGTTACCGAAACAAAAAGTTGCAGTAGTTGGCAGCAGTGGTGCAGGTAAATCCACCTTAATTAAGTTGTTATTTCGCTTCTACGATATTCAAGGCGGTAGTATTCGTATTGATGGTCAGGATATTCGTGATGTCACACAAGCCTCACTGCGACAAGCTATCGGTATCGTGCCGCAGGATACGGTCTTGTTTAATACCACGTTGGGTGAGAATGTTCGTTATGGCCGTATTGACGCCACCGATGCCGAAGTAGAGCAAGCTATAAAACTGGCCCATCTAAAAGACTTTATTACTGAATTACCAGACGGTTTAAATACGCTGGTCGGTGAGCGAGGCTTAAAGCTTAGTGGCGGTGAAAAACAACGTGTTGCCATTGCCCGTACAATTTTAAAACGTCCCCCAATATTGATGTTTGATGAAGCAACATCCTCGCTGGACAGTCATTCAGAACGCATTATTCAGGATGCCATTCGCGACATTTCAAAAGGCCAGACCAGCCTTGTGATTGCTCATCGTCTGTCTACGGTAGTGGATGCCGATGTGATTGTGGTCATGCAACATGGACAAATCGTTGAGCAAGGAACCCATGAATCTTTATTAAAGCTGGGTGAGGTCTACGCTAAGCTTTGGCGGTTGCAACAACAAAAGACATGACCCATTTCGAATAGTGACTTTAACCTATTAGAAACAAGGGTTTGCTTAGCACCTCTGGGCGCGAACTTTAAATTGTCATGTCATCCGGCAGGATCAAGATACTAAACCTTCTCAGAAACCAGCCTTGTTAATGCTCATCTAACCCCAAATAACGAAAAAAGCCTGTATCTCTGTAAAACCAGTCCGTCAGGAAGGCTACTGTGATATTGAAGATTCATGAAGCAATTACGTGATTTCTGTTGTAAAAAATTCACATCTCTCTGAATTTTCTTTTCACCCTTTATGTAATAAATAAAAAAATAAGGCCAGTTCAACCGATTTCAAATTAAGTGATGAAAGTTTATTTATCTCCTTAACTGCCCATTCACCCTCATATTTTTCCTTATACAAATCTGGGTGATCGCTAAATTGTGCTATCAAATTTTGGGTTGGCATTCATATTGCGTTAACCATAGTAATTAACCTTTTTATCTTATTTAAAGGGGGGGAATACTTATATTTATGCAGCTTCTCAAGCACTCCCTCTGCTAAATATTTATAACTTTAGGAAAGCACTCTCATTTGTCTTACGTATGGGCGAGAGTTTTAAATGAAATGGAGAATTTATATGAAAAACAAACTACTTAACATTGCAATTTTAACGGCTTTGGGGCTTACGGCAGCCCAGCTTCAAGCTGACGAAAGTGAAATTGATATACCAGATGAAAATACTATCAGCGCTAAATCAGCAGAAAACGCTGCGAATGAACCAAATCCTGATTGGGAGGATGATATGACGAGAGAGCCAATAGATGTTGAAGATTTCGTTGAAACAGCTTCTGCAAAAGGAATTGCCGAGATTGAAACAGCACGTATGGCACTTGATGAAGGTACTGAACAAGTACACGAATTTGCTAATCGGATGATAGAAGATCATACAAAAGCGAATAACGAGTTGAAAGACATTGCAAGACAACAAAATCTTGAAGTCGCTGATGATCCGACGCTGATGGATCAGGCCAAAGCCATGATTCTGAGCATTAGAGATAATGAATCCTTCGATGAAGCTTACATCGAAAACCAAATCAACGCTCACGAAGAGACTATCGAGCTGTTTGAACGAGCAAGCCATTCAGATAATGATGCAATCCGTGCATTTGCCCGCGAAAAATTGCCAACCTTACGAGAGCATTTGCAGATGGCGAACGAACTCGAAGAACAGTATTGACGTTAATTCGAAGCCTTAAAGTAAGTGAAATTTAAAGTGTCTCCTACTTCCTCAACTGAAAACTCAGCTGGACGCTCCCACTGGATTGGGGTGGGAAGAGCGGTTGGGGGCGCTTTTGTTTTTGGTTTGCCATTGATGATGACAATGGAAATGTGGTGGATGGGATTTTACATCGAACCACTACATTTGTTGGTATTAATACTGATAAGTTTTCCTGTGCTGGTTTGTGTCTCAAGCGTCATTGGCTTCAGAAATAGTCGTGAGTGGCTTGATAATATTATCGACGTATTTGTTGCTTATGCCTTTGGCTTTGTCATCTCGACTATGGCGTTATTACTCTTTAATACCATTACTTGGGATAATTTCATTGAGATTAATTACAAGATAGTCATGTTACAAGCCATACCTGCGAGTTTTGGGGCGTTACTGGCTAGAAGTGAAATTGGCAGTGGGGAGCATGATAGTTCTGCCGAACAAGGCGGTATCGATCATCTGGCAGTGTTAGCCATTGGGGCGATTTATCTTGCTTTTAATATTGCACCAACAGAAGAAATACAACTTATCGCTTTCCAAATGACCTCATGGCATCAGCTCGCACTCTTTATCACCACCTTAGTAGTTATGTGTATTTTTAGTGAGGCTGGCAGTTTCTCTTCCGGTTCAACATCCACTAAAACGACAAAATTGAAGGTGACTTTATCTTATAGCTGTACCGCATTTTCCGTGGCTTTGGTGGTCAGCATTTTGATGTTATGGGTCTTTGGTCACACCGATGGGCTGGCTTTTCCTCAGATAGTTTCCAATACGATTGTGATGTTGTTTCCAGCTGGTATCGGTGCGGCGGCAGCAAGACTGATTATTTGAAACTGACATTAAGGCATGAAGTCGAATGAAACATAACCTAGCAAACACGCCGTTGTGGGAAAAACTCGTTAGCTTGATGGGCTTTCTGCTGATTTGCTTTACGGTTGTTTACTTGGTGTGGTCTGCATTCAGCAATACCGACCAACCACCCAGTATTCATTTTAATGTAGCCAACATTGAAGCGTTGGAACATCAATATCTGGTACTTGTTGATGTCAAAAACAGCGGTGATAAAACGGCTTCGGAGCTACATTTGGAGGGTCGTTTGATAAGTGCCAATGGAGACATTCAACGTTCTACTACCAAGGTGAGTTACCTCGCCCCGGAATCAAACCAGCGGGTCGGTTTTTATTTCACATCGGATCCAGCTGATGGTGAGTTGACCATCAGCCCCATGGGGTATCAGGAGCCCTGATTAGCCTTTTAAATTAATTTACCTATTTTCATCTTAAGAGATGTGTTTTGTCACTGAAAGGAGAAAATTATGATTCCCGAAAAGCTTAAACAAGCAAAATCTATCGAAGAAGTTGTTCAGATCATTGATAGTGGCGGCACAGAATCAAGCTCTCCGGAAGAGCTCGCCGCTGCCTATGCTTATTTACAAACCATAAAAAAAGAAAACCCAGACAAGGAAGATCTCCAAGTAGAGTTTCGCAGACTTATGGAGGAGGGGGCAAAGTTCGATTATGCGTTAGCGTTGGAATATGCCGAGTCATGGCTTATTGATGCGTTAAATAAAGCAACAGCGTCTCAAGGTTTATAAGCAACGCTATGTTACGTGCTCTTAGAAAAGATGGGAGTATTTAACCCGTAAAGCTAATGAAACGGAGAATTGCTATGAAATTCAATAATATAGTTTTATCTGCATCTTCACTTGAAGGCGACAAAGTTAAAAATGCTCAAGGCGAAGATCTGGGAAATGTTAAAGACATAATGATCAATACCGAACGTGGTCAGGTCCAATATTATGTTTTATCTTTCGGCGGAATTTTAGGGATGGGAGATAAACTTTTTGCCATTCCACCACAAGCCATCGCAGTTGATACACAAGAAGAATGTCTCATATTAAATGTGGATAAAGACAAATTAGAAAACGCTCCCGGTTTTGATAAGGATAACTGGCCGAATATGGCTGAGGAAGCCTTTAGGGATGAGATATACGCTCATTATGGCTATGAATATCGAGTGTAATACACACCTGGAAAAGTCAGCCAGTCATGACAGAATTGGTCTGTCAATCTTATAAATATTTCACTTTTCCTAATTAGAAACTAATTCAAAGGATATATCGTATGAAATTTCTTAATTCAAATACATTTGTTTTCAAAAAAAACAAATTGACAATGGCATTTATATTCGCATTGGGCAGTGCCAGCCTTTTGGCCTGTACGCCAGATGATACAAATAATGAAGTAAACGAAAGTTTAGACCAAAATGAATTTATTGATCGTGTAAGCGAACGTAACGTCTTTGAAGAATGGGATGATAATGATGACAACCAGCTAAGCGAAGACGAATGGAGCAAACATGATCAATATAATTTGATTTATGAATCATGGGATGAGGATGGCGATGGCCAACTCTCAGAAAATGAGTTTCATGATGGGCTTTTTACTCACTACGATAGCGACAATAGTGATGCCATCGAGTCAAATGAATGGGATAAGGCTAAAAGTGCTGGTTGGATGGACGTATAGAACAATCAGTTATGAATTAAAGCGCTTAGCTTTTAATAGCCCGGAACAGGTCCGGGCTATTTATTATTTCTATTTTTAATAAAGAAAATAACCTTTAATAACTTTCTCTTTTAATTTTATTTAATTATTGATTTCCAGAGAACTTATCGCGTTATTTTAGTATCGGAAGTAGTGTAGTAGTTACATTTTGCTTACCGTGTTTTACAGGAGATTAATATTATGTCCAGTCCAGAACACAAGAAAAAAATTTGGGAAATGATAAAAGATATTAAAGTCGGCATGTTAGTCACGCTTGATGATGATATGCCTCGTGCCAGACCAATGCATCTTGTTCAGGATGCGTATGATGGCACTCTTTGGTTCTATACCCGTCGCAGTGCCGAGAAAGTCACTGAAACTGACCTTGACCATGATGTCTGTCTGACCTTTTCTGATCAGGATAAAGGTGTGTATGTTTCACTCTCCGGCAAGGCTCAGCTCAGTAGTAACCAGGAACTGATTGATAAATATTGGAATCCGTTCATTGGAGCCTGGTTTCCCGAAGGTAAAGACGATCCCGAAGTCGCCTTACTGGAAATTAAGGTAGAAATGGGTGAACACTGGATGGCGAAGGAGAGCAAAGCATTCCAGCTCTATGAGTTTGCCAAAGCCAATATCAAACACACCACGCCGAATATTGGCGAAAATGAAAAGTTTGGTGGCTAAAAATGCTGGTTAGTACAAAGGGTCATGCTGTATTGAGTTTCATTTCAATCGGGTTTGGCCCTTTTTATTAAGTTCGAGGTTTTTTACTCTGACTAACGACTTTCACATTACTCACCATCGATTTGATTTAAAGGTTTTATTGTTTTTTTCATTAAATCAACACTATTAAAAAATGTCTGTTGAATATCATAACTATGAATTTTAGATTTTTTTCTATTCTTACTTTTTTTGCTTTTATTATCTCGATGTCGGCATGTGATAATCAGGAAAATAATCAAAAGAATTCATCAGGACAAGGCGGAATGAGTCAACAGGCTATTGACGTCGGTTTTGTCGAAATTAAGCCAGTAATGATACAACGTACAAACCAGCTTCCTGGTCGTGTAGTGTCTTATCAGGTTGCTGAAATCCGCCCGCAAGTCAGCGGCATCATTCAGTCGAGATTATTCAAAGAGGGATCCTACGTAGAAGAGGGTCAACAGCTTTATCAGATTGATCCCGCCCGTTATGAAGCTGATTATGAAATGGCTACTGCCAATCTGGAAGATGCTGAAGCGCGTAAACAAAACGCACAAAACCTGGTAAATCGATATAAAACGTTGATCGCTTCAAATGCAGTAAGTCAGCAAGAGTACGACAATGCTCTCGCGAGCCTTGCTCAAGCACGGGCTGCAGTGAGCCTGGCAGAAGCTGAAGTTAAAACTGCAAAAATTAATCTGGATTACACTCGCGTATACGCACCAATAAGCGGTTATATAAGCCCCTCCAGCATAACAAAAGGTGCGCTCGTTACCTCCCAGCAAGCTATGCCGCTTGCCACTGTTCGTCAGCTTGATCCGGTTTACGTTGATTTGTCACAGTCAGCAGCAGAAGTGCGGGATTTGCAAGAACGTCTATCTGCCTCACGGTTGAATAAAGCATCTCAATCCGAATATGAGGTTTCGCTTTATCTCAGAAATGCAAAAAAAATATACCCGCATAAGGGAGTATTGGATGCAACGGATGTCGCCGTCGATGTACAGACCGGTTCAATACGATTGCGCTCAGTATTTGATAATCCGGATACGGTGCTTTTACCTGGAATGTTTGTCTGGGCCTCCATAAAGGAGCTCGGCAGTTCAAAACAGATCGTGATTCCTCAAAAAAGCGTGGTAATAGACGCTAAAGGCATGAAGAGCGTATGGCTAATTGATGCTGAGAATAAAGCTGCCAAGACGCCTATTCGAACGGGAGCTGCTTATGGAAATAATTGGATTGTTCTTAATGGGCTTGAAACCGGCGATCGTTTGATTGTAGAGGGCACGATGATGCTACGACCGGGAGACTTGGTAAAACCCAAACCAATCGATGCTGGATACGATGATATGAATACTGACGTACCGCCGAATTCACTTAAAAATCAATCGCCGCCACCGAACGAACCAAAAACCAATTCGGAGCAGAGTCAGCAAGATAGTTTAGAGAGTTCCGTAGTCAATGGATCAGAAAATAGCATGGAAGGCAAAACTGACCATAGCGAGACTAATCAGCACACGATTGAGAAACGTTAGCAATGATCTCACGCTTTTTTATAGCGCGACCAATTTTCACATGGGTTATCGCGCTTTTCATCATAGGGTTTGGTTTATTTTCGCTCTTTCAATTGCCGATTGAACAATACCCCAATATTGCTCCACCGAAAGTATCGATTACAGCGACCTACCCAGGTGCATCTGCTGAAACACTTGAAAATACCGTTACACAGGTTATCGAGCAAAATCTAACTGGGATCGACAATCTTCGTTATATACAAGCGCAAAGTTCATCCTCCGGTAATGCAACGATTACATTAACGTTTGAGCCTGGAACAGATTCAGATATTGCACAGGTACAAACCCAAAACAAAGTCTCTAAGGCGTTATCTTCCTTGCCGACCATTGTTCAACAATTAGGTGTTCCTGTTGAAAAAGCAGGAAACAGTGAGGCGTTGATCATCGGATTTTATTCCAAAGGCGGCGCCATGAGCCGGAATGATATATCCGATTTTTTGGCATCAAATATTGAAGAGCCTTTGAGCCGTGTTGACGGGGTCGGACAAATTCAGAGCTTTGGTTCCGAACATGCCATGCGGGTCTGGCTCGATCCGCGAAGTATGAATAATTTCAATATCACGGCGCTGGATATTATTGATGCGATAAAAGAACAAAATGTTCAGCTTGCGACAGGCGAAATAGGTGGCACACCACAAGCAGAGGGGCAGCAGATTAACGCCACCATAACCTCGCAATCTCTGCTCTCTTCGCCAGATGAGTTTAAGGCTATTTTATTAACCGTTCTCGAGGATGGTTCAAGAGTCACATTAGGAGATGTTGCCCGGATCGAAATCGGGGCCGAAAATTATAATATTATTGGTCGTTGGAACCGGAAACCCGCATCGGGTATCGCTATTCAACTTGCTCCCGGTGCGAATGCGCTTGCGACAATTCAGAACATCAAGGACCGTGTAAAAGACTTCGAAAATATTATTCCTGCCGACCTTGAAGTGATTTACCCAATTGATGTCTCATCTTTTATTGAAACATCGATCTTCAATGTCGTTAAAACGCTTTTCATGGCCATCGGTCTGGTCATTCTTGTCATCTTCATCTTTTTACAAAATTTTCGTGCGACATTTATTCCAGCAATTGCTATTCCCATCGTTCTGCTTGGATCCTTCGGAGTTATATTCATACTCGGTTATTCGATCAATGTTCTAACGCTTTTTGCCCTGGTTCTTGCAATCGGTATGCTGGTCGATGATGCCATTGTGGTAACAGAAAATGTAGAAAGTAAATTAGAAGAAGATCCAGAACGCGACCCAAAGGAAGCGACAAGAACGGCTATGAAAGAGCTTTCAGGAGCCCTTGTAGGAACCACAGCAGTGATCTGGGCTGTTTTTTTACCCATGAGCTTTTTTGAGGGCTCGGTTGGCGTTATATATCGCCAATTTTCGGTGACTATCTCAGTCGCTATGGCAATATCACTTTTTATAGCACTGACTTTGTCACCGGCTCTCTGCGGCGTGATTTTAAAAGCGAGAAAAGGTGAAAAAGATAAAGGAATTTTCGGTTCATTCAATCATGGATTCAATGCTTTACGCCATGGTCACAAAAAACTGTTGGATGGATTGCTTGAGAATAGAGTTTTCTTACCCGCTTTGTTTCTTGTATTTATTGCTATCTCTGTACTAATTTTCCTGCGCATCCCTACATCATTTCTCCCTGATGAGGATCAGGGGCGCATGTTCACACTCTTAAACGGACCGCCCAGCTCTACGCTCGTGCAAACAGTCGAAAAAGTGAAGGCTATAGAAGATTTCTATCTTGAAGAAACAGGAGATGCAGTAGACGGTCTTTTTGCCGCTGCCGGATTTAGCTTTTCCGGTCAGGCACAAAATGTAGGCATCGCTTTTATCAAAATGAAAAGTTGGGAAGAACGTGGTGAAGAAAACAGTGTATTCAATATAAAAAACCGAGCGACACAATCTTTATCACAAGTCCGCGATGCGATGATTTTTCCCATCGTGCCGCCTCCTGTTAGTGCGCTTGGTAATTCTGGTGGCTTTGAATTTCAGCTTGTTGACCGCGCAGGTCTTGGCCATCAAGCGCTTGTTAATGCGACCAATCAGTTTTTAGGCCTGGCAAATCAAAGTCCTCTTTTGACGCAAGTTCGGTTTAACGGGTTAACCGACAGCCCCCAATATGATCTAACGATTGATAACATCAAGTCGCGTGCTTTGGGTGTTCCTATAAGTACTGTCAACCAGACGTTAAGCACCGCACTTGGTGGAACCTACGTGAATGATTTTTTAGAAAACGGGCGTATAAAACGCGTTTTTGTTCAAGCTGACATACCTTTTCGCATGCTGCCTGAAGATATTGATGACTGGTACGTCCGCAATAATGATGGCGATATGGTGCAGCTTGTAGAAGTTGCTTCCGGTGAATGGACTTATGGATCGCCAAAACTGACCCGCTTTAATGGTGCAGCCTCAAGAGAGATACAGGGGTCTACAACGCAAGGTGTGAGTTCGGGGAAAGCCTTGCAGGAGGTTTTAAGATTGGCTGAAAAACTTCCTGATGGTGTGGAGGTGGCATGGACAGGTCTGTCCTATGAAGAAAAAGAGGCAGGCACCAATACGCTTTTACTTTATCTGGTGTCTGCGTTAGCCGTTTTTTTCATCCTGGCGGCGCTTTATGAAAGTTGGGCTATACCGGTGGCTATTATCCTAACGGTGCCTCTGGGAATTTTAGGCGCTGTATTGGCAACCTGGAGCACAGGACAAGCGAATGATGTCTATTTTCAAGTTGGTCTTTTAATTACGATAGGACTTGCTGCGAAAAACGCCATTTTGATTGTTGAGTTTGCGAAAAACAATTTTGAAGAGGGCCAAACGGCTTTTGATGCGGCTTATCAAGCTGCACAACAACGGTTTAGGCCAATTTTGATGACGTCTCTTACTTTCATACTGGGTGTGTTGCCATTGGCTTTTGCTTCCGGCCCTGGGTCAGGTGCACAGAATGCGATCTCTATTGGTGTTCTTGGCGGGATTATGACCACCACACTCTTTGTGGTTTTCTTTGGGCCCTATTTCTTCATCTGGGTTTACCGTCTTTTTAAAAAGGACATTGTCAAAAAACACCAACACTCAAGTCAAGATCATAAAAAGGCATGAAGCGGGTTTCATCAGTACCGTTCGGATTGTGCTGGGAAACACCACCCATTCAATGTTAAATCCTTTTTTATATCCATTATCATGATTCATGTGAATAAAAACGTAGGTTGGGTAGAGCCTGCGAAACCCAACAAATCCAAAATGTTATTTCATTTATAACTGTTGGGTTTCATGCTTTACCCAAAAAAACTGTCACTTGTGATCTTCGGACAGATTTCCACCGACCGCCCAATCGGCTTGAGCGACTTCCTCGAAGATGACGGATATTGAATTAGCTTCAGCACCGGTATTTCGGACAATACTTTCGGTAATTTCTTTCGCTACGGCTTTTTTAGCTTTATCGTCTTTATTTTCAAACCATGTCACACGAACGACTGGCATAAGTAACTCCTTCAGAAAATATCAAAATCGATTTCATCAGTTTCCTTGTTTCAATACTTGAAAGTCGATTGGTTTATAGTGAAAGTTATTCGATTGACCAGCTGAACAGGCTGTCATAGCCACTATTAACGGCATTTCTGCCCGAAAGCGAACAAAATCACCAGCCTTACTGAGTGGTGGTAACACTTGAAACTCACCTGAATCCGCATCAACCGCCACGTGCATAAAAATATTAAAAGCAATCGGTATACGATCAACGCCAATATTGTAAGGCGCAAGTGCTGCAACAAGATTCCCTTCACAGCCCGGCCGGCCTTCATCCTCGCCGTAAATGATCTTGAAGGTATCTTTGGAGCAGGGGGTTAATGTAAAGTCATGTCGCCCGCAGGTATCCTCAAGAATAGTGAACATGGGACGGCTACGATTCGAGTATAAAATGTCGCCTGTGGTGAGCCACATACGTGAGGCATAATCCAGTGAACGTCCCGAAGACAGGTACTCCTCACGATTACTCCGTTCAAATGCGACGAGATCACTCACTTGCTGGCCTTCTGGATCGATGATTATCAATTCATCACCTTTATCAAGTTCGACGCTTTGGGCAGAGCAAGGTGAAATTCTTATCGTCTTTGTAGCGTTATTCATTCGTTCTCCTGAAATCATATGGACACTGCCATTGGTCTTCCACCTCACGGCCACTATATTGTCTAGCTTCACTCGCTTCACCGAAGTCAGCCAGATTGGGATTAATCGAACCTTGCAACTCAATATCTCGAGCACGAGTAGCCGCTTGCATTTTTTCAAAACGACCATCTTCTCTGAGCTTATCAAACTGACGGTGAGAATTAAAAACCATGGCCGGATGACTAAAGCGTCTGGCCAGACGTGAGGCATGCGGATGCAAGCCAATAATAAAAAAAGGATGAACCGATAGGCTCAGACTGAAGTGAGGATTGTTGGTATCGCTACTGACATCTTCTGCGGGCGAGTTGCCTGCCTTAATATCAAGCTTGTGAAGCCGCCACAGTTGTGACCATAGCTGAGATTCGAACTCATGCTCATTCATATTAAAAGGTCCATCAAACAGAGCCACATAGGAATGCACTGTCGAGCTGTCATCATCATTCACGTCGAGCATTTCAACAAATCGGGAGAGTCCATCAGCAATGAGTTGGTCATTTTTAGGATTACCCAACATATCGAATTCATGAGTTTCTATCGATCCATTGGCTAAAGCGGCTTTTGCCCCTACACAGGGAAAAGCATTGTCATCGATAAATTCTAAAAAACTCTCGCTTAAGGTCGCCTCAAGCAGATTATTATTTTTTGCAGTTTGAAGATCCATGTTTGGACTCATTTATTACCTTCAATTAGTAATGAAAATATGGATAGCCAAATTAGAAAGAGGAATGTTTTCTCATATGAATAATGAATCAGTGAGAGACTATGCCAAACAAAGGAGGAGCAATATAAATGCCAAAGCAAAAGAATCGAATTTGTTTAAATTTTTACACTAACAACCAAAAGTATTTCGATTGAGATAGCGTAAGGCATAGCGCTCTAAAAATAGCGGGAATATATGCTGAATAACTAAAATCACTATTCAGTATTTATAGAATGAGGGAGTTATATATGTTGGGAATATGTGAATTTTTTACAGACTCATTTATAAAATATTTAAAAAACGTAAGTGGGGTTTCACAAGTTCTACCCAACCTACGAAATTATTAAAAAAACTTGTAAATTTTCATCTCACAAATCTTTCCATTATGATGAAGACGAAAGCTATCCTCACAACGATAGGAGAATGAATGATGAAAACCATTCTATTTATACTGTTTACAGTCCCTTTGGTTGTGATGGCTGATATAACATTCAGTGATAAACCTGCTCCACCCTCTATAGATGGACAGTTTATTCAGCATGATTCAACAATAATCCTAAGCCAAGCTAATCCCAATGATTCAAGTCAAACATTAAACGCCTCCCCAGAAGCTATAAAGGAAATGGAGCAGGTTTATCAAGAGTGCCAAAAAGATTCCACGCTTTCTGCCCATTACGACTGCAAATGCTGGAGCAACCGTTTTTTGGAAGAGAGGCTAAAAGCTGGACCCAAAACTCCCGCTTATAACATCAAGTCAGGCATTTCTAATCAATGTTTCAATATCCCTGGCGCTGCTGAATATGCTTTGATCAAATGTGATGGCTATGGCAAGTCCAGCTATGACCTTGGTTACAATGAAGAGTCGGGTATGAGTTTTGATGAATATTGCCAATGTGTATCAAATAATTACGCGATACAATTAGATAATCATGAAGATCGCTTTACGAGACAAACCTCCAATAAATTTCTGACATCCTCGCATTTGCGTTGCCAAATCCCACAGCCAGGTGACAAAAATGTCTGGGAACGTTTGGACCAATAGAACGATTCTATAAAATCAACGAATTCGTAAACTAGTCAACATTATCGATTCACCAACACCCCAATCACTTGAAATGATGCCTTTCTCAATAAACCGATGAATGCTGGAATAAGGCCAATCAAACGCCTTATCGACATAACCATGCTTCACCGGATTGTAATGAATGTAATCAACATGGCGTTCATAATCCAACTCATCACGAATTAAATGCTCCCAATAACGGCGTTGCCATATTCCACGTTCAGATTTTTGTTTTCGTGAATTATTGATTCGTTCGGTAGAGGGAAGACCACGAGAAAAATGGGATTTGATTAATCGCCAGCGAGTGGCGAAATCAAAGTCATTTTCAGGTAAAGTCCAGATAACATGAAGATGATCAGGCAACACCACGATGGCATCAATATCAAAAGGGTGGGTGGATTTAACTCTACGAAAAGCGGTTTTAAGCAGATCAATATGATCAGTAAGCAGTGATTTATCTCGTTCCAGCAGATTGACCGTAAAGAAATACGTACCACCAGCAACAAAAGCCCGTCGATATTGCATCAATCACCATCCATGTGATTAAAAAAATAAATAAATGTAGGTTGGGTAGAGCTTGCGAAACCCAACTAATACAGAATGTTATGTCGTTTATAAAACGTTGGGTTTCATTCTTCAACCCAACCTACGATCTACGATCCAATCAAAGGGTGTTTTCAACTGCTCTCAATAGTCTCAACAATCCCCTCAAGCAATTGCTCCAGGTCACCAAAATGTCCATCACTGCGGGCGGGAAGGGTAGGGTCAGAGGTAATAACAATGGATAATTTCAGCTCTGGAACAATCACCAGCATCTGCCCACCATACCCCCGTGCATAGACTGCTTTCTGACCTGTATATTCAGTCAGGAACCAACCATAGCCGTATAAATCATTTGAAAAGGGTGATAAGCCACGAGGCTCCCAAGACGTTTCAATCCAATTTTGGCTGACCACTTCCTGACCATTAATTGTTCCACCATTCAAAACCATATCGCCAATCCTGGCCAGACCAAGTGGACTCATAGCCATCTGATTACCACCCATATACCGCCCTTGTGGATCAGTGGTCCAGGGTGGAATAACAATATCAAGCGGATTCCCCAACCAGTCTTGTGCCAGATGATGCAAGCTGTGTCCGGAGGCTTTTGTGAGCGCTGCACCAAGGATATGCCAACCACCTGTGGAATAAATAAAACGGCCTCCAACCCGATCCACTAATGGTTGATTCAGAGCATAGTCCACCCAATTGTTGCTGTTGACCCATGCCCCATAATTCTTGCCGGATGTGCTAGCCAGCCCGGTCTGCATGGTTAACAAATGTTTGATAGTCAGTTTGTCACGAGCATCACCGAAAGCGGATTTCCCCAACAAAGGTAATACACGCTGATCAGTTCCCTCAATAATGCCACGGTCTATAGCGATACCCGTCAAGAGAGCCACAATGGTCTTTGAAACAGACTTGATATTAACCGGCGCATCCAAAGCCGGACCACGAAAGGCATTAGCGAATAACTGCTCACCATTTTGATGTATGACCAGGGATTGCAGCTGATCAAGTCGTTTCGCCTCATCTGCGATCGGTTCAAAATCAGGTTTTGCCTGAGCTGCACCATTCGTCAGGGCCATCGTTAATATTGCTGTGCTGGTGATTAAGATCTTTTGCAGGGATATTTTTGGCACGAGTAAATACTATCTCATTTGATAAAAATCAATTCTTAAGTAGGACTACTCAGTAATCTAATAATTTAGTTCAATTCAAAAAAAAAATGATTAACAAAAGTATCATCCCAATCAGCTTAGGGCGATATAACGCTTTAATTACAATCCATGTGAAAAAATCATTGTAGGTTGGGCTGAGTTTATGAAGCCCAACAAGCGATTTTTGATTTTAGTTTATGATGAGATTTTATGTAATGTTTGAACATGATGGGCTTCGTGCCTCAGCCCAACCTACGGGTTACATTGCTTTGAAAAGTTGGGTTTAACGTAAACAATTAAAACATTAGTTTATTGCTTTTATCGTTCGACATTTTGGGAATGTTGAACATCCCCAGAATTGTTTACCTTTATTCTCACCTTTTTTCGTTTCTCTCAATATCATCGTAGATCCACATTTAGAGCAATATTGTTGGCTTTCCTTATCAACAATAATAGTTTGCACATGCTGAGTATGTTCACGATGGGTTTTAAAAGATCGTTCTAATCGACCAGATTCAATTGATTGAGTGATTTCAACAACTTGACTCGGAGATAACACCGGGTCGGTTTTAGAAAGAATGTAACGAATATAGCCCATTCCATAGGTCACATTTTCTGGCACATCGGTTTTAAAAGTACTGTTACCAATAAAAATCACTACCGAATGCAGTTGATGTTCATCAAGATTCAAAAGTGCTTGTAACGTTTTGGTATGTTTATAATTTTGGTGCAGAGGGTTTTGAAATTTAGTTTTGTGTTTATATATTTGTTGTGTCCAGGTTTTTTGTTTAGCTGAACCAAAAATCCAACCTCTTAAATTTTTGGTTTCAACGACAAATACACCATAAGCTGACACGATGATGTGATCGATTTGCGTGGTGCCATCCTCAGTTGGCAGGGTGACGTTTTTAATAAGATGATATTCCGATTTATCCAGTTTCCACTTTGCAAAAGTATTGATGATTAACTCACCAAAAATACCTTTAAACCAAGCTGACTTAATCACTGTTGCAAAGATAAAAATTGGTATTAAATACCATAATGAAAACAAAGCCTGATAGATTGGTGAAAAGTCCATTTTTTAATCCAATATAGAGGCCCATTACAGAGCGTTAAGTCAATAAAAATGGGCATTTAAAGAAATCTTAAAAGTTATAACCCATGGGTTAAATCAATTGTGTTTGCCTCCGTTTGATTTTGCAATAAAAGCACGTCGATATTGCATCAATCACCATCCATGTGATTATAAATAAATGTAGGTTGGGTAGAGCTTGCGAAACCCAACGATTCGATATTGTTATGTCATTTATAAAATGTTGGGTTTCATTCTTCAACCCAACCTTCGAGGCTAAGCTTATATTCAATTGATTCATTCAAAAATAATATTTGCAACTCAAGACTATTAGATAGTTTTTGTATTAAAAATACACCTAAATACATTCCTACAATTAATGCAATAAGAATGTTAGAAAAGTTAGGAGAGATTTTTTCAGAAAATTGAAATGAGGCAAGAAATATTGCAATGAAAGCAGGGAAAAGACCAACCTTTTTGATACTTCCCACTAAGAAAGATGTTCTATTTTGTAGTTGTTGAAGGTCCGTTTCCATTCCTTTCTTAACTGCTTTGAGAGCATGAACGCTAAATTTATTTAATTTACTTATATATTCTTCTTTTTGTTTCATACGAATGTTAAACAATTCAAAATACTCATTTAATGGCATAAAAAATGAGCGTCTGATTGAAACGGAGCTAAGCAAAATAAAAATAACCGATGAAAAAAGAAATACTAATAAAGCTAAGAGAGATAATGTTTTATTGAAATCAATGATCAGCAATACGGCGGCTATAATCCCACTGAACATTGTAGTCTTGGTAAAAAACTCTTCTTTTTTTTCTTGTTTAAATATATTGTTGAACCTATATAGTTTTTCACTACTGGATATGAATTTTATAAGTTCATTTACTTCCTGGTCCATTTTTCAATTCTCGCCATAAATTTTTTTGGGGTAGTTATGGTTTGTTATCAAAAATATTTAATCCTGTAAAATTGCCCAACCTATCTTGTTAACTTAAAACATATCAATGTAAGTGCTTTTAGGGGAAGGCCAGTTTTGAGCGATAACGGTATAAAGTGCTTCAATCCATGCTTCATCGCTAGCTGCGTATTGCCCTACATAATTATTTCCAGCACAGAGCGTTTCCAGTCTAAAAGAGATGTTTTCGATATTTATATTTCCAACCTCATCAGAAAGATATAATTCACCCAATTGAGTAACCCTCAATTGACGATGTTGAGAATCATCTTTGCTAGCTATGAGTTTGGCAAGATTCTTTTTGTTGAAATCCTCTGGTTTATTTAAATTAATTTTCATAATTCCTCACTTTAAATCTTATGATTTAATTTGGTCTGAAAAGGTAGAATATTTTTTTTGGTACATCAACTTGATAGTACCGGTGTGACCATTGTTATTTTTGGCTATGATAATTTCTGCATTAGCGTTATCTGTGAAATCATAGTCTTCGTAGACTTCTCCTCTATATATGAAACCAATTATGTCAGCACAGTTTGTTAGGTTTTCGAATTCGGAAAGGTCATTCAAATGAGGACGCTTATTTGGTCTCTTTTCAACCGATCTAGGTAGAGATACGGTTAAAATTATTGGCAATTGAACTTCCATCGCTAGGTGTTTAAGTTTATGTGCATATTCAGAATATGAAAGCTCAATATTCAGTGATTTTTCTCGGTAGGCTAAGTCTTGTAATGAATCAATTATCACCGCTTTAAGGTTGTGTTTTTGTTTGAACTTTACCAGCTTAAGGCGAAGCTCATCCACAGAGGATAAGATGCTTTCATCTATAAATAGTGGAGCTTCATTTAGCAGTGCAATTACTGATACCAATCTAGGCCAATCATCATCTTGTAGATTTCCTCTGAGTAGATCTTTACTATCAATTCTTCCGACTAGAGACATTAATCTCCTTGTAGTATGTTCTACAGGTGTGTTCATCGAAAAATAAGCTACGGCTTCTTTTTCATGAATAGCTATATTCGCAGCAATATTCAGAGATAGTGCTGTTTTACCCATTGTAGGTCTAGATGCTAGTACTATTAACTCTGCAGGGTGAAGGCCGTCAATAATATAATCTAGATCTGAGATCCCAGTTGATAGGCCGCTACAATTGCCCGAGTCCGCTTTTTCAAAAACTGTATCAATACGATCAATTTCTCTTGACAGAACATCCCGCATGCTTAGTAAACCTGCACCTTCACCAACTCTGTTTTTAAATTTTTTTATTTCGGTGATAGTTTTCTTTATTCCTTCAATAACGTTAAGGCAAGCGTCATCCTCGTTGTTCCATTTTGTTATTGGGAGGCCATCTGTTGGAAGACCTTGAATTTTCGCAAATGATGTTTCATGCCAATCACAAGGTCTTAGTATTATTGGCAGAACCACAGATAAATTTGAATCATGTCTTTCTAAAGCTATGGATAATTCATTTTCATAACAATAATTGGAAGCAATAAAGTCTGAACTAACAAGTAAAAGAACTAAATCAGCAGTCCTTATTTTATCGTCGATTTCTTTTTGCCAATCTTTGCCGGGCACAATTGCTCTATCGTTCCACTCATCAATTAGCTTTTGTCTTTTCAAAGTTGCTAAGTGATTAAGCAGCTTATTTTTGAGCTCCTCGTCTTTATGAGAGTAACTACAAAAAACAGAGACAGCGTATTCATTCATAAGCAATCCTTGGCGAATAAAAAAAGCCGACATAAAGTCGGCTTTCTAATCTGTCAGTGCAAGCAAAAACTGCAAAGACAATTCTCATTTAATCAATGGGTTAGAGTTATTTTAGGCTGAGATATAATGATGTTATGCAACCATAAGTTGCAAAAAAAGGGAGGATTACAACCATAAGTTGCAAAGTTGGGAGGAATTGATTTAACTTATTGTTTTTATTGTTTTTTTACGTGCGTTGCGTAAGTGTTTTTATGTGTTTATTATTAACGATACCAGCAGTGACATACTGTGTAAACAGGCAATTAAGTTATTTAATACCGGATATGGGTTTTAAACCCACATATATTATTAAGGTGTTGAATTACAATACATTATTGCAACATAAAGACATGCTAGGTAAGAGAAGTGCCTCAAATTGGCGATGACCTGCCCCCAACATCTAGT
>DELT01000035.1:0-1324 GCA_002354555.1 Methylophaga sp. UBA2689
GGATGCAGGATGACTTCAATATTAGTTGCGTGACCGGCAATGGCTTCATCGACACTGTTATCAATGACTTCCTGAGCCAGATGATTCGGCCTTGTGGTATCGGTATACATGCCAGGTCGTTTTCTGACCGGATCCAATCCCGTTAGAACCTCAATTGCCGAAGCGTCGTAGATATTGGTCATGTTCTCTTAGTCAAAAAAATCAAGTTGCCCGAAGGTTAGCAGGATAAAAGCAGGATGTACAAGCATCCTGGCGATTGGGACGCAATAACGCAGCCCCCATCACATATAATTAGATGCTAATATTCAACCTTACTTATGGTTTTCGATTCAAGGCAAAATAAAGTTTCGGTATTTATGTCTGAGGGGATTATCAATGTTGCATATCAAATAATGGCTATGGTTCACTAACGAAAAGCATCTTGATTATCTGAACCACGTGAACAAGCCCTATCCATAGAAAAGAAAATTATCGTTACCCAAGAACATCAATTTTATCGATTCAGTGTGGAGCACTAACATGAATATTCGGCCGATTATTTTTATTACAATCTTGATGTATACCTTTTCAGTTCAGGCTAATAACGCTAAAGAATTTGATACCCAGGCCAAAGCAGCGATAAAAGAATTTGCCGAAACGCTCAAGTCAGCATTGATGTTATCCATGCAAACAGATGGTTCAGTGAAAAGTATTGCTGTTTGTAAAGATATTGCTCCCAGAGTGGCAGAACAGATTTCCACCAAATACAATCTTGATGTCAGTCGTACCGCCCTGAAGATCCGTAACCCTGAAAATAAGCCAGATGAATGGGAAAAAACTGTTTTAAGAAGTTTTGAGAAACGTCTGGAGAAAGGCGAAACCATTAAAAAGATCAGTTTCAGTGAGCAGGTGGAAACAGACGGCGTTAAACAATGGCGCATGATGAAAGCGATTGGTACCGATTTAGTGTGCGTCACCTGTCACGGAGAAAAGATACCGGAGCCTATCCAGGCCGAGTTGAAAAAACTCTATCCCGATGATCAGGCAAAAGGATTTAGCGTTGGTAGTGTCCGTGGCGCCTTTAGCGTTAAACAGAACCTGACGGACAATTAACTTTCCTTAAGGCTGATAATTTCGCTACGGCCTTTTTGCACCGAGATCAGTTTATCTTCTCTCGCCAGCCAGCCAATGGCTCTTTGCACCATTTTTATATCAAGACCACACTCGGTAGCCAGCTTGGTAATGCTGGTCGCTCCATTTTTTTGTAAATATTGCCAGATTTTGCCTGCGGCATCCCCAATAGTCTGTTGCATCACAAACCTCATCGCGTTGAAGTAAAATCTTT
>DELT01000035.1:1487-2339 GCA_002354555.1 Methylophaga sp. UBA2689
TGGCGCGGCAATATTCATTCGCATAAAACCACTGCCGGCATCGCCAAACATCACACCTGGGTTCATCGCCACACCCGCCTGTTGAACAAAAAAGCTTCTGAGTTGCTTGTCATTAAGCATCAGTTCCCTGCAATCCAGCCATAATAGATAGGTTGATTGTAAATCCAGTACTCGTATCTTCGGTAGCTGTTCAGCAAAAAATTGCTGTACCCAGTGGTAGGTTTGCTGCAGATACAACAGCAGTTCATCCAGCCACTGTTCTCCATGCCGGTAGGCGGCTATCGTCGCTTCTATACTGAAAGGATTGGCAGCACTGACATGCCAGGAATTAAACACCGATTCAATCGCTTTTTTATGCTGATTATCCGGGACTATCAACATCGACATTCCAAGCCCGGCAATATTAAATGTTTTGCTGGCCGATACAGCGGTCACCATGGGCACATCATCAGCCAGTGTTGCCAACGGAATATGTTTCTGCCCCGATAAGACCAGATCGGCATGAATTTCATCACTGACAAGAATCAATTGATTTTGTCGGGCAATATCCAGCAGCTGTTGCAGTTCAGACTCGCTCCACACCCGTCCCCCCGGATTATGTGGTGAACAGAGCAATAGCATTTTGGCCCCTGCTGCTGCCTGTTCGGCCAATTCAGCAAAATTGATCTGATAATAATCGTCCACCAGCTGCAGCGGATTTAATACCAGATTCCGCTGGGTCTCAGTCACCGCCGAGAAAAAGGGAAAATATACCGGTGGCTGGGCTATGACCTGATCATGCTTTTCGGTGAGCGCCATGATGGTGGCATGCAATGATGGCACTACTCCCGGACAAATCAGGATATGTTCAGC
>DELT01000035.1:2554-10248 GCA_002354555.1 Methylophaga sp. UBA2689
ACCCATAACGGAATGGCATCTTCGCGGCCAAACAATCGCTGGCGGGCATCGTATTTAAGGCTATACGTGCCACTGCGATCTATTTGCTGATCAAAATCAATCTTCGACATATCGACGTTCCCAGACAGTCACCTCTGACAGAGTATGCTGGAATTTACGCCGGGTTTCACGGATCACGAATGGTTGCGAAAATGGCCCATCAATTAATTGAAAGTGATTTTCCAACACGCTTTTGATGCCATCCAGTGTGGAAAAGCTTTCTCCGTCTTTTTTGAATCCACCCAGCCAATTGGCTTTATCCGTGTGTTCTTCCAGCCATGTATAAGGTGAGGCTAACACTAACAAGCCCCCCACATTAATTCGTTCATGTATCTGTTTTAAAAATAATATCGGGTCATACAAGCGATCCAGTAAATTAGCCGCTAAAATCAAATCATAGTTGTTGTATACCGATTTTAAATTACAGGCATCACCCTGCATAAAGTCAACCTTGTGCGCGTTATCTTCCAGACCAAAGTTTTCCAGCCGTTGTTCGCGATATAGTAATAAATCACCTTCATCTGCTACGGCATAACGGATCACGCCATCACGCTTGAGCTGGACGCCGAGATTGATCAGCCGCGCCGAAAAATCAATCCCCGTTACCTGATCAAAATGCCTGGCTAATTCGAAACTGGCACGACCCACAGCACACCCCAGATCAAGTGCGTGTTTTGCCGGTTTATCCCCCATCTTCTCAATAGCAATCTGGGCGATGGCTTTTTGAAAGTTGGGCACATCAAAATAACTTTCACCGTAGTGAAATTCGGCATATTCCGACAGCATTTTGTCGGTCTCGTAGTTTGAATCAAGATTCACCACAGGCGCATCTGATACCACATAACGGAACCCTGCATGCTGAAAAAAGTGACGTCTGAAAGCATAACGGGATGATAAACGGCTTTCATTGCCACAGGAAATCCAGCTGCCACCTTTTATCAGATTATGTTTTCCATCATATGTCGGCGTAGTGAAGTCGTCATAAAGGCGATGAACCTGTGACCCATCGAACGGATAAATTGGCGTTTCTGTCCATTGCCATACATTGCCTCTGACATCATAAAAGTCGCCCTGCGCAAAATGATTTACCGGACAGGAAGAGGCAAAATGATCCAGATGAATATTGGCGGGTGCCGAGTTCTCGTCCAGTTCTTCGATATCTGCAACATCAACCAGTCGATACCATTCATCTTCGGTAGGCAGGCGCACGGTTTCACCGGTTTGTTCAGCCTTCCAGGCACAGAATGCCTTGGCTTCATGATAGTTTACTTCTGCCGGCCAATCCCAGCGCATTGGCACAACCTCAGCCATTAATCGCAACTGCCAGCCCTGCTCGGTTTTTAGCCAGAAAGGTGGATATTCAGCTTGTGTAAATTCCAGCCACTGCAAGCCTTCCTGCTGCCAATAATGTGACTTCTGGTATCCGCCAGCCTCAACAAAGGCTAAAAACTCCTGATTACTGACCAGATATTTGGCAGATTGAAAAGCTGGTACTTCTGCCTGATGTTGACCATATTCATTGTCCCAGCCGTAATACTCATCATCAAAGGATTTACCCAGTTTTATGTGACCAGCATCTACCGGTATAACTGTGTTCTCAGGAGCTGAACCGGAAATATCACAAGCTGGCCATGTCGGATGGGGTTGTACCCACTGTAATTGCTGCTGGCGAATTAGTACTGATGAGGTTTCCAGATGGATCTGTTCATGCTCAATACACATCACGATGGCCCACCAGGGGTTTTCCCAGTTAATAGGCAATTGCAGAGGAGCTTTTTGAATAAGCTGATTAACGGTTTTTTTCACCTGTTGCCGATAGGCTTTTACTTCCGCCACCGATGGCCAGTCATAATGATCATCATTAAGATCATCCCAGCTCATTTCATCCACACCAACCGCAAACATTGATTCAAAACGAGGATTGATGCGCTGGGTCAATAATCCGGCCAATAGAAGCTTGTTAACAAAAAAAGTGGCCGTATGTCCAAAGTAAAAAATTAACGGATGTCGAAGCGGAATACTTTTCTGGTAATAGCCGTCTTCAGATTTCAAGTTATCAAACAGCGATTCATAGCGCTCGAAGTTTGCATTGAAATAGGCAGCTAGTTCGTGGCGAACAGCTTCCGGCTCTTTGGCATCCAATCGTGGTGTACGTATATATCTATGTTCTGAGTGGGAAAAAGATACGGCTTTTTCGGCAGTCATTGGTCAAAAATCCCTTTGAGGATAGCTGTGAGAATTTAATCTGACTTGTTTTGGACGAATAGGTTTCGAGTTAAAGCAGATTATAGCTGAGCAGTAAGCCAGGCTGTTTTGGCAGAAAGCTCTACCGAGCAACTCCATTTATAGGCCAAATTGATGGTTTCCGCACAGGCATAGACACCATGCCCGCGAACAATGACAACTTTATGACCGGCCAGCCCCTGCGCCACTGCCATAGGTGATTTCTCTATGTACTCGGCATAGTCAATTGAAATAACCGGAATGGTGGAAAAATAATACTGCCCTTCAAAATCCACCGGCTTAAAATCTTTACCATTCATCGTCATCGCAATCGCATGCGGCCCATGGCTATGAATAACGGCTCTGGTATTGGGATTATGCTGATAAGTAGCCAAGTGCAGCGGAGCGTCCAGTGAGGCGCCTTCCCCACAGTGGCCGTCAATATCACAGGGCACCAGCATTTCCGGTGTCAGGGTATCGGCACAACAGCCTGTAGGTGTTACCCAGATCTGATTATGCCAGCGAAAAGAAGCATTACCACTATGTGAATCATTGCAACCGTATTGACGCAGCCAACGGTAATGTTGAACCAGCTGGGTTTTGAGTTCGGCCAGTGAACTTTCAGGCATCTTCTTTATCTTTACGGGTATTTTGCAGATGCCTTAACCATTGAGAAGCCTGATTGCGGACTTCGGTGTAAGCCAGGGCACGATTCAGATGCTGCTCTGACTGTTGTATATTGCCCAAATGATAGTTGACCATGCCAGAGAGCATCCAGGCCTGTCCGCGTTTTGCTTCAGGTAATTTTTCCAGGCTTTGCTGAAGTGGTCCGGCAGCTTCATCCCACTGTTCCATGCTGATAAAGACTCTGGCCAGTTTCAGATCGGTTTCCCCTGAGGAATCCATTGATTGCATTCGGGCTAAGACCTGAGTGGCATTTTCATTTTCTCTGGCGGCTAACCAACTGTCAGCCAGTGATTCGAGGTTTTTGAAATTACGCTCAATAACCCCATCATCCATAGATTTCTGCAATAACTGGGCAGATTTATAGGGAATATTCAGATAACGATACATATTCGCCAGACGCAATACCGTGTCTTTGTCACCAAGATTCAGTCGTTTGGCCAACATCTGCACGGCCAGCGAGGTCAGACGTTTGTCCTGTTGGGCATAGAGAGCAGCCAATTGGTCCCAATAGGTTTTATTGATTGGAAAACGTTCAATCAGAATTTCCAGTACATTAATGGCTTGATTGTATTGCTGCATTTCCATATGTGCAGACAATTGCAGTCGGTACCAGTTTTCTTTGGGTGAATTATCACGCTGAATAGCAGTACGAATGGCCTCCACGGCATTGGTAAACTGATTTATCTGGTAATAAGCCGTTGCCAGTAACACATAGGCACTACTGTTCGCCTGAGATTCTTTGTTCAACCATTGTGTCAGCAGGTCGATGCCTTTCTGATAAGCACCATCGCTGATTAACAACTGGGCCAGGTTATAGCGCAGATTGTGGGTGACATCCTCCGGCAGGGCATTAAGTGCCAGGGCATCTTCAAACTGTTCTGCCGCCAGTTTGTACTCTTCGGTTTCAGAGTATAAATACCCCAGTGTTTGCAAAACGACTGCTCTTTCGTAACTTCCTGGATCGGTTTCACCGACCAACTTTTTTAAATCCGCTTCAGCCTGACGGTATTGTTGCTGCTCCATTTTTTCCTGAGCAGCATTAAGCGATTTGTAGGTAGCTTCACTAAGCAGGTACTCATCTTCAGCCATTGAGGTTAATGGCAATGCAAGACAGGCAACCAGTGTCATCAAAGCGAATTTTTGCGTAAGTTTCTTCATGTTTACCTGGCCAACTTAAATTCGATTTCCTGGGTCGCCCGGCGTTCAACCGGCTCACCATCGACGACTTTAGGCTTGAATTTCCATTTAAGAATAGCCGTCTTCGCTGCATTATCAAATACATTCTCAGGGCTGGCAGAAACCACTTCAGGATCCTTTACCCGACCATCACGGGTGATGGTGAATACCACTGTCACCACACCTTCAATACCCCGCCGCTGTGCAACACGTGGATAGTTGGGTGGAATTCGTACCAGTGGCACGACTTCATCATCCATCTGCGGTCCCTGCACCGGTGTAGGAGACGGTGCGGGTGCCGGTTCAGCACTGAAATCACCCAGATAAGGCTGACCGGCTATATTCAATGGGATATCAATTTTCGGCATATCCATCTGCGGTTGTTGCACATCCGGCTGCGTCATTTTAGGTGCCGTAGTCGGAGTTGGTGGCGGCGGCTCTTCCGGCGGTGGTGGTTTTTTGGGGATTTCACGCTTAATTGTTTCAGGTTGTGTTTCTTCCTGTTTCAAACGCACAAAGTCCAGCACCAGTATTTCATTATCATCCCGATAAAGACTGCTATCAGAGTTAGTCATTTCCTTCATCAAGGTGAACAGACCGTAATTGACCAGGATCGCAAGCAATAACCCAATAAAGATACGCATAGAAGGTGATTCTCCGCGACTAGTCTCGTTCAGCAGCAATTGAGACATTCGCAACTCCCGCAAGACGCGCTTGATCCATGACTTCAATCAACAAGCCGGTTTTGGCATTTTCATCGGCCAGAATAATCACTGAACCTTCCGGGTTTTCCGCATACATACGCTCTACATTGGCACGCACTGCACGACGATCTATCTGTCGTTGATCCATCCAGATTTCATCATTTTCACGAATCGAGATCAGGATATTGGCGCGTTCTTTCTCCACTGCTGTTTTTGCAGATGGGCGATTCACGTCCACCCCGGTTTCTTTCACAAAAGAAGTAGTCACAATAAAAAAGATCAACAGGATAAACACCATATCAATTAATGGTGTCATGTTGATTTCAGCTATACCGCCACTTTGACGGCGGGAATGTCGTTTTCGCATAAACTTTCCTAATCTCTGCGTAGGGCGTCAGCCACGTTATTAACTTCTCTGGCAACACGCTGTTCCAGCTGAGTAATGAAATAGAGCCCTGATAAAGCGGTCAGCAAGCCACCCATCGTTGTTATTAATGCCACTGAAATACCACCGGCCATACCACGGGTATTACCGGTACCAAACACGGTCATCACATCAAAGGTCTGAATCATGCCGTTTACCGTGCCCAGCAATCCCAGCATCGGTAACGCTACTGTCAGGGTTCGAATCAGAATCAGAAAACGTTCCAGCATCACCTTGCTTTCTGCAATCATGCCCTGGCGGATTTGCTGAGCATACCAACTGGCCAAATCGTCTCGCTGATGCCATTCATCCATCATCTTGCGCACTTCACGAGGGTGCAGGAACCAGATAAAGATGTAGCGTTCGATTATTAGCGTCCACATTAAAATTGACGCCAATAAAATCAGCCAGAGCACGGTGCCGCCGCTTTCCATCAGCAGCTGTATTTGAAAAAGATTATTCGTCACGGCGTTGAGTTTGTGTTTCAGCGTTGCGTGCAACAATTGCTGCACTTTCTTCGTCAAGGATCTGAATCAAACGATTACTTTTACTTGATAAAGCGCTATGAATTAACAATATAGGAATCGCTACCGCCAGCCCTAGTTCCGTAGTCACCAATGCCTGTGAAATACCACCGGACATCAGTTTCGGATCGCCGGTACCAAACAGCGTGATCGACTGGAAGGTTTCAATCATCCCCGAAACCGTACCCAACAAGCCCAACATCGGCGTAACAGCAGCCAGAATGGCTAACGTAATAAGGCCACGTTCGATACTTGGGGTTTCACGCAGGATGGCTTCATCCAGTTTGAGTGAAAGGGTTTCGACATCCTGAGCGATTTTGTCACTGTAAACCGACAAAATTCTGCCCAGTGGGTTTTTCATATTCAGTTCTTTTGTTTTCTGCTGCTTGCTGACGCCATGTTCCATCCGCATCAATACCACAAAGCGAATCAGTGCAATCAATAAACCAATTGCCCCTAGAATCAGAATGATATAACCGATCCAACCACCTTGTTTAATGCGTTCTTGCAAATTAGGTGTTTGTACCAGCAAGGCCATGATGGCACCACGAGTCGGGTCTACTACAGCAGTTTTTAAAGCTCCGGCTTCACTGGTTTCAAATTCTTCCATGAGATCACGTAGGCGCTCAACCGGTTGTCTGGCTAATTCCACCAGATTGCGATTTTCTGGCATATATCGCAGAAACTTGCCATCACTGAAAGCAGTAAACACACCTACCCGAGTCACATTACGATCAGCAACTTCACCATTAGCCGTGATCACCTGAGCGGGAAACTGTACTACTTTGCCTGAATGCGTCATTTCATGTTGCAACACTAACCACAGCTCACGTAACTCATCGATACTAGGCTGTTGTTTACGTTCACTTAATTCCGTCAAAAAAGCGATTCGTTCTGGATATTGCACACTGGTCATGGAGGATTCAATCACTGCACGACTGTCATTGGCCATTTGGCGAACTGTACCAAACAACTCACCCAGTGAACCAGAACGTTCCTGTAACAGGGATTCCTGTTCCGCTAATTTGAATTCGTTTTCTTCAAACTCCTCATTCAAAGTTTCGGTACGACGTTCTTCCGCTGCCAGGTCAGCTTTGGCTTGGGCCAATAATTCAGCTTGGCGATCCCGTGCTTCAAGAAACTCTGTTTCACGAATGCGGTTCTGTTCCTGTTCTATTACCCGTTCACGCTTGACCTGTTCCAGCAACTGATCGAGATTTGCCGGTTTATCAGCGGCCATGACAGTAAGAGGCAAGGCCATTAAAGAAATAATAAAAATAGAAATGCTTCTCATTGGTTTGCCTCTGGCGTTTTGACCGGCAGGGTCAATAAATCCGGTGGCAATTGTTTACGTGCCACTTTCATACCCTGAATAACAGATTGAACAGAATCACGTGGAAGCTGCTGCCAGCTTTGAGTTTCCTGATCCCACATACCGGCTTCCAGTTGATCCAAGGTCAGGTAATACAATCCTACGCGGCCAACTCTGAGAAAATCGACGGTACGATTTCGATCTTCGGTAACCAGTTCACCTTGATAGGCTTCAAGGGTACGGCCATATTCAGTCTCCACCTGATAGGCTTCCAGAATACGACGATATTTTTCTGACAAATTAACATCCGCGCGATCCATCATCGTTTTTAGTTGGGCGACACGACTGTTGCGTTCTTCCGGTAAAAACGGCGTGTCCAGCTCAACAAACTGTTCAATCACTTCCACCATTTTTATCATCAGCGGCGTGATGTCACGTTGCGTGGTATCGATATTGGCTAGCTGATCTTCAACTGAGGCCAACTCGTCCTGTTGAGAAGAAACCAGCTGTTCAAGTTGGCTGTTATAAGCCGCCAGACTTTCTTTCTGATTGAGCACACTGCGATATTCCGCCAGCAGTTCACGGGTTTCATCATCAAGACTATC
>DELT01000035.1:10495-26011 GCA_002354555.1 Methylophaga sp. UBA2689
TTAAATTGCATAAAATTTTCCTTGTGTTACCGGATGTCGGCGGTGGAAATGAAAGCGACATCTTATCAAGAGAATACGCACAGTGGGAAGCCTAAATGCGATCTCTTATCATTTAGACGAATAAGTTGGGAAAAAGTGCAAATGAAAGGCAAAAAAAAGCCAGACCCAAGGGTCTGGCTAAAACCTTCATAGAAGGAGAGAGAAATATAAGACTATAGAAGCTGAACATTCCTATGGACTTGTTGCAAATACTACTGAACGCAAGACCATTTGCCATGAGCGACTTCTCCTTTTAAAACGGGAATATGTTCCTTTTCAAAAACATACCAGCAAAAACAAGGGGTTACGATGACAGGCCATGACTGATGGCAAAGCGCATCAGCTCAGCTGTTTTGTTGATATCCAGCTTACCTTTAATCTGTGTCAGGTTATTTGCGACCGTTTTATAACTAATACCTAACACGTCAGAAATTTCATTCATGCTTTTGCCTTCACCCAGTAAACGTAAAATCTCCAGTTCACGACGGGAAAGATCACTCAATGCACTGGTACCAGCATCAATGTTCAACATTGCCAGTTGCTGCGCCATATCCGGACTCAGATAAATTTTACCTTCAAGCACTTTACTGACTGCTTCGACCAAATGATCAGCAGCATTGTTCTTGGTGATGTAGCCGCGGGCTCCAGCTTGCATGGCACGAGAAGCAAACACCGGATCTTCATGCATGCTGAACATTAACACCTTGGCCGTATCACGATTCGCCCGGATGCGACGTAATACTTCCAAGCCACCGACACCTGGGAGCGTGATATCCAGCAATACCATATCCGGATACAGCTCCTGAAACAGTCGGTAGCCTTCCTCACCTGTCTCGGCTTCTACAACTTTGGCCGATGGAATTTGCTGGATCAATTGTCGACAGCCTGCTCTGACAATTGGATGATCGTCTACCACTAGGATTGTGATGTTCTGTTTCATTTTTTATTTTCACTCTTCAAAGGGATCATTACCCGTACCTGCAAACCCTGGCCTTCGGCAGTATCAAACGCAATCTTACCACCTAATGCCGAGACCCTTTCACGCATTCCGATTAAACCAAAACCTTTGACTGCAGAAGTATCCAAACCTTTACCATCATCAGTAACCGTTACTTTTATATGTTGTTTTTCTCGCTTCACTTCAACCCGTACATGGCTGGCCTCAGCATGGCGGACACAGTTGGTAGTACATTCCTGAACTACTCGATAAACCGTCACCTGCAAAGTATCTGCGAGACCAGTAAAATCCCCGACAAAATCCCATTCCCAGTCGATTTCAGGTTGGCGATCACGCCAGTTATGCAACATATCACGTAAGGCTTCTGCCAGTCCGAGATCATCAAGTGTCATCGGCCGCAAGCGGCTGAGCATTTTACGAACCAAAGATTGAATATGACTGGTAATAATTTTGACCGAGCTGACTTTTTCTTCGACGTCCGGCAATTTATTTTCAATGGCAATGCGTTCAATTTCGGCAAGATCCACTCGAATACCAAACAGACAAGGGGCCAGTTCATCATGCAGTTCACGCGCCAGATCACGACGTTCAGACTCCTGCAATGTCAGCATATTTCCGGCCAATGCATGATTTTCTGCCATCGTGGTTTCCAATACATCAGCCATATGATTGAAACGAATCTGAATCGGTTTTAACTCTTTGGCACCACCGGTATCCACTCGCGCATGAAAATCACCTTTCTCAAGCCTGCCTAATGCATCGGCTAATTGCTGCAATGGCCTTAAACCATGTAATAACGCCATATAAATAAGACTGGAAATCACTGTCAGGAAAAACAGTCCCAGCAATAAAAGGGTTTCCATATCCCGCCACACTTCAGTGACTTCATCACTTGGATCGGCCTCAACCACCAGATAACCATACGATTGACTGCCGCGGGTAATAAGTCGTCGAAACGCCACCGCTTCCGGTTCCATCAAACGGATAAACCAGTCCGGCGCATCCGGACGGTTGGTGAACGGTACACCCTCTTCGTGACCGATTAATGGTTGACCATTCATATCTTCAAACCAGGCGCGTATGTGCCTTGTATGACGCACACTATCGACTATTAGCGTTACCCGTTCACTCAAATCATTGGAAAAACGTAAAGTCGGTAAGGCATTGATCAATAATCCGCGCGCCAACTGAGTACTGGATGCCATTTCGGCTGCTACAGCCTGACGGGCATTCTGGATCATAAAATAGCCAGCGGCGACAAAGTTGAATACCAGGATCAAGGTTACAATGATCAATAAACGCAGTTTCAGGCTCATGTCGGGTCAGTTATCTCGCTGTGATAGGCTAAGGCCTGTTGAACTTTCATAGCCAACATTGTTGTGACTATGAGAAATCAAATTGACCTACAATTATCGCACATCTTCAAATCAGGACTCTGTAAATGCAAGCGCAAAGCAATCAACAACTTTTCCTTCAGGCTCAAAAACATATCCCGGGTGGCGTTAATTCACCCGTCCGTGCATTCAAAGGTGTCGGCGGTGATCCGGTATTTTTCAGTAGCGCAAAAGGTGCCTGGCTCACCGATGTGGAAGGTAAAAATTATATTGATTATATCGGCTCATGGGGACCGATGATTGCCGGTCATGCGCATCCGCAAGTCATTGAGGCAGTTCAGCAAATGTGCGTAAATGGTCTGGGATATGGTGCGCCCACCGCGATTGAAACTGAAATGGCAGATTTACTCTGTGAATTAGTACCTTCAATGGAAATGGTACGTATGGTCAGCTCTGGTACTGAAGCGACCATGAGCGCCATTCGCCTTGCTCGCGGTCATACCGGACGTGACAAAATCGTTAAGTTTGAAGGCTGTTATCACGGTCATGCAGACTCGTTATTAGTCAAAGCTGGCAGTGGTGCATTAACCCTCGGCGAACCTTCTTCTGCTGGAGTGCCTAAAGCGATTGCCGAACATACCATTACCTTGCGCTACAACGATATGGAATCAGTCAAACAATGTTTTGCTGAAATTGGTGATCAAGTTGCCTGCATAATTGTCGAACCGGTTGCTGGCAATATGAACTGCATCCCACCGATTCCCGGTTTTCTCGAAGGCTTACGCGAGGTGTGTGATCAATACGGCAGCCTGCTGATTTTTGATGAAGTTATGACCGGTTTCCGGGTAGCTTTGGGCGGTGCGCAGCAGCATTATGGAATCAAACCTGATCTCACTACGCTGGGTAAAGTAGTTGGCGGTGGCTTACCGGTGGGGGCTTTTGGTGGACGCAAAGATGTGATGCATTCCATCGCGCCGCTTGGTCCGGTATATCAGGCAGGAACGTTATCCGGAAATCCGGTCGCCATGGCTGCTGGGCTGGCGACTTTGAAGCTGGTACAACAACCTGGCTTTCATGATCGTCTTAGCCAACAAACCGCCAAACTGGCCAATGGCTTGAAACAAAAAGCCGATGCAGCCGGTATTCCGATGAGTATTAATTATGTTGGTGGCATGTTTGGCTTTTTCTTCACCGAAGAAAACAACATTGAGTTTTTTGAACAGGTCACCCAATGTGATCAGGAACGTTTTAAAAAGTTTTATCACGGCATGCTGGATCGTGGGGTCTATCTGGCACCTTCTGCATTTGAAGCGGGCTTTGTCTCTGCTGCACATGGCGATGATGAAATTGAAGCTACTCTGGCAGCAGCAGAACTGGTTTTGGCGAGCTTATAAATGAATACGCTGTACTGGCATGATTATGAGACGACTGGAATCGATCCACGCTTTGATCGACCCTTACAGTTCGCCGGAGTACGCACAGATGAAGATCTGAACATCATCGGTGAACCGTTGATGATTTACTGCAAACCGGCAGCCGATGTATTACCGCATCCAATGGCCAGTCTTATTACAGGCATCACCCCACAGAAAGCACAACAGGAAGGTCTGACTGAGGCCGAATTCATCAAACAAATTCATAATGAACTGTCACAGCCCGTCACCTGTGGGGTGGGCTATAACAGTCTGCGGTTTGATGATGAATTTACTCGCTTCGCGCTGTTTCGTAATTTTTACGATGCCTATGCCCGTGAATGGCAAAACGGTAATTCGCGCTGGGATATTATTGATATGGTACGTCTCACTCGAGCCCTGCGTCCGGAAGGAATCGAATGGCCGAATCGTGAAGACGGCCAACCCAGTTTTCGTCTGGAAGCCTTAACCGCTGCAAACGGTATTGAACATCAGGGGGCGCATGATGCTTTAGTGGATGTGTATGCGACGATCGCACTGGCTAAATTGATTAAAGATCGTCAGCCCAAGCTATATGACTATATTTATCAGTTACGCCGTAAACAGCAGCTTGCTCCTTTACTGAACCTGCATCATGCGGATCCGGTATTGCATACCTCACGCATGTACCCATCTGAATATTGCAATACGGCATTGGTGGTGCCCATTGCCAAAGAACCCAATAACAACAATGGGGTGATTGTTTATGACCTCCGCCATGATCCCTCGGCGTTACTGGAGCAGGATGCCGATACCATTCGGCAATGGTTATTTACACCTACCAGGGATTTGCCTGAAGGTGCATCCCGTCCAGCATTAAAAACCGTGCATATCAATAAATGTCCGGTCATTGTTCCTGCTGCTACGCTGGATGATGCCGCTGCCAAACGGCTGCAGATTGATCGGGAATTAAGTCATAAACATCTGCAACTATTACGCGAGGCCGGAGAATCATTACAGCAAAAATTGCAGGCCGTGTTCAGTCAAAAATCGTTTGATGAAATAGACGATGTCGATGCCAGTTTATATGGCGGCGGTTTTTTTGATGACGGCGATAAAAACAAAATGACCCTGATTCGCGAAGCGGCTCCTGATCAATTGGGCACGTTATCGATTCCTTTTAACGACTCACGATTACCTGAAATGCTGTTTCGTTACCGGGCACGTAACTGGCCCGAATCGTTAAATGAAAGTGAAGCGGAACAATGGCAGCAATTCTGTCGTAACAAATTAACCGCAACTGTGTCGCCTGGACTTACCTTTGAAAAATTTAACGCTGCATTAGCCGAGTGTCGTCAGCAAGAGCTCACCGCAGACCAACAGCAAACTTTGGACGACTTGCAACGCTATGTAACGGAGCAACAAACCTCGTTAGGAATTAACTGAACAGATTGATTAGCCACGTTTGATTTACAATGGGCGCATGTCGACTACTGCCAAAATCCTGCTTACTACGCTAAATGCCCGCTATATGCACTCGGCATTTGGTTTGCGTTATTTATATGCCAATCTCGGTGAGCATCAATCCTCCGCAGAACTGATCGAATTTACTATTCAGGAACAACCGCTGAGCATTGCTGAAAAACTGCTTAGCTATCAGCCTGAGATTATCGGTTTCAGTGTTTACATCTGGAATGTCAGTGAAATTGAAGCCGTTGTTGCACTGTTAAAATCGATTAAGCCTGAAATTCGCATTATTCTCGGTGGCCCGGAAGTCAGTCATTCACCTGATTTGCCGAAAGTGTGTGAACTGGCCGATTATGTGATTGCCGGGCCCGGTGAACAGGATTTTCGTGAGCTGTGTGAAAAATTACTACGTAATGAATGTCCTGAAACTAAATATATTGATGGCCGGGCAACACCACTGGAACAGTTGATTCTGCCCTATCGTTTCTACAACGATGAGGATATTCGCAACCGGTTGATCTACGTTGAAGCATCACGGGGCTGTCCATTCAAGTGTGAGTTCTGTTTATCGGCTTTGGATAAAACCGCGACGGCATTTCCACTTGATGCGTTTCTCTCTGAAATAGATCAGCTGTGGCAGCGTGGTGTGCGCAATTTCAAATTTATCGATCGTACCTTCAATCTGAAAATAACCACCAGCATTGCCATTCTGGAGTTTTTCCTGCAGCGCATGAGCGATGATTTGTATCTGCATTTTGAAGTGGTGCCGGATAATCTGCCGGATAAATTAAAATCAGTTTTACAGAAATTTCCGCCCAATAGCCTGCAATTTGAAATTGGTATTCAGACCTTTGACAGTGAAATCCAGGAACGAATCAGCCGCAAGCAAAACAACGATAAAAGCAAAGACAATATTCGCTGGTTACGTGAACATAGCGGCGCGCATTTACATACCGATCTGATCTTCGGTTTGCCTGGCGATACCCTGGACAATTTTGCTGACAGCTTTGATCAATTGATCGCCCTTAATCCACACGAAATTCAGGTCGGCATTCTCAAACGTCTGCGTGGCGCGCCATTGAACCGCCATAATGAACCCAGTGATTTACGCTTTAACCCCCTGCCGCCGTATAACTTGCTCAGCAGCCGTGAAATCGACTTTACCACCATGCAACGGGTCAATCGCTTTGCCCGTTACTGGGATTTAATCGGTAACTCAGGACGCTTCATTAATACCCTGCCGCTGCTGCTTGATGAACAGCCGTTCTGGCATTTTATGACCTTATCAGATCAGATTTATCAGCGTACCGGCCAAACTGCCAAAATTGCCTTGAAACGTCTGTTTGAACTGATTTATGTTGTGCTGACTGAAGATATGCATCACCCGGCGGAATTGGTCAAAGATCATCTGCGACTGGACTATGCCCGCGCCGGACTCAAAGGCCAGCCGGATTATGAAGCGCTGCCAACCTTAAACAAACCCGCCAAAGTCGGTTTAGCCAATAAACGGCAGCGGTTTCATGCTTGAGTTTTACAGTCAGTCTTAGCTGGGAACCAAATTTAGATGTTGGGTTTCGCCCCTCAAACCCAACCTACCAAAAATTAATGATAATTATAGAATCATCAGCCCATGAACTCAGATAAATCATTCACTCCCAGCCCATGCATTGGCAAATGTGGTCTTGATGCACAGGATATCTGTCGGGGATGTTTTCGGACGATGGATGAGATATTACGCTGGGAAAATATGAGTGAAACGGACAGGCAGGTAACGGTGATGAACTGTAAAGAAAGGCGACAGCGTCGAGCTACCGCACAGCGAAACCGTTAGACAATCAATTTGGCCAGTGTTTTAAATTCGGCATGGCTGGCATCACCAACCCATTCAAACAGAAGCGATTCCACATTACTAATCACCACACCGGCTTGACGCATGCGCTGTATGGCATTGTATTGATTGGATTTTGAACGGGAGCAGACGCCATCTTCTGCCACATGAACACTGAAGTTTTCTGCCTTTAACGCTAACGCGGTTTGCAATACACATATATGCGTTTCCATTCCCACCAGAATAACCTGCTGACGGTTTGTTGCAGCAAGTTGGAAGCGGAAATCCTCAGATTGCAGGCAGGAAAAACAGGTTTTCTCAATCGTTTTGGTTCCCACTGGCAAGCTGTTCTGTATACCAGACTCTGTAGGCCCAAGCCCCTTGGGATATTGTTCGGTCACAATAACCGGAATATTCAGCACCTTGGCGGCATTCAGCAGAATGTTGATTTGTTTGTTGAGTCTTTCATGCACGCCTTGCGGCATGGCTTGAGCCAATTTCTGTTGGACATCAATTATCACTAACACACTGTTTTCAGAATTTGCCATCATGGCAATAACCACTCCTTAAGTTCAGGGAACCAGCCATTGATTAATTTGCTCAATATCGTTCACGCTGACGATACCGGCGGCTTGTTTGAGTCTTAATGTATTGACGACATATTCATATCGGGAGCGGGAGTAATCACGTAATGCACTGAATAATTCTCGACGCGCATTAAGAACATCTACTGTTGTCCGTGTGCCGACATCAAAACCCGCTTCAGTCGACTCCAGTGCCTTTTGATTGGAATATACCGCCTGCTGCAGCGCATTGACCCGGCTGACGCCTGACATGACGCTGTTATAGGCGGCACGGGTCTGACGTATAATTGCTCGGCGCTGTTCTTCTTCATTTTGCATCGCTTCATCCAGTCTGAAACTGGCTTCGCGGGTTCTTGAATTAACAACACCACCTGCATAGATAGGAATATTGACCTGTAAACCCAGAATTTTTTGATGCGTTTTATTGCTACCACTCAAGTTGCTGTCACTTTGAGAGGTGTAGCCCTTCTGCGCAACCAAATCCAGCGTTGGGTAATGGCCGCTGCGTTCAAATTCAATATTTTCCTTGGCCAGTCCAACATTACTATTGGCTGATTGTAATACCGGATTCATGACGATTGCCTGCTCACTCCACTCTTCAATATTTTCTGGTTCAGGTTTGACCAATGGAGTTTCTTCTTTCAATTCAGCCAGTTCACTGGGGTATTGACCGGCGGTTTCCCGTAATGCCTCGCGAGCATTTGCCAATAAGTTTTCAGCTTCAATAATGGCGGCAGTGGCCAGATCATAAGCCGCTCTGGCTTCAGTGACATCAATAATAGTGGCTAGACCAACTTCAAACCGCTGATCGGCTTGCTCAAGTTGTTTTTCGATGGCTTCAAGTTCTGCCAGCGCAAAGCTTAAATCATCCTCAGCGCCCAGAACCGCGAAATAGCGGTCAGCCACACGCACGATCAAATCCTGTTCGGCAAATTGATAATCGGCTGCAGCCCCTTCAATCGCAAACTCTGCCTGCCGTGATTGAACAAAATTGTTACGTCGATAAATTGGTTGAACCAGACTCAATGTATAACCATGATCGTTATATTCACTTGAGCCACCAAAACGCTGGGAAGAACTGTCAGTCCAGACTTTACTGTTATTCGCAACCATATCTACCTGCGGCAAAAAGGCTGCATCAGCCTGGTCAGCTAACTCCTCAGTAGCCCGTTGCGCTGCTGCCTGTGCCATTAGTACGGGATTGCTCTGCACAGATAAATTATAAATATCGACCAGATCCTGAACCGCCAATGCTGGCCTGGAGAATACTGCTGCGAAGAATCCTGCAATAAACAGCGCTTTCATGATCTATCCTTAATAAACTCTCATATTTGTGTCGATCTGCGCTGCCCAGGCATTCATGCCACCTTCAAGATTAATGACGTCGGTAAAACCCAATTGTTCTAAATATTGACCGACTTGTGCGCTGCGTTGACCTGAACGGCAAATCAACACTATCGGACTCTCTTTTACGGATTCAAGTTCTTCTACATGTACAGGAATACTGTTCATTGGCATATGCTTAGCATTTTCCAGCATGCCATTGGCAAGTTCGTGTGCTTCACGCACGTCAATCAGAATCGCTTCCTGTGTGTTTTCCTGCAAAAACTCATCTAATTGAGTTGCTGACATTTGTTTCATAACAAGCTCTCTGGGTTAAAAGTTAAATTCAGGTTTAGTTTCAGCATGCACCAATGGTGCGACCACTGTTTCAAATAAATTCTCTGTTTGCCATTGCCACTCACCAGTGCGAGTGATGCGTTGCACATGCATTGCAGGTGCCTGACCTGTTATAGCCACTAAATGGCCACCAACTTTGAGCGCATGGAGATAATCTTCCGGAACCTGCTGACAGCTCGCAGTCAGAACAATAACATCAATGCGATCAGCCAATTTCCAGCCGTGACTGGCATCGCCACATTGTAAGTTTACATTTTGTAAGCCTGCTGCATCCAATCTTGAACCAGCCAAAGCAGACAATTCGGCAAAATATTCAATACTAATGACGTTTGATGACAGTTGTGCGATCAATGCTGTAAAAAATCCACTGCCGGTACCAACTTCCAGCACCGAATCAGATGGTTTTAATTGCAGGAATTGCAAGATCCGCCCCTCTTCCAGCGGTGTCCACATAAACTGACCACAACCAATTGGTAATCGTGTATCTGAATACGCCAGCTCTTTATAATCATCCGGGACAAACTGCGCCCGATCAATTTGCTGTAATGCTTTCAATACTTCTGGATTGGAAACTTCATTGGGCCGCACTTGCTGCCAAACCATATTGGAATGCGCTGGATTCATGGTGGATGTCATGGATAATTCCTGGGTGGTTGCCGCTTGTTTCTATCAATCGGCTAGGATATGACCTTTCCAAAAGTGGTGCAACAGCATCTCCCCTCAAGATACGCGCTGGCAACTGCTATCTGACCACTGCTGTTTGCAAGGTTTGCGAAGCAAAATTGGGTTATTCAGGGATAACGAAGGTTATGAGCTAAAGAAGTGCTGGAGTCTTTACTTTAGCTACGCTTGGTCGCTCGATGAAATAAAGGTTCATGAACCGATTCTCGGGAAAAGCGCCAGCAGGCAATGCCTATTGCAGCCGCAGAAAATGCAACAAGAACCGTCATATCTGTCCAAATCGAAAAATCAGACTGGGCGCCGGGAACCGCATGTTTTAAAAGATCTACGCCATAACTGAAAGGGTTTACCAGCACCACATAGCGCAGGATATCTGGCAACTGACTCACTGGATACAATGCACCGCTCAGGAAAAACACTGGGAAAATAAAGAAATTCATGATTACCGCAAAGTTATCCAATGTTTTGGAAAATACTGCAATCAAGCCGCCCATCGACGCACAGGCCACTGCTGTTAATAAGGCGGGTGGAATTAATAGTAAGGCAATCTGTAAATCAATCAAGCCGATCAGTAATAGAATAATTAACAGTAATAAGGCCTGCACCATGGCAGTAATTGTCGCGGCAATCAGTTTGGATAATACGATCCAGTAATGCGCAACCGGTGCGATCATCATCATTCGCATCACACCAAATTCTTTGTCATAGACAAGCGTTAAAGCCGATAGCAATGCTGCAAATAATAACGTCATAGCCAACACGCCAGGCACCAGAAATTGCAGATAGCCCTCCTGCTGTGCCCCACTAAGCATGCTGCCAACACCGGAACCAATCACCAGCAACCAGATCATTGGACGAACCATTGAGCTGAATAAGCGGGCTTTTTGACGAAATAATTTTGTCAGTTCACGACCTACAACGGCTTTAACTGGTAACCAGTTCATGCTGACTCCTCCTGCTCGGGGGGACAGACTTTCCACAGATACACGTCATTTAGATTGGGTTTACGCCAACGCATCGCCGTAATGCTATCTCCGAGTGATTGTTGCAAAGAATGAAGGTCGGTCTCGGCATCCTTTATTAGAAAGCTTAACTGCTCATCCTCAATAATAGGCTTGCCAAACTGTGGTGTCAGTTTTGAGACAACAGGTTCAATATTCGCAGTTTCGATTTCCAGCACATAAGCCGCCAACTGACGCATCAAATCAACTGGTTTTCCACCTTTCTGTAATACGCCACGCTGAATGAAATCAACATGATCACATGCCACTGCTTCTTCAAGGTAGTGGGTAGTTAAAAAAACTGTCATGCCATGATCTCGGCGCAATTGTTCGACAAATCGCCAGATAGATCGTCGATTCGGTAGATCCAGACCAATAGTAGGTTCATCAAGGAATAATACTTGCGGCTGATGCAATACACCTCGGGCAATATCCACGGCTCGTCGCTGTCCACCGGAAAGTGCCAGCAATTTGGCATTACGACGTGAACCTAAATTAAAGACGGCTAACAGTTCTTCGATGCGTTCGTTGGCCTGTTTTTTGGACATTCCATACAGCGCTGCGGCAAATTGCAGATTTTCATCCACCGTCATGGTGCGATCCAAAGCAGAATCCTGAAACACTAAACCGACCAAACCACGAATTGCGACCGGATCAGCTGAGATAGACTGATTGGCTATCCAGGCTTCACCAGCTGACGGCGAAGTCATGGTGGTCAGCATATGGATAGTAGTACTTTTGCCCGCACCGTTTGGACCTAACAGCCCGTAGCATTGGCCCGCTTTGACCTGCAGATCCAGGCCATTAACGACAACGGCCTGACCATATTGTTTGGTCAGGCCGCTGGTCTTGATCGCAAACTCAGAATCCACTGATTTGTTTCGAGTTTTTCGGGTTACGGAATACCAATGGTTTGGCGACTTCAGTTGATTTTTCAGACTCCCTGCGACCACGTTCAATTGCTTCATCAACCACATGACGATCTGGAGATTTACTGCAAACCGGATCAGCCATTGCTGGATCGCCTGTCAGCATATACGCCTGACAACGGCAACCACCAAAGTCTTTTACTTTCTCATCACAGCTGCGGCAAGGCTCTTTCATCCAGTCAAAACCACGAAAGCGATTAAAGTCGTTGGAATCTTCCCAAATCTCTTTTACGCTTGTATCGCGGACATTTGGTAACGTCATGCCAGGTAGTTCACGTGCTGCATGACATGGTAATGCAGTACCGTCTGGGGTTACGGTCAGGAACACATTACCCCAGCCATTCATACAAGCTTTAGGACGATCTTCATAGTAGTCAGGTACAACATAGTAGATCTTCATCTTGCCTTTTTGCTGTTCCTGATATTCATGAGCAATCCGTTCAGCTCTGACCAGCTGTTCTTTCATCGGCAATAATTGATCACGATTGTGCATTGCCCAGCCATAATACTGAGTCGTTGCCAGCTCTACATAATCGGCATCCAGATTAATCGCCAGGTCCAGGATTTCGTCGATTTTGTCGATATTCTGACGGTGCGTCACAAAACACAGCACCATCGGATAACCCGCGGCTTTAACCGCTTTGGCCATTTCAATTTTGTGTTGAAATGCATCGGTACCAGCAATCAGATTATTCAAATCTTCTGAACTTGCCTGGAAACTAACCTGAATATGATCCAGACCGGCTTCTTTAAATGCTTTTGCCTTACTGGCATCCAGTCCGATACCGGAGGTAATCAGGTTGGTATAAAAACCTAAATCCCGCGCGGCACGAATCAACTCAATAATATCGGGGCGAACTAAAGGCTCACCGCCCGATAATCCCAGCTGTGTTGCGCCCATTGCCCGTGCTTGTTTGAAAACATCGATCCATTCCTCGGTGGTCAATTCGCTTTTGATTTTGGCGAAATCCATCGGGTTTGAACAATACGGGCATTGCAATGGACAAGCATAGGTCAGCTCGGCCAATAGCCATAAAGGCTGTCGGATAGCATCACGTACATTCATCCCCAGAGCACCACCGGTGCTGCCGGGCGCTTTATTCTGCTCTGATCCAGTCGTTGCCATGTGCTTCCTCCAAAAACTGATAGACGTCATCGTCTAAATCTGCGCCATCAAAGGCGACTTTAAGTTCAGCAATTAACTCGCTGACGGTTTGTTTTTTCTCACTGATGCGTTTCAATATTTCACCGGCGGCAGGATTCAGTTTGACCATACCTTCGGGATACAACAAAACATAACAATCCTGCATCGGCTCCCATTGAAAACGGTAACCTAGTGCCAGTACTGGCACACTGTCTGCGTTAAATACGCGATTTGTCATTTTTCTACATCCATACAATAAGGTGGGCGATCTTCAATATACGCCATCCACATTGCATCCAACATGGTCCACAAGATATCCAGCTTGAACTGCAACAGATCCAGCGCACGCTGTTGTTTCTCACGTGTATCACAATAATCCAGTGTGATCTGCAGTCCATGTTCTACGTCACGACGCGCTTCACTTAACCGTTTACGGAAATATCGGTAACCGCGCTCATCGATCCACGGATACATTTCCGGCCAATTATCCAAACGTGCCTGATGAATTTTTGGGGCAAACAATTCGGTTAATGAAGAACCGGCCGCTTCCTGCCAAGGTGCACGGCGCGCAAAATTGACATAAGCATCAATCGCAAAACGCACACCCGGTAAAACATGTTCATAAGAAGTCAGTTCCTGACGCGTCAGACCAACCGCTTCTCCCAGTTGCAACCAGGCTTCAATACCACCTTCCTGACCTTCAAAACCATCGTGATCAAGAATGCGTTGTACCCAGTGTTTGCGTACTTCGGCATCTTCACAGTTGGCCATGATCGCCGCATCCTTAATAGGAATCGCGGTTTGGTAATAAAAGCGGTTTGCCACCCAACCCTGAACCTGTTTCTGATTCAACTTTCCCGTATGCATCAATTTATGAAACGGATGATTGATATGATAGAACTGCTCTTTATCACGCAACTTTTGTTCGAATTCTTCTTTTGACCAAGGTGTGTTGTCAGCCATCGTTTGCCCTTTCCCGATTGTTATAGCTCAATATCCATACCGTCATATGCCAACTCTATTCCTGCGTTATTGAGCACCTGACGTTCTGCCGATTCTTCGTTGAGGATCGGATTAGTATTATTAATATGAATCAAAATCTTGCGTGGACGTTCCATCGAATTTAAAAAACTGATGGTGCCGCCGTCTTCAGATTGATTAATGTGGCCCATTTCCTGAGCCCGTTTATCACTGATACCTTCTTTTGACATCTCATCATCGGTCCACACTGTACCATCCACCAGAACCACATCTGCGTTACGCATAAATTCCAGTACATGATCCTCTACCACTCCAAGACCCGGTGCGTAAAATACATTCTTGCCGGTGCGGGTATCTTCAACACGAATACCAACATTGTCACCTGGTACCGTATTATGTCTATGTGGTGAATACGGTGGCGCTTCACTCTTTAAAGGCACTGCAGTAAATATCAGGCCTGGTGCTGCCGGGATGGTAAATGACTCTAAATCTGTTTTTATTTCATGCCAGTTGATGCCACGGAAATGGCCAAGAATATTAAATACCGGAAACCCTGTAGTCAGATCATCATGTACCGCTTCTGTGCAGTAGATATCCCATGGTTTGTTATGTTCACGTAATGTCAGTAGACCAGTCACATGATCAATCTGAGCATCAGTAATCAATATTGCTTTGATAGCGGTATCACGTACTTCTCTTGCCGGCTGTAGTGCCGGAAAATCATCCATCTGTTTTTTGATATCTGGCGATGCGTTAAACAAAATCCAATCCACACCATCTGAACTGATAGCAATTGAGGATTGTGTACGTCTGCTTGCTTTTACTGTTCCTTCACGCACACCTTTACAGTTAATGCAGTTGCAATTCCATTGTGGAAAGCCTCCGCCGGCGCCTGATCCCATGACATGTATGTGCATATTTCTCTTTCCTGTCGACTATTCAGCAAATTACACTGATCTATTAAAGATAGTCATCGTAACGTAAAGCAGTCTGATTTACTGGTCGATTGAAGATGCCCGGGGCATTAACCCCGGACACATATCTGGTCGTTAAATCTTAACGGTTGCAGATATACATGGTTACTTCAAAACCGAAACGCATGTCTGAATATTCTGGTTTAGTCCACATAATAATTTCCTCTCTATTAGTTCTAAGTAAAACCGTCTGAACTATTCAGACGGTATGTGAATGTTACGGTGATGTGGGATAAGTAGCGTCAGCAATTGACGCCTTGGGGTTCAGGATTTTCCTGAATGGGTGCCAGGAAAAATAGCCTGATTTTGCTTGATGGAAGTTACTTTAGATAATTAAAGCAAAATGACTTTGTTTCAGGCAAAAAAAAACCCGACATCAAAGATGCCGGGTTCTTAATTTTACTTAACTGTCTATTTATTAACTATAGACTTTTACTAGCTGTATTACAGGCTAAATACGCTCAGAACACCACCCAGGTTAGTCCAGCTAGACAGTGCTTTGTATGCACCAACTGCGCCCAGACC
>DELT01000017.1 GCA_002354555.1 Methylophaga sp. UBA2689
TGCCTTGATTGACGCTTTTTCAGATCACAACAGAGGCGGAGATGAGAGAGCAATAAGCCTCAGACAGCTAAGTGCTAAAGACTCCATGAGAGCGACAAAGTATATTTGAAATCGTTTTTACTAATCTCATCTTCGGTTTCAGAGTCATATTCATTGGTCATGCCGACTTTTAACGCTACGCCAGCACGTTCATCCAAATCAAGGATCCAATCAAATGTTGTTACATTCCGGTAGGCATCGAAAGAATCGAAGCTAGGATAAAACGTATTGGCTAACGCTAAACGTTGCGCAGCATTAATACGCCAGCGTGTTTCGAGACCTAACAATCCTTCAGGGGTAAATTCTTCACGTTCGCCACCAAACGTTCTGTTAAAGCCCGCACCGGAACGTCCAACGAATAACCAATCATCAGTATTTGCGAATTCATAACCATAACCAGCGTTGGCATTGAGCCGATAGTCGTAATCTTTGAATTTATCGACGTCCAATCGCCCACCAGCAAACATGAACCATGGTGTCTCAGGTTGCAACCAGTCGCGGTTAATTGAAGTGAAAAAACTGTTGTCTGAAGTTTCCTCTTCGGACTTAGCATAATAATATGCCGTTCGGCTGTTAATCCGGGTTTTTTCGGTTGCCAGGTCAGCATTAAATGCAACATTAACCTGACTGTTATCAGATTTCCCCCGGCTTCCCGCCAGTCCAAGATCAAAGCGTCTTTCCCAGTTTGTTAACCAGCCGGTCCCCAGCAGGCCATTATCTTCGGGTTCTGCCTCAGCAAGGTCAGCCGGTTCAATAATCGGGGTTTCATCTGTTGGAGTTTGCTGGGCCAGAGCGTCATAATCTGTTTTGATTTCGGAAACTGTATTGGTGTTAAGGATCATTTCACCAAGTAGTTGATGTTTAATAGTAAGGGATTCCTGATTACGTTCTAATAAATCACCTTGCAAACGATCACCGTTGGTGAGAATCAACGTGACGGGTGCAGCGTGAGATAAAACAGGTACCAACAAACAAACGAAAACGATTTTTTTCAAAAACAAAATATGTTCCTATGGCTGAATTGTCCGCCATATACTAGCGATTACTGCGACGAATGTCAGGAGTAATTTACCGGGAATTTTTCTTTAAATATCGGGAGTATTAACCCGGTCTCGATTTATCTTTTATCAGTAACATTACTTAGGGCTTATTAAGTCATCCTGACAGAGATAATGCAGTAGCTATGCTTTGCTTTCTAATCTAACAACCATCATTGTTTAGGCTACCATCTGGCATCGTGGTGTTGCAGAATTTAATGCCTCGATCATGAACGCCTTTCATTGATGCCCCGGTTAAGTCTGCGCCACTCATATCCGAAAAAATCAAATGTGCACCATCCAGTTTGGCGTTTTTCAAGTTGGCATCCATCAGCTGGGCGTAATCCATTAGGGAATTACTCAGATCGGCGCCTTCAAGCTGTGCTCCCTGCATACGTGAATGAGTAAACCAGGCCCCTTTAACATTGGCATTGGTAAGAATAATGCCTTTTAGATTTGCTTCACTCATATCAGCACCTTCCAGATCATGACCTTCCAGTGGCGCTTCACTTAAATTGCAATGGTGACATTGGTTTTGTTCAAGCAGTCTTTTTAAATAAATTTTATCGTATGCGTAAGCGGCGCTACTGAATAAACTCAGGACTGTGATAATCACCATTGATTTCATTTTACTTACCTCAACTTCATTAATATAAGTTTTAATCGGTCCAGCCATTTTCAAAAAAATGTTCGTTTAAAGGACGCCGCTGTCTGGCTTTTAGTTCCCGCTCTAATGCTTCAGCGCTCAACGTGTCCAGCGCTGCAGGGTACCCAATAGCAATTACTGACCACAGGTTTACATTTGTTGGTATAGATAAAGCGTCTCGTAATTTATCAGCATCAAATCCACCCATCTGGTGAGACATCAGACCGAATGCGGTTGATTGTAAACATAAATTAAGACTGGCTGCGCCAGTATCATACCCATTCCAACGGTTTTCGCTGCCGTTATGAGTGAAATGGGGCAGGGATGCAGTTACGATCAATAACGGAGCATTAACCGCCCACTCCTGATTGCCCGGCGCAAGACAATCCAATGTTTTTTGCCAGCTTATTTCATCTTTGAATTTGTTACAGATAACATAACGCCATGGTGCTTCGCCATAGCAGGAGGGCGCCCATAATGCTGCTTCACAAAGTGCCATGATGATGTCATCACTGACCGCCTGCGTTGCATCATAAGCCTTGCCACTCCAACGCTCAGCTATAATGGAAGCAAGTTTCTGTTCTGTTTCAGCGGGTTTTTGAATCAAGATGCATTATCCCTTTAATTAACCTGGCAATTGAATGACGGGTTTATCAGCCGGGCGATAAAAACCACCTATATGACCGATTACCATGACTAAATCTGCACCGGTTTTTTCCGCGATCTCATTTAGCATTTGCTGGCGATCAGCTTTTTCCTGCCCGCTGACTCGGACTTTTATCAGCTCGTGGTAAGCCAACGCGTTTTCAATTTCAGCCAGTACGTTTTCAGTTAGACCCGCGTTACCAATCATTACTACGGGCTTTAGCGGGTGAGCCAATCCTTTCAGATATCGGCGTTGTTTATCATTGACTGCCATGTGAAGAGCTACCTGTATTAAAATGCTGTGATTATATCAGGATAGTTTCATGACTAAACACAAGTTCACCGTCACCGCAGCACGTGGCATGTTGCCGTTGCTGGAAACCGAACTCAAACAAATCGGTATTAAACAATACAAAACAGAGGCGGGTAGCATTCGTTTCACCGGTAGTCTTAAAGAAGCCTATCAAGTCTGTTTATGGTCACGCGTCGCAGTCAGAGTGCTGATGCCAATCGCCCATTTCACCGCCGAAACGACCGATCAGCTTTATAACGGGATTAAAGAGCTTGCCTGGGAAGAGCATATCGATGCTGAGGACACCACCCTGGCAATTGATTTCAATAGTTTCCGCTCGAAAATTCATCATACTCAGTTTGGTGCGCAGAAAGTTAAAGATGCCATCGTAGATCGACTGCGCGATTTATCGGGTAAAAGACCTTCCGTTGATTTGCATCAGCCGGATCTGCGGGTAAATGTCTACCTTAAACATAACCAGGCAATTGTCAGTATTGATTTGTCCGGTGAAAGTTTGCATAAACGCGGCTATCGCGTCAGTCAGACGAATGCTCCGATAAAAGAACACCTCGCGGCAGCCATCTTATTGTCTGCTGAATGGCCAAAGCTTGCCCGTGAAGGTTGGGCATTGCTGGATCCGATGTGTGGTAGTGGTACCTTTTTAATCGAAGCAGCATTGATGGCGGCTGATATTGCACCAGGTTTACAGCGGGATTATTTTGGTTTTCTCTACTGGAAGCAGCATGACAAGGCTGCCTGGCAACAATTAAAGGCGGATGCTGAAAGAAGACGCCTTAGTGGACTGGCGCGTTTGCCGATGATAATGGGCGGGGATCAGGATAAATCTGCCGTTGAGGCGGCCCAGGCCAATATAGAAGCCGCCGGACTGAGTGATCGTATTCAGGTTATCCATCGTGATCTGCAGAACTGGGCAACGGTCGCTCAAACTCTACCTGACGTTGGACTATTAGTTTCAAACCCGCCATATGGACAACGTATTGGTGATGCCGCTTCGTTACATAATGTTTACGAAGAGCTTGGTGATTTGGTAAATCAGCATCTACCGGCATGGCGAACGACCATTATCACTGACAACGCCCAGCTGGGTAAATTGACTGGTCTCACTATATTTGACAGCAAGCCTTTTGACAACGGCCCTATTGCCTGTGAAGTTTTGTCATATCGCGCTCCCAAACCATTACGCCGCGATGCCAAACCGGTGCAGCAGGAAATGGCGGAATCACCTTCTCCCTGGGATAAAACGCCAAAAACCAAAGTAAAACCTGCTGTAAGTTCAGCTGTGCTGGATGATGTTTCTCCACAAGCGGAAATGTTCGCTAATCGATTGAAAAAGAATGTTCGGCATTTAGCCAAATGGGCACGCAAAAATCAGTTGGATTGTTATCGGGTTTATGATGCTGATTTACCAGATTATGCTGTGGCTATTGATGTTTATGGAGACTACGTTCATGTGCAGGAATATGCACCGCCAGCGGATATCGATCCGTTAAAAGCCAGTGAACGTCTCGACGAAGTCATGCAAATTATTCCGGCTGTGCTGGGTGTAAAGGAAGATAAAGTGGCGCTAAAGTTACGCCAGAAACAACGTGGTTCTAACCAGTATGAGTCACAGGCGGCTTTACGCCAGCGTTTTGAAGTCCGGGAAAATGATCTTCGCTTCTGGATTAATCTGACGGATTATCTGGATACCGGATTATTTCTGGATCACCGAATCACCCGGCAGATGCTGGCTGAAAACAGCAGAAACAAAGCATTTCTGAATCTGTTTGCCTACACCGGCAGTGCAACCGTTTATGCTGCTGCAGGCGGCGCCAAATCGACTACCACCGTAGATATGTCAAATACTTACCTTGGCTGGGCCAGGGATAATATGCAATTGAATAACTTTGTTGGTGAGCAGCATCAGTTTATTCGAGCGGATGTATTGGCCTGGTTAAATGAACCCGCTACACAGAATTTACGCTTTGATCTGATATTTGTTGATCCGCCGACCTTTTCCAACTCCAACAAAATGGAAGGGGTATTTGATATTCAGCGTGACTATAGCGATATGCTGCACAAAGTCGCCGGATTGTTAAATCCGGGAGGAGAAATTTTCTTCTCCACCAATCGACGCGATTTCAAACTGGATGTATCCACATTGCAAGGGCTGGAGATAAAAGACATTAGCAAAGCAACCTTACCAGCTGATTTTGAAAGAAATTCAAAAATACATTATTGCTGGCGTATACAAAAATCAGCTTGAACTATCGAGCGTAGCTTTTATTTCCTGCCACAATGCTTCATAAGCTTTATTCACCGTCGAGTTGGCTGCAAAAGCCGCTAAAGGCGCTCTTACATCGCCCATTTTTTCCACTACAGCCGCGTAGGGAATGGCTGTTTGCAAACCATGTTTCAGCATCTTGGGTGGATGTGCCAGCATAACGCGATGCAGACTGCGACGGCGATCTGCCATGGTGAAAAAGGGGTGAAGACGTTTGGGCTTAAGATTATTTTCTTTGAAAAAGTCTCGTGTCTGTTCAAAGGTGCGCATCGATAAATGGCTGGGAATAATCGGTACATAGATCACATCAGCCGCAGCGAACATCTGTTCAGTCAGTTCAGAAAAACTGGGCGGACAATCCAGCACAATCAGCGAATAGCTCTCGCCAAACGGGGCTAACAGCTTAGCCAGCTGATTTTTTTTATCACCGGCTTTTGCGAGATCCAAATCCATTTGCCGGAATGAAAAATCGGCAGGAATAATATCCAGAGAAGGATAATCGGTACTTTTAACTAATTCACCGATAGGCGTTTTACCAGATAACAGTTTTTTGGCTTCCGCTTTGGACTTGCTTTTGCGTTGTAACAACCAGCTGGCAGCCCCCTGCGGATCCAAATCCCACAAAAGAGTAGGAATACCCTCATTAGCGGCCTGCCAGGCAATATTAACTGCAGACGTGGTTTTACCCACGCCGCCTTTCAAATTAAAGAATGCGATGATTTGCATGATTAATTGATTTTCGCCAATTCTTCCAGAAGCATGTTCTGTGCACTGATCATTTCATCTCCTTCGTTGCGGGCTGCCCGATGGTAACGACCATCAGCGGAGAGGATCCACGCCTGTGTATTATCAGCAAGATATAAATTCAGATCGGCAATAATGCGTTTTTGCAGTCGTTTGGATTCAATCGGGAAACAGGTTTCCACTCGACGCAAAAGGTTACGTTTCATCAGATCAGCACTACCGGCCCAGATTTCAACCTGGCCATCGTTTTCGAAATAAAATACCCGGGTATGCTCGAGAAACTGTCCAATTATGCCGCGCACCTGGATATTTTCTGATACGCCTTGAACACCTGGTTTTAAAGTACAGATGCCGCGGACAATCAAATCAACTTTAACGCCAGCAATAGAAGCTCGGTAGAAGGCATTAATCATTTCCGGCTCAACCAGTGCATTGACCTTGACGATAATGCGAGCATTTTTGCCGGCTTCGGCATGTGCAATCTCGCGGTCAATTTTATCCAGTAATCCTTGATGCAGATTGAAAGGTGCATGCAGTAATTTATGCATTTTGGGAATTTTGCCAAGGCTGGTCAGCTGAATAAACAGGTTATTAACATCTTCACCAATCTGTTTATCAGAGGTCAGCAACCCATAATCGGTATAAATACGTGAAGTACTACGATGGTAATTGCCAGTGCCCAGGTGGACGTAACGACGTAATTTGTTATTTTCACGACGCAGAATGAGCAGCATTTTGGCATGGGTTTTATAGCCAACAATGCCATATACGACATGAGCTCCCGCCTGTTGTAACTTGGAAGCCAATGCAACGTTAGCTTCTTCATCAAAACGTGCCCGCAATTCAATAACCACGGTAACTTCTTTTCCACCGTGAGCAGCGGCAACCAGTGCATCGACGATCGGTGAAACAGCACCTGTGCGATATAAGGTTTGTTTGATGGCCAGCACGCTGGAATCTGAAGCCGCCTGCTTGATCAGATCAATGACAGGGGTAAAGGATTGATAGGGATGATGTAAAAGCACATCCTTCTGTTTTAACAGCCCAAAGATTTCCACCTCTGACGTCAGACCATTGGGTCTTCCCTGAGTAAAGGGCTTGAATTTCAAATCCGAACGTTCAACCATTGAATGCAAAGCCTGCAAACGGCTTAGATTCACAGGGCCATTGACCAGATAGACGTTATCCTGATGCATTGCACACTGGTCACGCAGGAAATTAACCATTTCTTCAGGACAGTTATGAGCAATCTCAAGACGTACTTCGTCACCATAATTACGATGCGTCAATTCATCTGCAATGGTTGCCAGTAAATCACTGGTTTCTTCAGTATCAATGGCCAAATCACTGTTTCGGGTAACGCGAAATTGATAACAGCCCTTGATTTTCATTCCAAAAAACAAATCATCAGCAAATGCATGAATAATCGATGATAAAAACACAAAGTGATATTGCCCCGGTTCACATAATTCCGCAGGTAGCTTAATGACCCGTGGTAGTGCTCTGGGTGCCTGTAATATGGCAAAACCAATGTTACGGCCAAAAGCATCTTTTCCATCCATCGATACAATAAAATTTAAGCTTTTATTGAGTAAACGTGGAAACGGATGAGAAGAGTCCAACCCAATGGGGCTGAGGATGGGTTGAATTTCATCGCGAAAATATTGTTCCAGCCAGGCACTGTGTTCACTTGTCCACATTGGTCTTGGCAGGACTTTAATGCCTTCCTGCTCCAATAATGGTAATAATTCGTTATTCAATATCGAATATTGTTCATCAACCAATTCATGCGCACGTATGCTGATCAACCTTAATGCTTCCTGAGCGCTGATTTGATCAGCTTCCAGGTAGGGATCGCCAATTTCGATCTGTTGGATAAGACCGGCAACTCGTACTTCAAAAAATTCATCCAGATTGGTACTGGAAATACACAGATAATTCAGTCTTTCCAGCAATGGCACACTGGGATCCAGAGCCTGTTGTAATACGCGCCAATTGAACTCCAGCAGACTCAACTCACGATTCAGATAAAGGTCGGAGCTATTCAGATCAATTTGTGTTTCCATGTTTTCCATTTTGATGGCTTGTTTGAAGGTTAATGAACGATAAGCTTGAACATAAAAGTTACGGTTTTTGTGCAGTGTTTCTGTAACCCGATACCCCCAAGCAAACTAGAGGGATTTGATGACAATCTGATGACAACCTACCAACGATATTTGTCATAGTTTTCCGGATTCGCCCAAAAACGACTGTTGAGCCAGTCACGTTTGGGCTGGTAGTTTTCAATAGCATAACTGAACACCTGTAAACCATCACTGGTTCCGGCAATATGATGCAGGCCCATGGCCAGATAATCGCGAAATTGCCATCCTTGTTTTTGCGCCAGCGCAGGATCGGCAATCAAAATGATATGCGGTGCATGCAAATTGCGTAAATAACCCAGCCATTGCTGTCCGGCCTGTAACGGCAAAGTTTCCGTCAAATCGCTGATTACCGCCAGATCCACACTGTGAATTTGCTTCAGTTGTGCTTGTTCAAATGGTGTCGCCAGCGCCTGTGATCTGGTATCTTGGCAGTCGTTCAGGCATAGCTTGGCCGTATCTCCCGCAACCAATACAGATTGCGGATCAAATTGCTGTATCAGCGTACTGAGCAGCGAAGACAATAAGACTGATTGATTCATGACTGACCAGCATAAAACATCTACCGAGTTCTGGAAACACAAACGTCTTGGACAGATGACACATACCGAGTGGGAAAGCCTTTGCGATGGCTGTGGACGATGCTGTCTGCATAAACTTGAAGATGATGCCGATGAACGGATGTATTACACCCGCGTGGCCTGTGAATTACTGGACATTTCAACTTGTCGCTGTAAGGATTATGCTAATCGTCAAAAGACTGTGCCGGATTGCATTCAACTCAGCGTAGAGCAGGCACATTTTTTTGACTGGTTGCCCGATACCTGCGCCTACCGTTTACTTGCCGAAGGTGAATCGTTACCAGAATGGCATCCGTTGATTACCGGTGATCCGCAAAGTGTAATTGATGCAGGGGTTTCTGTTCGCAATGTGGCTATTAGCGAATCAGAAGATATTGATTTAACCGAAGAGGTTATTGCGTTGCAGCCACCTGTTTACCCGCATGACACCTGAAGAAAGCCGAGAATTCACTGCCCGTCTGGAACAAGCTGCATTGATGCTGCTGGAGATGGAAATTTACCGAAAACCTGATGATTTGGCACGTCGTTTTGGATTGCCATTGCCAGTGGTACGTTACTGGTGGCGCCACACCGATGAAAAAACGCGTCCAGTCGATCAAAACAGTCTGTCACCCCGTGAAGTTAAAGTAATTCGTAAAGCCACCCAAACCCTGGAAGGTTGGGAAAAGATAAAACGTTATCGCCCGCCATGTGGTGCACGATTACCAGGCGGTAAGAAGTGCAAACGTTCAGTGGCGATCCGTCAGCCTGAAGCATGGGCATTGGGCGCTCTGGCCGATCGTTGTCGTTTACATGGCGGTAATGCCCGGCGCATCATTCGTTCTAAAAAACAGGACGATACAGAATGAGGGACTTATGCTTGAGACAACGGAAATTCTGAAGCTGCTTCTGACGTTATGTAACGAGCAAAAAAGCGGCACGTTTTTTTTAACGACTGCCGATAACAAAGCCTGCCATATTATTTTCGAACAGGGTCAAATTGAAGCGATGGCATTTGGTTCAGTTAAAGGTATTGCTGTTGCCAGATTGTTACCAAGATTAATCATTGAACGAACCAGTTTTAACAGTACGCTGAAAATGCCGTTAAGCGGACGGGCCAGCATTGAAGATCAGGCAGATATTTTCGCCGCGCTGGGATTACGACGCCAGGCAAGATCTGAAAATGTGGTTTCTGCCAGTCACTCTAAAACCCCACGTATGTATCGAGGTCACCTGGTTGTTGAAAAAGAGCAGCCAGATACGACGCAAAATAGACTTAAGAGTCCCTCCGAACCGGTCGAGAAACAACCCTCTGCAAAGCCTAAAAGTAAACGGATTTATCGTGGCCAGATCATAGAAGATTGAAACAATCGACTGAATTTGTCACATTGATGCCACAAAATCGTTAACATATCGTCCAGTTTCATACTCCGGAATTCATCATGAGCAGCATGTCTCCCCAAACCCTCAATCGTGGTTTACTTGATTTTATTGATACATCACCCACACCGTTTCATGCGGTAGCCAATATGAAAGCGGCTCTGGAGGCTGCCGGATACAAACCACTAAATGAAAAAGATAGTTGGGGAACGTTATCGGCAGGGGGATATTATGTAACCCGCAATGATTCATCCATAATTGCGTTTAATCTGCCCGATATCAATCTGGCAGAAGCAGGCTTGCAAATGGTGGGGGCACATACCGATAGCCCCTGTTTAAAAGTAAAACCGCAACCGGGAACGGTAAAAAATTCATTCTGGCAGCTGGGTGTTGAAGTTTATGGTGGAGCGTTGTTAAACCCCTGGTTTGACCGCGATTTATCAATGGCTGGACGCGTAAGCTTTGTTGATACCGATGGTCAATTAAGTCATGCGTTGGTTAATTTCAAAAAACCTGTGGCGACTATTCCCAGTCTGGCCATCCATCTGGATCGGGACGTCAATCAGAATCGCAGTATTAATCCTCAGCTGCACTTGCCACCGATAGTGCTGCAGACCGAAGAGGGGGATAAACCGGATTTTCGTGCCTTACTTGAGCAACAGCTCAGATCCGAGCAAGGTGAACTGACGGTGGGTAAAGTGCTGGATTACGAAATCTGTTTTTACGATACCCAGCCGTCGGCGCTGGTCGGCATCAATGAAGACTTTATCAGTGCTGCGCGCCTGGACAATTTATTGAGCTGTTATATTGGCTTGCAGGCGTTACTGGCGGGCTCGAAAAATAAGGCAAATTTACTGGTATGCACAGATCATGAAGAGGTTGGCAGTGTATCGACCAGTGGTGCACAAGGCACCTTTTTACCTGCAGTTTTGCAGCGACTGGCCCAGGATAATGAAAGCTATCAGCGAATGATCCAGCACTCATTATTAATTTCTGCGGATAATGCGCACGGTATTCACCCCAACTATGCTGATCGGCATGATGAACAACATGGTCCCATCCTGAATAAAGGACCGGTGATTAAAAGTAATGCCAATCAACGCTATGCCACTAACAGTCAAAGCAGCGCTCGTTTCCGGCAGCTTTGTGAATTGGCTGATGTGCCAGTGCAGGATTTTGTGGTGCGAACTGATATGGGCTGTGGCAGCACTATCGGTCCGTTGACGGCCAGTAATCTCGGCGTTCACACTCTGGATATCGGGGTGCCTACTTTTGCCATGCATTCGATTCGCGAGCTTGCTGGTAGCCAGGACACAACGCATTTATACAATGCACTCAAACAGTTTTTTAATTAAATCAAAGGAATACAAACACTATGTCAGAAACAGTTGATGAGTTAACGGTGACCTATCAGGAAGGCGATGTTACTACAGTAAAAGAACTTGATAAGGTTGTGCTTACTAAAGGTGCCTGGGCTACTGTTATGTTCCGTTATCAGGATCTGGATCGCAAAACAGGCGAATTTGGTCCTGATAAATATACGATTCGTCGCTATCAAAAACGTAATGGGGAGTATGGCCAACGTTCAAAATTCAATATCTCCAGCCGCGATCAGGCGCAACAGATCATTGAAGCATTAACCCGCTGGACCAAAGACTGAATAGAATCAATTGCCGATGAATAAGAGTTTATTAACCAATCTCTGCGCCGCAGCAGTGGTTGGCATAGGTTTATTGCTTGACTCACCCTGGCGTGAACCGATTTTATCAATGGGTATGTTTGCGCTGGCCGGCGGGATAACTAACTGGCTGGCTATTCATATGCTGTTTGAAAAAGTACCGGGATTGTACGGATCCGGAGTGATTACAGCACGCTTTAGTGAGTTTCGCACGGCGATTGAAAAACTGGTGATGGAACAGTTTTTCAATCAGCAGAGTCTGGATCGTTTTGTCAGCGAAATGCTCGATGATAAGCGTGACCATCAACTCGATTTTTCTGAAATCATCGATCAAACAGACCTGAATCCGGTGTTTGATAATCTGGTTGCCACCATTATGGAGTCATCCTTTGGCAGCATGTTATCAATGGTCGGTGGTGCCAAGGCGCTTAATCCACTGAAAGAACCCTTTGTCCGTAAAATGCAGCATTCATTGAATGATATTGCCCATAGCGAACATTTTCAGCAGCATCTGCGGGAAAAGCTCAGCAGTGGCCCGGTTAGCGATGATTTATATCGGCAGATTTATGCCATCGTCCACAGTCGATTGGAAGAACTGACACCGTTAATGGTCAAGCAGATGATTCAGGATCTGATTCGTCAGCATTTGGGCTGGCTGGTTGTCTGGGGTGGCGTATTTGGTGGCCTGATAGGATTGCTGACCAGCTTTTTACCGTTGTGAATCCTTGGTCTGTGAATTTTTGCCGGTTATGTGCCGCGCCAGTGACGTTTTATCAGAATTGGCGCGGTCGCGATTACTGGCAATGCAATGAATGTCATGCTCTGCAGATGGATAAACAGCATTTGCCAGATAGGGAAAGCGAAACAGCGTTATATCTGACCCATGAAAATGATGTTGATGATCCACGATATCAGCAGTTTGTCTCACCCATCACCGAGGCTATTCTAAGCCAGATTACCCCAGACAAAATCGGTCTGGATTTTGGGGCGGGGCCAGGGCCTGTTATCAGTAAAATTATTTCTGAAACAGGCTATCAGACAAAGCTGTATGATCCGATTTTTCACCCTGATAACAGCGTGTTAGCCGAGCAGTATGATTTTATTATCTGTTGCGAGGTGATTGAACATTTCCATCAACCGGCGGTGGAATTCGCCCGGCTTAAATCGTTGTTAAATCCTGGCGGTAAATTGTTTTGCATGACTCAACTATTTGAGAACAGCATTGATTTTGCCAAATGGCATTATAAAAACGATATTACCCATGTGTTTTTCTATCATCGCGATAGCCTGAATTTCATTCAGCAACAATTTGCTTTCAGTACTGTTGCGATTAACCAGCGTTTGATAACGTTTACGAACTGAATTGTTCGCGAATTGCGACAAGATGCTCAGCAGGCAATTCGATTACTACGCTGACCATATCAGTAAATTGCTGATCGATAATTCGTCCTTTGATCTGTTTAAGCTGATATTCCAGCATCTGTAACTGGCTGTAATCAATCTTTAAGCTGAATTGCGCCATTTCTACCCAGGGAAGCTTTCCTGCCGCATCGATAGCTTGTTTGGCGGCATTTCCATAAGCTCGGGTCAGACCTCCAGTACCTAATTTAACCCCGCCAAAATAACGAATGACCGCCACAACCGTATTAATCAGGTCTTCACCCTGTAACGGTGACAGAATGGGCCGACCTGCAGTGCCGGATGGTTCGCCGGCATCAAAAAAACGTTCGGTGATAAAACCTTCCGCTGAGCGGATCCGCCAGGCAAAGGCCAGATGATTTGCAGAAGAATGTTGGGCAGCCAATTGTCGAAGCTGTTTTAAAGCCGATTGTTCACTGTCACAGTGCATGGCCACGCCAATAAACCGTGATTTTTTGATTTCCGATTCGCTGATTGAGGAAGTGCGAAGTATAAAAAACTGGCTGGACATCTTATTTACTATAGGAAAATACAGCCTGACAATTTACCATATCGGCATATTTTGCTCGCCTGTCAGGTTGGGCAATGTCTAAATTCATCGCAATTAATCAGGTAGCACAGTTTGTCAGAAATAAGTTTTGCAGTTGGCCAACGTTGGGTCAGTAACAGCGAGGCCGAGTTAGGCCTGGGTATTATCATTGAAGTCACCGGAAGACGAATTGAAATTTCCTTTCCGGCTGCCGAAGAGCAGCGCAGTTATGCGGCTAATAATGCACCATTGAGCCGAGTGGATTATCCGCTGGGGGAACAGGTAAAAACCCGTAAAGGACAGATTTTTACCATCAGTGAAAAACATCCGTTAAATGGCTGTGTGATTTATCAGGGGGAAACCGCTGAGGGAGAAGCTGTCAGTATTCATGAGATGGATCTGGATAGCTTTGTACAGTTTAGCCAGGCATCAGATCGTTTATTTGCCGGTCAGATAGATAAAAACCGCCAGTTTCAATTACGCCTCAGAACCCATCAGTATTTTCATCGTTTACATCAGTCACCGGTGTTTGGTCTGTTGGGCGCTCGGGTGCAATGTCTGCCGCATCAGTTTTATATTGCCTCACAAATGGCCAACCGTATTTCTACCAGAGTTTTACTGGCCGATGAAGTTGGCTTGGGGAAAACGATTGAAGCCGGCTTGATTATGCATCAGCAAATCATGCAGGGACGGGCCAGTCGCGTATTAGTCATCGTTCCCTCCGCTTTGGTGCATCAGTGGTTGGTGGAAATGCTGCGACGTTTTAACCTGGCTTTTACGGTGATTGATGCCGAACGTTACGAAGCACTGGTTGAATTAGACGAGGGCAATGCCTTTGATAGCGCACAATTAGTTTTAACTGATTTACAGACTTTGGAAAAGCATCCTGAAATGCAAACAGATGTATTGCAGGCAAGCTGGGATATGTTGGTAGTGGATGAGGCGCATCATCTGCAATGGCATGAAGATCAGAGCAGTGAAAGTTATCAACTGGTGGAAAAGCTGGCTGCGCAGATTGCCTCAGTCTTATTGTTAACTGCTACACCTGAACAGCTGGGTATGGACAGTCACTTTGCCCGTCTGAAGTTACTGGATCCGGATCGCTATTATGACTTAGCGAAATTTCGTGAAGAACAGCAGCATTATCAGCAAATCAGTCTGTTACTCGATCAACTGATGGCTGTTGAATCAGCCATTGATTTCGATAAAAACAAAAGTTTAAAAGCCCAATTAAAACCTTATCTGGATGATGAGTTGTTATCTGCACTGGCTGACAGTGATGAATTTGAAGCAGCACGTGAACAGGCTAAACAACGGTTTCTTGACCAATTCGGTACCGGGCGGATTTTATTCCGTAATACCCGCGATACGGTTAAAGGGTTTCCTGAGCGGCAGTTAACAACTTATCCACTGGAATTTCCAGAGCAGTTTTTGCCCGAAACCGACAGCGAACTTACTCACTTGGTACAACCAGAAACACTTTTAGGTGAAGACTGGCTGGAGCTGGATCCGCGGGTTGAATGGTTGGTGGACTGGCTGAAACAGCACCGTGGAGAAAAAACCTTATTAATTACCGCCAATGCTGAAACTGCAAAAGAGCTGGAGTTACATCTGCGACTGCAACATGGCGTGCGTAGCGCCGTATTTCATGAACAGATGACGTTAATTACCCGCGATCGTGCTGCGGCTTTTTTTGCTGATGATGAAGAGGGTGCACAAATTCTGATCTGCTCGGAAATTGGCAGTGAAGGGCGTAATTTTCAGTTCTGTTCGTATCTGGTTTTATTTGATTTACCGCTCAATCCCGATTTGCTGGAACAGCGCATTGGTCGACTGGATCGTATCGGCCAGCGTAATACCGTCAACATCGTTCTGCCGTTTTATCAGGATACTGCTCAGCAATTGTTGCTGGACTGGTATCAGCAGGGTTTAAATGCGTTTGAATCGGTTTGCAAAACTGGCAGCGCACTACGCGAGCAATTTGCTGATCAGCTGGAACAGTGCTTGCGGCATCCCGAAGACAAAAAAGCTTTTGCCAAATTGCTTAAAGATACCCAAAAGGCTGAGCAGCAATTACGCGAAAGTCTCAGTCAGGGCCGGGACCGACTGCTGACAATGAATTCCTATGATGAAGCAGCGGCAACAGAGATCCTGATGCAGGTAGACGATGCCAGCAGCCCATTGGAACTGGCAGCTTTTATGGATGATTTCTTTGATGCTTATGGTGTGGAGCAACAGGCCCACAGCGCTGACAGTATTATATTGCAGCGTGGAGATGAGTTACGTAGTGATGAAATTGACCTGCCAGAAGATGGTTTAACGGCCACTTATCAACGCGCACGAGCATTATCCCGCGAGGATATGGCATTCCTCAGTTGGGAACATCCATTGGTGTTATCGGCAATGGACGCGGTAATCAGTTCTGATCTGGGCAATACGGCATTCTGTCAGTTAAAAAGTAATCTGGTGCCAGCCGGAAGTTTGTTACTGGAAGTCGCCTTTGTAATGCATTGCCCTGCACCGAAGCAGTTTAATATCACGCGGTATATTCCAGAATCGTATCTTCGAATTGTTATAGATGAGAACGGCCGGTGTTTTGAAGAACAGTTGCCTGAGCAGGAAATGAATCAGCAAGCAGGTCGTATTCCCAAACATACCGCCCAGCAGATGGTGCAGGCCGCCAGATCCCGAATCGATAATTTAATTGACGCAAGTAAAAAAATGGCAGACCAACATCAAAAACAGTTAATAGAACAGGCTATCAGTAAAATGACCGAGCTGACTGACCATGAATTAAACCGTCTGCAGCATCTTGCCGAACAAAATACCCATATCAAACCTGCAGAAATTGAAGCGCTACAGTCGCAACAGCAACAGTTGCAACAGTATTTGCAACAGGCTGAACTGAAATTGGATGCGTTACGCTTAATCATCGTGACAGAAGCGGAGTGATCTGCCAAAGTCACCAATGAAAATTTAACGGAGTAGGGTTTTGATTAAACGTTTGTTCCCCCCTTTGCTGGTTGTGGCATTGGCCATCGTAATATTCATTACGTTGATCAGTAGCCGTCCCCAGGCTCCGGTTCAGGAACGTCCGGAACAGGGCGTCTTGGTTGAGACCCAGACGATTGATTTTGCTGCATTATCACCAACCTTAACGTTGTATGGTCGTCTTGAAGCCCCGCAAATGGCTAATTTACGGGCAGCTGTTACCGCCGATGTTGCTGAAGTTTATGTGTTTGATGGCGATTATGTCGAACAAGGTGATGTGCTGATTGAACTGGATGCTCGAGAAGCGCAATTGGCGGTAGAGCAGGCTGCTGCCGAACTGGCATTGATTGATGCACAGATCGACGCAGAAAAGTCGCAGCTGAAACGCAATCAAGCCCTGCTAGGTACGCAACAGCAATTGGTTGATTTGGCTAAAGCAGCGGTGAATCGTGCCGAAAAGTTGCAACAGAGCCAGTTGTCATCACAGGCTTTACTGGATGAATCCATCTCTTTACAAGCCCAACAAAGCCTTGAGCTTAAACAACGGCAATTTGATATTCAGGATCATCCTATTCGAATTGCTCAGCTTCAGGCAAACCGTCAACAGGCTCAGGCACAACTGGATCGTGCAGAACTGGATCTGAGTCGTACCGTAATCGAAGCGCCATTTTCAGGTCGAATAACTAACCGGCAAATTGCCAAGGGTTACCGGGTACAGGTCGGTGATGCCTTAATGACGCTTTATGATATGCAGCAACTGGAATTGCGTGCATCCATTCCACAGGCGTATCTGGCGGATATTTACTCAGTGCTTGATAAACAGCGTTTGATCGCCACCGCAGAAGTTTCCGGTCAGCAATATGAATTTGAATTACAACGCCTCAGCGGTGAAGTGAATGCCAATGTGGCAGGAAGAGATGGTCTGTTTCGCCTAAAAGGTGATCCGGGACCATTGGCCGCAGGACAGTTTGTCAGTGCCCAACTGGATTTGCCTGTTCGGCAGGATACTGTGGCCATTCCTTACAGTGCTTTATATGGTCTGGATAGGGTGTACCGGGTTCGTAATAATCAGCTTGAAGCGGTGCAAGTCAGCAAAATCGGTGACTATTCAGATCGGGATGGCAAAAGTCGCTTGCTGATTCAAAGCGATGCTTTGCAACAGGGCGATCAGATTATTACTACTCAATTACCAAATGCCATCAATGGGTTATCCGTAAGTATTAAAGATGAATAATACGGTGAAACGCGACTTTATTGGACTCTTTGCCCAACATCGGGTTGCGGCCAATCTGTTGATGATAGTGATGATCCTTGCCGGTGTTCTATCATTAAATCGTATTAATACTCAGTTTTTTCCAACATTCGCATTGGACATTATCACCGTCAGCATTGAGTGGCGTGGTGCCAGTGCCGAGGACGTCGCCGAATCGATTACCCGCCAGGTAGAGCAGGAGCTTCGCAGTGTGGATTATGTGAAAAAGATGACCTCAACATCTTCTTACGGTATGTCACGGGTCACACTTGAGTTTATTGAAAAAAGCGATATGGGGCAGGCCCTGGATCAGGTCAAGGATCGTATCGCTCAGATTAGAAATTTACCCACGGATAGTGAAGAGCCTGAAGTCACCCTGGTCACCAATTATGAAAGTGTGGCGCGCATTCTGATCACCAGTGAAACCGCTGATCTGGCTTCCCTGCGTTACCTTGCACATGATATTGAGCATGAGCTGCTGGATCGCGGTATTTCACGAATCAATATCAGTGGATTACCACTTGAAGAAATCGCCATTCAGCTGGATAAAACCAAGTTGGAAGCACTGGGGCTGGATCTGGATGAGGTGGCTGATCGTATTGCCCAGCTGAGTCAGGATTTACCCGCCGGTGAAATTGGTAATGATGAGAGCACAAGACAGATCCGCAGTCTGGATCAGGGGCGTGATGTACAGGCTTTTGCCGAATTTGCTTTGCAGTCTGATTTTGCCCATGGATTGGTGAAACTTGAAGATGTGGCCACCATTGAACGGCGCCCCTTACGTAAACAGATGAATCTATTTTATCAGGGGCAACCCGCCATAGAACTGGAATTGCAACGCACGGAAAACGCTGATTCACTAGAAAGTGCACGGGTACTTGAACAGTGGCTGGATGAAAAATCCGGAACACTGCCTGAAGGTGTGGAGCTGAAAGTCTATGACGCCAGCTGGCAACTGATTAAAGAACGGATCAATTTGCTTTTAAAAAACGGCCTGGGCGGGTTATTGCTGGTATTGGGCATTCTGTTTCTGTTCTTGCATGGGCGGGTCGCATTCTGGGTAGCAGTGGGGATTCCGGTATCGTTTATGGCGGCTTTGGCAGTGTTATATGCACTGGGTGGCAGTATTAATATGATCAGCCTGTTCGGTCTGATCATGTCGCTGGGGATTATTGTTGATGATGCCATCGTGGTCGGTGAGGATGCATTTGCCCATTATCAGAGTGGTGAACCGTCACTGACAGCATCGGAAGGTGGTGCCAGACGTATGCTGGCTCCGATTTTATCTTCTTCGCTGACTACCATTTCATCCTTTATTCCGTTAATGCTTATCAGTGGTGTGATTGGCAATATTCTGTTTGATATTCCCTTTGTGGTGATTTGCGTGATTATCGCCTCGTTGATCGAGTGTTTTCTGATTCTGCCGGGCCATTTGCGCCATAGCTTTCAAAATATTCATCATGCCAAGCCTTCAGCAATACGTGCACGACTGGATGATGCTTTCAATTATCTGCGTGATGATCTTTTCCGTCCATTAGTCACCAAAGCGGTAAAAAATCGTGGTTTAACGGTGAGTATTGCCATGGCGTTACTGATCATCAGTTTTGGTTTACTGGCAGGTGGTCGTATCAGTTTTAACTTTTTCCCATCACCTGAAGGCACCACGGTGCTAGCCAATGCGCGCTTTGTTGCCGGAACGCCGCGCAGTGAATCTGATAAATTTTTGCAACATCTCACGGCGACATTGCAGCAAACTGATCAGCAATGGGACCAGCCACTGGTTGATGTTGCTACCAGCAAGTTGGGTGCGGCGGGTACTGCCGGGGGTATGTCGGATGCTCAGGTTGATGACCGTTTTGCCTCAATGCAGGTTGAATTGACTTCACCGGATGAGCGCGATGTGCGTAATCAGACATTTATTAATGCCTGGCGCGAGAAAATTGTTATTCCAGCAGGTATTGAAACCTTCACCATATCTGAACGGCGGGGTGGGCCCCCTGGCAGTGATATTGATATTCGGCTCACCGGTGGCACGACCGATAATCTCAAGGCAGCTGCCAAAGAAGTTATTGAAGCTTTACAGCGTTATCCCGGCGTTAGTGCAATTGAGGATGATTTGCCCTATGGCCAGTCGCAGTTGATTTATCGCCTCAAAGAGCAGGGCGAGGTGTTGGGTTTAACGGTAGAAAACGTTGGCAGACAACTACGCTCAGCTTATGACGGACGTCTGGTACAGATTTTTCAAGATGGTGATGACGAAGTTGAAGTGCGGGTGATGTTTCCAGATAGCCAGCGAAATACTCAGGCATCACTGGATGATTTTATGATCCGTTTGCCAGATGGTGGCAGTGTGCCGCTGGACTCAGTGGTGCACTTTGATGCCCGCCGCGGTTTTGATGTGTTGCGGCATACTGATACCCGCCTGGCGGTACATGTCACGGCAACCGTAGATAGTCAGGTCACTAATAACAACAACATTCTGGCGGATTTACAGGAAGAATTTCTACCTGATTTAATGGCGCGTTATGGCATCCAGGTGGTGTTTGAGGGCAGGGCAGAAGAACAGGCTGATACCATTGGTGATATGAAGCAAGGCACGCTGCTGGCCTTTGCGTTAATCTATATCATTCTGGCCTGGGTATTTGCATCATATGGCTGGCCGTTAGTAGTAATGACTGCCATTCCATTTGGTCTGATTGGAGCGCTGGTCGGCCATTGGTTACTCAATATCGACCTGACCATTCTGTCGTTATTCGGCATCTTTGGACTGTCGGGCATCGTGGTCAATAATGCGATCATTCTGGTGACCTTTTTCAAGAACTTACGTGAAAAAGGCCTGGAAACCCAAAATGCCATTATTGAAGCCTCGGTTTTACGGTTAAGGGCAGTATTATTGACTTCTTTAACCACTATCGGTGGGCTCACGCCATTACTATTTGAAACATCGCCTCAGGCGCAGTTTTTGATTCCAATGGCTGTATCGATTTCGTTTGGTTTGATGTTTGCCACTATTTTAGTATTACTGGTCATTCCGGCATTATTGTCGTTCCATGAAAGCATTGCCGAAAATTTTGCCAAACTTCGTAACGGCAAGACACAAACCACCGAATAAGGGGTAGAACATGAAACTGCGTATGTTGTGTTTATTATTCGGACTGAGTTCAAGTTTGTTCAGTTATTCCGTTAATGCTGAGGAAGCGGATCCCATCACGTTGAAAACACTGACGGATTACGTTTACAGCCAGCACCCTGCCAGACAAGCTGAATCCAGTATGGATGCGCTGGCACAAAGTCGTGCAGCTCTTGCTGATAAGTTATTTGCCGAACCTTTAAGTTTATCGGTAAATCATTTTAATGATGTCATTGGAAGTGGTGAGGGACTACAGGAATGGGAATCTTCAGTAGAAATGCCGATTTGGCTACCAGGCGAGAAACGTCAGCAGCAGAATCTGTCACGTCATCTGGCTGCAGAACTGCCTTACTATCAACAACGGATTCGCCTTGATGCCTCGGCACAGGTAAGACGTCATGTCTGGCTGGTAATGCTTTCTGCTGCCAAAGTTCGCCATGCCGAAACATTACGGGACAATGCCCGGAGCTTACAAAAGAATGTTGAAAATCGGGTAGAGGGGGGAGATTTAGCCAGCTCAGAAGCTTTGTTGGCAAAAAGCCATCATCTGGAAATGCAGTCACAACTGGCTTCAGCAAAAATGAATTTGCAACAAAGCTTAAATCAGTACCAGTACCTGACGGGACAGCAGGTTTTACCCGATGTAATTGAAGAAAGCTTACCGGCGTCTCTAGAAATTGATAAAGCCCATCCGTTATTAGCTGAGTTAGAGCAACAAATAGCCCGACAACGCAGTGAAATGGCTAATGCGCGGTATGACAATGTGCAGCATCCCAGCCTGTCTGTTGGTGTTAAACGTGAACGGGATGAACATGCCGATCCCTACAACAACAGCGTTGGTGTGGGCGTCAGCTTTGCCTTGAACAATGAACAATATCAGCAACCGGCTATTGCGCAGGCCAGCCGGCAGTTAGCCGATTTGCAGATTGCTCAGCAGCAACAGAAACGTCAGCTTGAAGCTGACTTGCTTGCCGCGATGGATACGCTTAAAACGTTGCAACAGAGACAGGCGCTATTGAAAGAACAATACGCAGTCAGTCAGCAATATGTTGATATGCAACAACGCAGTTTTGATATGGGCGGTGTCGATTTAACGAGCTTTTTACGTAGTCAGGAAGTTGCTGATAAACATCGTCACCAACTATTGCAACTGGAAATCGAAATTCAACAACAGATTGCACAGATTAATCAGATTGCCGGACGTACTCTGTAATGAAAAACGTTCTCTTTAATCTGCAACTGTTTCCGCTCGCATTCTGGCGGCTAGGTCTTCCCACAATGACAAGCGTGAGGCATCACCCACCCGTTGTCCTTCGCCACGGGATTTGGCCAGCCATAATCCTGTACCATTAAAACTGTAAACAGGTGTCAGATCCTGACGACGACTGGCCGGTTGAATTTCATTAATCAGATTGTCCAGCACCAGTGGAATGGCACGTTTATTTTCAAAATACGTCAACACCATATGTGCCTGATTCAGATCAATGGCTTTAACATAAGTGATACGAAGTTTATCTTCATCCACCCCAAGCTGTTTCAGGGTGAAATATTTGGCAATGGAATAATCCTCACAATCGCCAGCCCCCAGTGACAGCATTTCTATTGGCGTAGCCCAGTAATCCTCTTTATCCCATAACAAAATATCATCAACAAACAGGACATTACTGTTAAAAAAATCGTTCACTACCGCGAGTTTTTCCCGCTCTGTTAAATCCTTATTTTCCTGCATCAATATTTGCCAGGCTTCAACGCGTTGTCTGGCCTCACTATCGTATTCATTTTCAATTCGTTGCAATAACGCTTCTGAAATCAGCAATTCTGCCAGCAACGGAACAGAAAACGGCAGCCACCATATCAGTAGAAAGGTTAATACTATAGGTTTTAGCCGAAGCAACATTGATTAACGACTGATCCCGAACAAGCCAGCCTGCTGCAACCAGAGAAAGTCTTGTTCGTCTTTTGCACTTTCTGCTAATACTCTTACTTCCAGTAAGCGAGCAATTTCCTGAATGATATCGAGCAAGTCCGGTTTATTGGTATTACTCCGGATATCGGTAGTCAGATCGCGTGCCAGTCGAATGTAATCAATATGCAGATCTTTTAGCAGATTCACCGGAATCACATCGCTGCTATAACGTTTTAATAAACTATGAGCGCCTAACTGTCTGACAAAGATGCTGAAATTGGTGAATGTATCCAGATCTTTGGCCGCAGCATAAGCGGTCACACTAAAAGCTAACAGGGCAGGTGATAAGCCTGACTGAATGACTGTTTTGCCAAGCCATTGACGGAATTCTGCTGAAGCAATTGATGCCAGAGAAAGGTTGATTGTGACAGGAGCCGGATTGGACTCTTCGCCCATCAAGTCCAACACTTTTTGTACAATGTGTTTGTCCAGCGTTTCAACCAGATCAAAAGCTTCAGCCATTGAAAAGAAGGTACCAATAGGCAGTAAACCACCGTTTGCATCACGAACTTCGGTAAAGGCTTCACGCATTACCAGATGGGGTTTTGCCGTATCACTGTAGTTGTAAGCCTGGTTGGTAAAGGTAATCATTGCCGAATCTGTATTAATTACCTGTTCAATAGTGGCTTTCCAGCTCATTTCAGACATTGAACTTAAGGTGTTTTCCTTGATGTAAAAAGCATTGGCTTCAATCAAACGTGCTTGCTCATAGGCCTCAATCAATGCTGGCATGAGTCGCTCAAC
>DELT01000023.1 GCA_002354555.1 Methylophaga sp. UBA2689
TTACCGATGCAAAAACAGGCTCTTTATAACTATCAGCGGAATTCCAGTGTCTTTCGTAAACAACTGGTTTAGCCAGATGATGAATCGCGGTTTCCGACGCGTTTGCGGTACTCGGGAAATAACAGCGGAGCGAATTCATGCAGGGCTTTTTCATATACCCGGCGTTTAAAAAACACGATTTCCTCAACCGGTGTCCAGTAATCCACCCAGCGCCAGTCATCAAACTCTGGCTTGTCATGCAGGTCCAGTCGCACATCGGTTTCATCACCGGTAAAGCGCATCAGAAACCAGCGTTGTTTCTGACCGATACATAAAGGCTTGTTACCATAGCGCAGATAACGCTTCGGCAGCCGATAACGCAGCCAGCCCCGCGTGGTTGCAATCAACTCAACATGCTCTCGCCCCAGACCAATCTCTTCTGTCAGTTCACGGAAAGCAGCTTGCTCCGGCGTCTCGTTGATTTTTATGCCGCCCTGGGGAAACTGCCATGAGTCATGCTGAGCACGTTGCGCCCACAACACCTGGTTGAGATCATTGCAGAGGATTATCCCCACATTGGCTCTAAAGCCATCTTTGTCTATCACGGTTCAATCTCTCACCGGGGCAACGGTAAGCAATGGCCGCCGGCACAATAATTTATTTAATAGGTTTAGATTAGTGAATGAGACATGAGGATGCAACGCATTTTGTCTTACAATAGGTACTCATTTTATCGGGACATGACCAGTTACAATGGCTTTAGCAATATTTGATTTAGACAATACCCTACTCGGTGGTGACAGTGATTATTTGTGGGGGCGCTATTTGGCGGAAAATGCCATAGTGGATCCGCAGAGTTACCACGACACCAATCTGGCCTTTTACAATGACTATCAGTCGGGGCAATTGGATATAAATGCCTTCCTGCAATTTGTGTTTGAGCCACTGGCCAAAAACAGCATGCAAGATCTGTTGGCATGGCGTGCAGATTATCTGCAACAAAAAATCCTGCCGATTATTCTGCCAAAAGGCCTTGAGCTGATTGAACAACACCGCCAGCAAGGCGATACGCTGTTAATCATCACCGCAACCAATAGTTTTTTAACCACACCGATTGCAGAACTGCTGAAAATTGACCATCTGATTGCGACTGATCCTGAAATGCTGGATGGACGCTATACCGGAAAAGTTTTCGGCGTACCGTCATTCCAGCATGGCAAGGTAGAACGTCTGCAACATTGGTTGGCTGAACATCAGCAGGATCTTGCCGGAAGTTATTTTTACAGTGATTCGCACAATGATCTGCCATTACTGGAACAGGTCGAAACACCAATCGCTGTGGATCCGGACGACAAACTGGCCGAAGTTGCACGACAACGTGACTGGAAAATCCTCAGTCTGCGTGAATAATTGCTACAATTCGGGGTTTTAATCACTTAAATTCAGGCCGTCAATTATGGAATGGGAAGTTGTTATCGGGTTAGAGATCCACGCCCAGCTTGCAACCAAATCAAAAATTTTCTCTGGAGCAGCTACTGCTTACGGCGCGGCGCCAAACTCTCAGGCGTGTGCCGTTGATCTGGGTTTACCGGGTGTATTGCCGGTGTTAAACAAAGAAGCAGTGCGCATGGCCGTTAAATTCGGTCTTGCCGTTGATGCTGAAATTGCTGATCGCTCGGTGTTTGCCCGCAAAAACTATTTTTATCCGGATTTACCTAAGGGCTATCAAATCAGCCAGTTTGAATTGCCCATAGTTGGCAAAGGTCAAATCAGCATTGAAATGGAAGACGGCAGCGAGAAAATTGTCGGCATTACCCGTGCCCATCTTGAAGAAGATGCCGGTAAATCCCTTCACGAAGATTTTCATGGCCAGACCGGCATCGATTTAAATCGAGCCGGTACGCCATTACTGGAAATCGTTTCCGAACCGGATATGCGCAGCGCTAAAGAAGCTGTGGCCTATATGAGAAAAATTCATTCTCTGGTGCGTTATCTGGAAATCTGTGATGGCAATATGCAGGAAGGATCCTTCCGTTGTGATGCCAACGTTTCCATTCGCCCTAAAGGTCAGGAAAAATTCGGCACTCGCGCTGAACTGAAAAATATTAATTCATTCCGCAATGTTGAGCGCGCTATCAATATCGAAATTGAGCGGCAGATTGATGTGATCGAATCGGGTGGTACGGTCGTTCAGGAAACCCGTCTGTATGACGCCGATAAAAATGAAACCCGTTCCATGCGCAGCAAGGAAGAAGCGAACGATTACCGTTACTTCCCTGATCCAGACTTACTCCCTGTGGTGCTGGATGAAGGACTGCTTGAACAGGTCCGTGCTACATTGCCGGAACTGCCGAATGAAAAACGTGACCGTTTGATCAGTGAAATGGGCTTATCCAAATATGACGCCAGCGTGCTGACCAGCAGTCGAGAACTGGCCGATTATTTTGAATCGGTGCTGGCAGCGACAGGAAATAAAGATCCAAAACAATGCGCCAACTGGGTAACCGGTACTTTATCCGGCGCACTGAATAAAGCTGGTCTGGAAATCACTGAATCTCCAGTATCTGCCGAGCAGCTTGGCAGTGTTTTACTGCGCATTCAGGACAACACCATCTCTGGAAAGATTGCCAAGCAAGTGTTTGAGGCTATCTGGAATGGTGAAGGCGCTGATGCCGATGCAGTCATAGAATCCAAAGGTCTGAAGCAGGTCACTGATAGTGGTGCCATTGAAGCGATGATTGATGAGGTAATTGCCGCTAATCCGCAACAGTTACAACAATATCGTGACGGTAAAGAGCAGTTATTTGGCTTTTTTGTCGGACAGGTGATGAAAGCATCAAAAGGCAAAGCCAATCCTGGTCAGGTCAACGAGATCCTCAAACAGAAATTGGCTGGTTAGACTTTTCATATTGAACTCGAAAGCCCTGACGCTGGATAGGCGCTCAGGGCTTTTTTGTGTGCCAGATTTGTGCAAATCAGTTCACATTTTGGATTAAGCTACTCCCAGTATTCGACAATCTGATGTAGTATCGGCTGATGTTTTTTGAACACGCATAACAAGGACGCTAATGATTCATTTAAAATTCAGGATGTTGGGCCTACTAAAATGAAGTTTGTACAGGAACATTTACCTACCAAAAGCGGTTTTAACAAACTCTCCTCGACATCGGCGTTGAGTGATGCAAACTGGGTACTAGTCTTCGGTTCGGTTAATCGTTTCAGCGAACGTAACTTCGCCAGTCAACTACAGAAACGTTACCCCAATGCGCAAATTATCGGCTGCACCACCTCCGGTGAAATTACCGGTGACGGCGTTTTCGATGACAGCGTGCACATCACTGCCATGCAATGGCAGAAAAGCCAGCTACGTTTTATCTGTAAACCGGTGAACAGCATGGAGCAATCTCATGCGTTAGGTGCGCAGATTGCCAACGAATTAGTCGCGCCAGATTTGAAAGGTGTTTTCGTCCTCAGTGACGGCCTGAACGTAAACGGCTCGGAACTGGTTGAAGGTCTGCAGGAAGTGCTGCCTAATACCCCCATTACCGGCGGACTGGCCGGCGATGATGCCAAATTTACCAAGACATTGTTACTGAATAACGATCAAATCAAGGATCGCATTGTGATTGCCGTAGGTATCTACGGTAAAGATGCCATTGTAACCAGTGGTGCATTGGGTGGCTGGAAGCCTTATGGCCCCCCGCGGCGCATTACCAAGGCCATCAAAAATGTGGTTTATGAAATGGACAATAAGCCCGCCTTGCCACTTTATAAAATGTATATCGGCTATTACGCCAGTGAACTGCCCTCTTCAGGTCTGAATTTTCCGTTTGCCATCATGGATGATAAAAACGTCAATGTGATTCGAACATTGCTGTCGATTAATGCAAAAGAGAATAGCATGACCTTTGCCGGCAATATTGCTGAAGGCTCAACCGTCCGTTTTCTGAAATCTGATCACGATCAATTGGTGGCAGGTGCCAGCGAAGCCGCGAGACAGATTTTATTGAAAAAAGTGGATATTAACGATAAAGCATTAGCGATTTGTGTCAGTTGTGTTGGACGTAAACTGGTGATGGAAGATCAGGTTTCAGATGAAGTCTATGCGGTGCAGCGTCTGCTGGGGATGCAAACCGGGATTACCGGTTTTTACTCTAATGGCGAAATCTGTTCCGGAGAAGATGATAGTCATAGCCTGTTGCATAACCAGACTATGACTATCGCCTATTTAAGCGAACATAACTCCTGAGACTATACTGGCATTGGCATAACGCCTATGCCAGTTCTCTTGCAGCGGCGAGCAGAGCCAGCCGTGCAATCACCCCATAAGCGTAAAAGCGATTGGGTTCGGCATCAGGTTTATCAAATTTGTCCGGTGTAATACAGGATTGTGCAAACGCCAACGGTTCGAAATGCATACCTGGTGCATTAAGATTCTCATCCACCCCCCGCCCGGTATGCACGCGATAAAATCCGCCGATAACAAAATGATCCATCATGTAAATTACCGGCTCAGCAACCGCTTCATCCTCTCCCAGCGTTTCGAAGGTATAGACACCTTCCTGAATCAAAACATTATCTACCACAAGCCCTTCTTTGGCTGAGGACATCTTGGTGCGTTGTTTACGGTTCAGGTTCAATAATTCGTCAGCACTTTTCACCATCATAATGCCCATTCCATAAGTGCCTGAATCGGCCTTGAGTACGACAAACGGCTCTCTGTCTATACCGTATTGATCGTATTTATTCTGTATAGCGGTTAGCAGTGTATTGACGTTTCGCGCCAGACATTCCATGCCATTACGTTCCATGAAATTAACTTCACCACATTGCAGACTGAGGGGAGAAACCAGCCATGGATCAATGCCAATCTGTTCAGCGAATGCATGAGCCACCATTGCATAATGAGTAAAATGATCTGACTTTTTACGGGTGGCCCAGCCAGCTTTCAATGGTGGGGCCAACTGCTGTTCCAGATTTTCCAGAATCGCTGGTTGTCCGCCTGACATATCATTATTCATTAACACCAGACAGGGAGAAAAATCGCCAATGGCAACTCGATTACCCTGACGTTCCAATGGGGAAATTTCACAGCTTTTGCCCGAAGGAAGTTCAACCGTTATCGGTTCCTTAATATCATCGCGCAAACTGGCAATACGAGCCTCCAGACCGGCTTTTTCAAAAATATCTCTTAAGGTTTCTACACTTTCAAGATAAAACAGGTTTCGGGTGTGGTTTTCCGCAATGATCAATACCCGCCGGGCTTTGGGACAAAGTCTCTCAACTGCAGCCTGTGCAGCCTGCACACATAGCGGCATAAAGGAAGGATTCAGGTTATTAAAACCTGCAGGAAATAAATTGGTATCAACGGGCGCCAGTTTAAAACCGGAATTTCGCAAATCTACCGAAGCATAGAAAGGCGCGGGCGTTTTTAGCCATTGCTCACGCAACCAGCATTCGACATCGGCCTGCCGCTCCAGTAAATGCGCTTCCAGTTCCAGTAAAGGCCCATTCAGGGCAGTAGTAAGGTGCGGTACGGCTGATGTCATGATGAACTCTCTGAATCAATAAAAATGAGGATGACG
>DELT01000069.1 GCA_002354555.1 Methylophaga sp. UBA2689
CCGCCATCATCCAGACGTCGCAGCAGATTTTCACTTACCTGACGGGTAAGTTCGGCAACGGTTTCATGAATACGTCGGCTATCTTTGGCTGCTTCACCTTCAACGGCTAAAAATGCCTTGGTCAGTGCAACAGCAATTTTGCTGCTGTTGAACTCAGTGACTTTGCCGTTACGACGAATAACTTTGTAACCGGTTTCAGAGGAGGGTTGGGTGTAGTGTTCTGCTTCGCTCGCCATAGTGATTTTCCCTGCATTGTGTGGTAAGACTTAAAAAACGGCAAACCACAACAAATTGTGGTCGCAACATGATTGAACCACAAGATAATGTGTTTTTAAAGACTTAGCAAGGGGATAAGTTGCACATAAATTGTGCATTAGATGTGGATAACTTTGGGATGATCAGGCGGTAACTAAGATGCCATGCGCGATCACCGAAATTGATCCATTTTGGTGAAGAAAAAAATATTTTTTTGTTTAAAGGCAGTTAAGTAAAAAATTGCTGGGCATTATTCCCAACGAGCCGGAAAGGACCGACTCGTTGGTTGAATAAGTGGACAGAAAAATCAAAATGTTTCACTGATGGAAATGGCGGATCCTTCCAGCAGGTCTTTGATTAAATCAATTTCTTCATGATCATCAGTTTGTACAATTACTGTCCAATGATTTTCATGACTGGCTTCAACCGTTTTGGTAATTAAAGGATCATGGTCGGGCCGTATTGATACCGCACCGGCGATCATCATGCCAAAGGTCAAACCGAAAAAGATAAAAACCAGATAAGTGAATAAAGGACTGGACTGAGTCATTTCGGGACCACTGATGACCAGTGCGGTGGCTATGATTACCCCGAGTATCATCCCAATCAGGCCAAGCCAGCCATGCGATTTCACAATAGTTTTGGCAATACCATGACTTTCTGGTTCGATTTTTCGACTGATATTGCTGTCTTCTGGTTTGACGATGCTGATTACTGCGGGTGAAATACCATTCTCGACGAGTTTTTGCTTCGCAGCATTAGCTGAATCTTTATCACCAAAAACCGCGGCAACACGGCCTGTATGTTTTTCATCTTGAATTTCTACTTCCATATTCTTTCCTCCTGAGATACATGAAACGTTATTTCATTCGGTAGATTCGTATACCAGACTATCGTTGTTATCCTGATAAAGAAAGTATCCCAATGCGGATAACCAATCATGTGCGTGCACAAAGCACTGTATTGAAAGTGACAAATTCAATCTTAAACAATTCATATCAGACTTTGCTTAACCTAGGTTTAAGTAGGGTTATTTATCGAAATGACAAAAAAATTGATCTTAATCATTTTTGTGTCGCACTTCCTATGATATTTGTAGTCAGTAACCAGGCCATTCATGGCTTTTGTAGCTGAACAAAATTTGGAGGCACCATGGAACTTGACCCGCTAATACTGTCACGAATTCAGTTTGCGTTCGTGGTGTGTTTTCATGCCATATTTCCAGTCTTTACGATTGGTCTGGCAAGCTTCATCGCTGTACTGGAAGCGTTGTCATTAAAGACCGGTAATCCAGTCTGGCAGCGATTGTCGAAGTTCTGGATTCAGGTCTTTGCCGTGGTGTTTGGGATGGGCGTTGTCTCCGGCATTGTGATGTCATTCCAGTTTGGTACCAACTGGAGTAACTTTTCCTACGCTACAGCCAACTTCCTTGGGCCAGTACTCAGTTATGAAGTAGTCACAGCCTTCTTTCTGGAAGCCGCTTTTCTTGGCGTATTGTTGTTTGGTCGCGATAAAGTCCCACAAGGTGTGCATTTATTTGCGGCCATCATGGTGGCTTTAGGTACTTTTATCTCTTCTTTCTGGATTCTCGCTGCCAATTCGTTAATGCACACACCTGATGGGCTGGTGCTTCGCGATGGGCTCTATTATGTAGTTTCCTGGCGTGACTCAATTTTCAACCCTTCATTTGGTTACCGCTTTACGCATATGGCACTGGCGTCCTTTTTGACTGCTTCATTTGTGGTCGCGGGTGTGACTGCCTGGTTCATCATGCAAAAACGGGAATTGGAAGCTAATAAGAAAGCACTTTCAATTTCCTTGTGGTTGATACTTATCCTGGCCCCAGCACAAGTGATGGTGGGTGATTTTCATGGCTTGAATACACTGAAACATCAGCCAATGAAAGTAGCAGCAATGGAAGGGAACTGGGAGACCGGAACCGGTGTGCCATTGTTGTTGTTTGCGTTGCCTGATCAAGAGAATCAGCAAAATCTTTTTGAAATCAAGGTCCCCAAACTGGCCAGTTTTATCCTGACCCATGACTGGAATGGTGAAGTACCAGGATTAAATGAAGTGGCGCCAGAAGAACAGCCACCGGTATTTATTGTGTTCTGGGCCTTTAGGGTCATGGTGGCGATGGGAATGCTGATGGTGTTATTTGGGCTGGCCGGACTCTGGCTTCGCAGAGGCGGACGCTATCTTGAAAACAGAACCTTCCTCAACGGCTTACGGGTAATGAGTCTGTCACCGTTTATTGCCGTGTTATCGGGGTGGATCGTAACCGAAACCGGTCGGGCGCCGTGGTTGATATATGAACAGATGACTCACGCGCAGGGGTTAACCCCATCTCTAACCGGAGGTATGGCTTTGTTTACGCTGATTGGTTATATCGCAGTGTATGCCATGGTGTTCAGTGCCGGGGTGTTTTATCTGATGACAGTATTTCGCGGCGGATTGGAAACAGCCAACGCTGAACATGTTGATTCAGATGTTGAAAAAGCTCAACGGCCAATATCTGCTGCCAATGCCAATTTAGAAGGAGGTCTGTGATGGATCAGCCATTCGATTTAGTAGTTATCTGGGCCGGAATTATTGGCTTTGCGGTGATGATGTATGTGTTGATGGATGGATTTGATCTGGGGCAGGGCATTTTGTATCCCTTCGCCCCGGATGATCATTCACGCGACATTATGATGAACTCAGTGGCACCGGTATGGGATGGCAATGAAACCTGGCTGGTGTTAGGCGGCGCGGGATTACTGGCAGCCTTTCCACTGGTTTATTCGGTGTTTCTGCCTGCTTTATATATAGGCGTGTTTTTAATGTTGGCAGGCTTGATTTTCCGTGGCGTTGCGTTTGAATTTCGCTTTAAGGCGAATACCACCAAATACTTATGGGATTGGGCATTTGCCGGTGGTTCGTTTGTGGCTGCATTTGCACAGGGAGCTGTAGTCGGGGCCTATGTTCAGGGGTTTGAAACCAGTAACTTTGTGTATGTCGGTGGCGCATTAGACTGGTTAACACCCTTTACTGTTATTACTGGCTTAGGTCTGGTTGCTGGTTATGCCTTATTGGGCAGTACCTGGCTGATTATGAAAACAGAAGGTGAACTGCAACAGTGGGCGTATAAAATTACCCCAATTCTGCTGATAGCAGTATTGGTGGTGTTTGGTATTGTCAGCTTGTACACACCGTTTGTAGATCAAGGCGTATTAAACAGATGGTTTAATGGCGTGTCGATTATCTGGTTATTGCCTGTACTCGCCTTGTATTGCGCTTTTCTGGTGTTTCGCTCTGTTAAAAAACAACAGGAAGGAATGCCATTTGTGGCCACGATGGGATTGTTTCTATTTACCTATCTCGGTCTGCTGGCGAGTAAATGGCCTTATCTGGTACCACCCGATTACACACTCTGGGATGCGGCCTCGGCCTATGAATCACAACTGTTCCTGTTGCTGGGTTTCTTGTTTGTTATTCCGTTTGTACTGGGCTATATCGCCTGGTCATACTATATTTTCCGCGGCAAAGTGAGAGGTGGTTATCACTAATTCCTAGCCGCTACCGCCGAAACAAATTGCTTCCAACACGACGCAAAAGCTGAAATTTAGGTACTCTACCTAAGCACGAATCAACGTTGTTGGAGGCAGTTGGTCTCGGACCTCTGCGAAATGCGTCTGTAAATATAGCGCTCGAAGACAGTCACGCACACGCCTTAATCAGGCGTATTTTCAGTTATTGAATAGGCGGCTATGAAAGATCAACAGGCCCTGAATAAAGCCGGACGTTTATTACTAAAACAGCTTACCCAAAAACAACGAAGCCGATTGCTTCAGGCTGTTTTTATGGGTGTGTTGGCGACCATCGCAATGATTGTGCAATGGTATGCTCTGGCACAACTGACCTATAACTTAATCATCCAGCAGCAACCTTTTACTGAGCAATCCATGTTGATTGTGCTGATGGTGCTGAGCCTTATTTTACGTTCGGTACTGATCAGAGCTCAGGAGCATTACTCCCAACTTTCCAGTCTGCATGCCCGAGAGTTTTTACGTGAGCAGGTCCTTAGTGGCTGGCGCCAAACCAGTGCGTTAATCCATAGTCAGCGTTCTCCCGGTGCAGCAGCCAGCCAATTGATTGAAGATATTGAGTCGATGGATGGCTATTTCGCCAGATTCTGGCCACAACAAATGCTGGCAGTGCTGACACCGCTGTTGATTCTGATAGTAGTGTTTTATTACAACTGGCTGGCCGCGCTATTTTTACTGGTGGCGGCACCGTTAATTCCGTTATTTATGATGCTGATAGGCTGGGGGGCTGAAGCAGTTAATCAGCGCTTTTTTTATCAACGGCAACGTCTGGCCGGACATTTTCTGGATCGCGTCAAACATCTCACGACGTTAAAACTGTTTGCAGCAGAGAATGAGGCTTTAACAGAAGTCGAAGAGAGGAGTCAGGATTATCGTCAGGTGGTGATGAAAACCCTGAAGCTGGCATTTCTTTCATCGGCTGTTCTGGAGTTTTTTACCAGCGTCGCGATTGCCAGTATCGCCATTTATATTGGTTTTGCTCTGTTTGGCTCCATCAGCTGGGGCCCAGCGGCAGATATCACATTATTCAGCGGTTTATTTATTCTGTTGCTGGCCCCCGAGTTTTTTCAGCCGTTACGAAATCTATCCCAGTTTTATCATGACCGTGCTGCAGCAGTGGCAGCCGCTTCTCATATTGCTACGCATCTACCAGATGAGGATACAAACTCTCCAGCAGAAGATGTTTTTGAGCTAACGGCAGACGGTTACTCTTCAATATTAATTGCCACCAATCTGGGTATCGGTTATCAGCCTAGTGATGTTCTTCAGGACCCTATCAATCTTAAGTTGAGCAAAGGGCAGTGCCTGGTGATTAATGGTCCATCCGGCTGTGGCAAGACCACGTTATTGCATACCTTGGCCGGTTATCTGAAGCCCTTATCCGGCAAAGTGCTGTTAAATAACCAGCCGATGGGGAAGGAAGCGATTCGTTATCTGCCTCAAAAACCGTGGATCATTAATGGCAGCTGGGCAGAGAACCTTTCTGTACTGGCACCAGATGCAACATAAAAGGAAATGCATAAGGTATTAAGTCAGCTAGGTTTTGAAAGCTTAATTTCAAATAGAAACAAAGGTCTAGATAGCAAACTTAATGAACATGGTGAAGGCCTGTCAGGAGGGCAATTACAACGTCTGGCGCTGGCAAGAGTGTTACTTTCCCCTGCGCCATTAGTATTGCTTGATGAGCCGACGGCCAGTCTGGATACAGTAAGTCGTCAATATGTTCTGGCGGCGCTTACTGCATTAAAACCGCAGTGTATTTTAGTGATTTCCAGCCATGATGCCGATGTACTGGCACTAGCCGATGAACAGCTTCAGTTTGCCAGTAAGGAGAGTGACTAACGATGCCCAGCCATTCTCAAATGAGTTTTACGCCACTGAAGTTCTGGTTAATCAAAGTTCTGCAAAATCAGAAAAAGCGCTTAATCATCTCTTTACTGCTGGCCTTATTAACGGCTATTTCCGCCATGGGGTTATTAGCATTGTCTGGCTGGTTGATTACAGCTACGGCAATCACCGGGCTGGCGATTACTGCTGGCACAGCCGTGTTATTGGATATCTACCGACCAGGTGGGGGCATTCGATTTTTTGCGTTAAGTCGAACGGCGGGACGGTATTTTGAACGGCTGCATAGCCACGATATGGTGTTAAGAGTGATTGCCGGATTTCGAATATCCCTGTTTACCGGCCTGATGGACTTGCCGGTTCAACAACTGCGAAATACTCAGGATAGTGAATGGCTGAGCCGCTTAACCGCCGATCTGGATAATCTCGACAGCCTGTTATTAAAGTTATTGTTACCTCCAATTGTTGTGTTATCCAGCGTACTTTTACTCGCTGTGTTTATCAGTTTTTTTTGGTTAACGCTGGGGGTTACATTCGGAGTTATCACGCTGCTGTTGGGAAGTATTTATTTCAGCTTTTTTACCCGGAAAACATCACAGATAAGCAGCGATTATGCCCGGCAGATCAATCAGGCCAGGTCTCAAACCATAGAGCATCTTCAAGGACAGCTGGAACTCCAGGCGGCGCATCTGCAACAAGCGGATCAAGCAAGATTAGTCAGTTCGCTGAGCAAGATTGGCGAGTCGCAGTTAAAACTAAATCGACATATCGCCAACGCACAGTTAATAGTGAATATTTGTCATGGATTGTTGGTCATCGCTGTGGCAATTGCAGCGTTATTTGCCTACCAGAATCAGCTTGTCAGTGGCCCGGTTGCCGTCATGTTGTTTCTGGCCGTGTTTGGATTGGGTGAGTTACTTTTAAACCTGCCAGGCCAGCTGGGGCAATGGGGTAGGACACGCTATGCAGCTGAACGTCTGCAACCCCTGGCAGAGCACGCAGCTTCAGAGAAATCGACGCTGGCAGAGATTGAGCGGCTGTCGATGATGCTGGCAGATCACCCCAAAGTTATCAGTAGCATAGACACCGCTTTTGCTTTTGAACTTAATCCATCTGAATGTCTGTTAATAAGTGGCCGTTCTGGAAGTGGCAAGTCGACAATAGCCAATATAATGGCTGGCCTTGAAATACCGGACTCATATATAACGCCTTATCAGTTGTTGATAAATGGCATTCCATTGCGAATAGAGCAAACACAAGCCTGGCACAAGCAGATTGGCTATCTGACTCAGCAAAACAGCATCATCGCCGCGACGTTATATAGCAATCTGACACTGGGGCTGAACGAGATTGACGAACACCAGCTTTGGCAGGCACTGACTTTAGTCGAGCTGGATGATTGGGCCAAACAACTACCAAAAGGATTACACAGCTGGTTGGGTGACACAGGCAGCCAATTATCTGGAGGGCAAGCAAGAAGGATCTGTCTGGCAAGACTTTTACTAAAAGAGTCGAAACTGATCTTGCTGGATGAGCCATTTAACGGCATTGATGGAGAGATGGCAGAACGCATATGGCAGCGTGTATATCCCCAGTGGCAGGATAAAATGCTTATCGTGCTAATGCATCAGCGACCGGTTTATTTTCCAGAAGTTGATAACCAGCAAATGTTTGAAATCAATCTGGATCAAAATTGATCTCCAAAATCGCTTTTGCTTGTGTAGATAGTGCAACTTGGCGATTCACAGCATGGTGTGTCAGAAAACGTTCAATCTCAACATCCCTAATAGTGAAGGATGTTGCTTGTCATTGAAAACTATGAAATATTTAATCCAGTAAACATACGAGTCGATGGTACGACGAATGTAATTATGTACCATCATAAAATCTGCAATGGATTTAAAAAATGGAGATTGGGTCATGGAAGCAGCCTTATCCTTGACATCGACAAATCAAACATATCAGAGTGGCCCGATTAATCACGAATTATCGGGCCGTGCGCCTTTTTTAATTTTTACATCTTAAGTTTCCATGAAAATAATAATATATTCAAAAAGTTATTTGGTTCACATTTTTATTCCTCCGAAATAAAAGGCCGCCCGCTAATAATTATTATGAGGCCAACGGCCTCATTAAAGGGCTGTTAGCTTCTCAAGGAAATAGAGCGTATGAATAAAGTTTTAGTAATACTCTTATCTATATTCATTGCCTCATGTGCAAGTAATTCTGGCATTACGAATTACCAAAGCAAAGATAATCTCGAAGCACCCAAGCCAGCAGCGTGCGCGAGTATTGATCGGCTCCAGTCGAATCAAAATCCAGCTGATATATTTGTGGGCATGAAAGAGTGTTTGAATTCCGAGAATTATTCAGCCGCAGCAGAAATGTATTACGCTGCAATGTCATATGGAATTTATGACACCAAACGAGTCAGCGATAAAACATCACATCAAGGTCTTATAGTTCTCCGTATGAACACATTAGGTGGTCTTTCAGAACAACAGATTTCTCTTCTCCAATCAGAAATCAATACAATCTTGGAAAATAATGAGCCAGTATGAGAGGCCTTAACTGCTAGAGGGCTACCAACATATAACCCGACGTATATGATTCAGCATGAAATGGGTGCATTTACAGGCAATCAGCCCATCAAGGGTATTGTTGAAGGTTTTGATAGTCAATCTGCATGGGGCAGGCAATCGAAAAAACAGTTAAGTGCAAGCATAGCTAACAAGCGCATGTTGTCGGACTGGTTTTCGGCTGCGCTACAAACCAGCCGCAAATGCGGGCGTTAGACGTAATATGGAAGAACTACTTTTGAACGTATGGTGCGAAATTGTAAGTTGGAATTGGTCTGGAATTATTCAAAGCATAACTGGGCTTGGAACTCTTATTATCGCCTTTATTGCTTTAACTTCATGGCGACGCCAACACGGCTCACAGGCAGTAACCAAGTTGATCGATCAACTTACTGACTCAATACATGAATTTATTCAATCAATCTCGCCAGCTGTGCAGATGCTATCGTTTGTTCGTATAGGCATTGAAAGCCAAGAGTTCAATCGGGATCTTAATAAAGACCTGAAGCACCCCTTAGCGGTTGCATATATCGAAAAAGAAGGCAGGGAGTCAGCTGATCGTTTAATGGAGCTTCTAAAAAATGCAGAACAGCCAGTACATCGAATTCGGTCCCTTCTGGTAAAAGGCCAGGTACTAGGAATATCCAACTATCACGAGTGTCAAAACGCCTGCAATATGATCGTTTGCCAGTTTGATCGGCTACAAGTCGTTTTTTCTATGCTTAGTAGCCAGCATATGAACTGGGAACATCCCAAGGTTATAGAGAATCTTGACAGTATGATGGATATAACTCCCGAGGATATTTTTCAGCATATAAATGAAAACCAAAAGAAATATCTAGCGTTTCTAAAGGAAACCTATACTAAAGAGTACAAAAGCGTCTAACAAAAAGTTCAACAACGCTCGTTCCTCGCTCGGCCGCGCTAACGCGCGCCGGTTAACTTGGTGTTAAGGTTTATTATCTATGACTCTGAAAAGTCTATATAACTATGAGTGCGATAAACTTTTAAACGGTGTGGACCTCTTTAGGGCTCTCTTACCTCATGGTGAGCATGATTCCTCCATCCACAGTGGAGAAGAAGGCCGGTTTGTCGAGAACCTTGTAACAGAATTTTTAAGGAACTCTCTGCCAGACGGATTGAAAGTGGCTACCGGGTTCATCGTTTGCTCTATGAATACAGATATAAGATCCGGTCAACTTGATATAATTGTCTATGATGATCAAAAGTACTCAGCCATCATGAAATATGGGGATGCTGTGGTTGTTCACGATAAGTCCGTAATTGCTGCAATATCAATAAAGAAGAAACTGTCGCGTCAAGAATTTACCTCTGAGATTGAGTCGCTTTCAAAGGTTGGTGCTATGTGCGGAAAGAACCGGCAGCCTAAACCTTACCTAGCGCTTTTTGCCTTAGATATTAGGGGGCTTTCAAGTTTTGAAGATACGGTAAATGACGCTATATTAAGGCTTCGCGAAGCGTATCCGGATAGGCGTCAAGGATGGTCGGAAAATGAGATGATCAATGATGTCATTGTTCTCAATAAATTCATACTTAAAAAGCAAGATACCAAAGAAGAAAAGCCGAAAGTGTTCAAGGCCAAGTATATTATGTGTGGAGGAAATAACGAGCACAGGAATATTTATGTACAGCACCTTGTCCATGGAATAGGCAAGGTTCTAAATGAGAGGAACCATTGTTCGGATAGTGTTCTGACAAAATTCCCTTCTATCGATTTTAGGAAAGCGACAGAGATTGAGCTTTGTACACGTGATAGGCCCTACAGACCTTGATAAGTTCGTCAATGGGACCGTTTTGTTCCGCTTCGATCCACAAATCGACCCGTTACGCTGGCGTTAGACACTACTACTCAGATGGAGCGTAAATGAATCCAATAATTATCGATGCAGCAACAATATATGATCCAGCTAGACTTATAGCAGTGTTAGCATCGGTTGATATTCGGCATTCTGAGGTTTGGGTTTCGCAGCGATATGATCATTTTAAGGAGAAAGATTTTTTAACTGGATGGGGAACAGACGATCGAATTGGCCTTCTTCCGGCCCGTGACGGCAGTTACAAAGCCAAGCCCTTAGATATACCTTCACCTGATGAGAAGTTAAACCCCACTCATTGTGATACTGGTCCAAAGATCTTGCGGTGGGCATTGGATAAAGGAATGGCAGTTCCGAAAGACCTTTTCAAATTCGAGGAACTAGCCATCGAATTAGAAAAAGAAAACCGTATTGATCACCTATCAGAAGCCATAATGTTGGGGGCTCCGACTGCGTATGACATGAGAGCTGGTGAAGAGTGGACCAAAGAATATTTAAAGAAAACAGGTCAAGAAAGTCTGGGGCCTGAATTCGCTTGGCGATTAGAGCCGTATGGTATCGGTCATGGTCTTGGATTAATGCTGGCTGCAGCCAGTGAGTATTCAGTACAGCCATTTTTTAGCCACCCATTTTTTCGAGATGGCAGTTCTACACACAACTACACATATTATAAGCGTGACCAACGAATTGGTGCGTCTTCAGATGCATATATTAGTCGAGATACGCAAGATGTTGAGATAGGTGGTTCGTTAATTGAGGCTCAGAACCTTTTGAGGAGCCCTGAGGCTATATCGCTCTCTGAGGTAGCGTTCTATCTGAAACAAAAAGAACGCATTGATTCTATAACTGGGATTATTACTGCCTCAAAAAATATTGAAAGCCGTGGGAAAGATATCGGTATTATTACTAGCAAATATGCAGGCACCATAGTCGCTGACACAATGCTATTTGGTGGTCTTCCGCTAACAACTTCTGCGGTTTCCTTATATGACATTGGAGTAAGGTTTTTTAAATCAAAATGAATGTGACCGCTACCTTTCCTAACAAGTGTATGCACACGACAAAAAACTGCGTCGCTCTGTTTGTATATGGGCTTCGCCCATTTTACACAAACTACACGCCACAGTTTTTGCGTGTGATACAAGGGTTATAAATGTCAAACTCTGATCTATGAGTAATGGCAAACACTTCGCGGCAATTAATGATATTGCTCACGACCTTGGGGTTCTGGAAAGGGACTTATTGGAGTGGGCGAGTCGCGAGCGATTAGCTATCAGTAGGGATTCTCGGGGTCGCTTGGCAATCGAGACGAAGTACAGACATAAGTTCGCGCAGAGCCAAGAGTATGAACAGTGCATAAAACGTTCAATCAACGCTGATAGGCACGGTTGGGAAGAAAGCCGCGATTTAAAACAATCCTTTAAAGAAAAAAGATTGGAAATTCTGGCTATCTATGATGAGTACATCGATAAGCTTCGGGATTTGCATTTGTCCATACGGGCTGAGGTCAATCGGCATCAAGAGGAGTCCGCGGTACGAGCTGCTTATCTCCTTTTATCTAAAGCAATCAGCTGCCTTCAAATGGGATGCGTCAACATTCGGCAAGGTTATTGGGCAGCTGGCTCAGTCATCAGGGAAGTTGATGAGGCGATTGATTTGGCAATGTATTTTGTAGTCACGTCAGACTCGGATGCTGGGAAAAAGGCCTTGCTGAAGTGGTTTCGTGAAAATTTTTCCCCGACGCATTCCGAATGCCGAGAAGCGCTATCAAAGCATATGTCTTTTGTTATCGGTGAGGAAGATTACGAACAATATCGCCTTCTAATGAATGAACTTTACAAGAAAAAATCTAAATGGGTTCACCCAACCTTTGGTGCTATTAGAGAGGTGACCCAGTTTTATGTATCTGAAAGAATGGAGATCCATGAGTGCTGTTTAGGAATCACCGAACACGAGAAGAAGTTACTAGAATTAACTGATTTCTATAAATCTAGCATTTGGAGTACTTTCCAAGCTTTTTTCTTATGTTTCCATAGTGCACTGCCACTGAATCAAGCCACGTCTAACAAGTTGTTAAAAATAGATAAGGCGTTTCAAAGTTGGGAGTGATTTATAACAAGGTGGTAAACGGGACGCCAAGGGCGCTTCGCTCCGTAGCCGCCCGTTACCACTGGCGTTAGAGGAATAGAGAAGATTTCCCATGTTTGAAGAGTATTCAACTTTTGTAAAAGAAGTGAGGAAGTCAAATAGATATGTTTGGTCTGATTCTACCACTGTATTCCTAGAAAAATTATCCGAATGTTTTCACGAAAGAGAATACCGTGTGCCGCGCGGCTCCAAGCTTTTTCGATCGCAGATTGGGTATGCAGAAGTAAACCTCGAAGGTGAAAATGCGTTATCCGCTCTACCAGCCAAGCGGATGAAACCTACGCCTGAATTTGCTAAAGAGGGAAGATCGAATCCGAAGGGAATCCCTTATTTATACTTGTCGAATGATAAGCAGACTAGCATGTCTGAACTCAGGCCTGCAGTGGGTGAGTATATTTCGTGTGGTGTCTTTGAGGCGGCTAAAGATCTTACGTTAATTGATTGCCATACTACTGATCCCACCATTAACGAAGTCGGCTTAATTTTCAGCCCACCGGATACTCCAAAGAAATCGATCGATGCTACATGGTTTCTAATCAACAAAGAATTTTCGAAGCCAGTAAAGAATAGTGAGTCTGACACGAACTATGTTGCAACACAGATAGTTGCAGAATTGATTAAATCTAAAGGCTATGATGGTTTGCTTTGTAAAAGTCATTTGGGGCCCGGATTCAATATTGTACTATTTGAACTGGACTCGGCACATATTAGAGATTGTCACATACTATAAACTAAAACGGTAAGGTATGAGTTTGAAGAAACGGATAATCCATACTATGTCAGAGCGCCAAAAGACCTCTAACAAACCGTTCAACAACGAAGCCCACACCTTGCTTTGTTTCGCGTGTGGCTATCGCCATCATACGCTACACTACACAAGGTGTGGGCTCGTGTTAACGGAGCGTTATGTTTAAAGGAGATGAATTGAACATTTCATGGGACAAGGTGGAAAAGGTATTTCGACTATTTTTTCCAGAATTTTCTAATAAGGTTACATGGACAGTAGTTGTTGCTGGTTTAGCATTAACATCTTCCTCAATAATAGAAAAGATCATACAAACTGTATTTAAGGTTACTTACAACATAGATATATTTGGTGGTAATGATGCAATTATTGGTGTAGGACTAGTCGCTCTTGGCATGATTCATAACATTGTGCTTCAAAGAGAGAAAACTAAAATAGAGATATCGGCGAATCTCCCCGTAGATAATTCAGCCCAGCGTGAACATGACATTCAAATTTTCAATCGCTTGAATGAAACAATGAATGAAGAAAGCCTAGAAGGCACACTTAATTGCCTTGAAGTTAATCATGCATATTTCTATAGCAAATACTCTCCCATTGGGAATTTCATATATGCCATAGATAAATCCGATAATGCGTTTGCTGATGAATGTTTGAATGATGAAATGGGAAAACTAAGAGCGAATCTTCACAGACTTAATTCTTTCTTAATCAACAATTGCCAGCAGATGCGTCATGGCACAAACGATGACTATCTCTGCCTGCATCCGTACTGGAATTGTGACCGTGATGGCACATTCGGGAATAGAGAAGATGACATTAAATACGATATAGCTATGAAGGAAATGTACGAAGTCATTAATGATGTCAGAGCAGGTTATTCTTCGTACAGGAAAAGTATAAAGTCTAAACTGGCTGTTTAAATGAAGATAAACATAACAAATCAAAGCACTCGGACGCAGCAAAGCTTCGCCGGTATTTGAGGCGTTATGCAAATAGACAACGACCATGAATAATCCATATTTAAGTAACCCGCCAAAACTCATCTCATCTTTTGTTTGTCATGTAGACATACTGGGCTATTCACAACTAAGCAAAGAGGCAATATCTTCGGGGAATGGAAACGACTTCCTTAACAAAATACGCATTGCGCTGACTAAGGCTTATGACCGTGTCCGAGAAAGTTCGAAAGGTTGGAAGAATAGTAATCGTTTTTCGATTAAGGTATTTACTGACAACATTGTCGTAGGTTATCCAGTAAGAAACTTCCAGAGCAGCTTAGGAGAAGGAGAGCTTGGCCACATATTTAGCGTATTCTCTGAGTTTCAAGTCGCATTGGCTATGGAGGGATTTCTAGTAAGAGGAGGAATTGCTTTTGGTAGCCATTACATGGATGACGATATAGTTTTCGGAGACGGTCTATTGGAGGCGTTAAAACTAGATATTTCTGGAGGAGCGCCAAAGGTATCTCTTGCACCATCAGTAGTTAAAATACTTCAGCGTCACTTGGGGTTTTACAGTGAACCAGAGCACTCACCACAAAGTCATGATCTCCTCGAAGATTCTGACGGGTCAATATTTATTAACTACCTGGAGAACGCATTCATTGCCTTTCCTGACGCTGGTATTTTTTTTGAGGTATTTGAAAAACACCGAAACACAATTATTGATGGATTGAAAAAATATAGTGGCCTGCCAGATGTAAGGGCCAAGTATGAATGGGCGGCGAGATACCATAATTTTGTATGTGAAGATTTCCAGAATAAGAATCCCGTACCAACTAGCCCTGATGCAGATGAAATCTATGCAGCTGCTGCCATCGAAGCAAGGCGGCTTAGCGATTATATAATAGATATCGAGTCATTAGCACCTGCACCAGGAAGGTTAAAGTTATCAACAATTCGACCGGTGCAAAGTTGAAATGCATAACAAGGCACTGCTACGGAAAATTTACTCGCTGGCGCTCCTGAATTTTCGTAGAGCGCGGCGTTAACAGTCTAGGGAGTGCTGATGGCTGTCGAGAAATTCGAGTTTCCTTCAAGAGGTTTCCATATAGTGGCCATAAAAGTTGGGGAGGCTGATTATTTTCTCGGCATGCTAAAGGAAGTACAGGGGCACTATGATGTGTTCTCATACGTCTTAAGCGGCTTCGCATCAGCTGCACGTAGTATCACTTTTGCACTGCAAGCTGTAATGACTAAATATCCAGGTTTTGACGACTGGTATATAGATCACCAAAAGATTCTGAAAACCAATGGTCTAGCGAAATATTTTGTGAACCTTCGAAACTACATGCAGAAAGTTGGCGAGATACCGGTAGGGCATACAGGCACAATGAGAAATGGCCAGGTCAAGCATCTATCCTACTTCGTAGATATTGATGATCTTAAAGATGCTCCTGCAGGTGAAGTGACCAAACTGGCTGAAGAGTATTTCGTAGCGGTTTTAAAAGTTGTTGAAGCCTGCTACCGAGATTTCTGGATGTATGCCGATCCTCGGGCAATTTTTACTGAAGAGGGTTTAGAATTGCTTGGTTGGGTGATCGAGGATATTGAGGAAGCTGCCGGTCTTCCTAGAGGGTACACAGACATACCATATGATGGAGAAGATAAAAATCATCAGCGTTTACGTCTGTTGGCAAGAGAGTTTCAGGGTGATGAGATGATGGAGCAATACTTCAAAAAGTACGGTTTGGAAACAACTGTTAACAAAGCATTGCAGCGAACAAGCCGCTGAATGCGGCGTTAAGGGCTTATATAGCATTCAGCAAATAAATATATAGCCGAGGAAATGCAACATGGAGACAATACTTAAAGTAGCAGCAAGACAAATTATTGATGAAATCAATCAGCAAAATCTTCATGTCGATGAAAGCATCAATACTTACTTAGATAACATTAAAGAAAATCTAAATTGTGTATCAAGCCTTGCTGCTGAATGCAGTGCTGAAATGTAACCTGAAGATGCCAAAAAATACTCGCATAAATTATTGACACAAATCAAAGGATCAGCCAACTTGATTTATTCTTTGTCACTCTGCGAACAAATCAGAAGGTAAGCTTTTTTAGTCTCTATCCGAATCAGTGTTGCCAAGGACAAACAATTTATCTTAAGCAAGAACTCGGAGACGTTTAGTCCATTGCCTGTACTGTAATTTCGAACGAATGTTGCCGCTTTGAAGTATCAAAGATATCTGAGATGCTCATTAACTGCGGAAGATCTTCTCAACAAGCAAGAGCGTATAAGCTTTGAGGCTCAGGGTGTAAAAAGTACACATCATGTCTGAACTTTATTAGTAATCAATATTTAATCTGGTTAATTTATTTCACAGTTTTGGCTTAACGAAATACCTGAAAAATCTAAAGAAAAAGCTAAGTTTGATATGCAATAAGGAAAGGCATCACACCTACAAAGACATCACCTTAAACCTCTGGCAGATGTATTGCATGGTTGTCTGATTTAGATTAGTAAATTAATGTTTAAGGAGCAAAACTGATGGTGCAAAACGATGACATCCTATTCGAGCCTTTCCTGCTTGGAGATCTGACTTTACGTAACCGAATTCTGATGGCTCCTCTGACTCGATCTCGGTCCCAACAGCCGGGCGATGTTCCTACAGAAATGAATGCAGAATATTATCGCCAGCGTGCTGGTGCTGGACTCATTATCGCTGAGGCTACCCAGGTCTCGCCTCAGGGTAAAGGTTACGCTTTCACTCCAGGCATCCACTCTGAGGAGCAAGTGGCGGGATGGCGTCGTGTAACAGACGCGGTGCATGAAGAGGGTGGTTCCATATTTCTGCAGCTTTGGCATGTTGGGCGCATTTCTCATCCTGAACTTCAGCCCAATGGCAATAAACCCGTGGCACCTTCGGCCATTAAACCGGAAGGGGCCAAAACCTATATTAGTGCTGATTCTGGAATGGTTGAAATTCAGACGCCGCGCGCACTGGAGCTTAAGGAGATGCCAGGTATAGTCGAGCAATTCCATCAAGGTGCAGAAAATGCTAAACGTGCCGGTTTCGATGGGGTTGAAATTCATGCAGCCAATGGTTATCTGTTGGATCAATTCATAAAGAGCGGCAGCAATCATCGTGAAGATGAATATGGTGGTTCATTAGAGAATCGCTTACGTCTGCCTTTGGAGGTGGTCGCGGCAGTAATTGATGTATGGGGCGCTCAACGCGTTGGTGTTCGGGTGAGTCCAACCGGAAGTTTCAATGCTATGGAAGACGCAGATCCGACCACCACCTTTGGTACCTTTGCGAAAAATCTCGACGCGTTGAAGATCGCTTTTATCGAGGTGGTCGAGGACTCATTTCAAGGCAATCATTTTTCCGGCCGACCTGAGGCTGTTATTGAGGCCATACAGGAAAGCTTTACGCGTACCTATATTGCCAATGGTGGATACACTTTTAATGAGGCTCGTCAAAGAATCGCCGAAGGTAAGACAGACCTAGTAAGCTTCGGTCGTCTTTTTATCTCTAATCCCGACCTTCCTGAACGCTTTCGTCTCAGGGCTCCTCTCAATGAATGGGACGATAGTACTTTCTACGGGGGAGATGAGCATGGTTATATTGACTACCCGAATCTATCCGAACAGTCGACTTAAAGGATATCAAGTGGTCAGCCAACTTGATTTATTCTGTGCCACTTTCTGCAAACCCATCAGGAGGTAAGCTTTTGTAGTCACTATCCAGATTAGCGATATTGAGGACGAATAATATGCCCGAGCAAGATCTCGGAGAGATTCAAGCCATTGCCTGGGCAGTAATTTCGATTGAACGTTGCCGCTTCGTGGTATCAAAGATGTCTGAGACGATCATTAATTCGTCGGCTTGCGTTTTCTCGATAAGATTTTGTAAACCACTTTGAACCGTCTCATAACTACCAATGACACTGCAATCCAGCATTTGTCCTGCCTGGGCCTTTTCCTGAGGCGACCAGTAGGTTTCTATATCTTCGATAGGAGGCTGCATCAAGCCGCGAGTACCGCGAAAGAGGTCAGTAAATGACATCTGCTGTGATGTTGCCAGGTAGCGAGCTTCCTCATCACTATCAGCTGCGATCACATTGACTCCGACCATTGCGTATGGCTTATCCAGTTGTGCGGAAGGTTTGAAATTCATCCGATAAACCTCAAGTGCCTGATAAAGCGCTTGTGGAGCAAAATGAGAGGCGAAACCATAAGGTAATCCCAGCATCGTCGCCAGTTGTGCACCGAATAGGCTGGAGCCCAATATCCAGATAGGCACATTACTTCCCGAACCGGGTACCGCCTCAATTTGCTGATCGGCCTCTTTGGGCGCAAGAAAAGCCTGTAATTCCTGCACATCCTGCGGGAAGTTATCAGCATTGACTGGATTTCGACGTAAAGCACGTAAGGTCATTTGGTCGGTGCCGGGAGCGCGACCCAATCCAAGATCAATACGGCCCGGAAATAGTGCTTCTAATGTCCCAAACTGCTCAGCAATTATATATGGCGCGTGATTAGGCAGCATGATGCCACCTGCACCAACGCGAATGCTATTTGTCCCAGCAGCAATATGGCCTATGACGATGGAAGTAGCAGCTGTTGTAACACCAGGCATATTATGATGCTCTGCTACCCATATGCGTTTGTATCCCAGTCGCTCAGCATGCTGCGCATAAGTCCGTGCATCATTAAGTGCCGTTCTGCGGTCAGAGCCTTGGCGTACACGGCCAAGTTCTAGAATAGATAGTGGAATCATATGGAACTACACCTTATTTTGTGTTTTTGTCACTTACTAGGCTAACTTTTGGGGTCAGGTTTTTAAGACAGTCCTTAAAACCTAAACCTAACGATTAAAGATCAATGGCAAGCAGAAATGTCGCACCTATAAACTACGAAAATATCTGCGTAAAATGTTTTAAAGCCTACAGTCTGTTTTTAAATTTGATCTTTCGCTCTAAGCAATCTGTCACCTAACCCATATCTAATTTTGTCTACGGTTTAATGTATAAATTCAAGAAATAGTGGCTCACTAACTCTGGTCAGAGAATTTCTATTATGGAGAAGTGGCAAGAAAAGCTAAGCACTAACGTGGGGTGCAGCTGTCAGAGATGCAAATCCTCAAGTGACAATCAGAAAGTGATCCAAAGTTATGTTCAAAGTGTTGATCTGTAATCGGACAAGCTGCCGATGCAATGGATTAATCAGCGGTAATACAGCTTTTTCCTCACCTTAACAGGAGCACGATGGTAATGCGACAACACCAGCAAACCGACGCTATGGAAACAATCTCCAATCTCGATAATCTTGCTAAGTTGGTAAGTTACTCGTTTATGGACACGCTTAATGCTGATCCTGACGCGACGTCAAATGGCGCTGACCATTTACCCCGACAAGTCTTTTCGGGCCACTATGTTCCTGTTAGTCCAACACCACTCGAAAACCCCGAGTACGTGGCACATAGCAAAAACCTGTTTCGCGAACTGGGCTTCGCCGATAGTTTGGCTGAGTCAGCCGACTTCATGCGTGTCTTCTCCGGCAATCTGTCAAACGTTCCGGAGCCGATGCGTAAAGTTGGTTGGGCGTGCGGCTATGCACTTTCAATATACGGCACCGAATACACCCAGCAATGTCCTTTTCAGACCGGGAATGGTTACGGCGATGGTCGTGCTATTTCGGTGCTAGAGGCAGTGATCAATGGTCATCGTTGGGAAATGCAGTTAAAAGGTGGGGGCCGGACGCCATACTGCCGCGGCGCAGATGGACGTGCTGTTTTGCGATCAAGTATTCGAGAGTTTCTGGCACAGGAGCACATGCACGCACTTGGCGTTCCAACGTCACGCTCTCTGAGTCTGTATGTGTCTAAAACCGAAAAAGTAAGACGTCCATGGTACTCAGAAGGCTCACACTCTAGAGATCCAGATACGGTTATATCAGAGCCAGCAGCTATCTCGACGCGGGTCGCACCGTCTTTTATTCGGGTTGGCCAAATTGAGCTCTTCGGTCGTCGTGCCCGTAACAATGAACATCCAGAAGCAATGAAAGAGCTGGAGCAGATAGTCTTGCACCTCATCGATCGTGAGTATGGTGACGTTATCGACCAAAACCTGAGCACATCAGAAAAAGTATTGATGCTTGCTCGCGAGTACAGAAACCGATTTACATCGCTTATTGCGAACTGGGTCCGTGTCGGTTACTGCCAGGGTAACTTCAACAGCGACAATTGTGCTGCAGGGGGATTTACACTCGACTACGGTCCATTCGGATTCTGCGAACTATTTGATCCGTACTACCAGCCATGGACGGGAGGAGGGCGACATTTCGCATTTTTGAATCAACCTGTTGCAGCGGAAAAAAACTTTCACATGTTTTGTACAGCATTGCGTCCGTTGCTGACTTCGCATCAGGATGCTCTGAGTCAGTTCGACGAGATTAAAAGAAGTTTCGCATCAGTAATGCAGGTGCAAATGGAGAAAATGTGGGCAGCCAAACTTGGGCTGGATACGTTTAATGAGGAGTTGTTTAAAGAGCTTGTAACGCTGATGATGCAAACATCGGTTGATTACACCATTTTCTTTCGTGAACTCTCTATGCTGCCCGACGAGATTGGTCCACTCAAAAACAGCTTTTACCAGAACCCTGCCTATAATCGTGATCACGAACGGATAGATAATCGCTGGTCAGAATGGCTCACAAAATGGAAAGCGCTCATCGTTAAGGCCAACACGACAGATACTCATCCGTTTTCTCATGAAGAGCTGTCCATCCAGATGAAACGGGTCAATCCAAAATACAGTTTGCGGGAGTGGTTAGTTGTGCCTGCTTATCAGCAAGCTAAGGAGGGAGACTACTCACTCATTCGAGAGCTACAAGAAGTCATGACTAATCCATATGATGAGCAATCGAAAGAGGTAGAGGAGAAATTTTACAGGCTGAAGCCACAAGCGTTTTTTGAGGTTGGCGGACTGTCGTATTACAGTTGCTCGTCCTGATTTTACGAAAAATCCTCAAGGGAATAGCTACGATACGATCTGCAAAAGGGGCAGTACACGGGGTGCAGAAGGACGAAAACTCGAAGCAAAAAGCGCTTTATGACTGCTTTGCTTCAGGTTAATGCGGCTTTAAAAATGATGTGAGTAATATGATTTTCCTGAAATAACTTGGGTATGGAAATGCAAAGATTATTACGGAAAGTATTCATCAAAGGTGTAAGAGAGCGTTCAGCAATCAAGGTGGGATTATCTCAGCACTTTTACAAAATCATCATTATGGTTTTGGGTTTGCTCGCATTTCAGCTCGAAATAATTGATCGGTTTTTGTTGAACCTGTTACCAACGAGTGGTGACATTTTCTTTTTATTTGGCATTACTGTGATAGGAATGATCATGTATATCGATTTTCAGATGATTAAATCCAGGATGGAAATGCACATGACTTTAAGGCAAGTTCTGCGTTATAGAAGAAGATGCGCATAAGTTTATTGGCAACTCGTTCAAACGCCCATGCTTGGGTAGGCAAAGAGAGAACTAGAAAGTGTCATTTTAAAAAGCGTTTGTTCAGATCCGATGATATAGCCTGAAATATTTCCTAAATACACACCAACTAAAATCACAATTACCAAACCCCAGATACAAAAAAACGGACCGAAGTCCGTTAGTTTGTTTGGCGGAGGGACAGTCCTACAGATGGGCGGTTTTAGTGGTTCGCTAAAGTCTTTTTAGTGTTATATAAATCAAGCTAAATCAATCACCTACATTAATTCACGTCTTCTGAGGTGTTTTAAAGTTTCTGCAAAGCCAAGCATAATGTGGTACAAAAAGTGGTACAAAAATCACTGAGACCCATTTCATGGCCATAAACAAGCTTACTGTACTGCAGGTAAACAATCTCTCGATACCAGGCAGATATGCCGATGGAAACGGGCTTTATTTGGATGTGTCCAAAAATGGTACAAAAAGCTGGTTGTTTCGGTACCAGTTGAATAATCAGCGTAGATGGATGGGGCTGGGGCCGTATGATAAGAAATCAAACACGCTGGCTGATGCGCGCTCAGCTGCGGTTGATAAGCGTTCAATGGTGCTCCGTGGTATAGACCCGGCACAGCATGAAGCAGATGAGCGTCAGCGTGCCGCGGATGCCCGTGCACGGCAGTTAAAGCAATCAAACCAGCGCAACCGTCTTGATTTGATGACGTTTCGTGTGTGTGCTGCTGAGCTTATTGCGAGCAAATCATCTGAATGGACCAATGAAAAACACATTCAGCAGTGGACCAATACACTAGACACGTATGCCTATCCCGTTCTGGGTGACTTGCCGGTTAAGGATATTCAAACTGAGCACATTCGCCGCTGCCTCGATCCGATATGGCACGTTAAGACCGAGACAGCGAGCAGGGTGCGTCAGCGCATCGAGTCGGTGATTGATTACGCGATCGCAAATGGATGGCGTAAAGAGGCAAACCCGGCCAGATGGAAGGGGTTGCTGGATACGTTTTACCCTAACCCGGAAAAAGTGAAGCGCAAACGGCACCAGGAGAACGGCACTGATGAGCATTTCCCAGCATTAGATTATGCCGATATGCCAGCGTTTATGGCTGAGCTTGTCACCATGCCGGGCGTGGCCGCTAAGGCATTACGCTTTTTGATCTTAACGGTACCCAGAACCACTGAATTGCGAATGGCCAAGTGGGACGAGTTTGATCTGGAGAAAAAGCAGTGGGATATCCCTGCAGCCAGAATGAAGATGACCAAGCCACATCGCGTGGCGCTATCTGATGCAGCGGTTAAGCTGATTCAGGAAATGCCACACATCAATCAGTATGTTTTTCCGGGATGGAAATATGGCCAGCCGCTCAGTGATGGCGGGATGGCTGCAGTGTTAAAACGAATGAGCCGGACAGATATCACGGTGCATGGGTTTCGCAGTACGTTTCGGGATTATATCGGTGAAGAAACCGGGCACCCGTTCCGGCTGGCTGAGTTTGCGCTGGCGCACCAGCTGACGGATGGCGCAGAAAAAGCCTATGCCCGTGGTGATATGTTAAAAAAACGATTCAGCATGATGAATGACTGGGCCAAGTATGTGGACAGCAAAATCAGCAAGCACAAAGTGGTGCCGATAAATCGTAAGGCTCAAACCGGTTAAGCCGCATCGCGCTGATGAATCATTCGGCGCATCCATGAGTCAATCTCTGACTCTACCCAGACGGATGACCGGCCTACCTTCACCGGCTTGGGAAATTCATCCCTTGCCATGTGGGTGTAGATAAAAGCTTTGCTTTTGCCGATTCTTGATTTCACCTCTGGCAAGGGTAAAAAACGCTCTTTTGTCATCACGCTAACCTCATCATTTTTGCTTTCACGGCGATCTCATCGGGTGTGAATCGATTTGACCAGTGGTGCAGTCGGTTTTTAGCTTCCAGATCTTTGTCGTGCCGGGGTAGTGGTGTGGTCCAGTCGCCGTGCCTTCTGTCTTGGGTTTTATCTTGTCGCTCGGCTTCGGTTTGATGACCACGCTTAAAGGCGTACTCCACACTATGGCGTGACAGCCAGTTTTGAAAGCGGCCTTTTGACACGTTGAAGTAGGCGGCCCATTCCGCAACGGTTTTGGTCATGCCGTTGTATCGGATCAGCATTTTTCTGCCGTGCTGCCGGTTGAGTATTTCGGGTTTCATGAGGGGCTTACTCCATCCTCTATGGTTAAACAAATCAGAGTGACACCAACAAAGTACATCGAGAGAAATAAGGCTTCTAAGTTGTAGCCGCTCTTGGGAAAGGCAACGAATATCACGAAGCAGGCGAGGGCAATCATTAGCGCTATTGCTGACCATTTCATTGTTGGCCCCTGCCGCTAAGTTCTAATCGGAATTGAATACGAGATATTTGATTAGCCAAATCGTTGCGTTGACTATCAAGATTGTATTGACGATCGAAGAGCTTCAATGCATCTTTCTTCATTAAACGATGCGCCCGATCGTTACGTTTCTTTAACTTTTCAAGCCGGTCTAAAACGCTCTGACCATGCTCCTTGCTATCAATGATTCCCTTCAACTCCACATGGCAAGCCACTACCTCTGAGCCAGCATCGCAATAATCATCTGCATCTTTTTTGGCTTTTTCAGCCAATCTTGATATGCGGGTAAACTCTTTTTTTAATGCATTTAGAGTTAACTCATCACCAGTTAAATATTTGCAACCCATAAGCTATCTCCTAGATATACACAATCGGATAATTACGTTTGCTAGGCAGGCCTTTGCGACAGCCTGGCGTGCAGTTGAGGTGCACATCTTCTGACTCCACCATGTAGGCTTTTGATGTGATGGTGATTTCAAACGGGTCAGATGTTGGGTTGCCATCTGTCCAGTGGCCGCAATTGGCCATTGGGTTGCTTTCTCTAATCGATGGGTGAGGGCATTGACTGTTGCTGCAGCCTGCACATCTGCCGATCAGTGGGTAAAATAGATCTGGTTGAGGGGCGTTCATGCGGCCTCCTGAATAGCATTGAGCAAATGCATGACAGGAACCGGGCAAACAGCATTTCCCATCAAGTGAACTGCAAGTCGATGATTCTCAGGTAATAGATAGTTATTGGGGAACGACATGGCGTCGCGACATTCAAAGCGACTGAGCATTCGCATTTTATCGCCGTCGATAATGGCCCATCTATCACGGGTGGTGATGGTGCCAATTGGTCGGTTCAGGCTTCGGCCGTTCTTTGTATTGCCGTAATAACTAATAAGAAATCGATCACCATGCTGTTTTCGTCCAGCATCGATTCTTTTTAGTGTGGCGATAGCTCTACCGGGCTTAAAAATCGGTTGCCATTTTCCAGCTTCAAAATCTATAAAGCTGCTGGAAGGGATTTCATCCTGATTTTTCAGGTTTAGTTTTATAGCTTTTTGGCTGCGAGACAGAACCAAAAACATGCGTTGCCGGTTTTGTGGTGCTCCGAAGTCTGCAGCATCGATAATATTAACGCTTACGCTGTAACCAAGAGCCTTTAAAGCCAGTGACCATGCGTTGTAAAGTGACCAATCAAGAAACTCTTTTACGTTCTCAACAACAGCAACGGATGGCTTATGAAATTCAAGCGCTGAAATGACTGCCCATGCAGTGCTTCGGCTGGCATCATGCTCTGCGTTGCTTTTCTTTTTGCCACGGGCTTTGCTATGGCCCTGACAACAGGGTGATGCCAGCAATATGTCGTGTGATGGGACTTTTGACCAATCAGCCTGGTGCAGATCCTGACAAATGTGCTGGGTGTCGGGGTGATTATTGCTATGCCATTGCACCGCATCTGGCCAGTGGTTTGCTGCCCACACCACCTCGATTCCAGCCATCTTGGCACCCATCGAGAAACCGCCCGCACCAGCGAATAAATCAATTGCTTTCATTTCGATTCCTTTCCGGCCCTGGCCATGTGTTGATTCATTGATGGGCTGACGCGAAGAAATTCGGGCAGTGAGTGGGGTATGCCGTCACTCATCTTTTTGTCGTCGCATTTGGCACAGACCAGGCGCACACCGTAATCGATGTGGCCGTCTATGAGTTGGCCAACGGGTTGAAGGCAGCGGGAGCAGTTGAGTTCTGTGGTCACAGCTTTGCCGCTTCTTCTGGGTTTTCTTCACGCCACTGAGCCCAACTGGGATCGGTGCGTTTCCAGTCGCGCCATTCTTGAACGTCTGGCTTTAGCGGGAAGTGATCTTCACCTTTTACACACCTCTCGCAAAGGTTTGCATAATCACCCTCGACGTTAGGATCGTCGCAAACAGGAATTTCAGTAAATTCACGGTGATTATCACAAAAATAAAGGCCACAGCCATGTTCGCCGCCATAGGGTTCACCACCGCAGACATATGAAAGGCCACGGTCAATTTCAGCATTGCAATCTGGGTGATCGCATACCGCTGGCACGCCATAGCCAATATCGCGTTTGTGATTTGAGTCGTAACCTATTGACCAGCCCATGACATGCTCCAATGTTTGTTGTCCAGCCCGCTGCCGCTACTCAGTGTCTGGCTCACGTTGGTTGCTACTGCGTCCAGTAATAGCGGAACGCTCTGGGTTGTAAATCTGCGGTGGCCGGTGCTGGTCTCCGGCTTGCTCTCGTAACCGCCCGCGAGGCTCGGGTTTACGGGGAGTGCACTCCCTTCAGTTCTGATCTGCACATCAGCCTGTGCATTCACCGCATTAGATTGATAGCTTGCTTCGTAGGGTAGAGCGGTTGCCTGCAGCAGACCTCCACAAGCCATCAATTTGATGCACGGTGAGTTACGCTCACCACTCGACTGTTTCAGGTCGGGGAAGGAGTACCCCGCCGACAGTTGCACGCTGTTGCCCACCTGCGTGCTGGGGTCGCGATTTGCCAGCCTTACCATCGCGAGGGCGGTGCTCATTTAACTTGTCCGTTCCATGCTTCGATGGTGTGGCAAATTGCACTTAAAAAACTGTCTGGTTCGTTGGTGAAGCAGTTTTGCGGAATGGTTTGAATGCTGCAGTTAAAGCAGGTGATGCAAATCAGGTGTTGCCCGGTTTCATCGGGTGTTTTCTTTTCGCACCATGAAAGGTTTCCGCCATCGCCACAGCGCTTGCAGGCGTGCAGTGGGTTGTTGTCAAGCAGCTTTTGTATGTTGAGGATGTCTCGATTGATGTTTTCGAGGGCGATGCGTCGGTCGCGGGCTATGTCGAGAAGGGGGTGCAGGATGATCATGCCGCACCGCCTTCTGAGTGCTGCTCAGCCATTAGCTCTTCTTGTTCCCGAATTTCATGGATAACCTGCATTTGGCAGTTATCACATGCGTTCAAAATGGTGTAACTCGATTCGCTACTAATCTCGGTCACACTGAAAGGGTGGTGATAAGTCTCTCCACACTCCTCGCAGAGGTAGGTGTGATTAATGAGAATGTATTGCTGAACGGTCGTGATGTTCATTTCTTTCAGCAGGTTATCTACCGCAATTTTTACAGAGAGAGAAGGGTTACCCATTACAAAAGACTGTGATTGTGGCCGCTCAGCTCCTGCACGAAATGAGTAACCAACCTCGTTGTCCGGCCCTTTTTCCATATCAACACTTAGATAAACGTAATCATTACGAAACAGGAGCTTTAATCTTGCCATTTGATCTTCAATTACTTCAGATGGGTAGGTCATGCCGCAACGCCTTGCAGATACATCCGGCAGTACTGCTCGACGCCGGTGATGTGCCGTTTTGCCATTAACTTATCAACGGCGGGTTTTGGGCATGTGCTGATGATGGGGTCGCTGAGGCGTTCGTGCGTGACCACATAACCGACAACGGTGCTGATTAGGCCGTGCTTACCTCGGCGGTTACTCATTCGCATAGCAATGCTGGATTCTTCGTTAGCGAATACGGTTTGCAGACGTCTGAGCTGCTGAATTACTTGTTCTGGGTTGATGGCTTGTTTCATGCTGTCACCGCCATTTCACTAAGCGCGCTCTGAACTGCAAACACTATTCTGCAAATATATTCATATTTGTGATTTTGAGTTTTTGGCATACTGTCATGCCATTCCGACATATCAGGTCCGTACATTTGGGTTAAAAACTCATAATCGTTATTAAGATCGTCGCGGTAATACTGTATGCCTTTTGCATCAGCCTCATCACGCAGAGCATCTAAATCCACGATTGTTGGGTTCTCATCGCTGAGCTTGTTGACCAGGTAAGAAACATTGGATGAAGTAAAAAACTCTTCAAGCGATTCCACGCCCATTCCACCCCAGTAAGCTGTCCAAGATTGCCCATAACAGGTGATAGTAATTTGCCCTTGCCCTGGCGCTATGTTTTCAACAAATACCTTTACTGGATCGAGGGCTTTTAAATTGGTTAAAACCAATTGCGTTACTTCACGTTTCTCAATATTCACTGGGCTATCTCCTTAAGGTCATTTTGAATTTGGTTAAGCACTTCGCTGATTTCTGGGTCGAGTAGCCTGGCCAGCCCATCGAGCGTGCGTAGTTTGATGGTGAGGTTTTCGACTGGTTTGCGGTTTAGCCTGGCTTTTAGGGTGCTGAGAGATTGCTCAATTGACTGAAATTCGTTGCCATCAGCTGACGGTGTTGTTTCGTCGTTAAATGCCGCATAGTCCGGTTCGCTGCTGGGCTTAATTTGTTCACGTTTCTTGTTACCGAATGACCCAGCTATTACGTCAGATGCTGTCATGACTTTCGCTGGCTTTTCTGGCGAATCTTTTGGGGAATTAGCAATGTGCATTTTTTGCACATTGCTAATCTGTGAGGTGGCGAGCTCGTTGCGCTTTGATTCTGACGGCTTCTTATTGGGTATCAATGCAAATGGATCGTAACCATGCAGCGAGTAAACCTTTTTGCGGTTAGCGGGCAGACCAACACAATACTGCCCCTGTTTATTCAGGTGTCCGGCATCGAGTAGATGCTGAATCGCCTCTGCTGATTCTTCTAATGTGGCTTTACCATCCAGCCGCTCAGCCAGGCCTTTAATGCCAAAACGGGCTTTTAATGGGTTATCGGCGTTTTTGTATGCGTTTGAAACGATGTACATGATTTCGTCACATACCAGCTTTTGGCGTGATTTCATACTGGCACCATGTTGGTGAATACCTGTGCGGCGATGAGTACGGCCAGCACGAATGTGGTGTTCAGGATGGGGTCGGCGTTGCGAACCCAGAGGCGTTTGAGGTTGGCTTTCATCAGAACAGCAGCGCGATAAAGAATGCAGCCACAAACAGCACACCGATGGTGGTGTCAATTTTTTGTAACTGGGTGTATGGGTCGCGTTCTGGGCTTTTACATTCGATGGTGTATTTCATTTACCTTCCCCTTTAAGTAACCCGCTCGGTTCCTGGTCTTGGTCGGATTGAGTTCCGAGCGGGACGGTGTTCTTCGGGCACCGTGGGTACAATGTATACGCATACGTATAATCATGTCAATACGTAAACGTATATGTATATGAAAATAATTATTGAGTTAAGCTGTCCTAAAAAAGGGGGAGGCTTATGAAGATTTTTTTTATTGCTATTGGATTTGTTTTTATATCAGGCTGCGCGAATAGCTTTATTCATGCGCAGAATAGGGAAGATGCAGTTGAGGTCGAGGTTGATGGCCGTGTAATCAGAGTAATAGATCAAGGCAATAAGGTTGAAATGATCCGCAAGGGGTATATGCAAACTGGTAGCACGCTCAGGCACTGGGAGGATTACGCAATTGCCGCCAAGGAAGTTACTGGATGTAATATAACCAATATTGTGAATAAAATTGGTACTGAAAATTATGTATGGGTTGAGGCTCTAAAAGACTGTGACTAATTAAGCTGCTTCTTTTTGTTTAATAATTTCTGCCAAACCCTTGGGTGAATCTCTAAGCTCAACAGAAACACCAATAGATCTACCCCAGCCATGAAGCTGTTGTGCGTAGTCACGGCTTGTATTGCTATTTTTATTTAAACACACAAGCAAACCGTATTCTGTGTAGGTGTTAATCTGTTCTCTTTCGCGGTGCTCTCTCAACCTTTCAATGTCAAATAATTTAATCTTAGATCGATCAAGGGCAGTTTTGTAATGCTTTACGTTTAGGTTTGAGATTGCAGCGCAGTATTTTATACCAAGGTAATCAACTTGAATTTTATTGTTGATATTTAATATATCAACCGTTTGATTAAACCGTGACTCAAAACCTTGGTCCAAGTTTTTTTTAACTTCGCTTATAAGTCTGCCGGTTTGTTTTTCAAAGTCCTCTACTAAGCCTTGTGGGCTTGTTAAATCTTTGACAATATCTCCACTATATAAGCTCGAATGAGAAGTAATTGCCTGACTCAAAACCCCAAGCATTTCCTTACTTGATCGTGTAATCTTAACGTCAGAAAGATAAACACCGCTTAATGGTGGCACCCAGTCAGCAATCATTTCTGAATTATTTAGATGTGCCTCTGCACTCTCAACAATTAATGAAACTATATTGCTAACCTGATAATAAAGATCTCCAAACATGCACTGTAATTTTTGATGGCTGATTAGTTGTAAAACCTTATTTTCATTATGTGACTGAACTAAAACTGCAACAGCAAAACGCTCTCCTGATAACTGAATAGGCTCCAAATAAGCGACACGATAGGCCGCCCGAAAATCGGGAAGCTCAGGAATCAAGCCTTGTGCAAATACACTCTCTAACATAAAGTTTTTTGTTTCACTTCAATTTTTCTAGTTGTGATATCGGAAAGATTCAGTATACGCTCTTCCAAAAAATGAATAATAGGGTGTAGTAAGTCAATATTTATATGACCATTTACCGATAACAAGCATTTCTGCACATCAATTATTAAATTTTTAGGAATATCCCTGGTAATCTGATTAATAGAATTTTTAAGCCTTTGTTTTGAAAGTTCGTCCTTCGTAAATAATAATTTAATATTCATTAGCTGATTATTAATCGTGAAATAAGGAGCGAAAGGGGCTCTCATTGCTAAATTGTGGTCTATCAAAGTGAAAGAACTCACGCCATCAAACAAGATGTTCCCAGTATTTCTATCTCCATTAGCTATTAATTCATCAAATGTAATAGCTAATACAATATCACTCCATTCAGCAATCTTATTGAAAATAATTAAGTTTTGAGGCGTGTTTATAATTTCAGTATCACGCATTTCTACAAACTGATTAAGGTCCGGATAGCTCACCTCAACGGAAGCGAACAATTGTTTCTTCCCGTCTTCGCTATATGCGATAACTGGCTCTGGTATTGGAAGACCTAAACCCCTGCCTAGAATGGCGCAGACAAGTTCAATTATCAGTTGGCTGGGGTGTAATTCTTTTATGTAGGCCCTACATTCCGGAACAGAATCACCCATATTTATATAAGCCAAATGCGCATCAAACTTACCGGAAGGTGCCTTGCCGACAATATTAACAACTCGGCCAATTCTAATCACCGGCCAAACGCCGTGCTATAGATTCAAGCAGCTCCATATCTGCATCAGTTAGATTCCCCGTTTCATAGGCTTTTTGTAATTCCAATAAAACTTTATGAGTGTTGGGGCTGGCAAATGATATTAAGTTAGAAATATTATCAGGAAGAATTTCTTTATCTATATTTTTAAGGTATTCGGGGCTTAATTCTGCAACTTTATTTTCTTCGTTTCCTTCAATTAGCGAACCAGTAGATACATTAAGAGCTTGTGCTAATTTCTTTACAGTACTTACTTTTGGATCGCTACCTTTTAAAATTCTCTGAATAGTTGGTTGCGGAACACCAGAGATTTTTTCGAGCGCATATTGAGTTATATGCGCTTTATTCATTTCTTCTTTTAAGTATTGTTTTATGGCCATGTTCATAATTATGCACCCACGCATAATTTAGAAGTAGCCACGCATACGTATTGACCATCTATACGTAAACGTATATATTCCAACTCATGAACACAAAACAACAAATTCAAAAGCTTTTGGATGCCGGCTATACGCAGAATTTCATAGCTGCTCAAACCGGCGTTTCGCAACCCACAATATCCAGAATTTTGCGCGATCTCCATCATGACATGAAAGCCTCTACAGCCTCTTCAATAGCAAAGCTGTACCAAGAACTAATTGATTTAGCAGCATGACTCTCTCTCATTTCGGTGTTTCTTTTACTTTTCATCGGGGTGTCCTTTGGCGGCTTCGGTCGCCTTTTTTATTCCAGTGGTTGCAGTTTGATCCCCTCGATCTGGTTTCGCATGGATCGATATATTCAAAAAGGATTTTTCCATGAGTCAGTACCGTGTGGTTTACGAGCCGATTAATGATTATTTGACACCTCACGAAACGGAGACTTTGGCGTCTACCGCTGAGGGCCATACACGCGATGAGACGGCGAAACTGCGTCACCGAGCCAAGGCGACGATTAACGGCCAGTTACATAGCGCGATTTCTAAGCTAGACGCTGATAACGCGATAAGCGCCATCGCCATTGCGGTGATTAAGGGCATTTTGCGCTATGAGCAGGTGTTGTGTTTGTGCCTGGTGGTGACGTTGGGTGGTTCGTGCTTGTTGCCGTCTCCTGCTTATGCCAAAGATTTACTGAAGTCTGAACCGACTGATAGTGAGCAGCCTTTTGCCCGTTATCGAGTCCGTGCGCCGCGTGTTCGGGTGCGCTCTGGCCGTAGGCGGGAAGATTAATGCGGTATCAGTCTTGGTTTCAGTGGTTGGTAGCTGCGTTTGAGTTACTGGGTACGTTGGTGGTTGTGTGTTTCACGTTGCTGGGTTGCTTGACGGTGTTTTTTATTCAGTTGGCTTGGTGGTTGTTTCGCTTGCCGTTTGATTTAGTGGTTAAGGGTTGGAGGTTTTGTTTTGAGTGAGGTTATTGCTAAGGATGTTTTGGCAGCTGCTCAGCAGCACATGATCGATCGCGAATCGATGTATGACACGCCTGGCGGTGAGCGTTCGATTCCTGCAACCGTTGCAGCCTTTAAGGCGATTACTGGTGACGGTCAAATCGATAGCGATGAGCGTGGCTGGTTGTTTATGGTTTTGCTCAAGTTGGTGCGTTGTCAGCAGGGTAATTTTAAGCTGGATAATTATGAGGATGCTGCTGCGTATTGTGCTTTGATGGCCGAGTCGGCAGCGGTGGAGAGAAACAGCTGATGTCTCGCAACATGAGCACCCAAACAGCTCGCGATAAGGGGCATCGTGCTGATGCCGCCCGGCATGAGTCGCCCGGGTTAATTGTTCGTCAGTTTTGCCCGGTTTGCGGGCTAAAAAAGCATTCCAGCACGCCACATCCTAAGTGTTCGCGCGAGTTGCAGCGGCGTTATTTGGCAGGTAAATCCTGATGCCTTGCGGTCCATTTTTAGCTATTAATTTCAGCTCTTTTATTTGTCTGTCGTTCGCGACTTTTCTTCAAAGTTATAAATATATCTGGCGGTTTATATGAAGTATCAAATTCATGTCGATCAGAGGCGTGCGCTCGCTCTCGGGATTCAAAATATTAATCAGGCATTGATATTCGATTTATTGACAGGACTTTCCACGTGGGCGCGGTCTGAGGTGGTTAATGGTTCGGTTTATTTTTGGGTGTCGCGACAGAAAATAGCGGATGAACTGGAGCTGTTGAATCTGAAAGCAGATACGGTTTATAGGCATTTGAAAGCGTTGGCTGATTTGGGGTTAATTAATTTCATTAAGTCAGGAAAAAAGGATTTGGTTAGTTTGACTGATTTAGGTCGTAGCTACTATGTCGGAAATAGATCCGAGTTTAGTGCGCCTGATGATGTGCAAGTCGATTATTTTGAGCCTGAAAACTCGGATTTAAATCCGGATTTTGCTGAAAACTCGGAAATAGATCCGAGTTTTGACCATAACTCGGAAATAAATCCGAATAAACTCGGAAATAAATCCGAAAATAACTCGGATTTAAATCCGACATATAACACTACCAGTAACATCCCACTACCAGAAGATCAGAAAAAGACAGCACGCTCGAAAAAATTCGAGCCGCCCACTGAAATGGAAATCGATGATTTCGCTCGAGAGAACAAACTCAACCTGACAGGTTTTTTTGAATACTACGCCAGCAATGGTTGGCGAGTAGGACGAAATCCAATGCGTGATTGGCAGATGGCCGCCAGAGGCTGGCATAAACGGCAGCAGCAGTTTGGTGGAAAGAAAACAGCCACACGACGACCGGGCGAGTTTTCTGGTATGCCATACGTGAATGGGGAGCGAGTGCTGTGAGAATTGAAGACCGTGAAGAATTCGATGTTGCGCTTTGTGATGCTTTGTCGATTTTCGATAAGCCACCACTGGAGGAGGGTGTTTTCAATATCTGGATGAAGGTTTTGACACCATTCTCGCTAGCTCAGGCAATACGTGCGTTAAAAATTCATGTTGCTACATCACGTTTTGCACCAAAGCCAGTGGATATCATCGAAATAATCAACAAGCAGGATGGGCATTTATCTGCTGATGAGGCATGGCCACAGGTCATTAAGGCGGCTGATGAGAGTGTTTCTGTTATCTGGACTGAGGAAATGCAAGCAGCATGGTTCCATTGCAAGCCCACTTTCGATTCTGGTGACGAGATTGGTGCACGTATGGCGTTTCGTCAGTTTTACAACAGATTGCTAGATGAGGCGCGCTTGAGAGGTTTGAGGGCTAAACCAAGTTTAAGCCTTGGTTTTGATGCTGATTTGCGCGAGCAGACGATCCGTAAGGCTGAGTATTCTGGTTTGATTTCACATGACCAGGCGTTACATCAATTGCCTGCACCTAAGACCGATGAAGCTGATGTTTTACGCATTGGTCATGGGATGCAGATAAGTGTTTCAGAGAGTGCGTCAGTTGATTTTCGGCAAAAACTCAGAAAGGCATTGGCTGATGCAAACGCTATCACTGAGGCTAAGCGAGCAGCTGAAAAGGCTAAGCGTGAGCAAAAGAAAGAATCTGAGGAAGCAAGACGAAAAGAGTTAATGCGTCAGGCGGGTATCTTGGAGGGTGAGCAATGAAAAAATCAGGGCGTGAGCAGATGTTAAGCATGGCCCGGTTGGGTCAGGAAAAGGTGGATAAAACTATCCGTCCACCAGTTGGCTACAAGGTGATTGATCAGGTGTTCAAATTGTTTCTCGATGCCTACAAGGATGAGTTCCGGCGCCGGGTTGGTAGTCAGGATGGTTGCAATACTTTGGCGGGTGAGTGGCTGTTATCGCTGCGATATTACGGTAATGATTTGGTGTTAATGGCCGCTAAGCACTGCATTGAGAATAATGCGGTACCACCACATTTATCAGCCTTCCTTGCAGTATGTGATTCATTGAAAGCGGAAATGAAACCGGTACCACGCAATCATGATGTGGGTCGGGCCAAGTTGGCTGATATTCGCAAGATGGTTGGGTTGGGTAGTCAGGAGGGGCAGCACTGATGCAGGCTGGCCGCTCTGGAGTTGAGGTGAGTACACATCCTGCGGATGATGAGTTTGCTAATGATTGTTTAAAATTATGGGGTGCAATGGATAGGCTTTATGGACCAAGAGCTTATCCAAAAAGCTCGGCCTTTGTGTTGCGGGCCAGAGGGCAGGAGATTGATACCGATATCGTGCTGGTTGAGATAGTTGGTCGTGTAGTGGTTGATTTGCATCATCAAGACCGCGATATTGTCGGTTTGTATTACAAGCCTGGTGAAAATGGTAAGTGCTGCTCAGTTCGCGCAATTAGCGCTAAATTGGGTTTTCATCACACAGTTATTAATCGAGCGATTGATCGCTGTATAGGTCGCGTGGCTCAAGCGATTAAGATGCTTTCTCATGAAGTGTATTAAAAAAACATTTGCAAGTGCGCGCAAAAGAGTTTAAGTTTCGCCATAACGTGCCGATTGGTGCATCAAATTAAAGCCCTGACTGTTAATTCAGTTGGGGCTTTTTTGTTGGCCAGTCATTTTTCTTTAGCTAATTAGGGCGGGTCATGGCGTTAGAAGATATGACAAGTGTGGATCCTCAGAGTGTCACAAGTTATGTGGCTGGTGGTCTTGGTCTGGCAGTGTCAGGTGCAACATTGTTGCAGATGATTAGCATGACAGTCGGGATTGCATTGGGCTTGGTTTCAATTGTCTGCATCATCCTGACCTACCGTAGCAATGCTAGAGCAAACCAGGCGAAGTCTGAATTTTACAGGGGAAGAGGTGATTCCTCACAGAAGTAAAACTTTTGGGTCCTTCCGGAGCTTCTAGCACCCACGCGGGGGAATTCACTCGCGATATTTTTGAATTTTTCTGCCCCTATGGCTCTCAACTGCATAGGAGTGTATCCCTTGTAAAGTGTTGGTAATACTGGCTTTAAGAGGTTTTATTGATTGTAAGCTTGAGAGTAATTTTGTATGACTGCAGATGTGCTCACACAAAATGATTATTTTAGTTGGTCATTAAATCAATTATCTCGTGAATTTGGTATTGCCCGTGAAACTGTGGGTAAGCGATTATCTGATGCTAACGTCAGACCGTCCGGTGAGCGTCGTGGTCATCCAGTTTACAAAGTAAAAGATGCAGCCATGGCAATTCTTTTGCCACAAGCAACGCCAGGCAATAATAATCCTGATTTAATGGCGCCATCAGACCGGCGACATCATTATGCAGCTGAACTGGATAAAACAAAGCTGCAGCGAGAACAAGGCTTTCTTGTTAGTGTTGATGATTGTCGCGAACAACTGGTTGAAGTGATTATGGCTGGTTTACCAATATTCGATTCATTGGCTGATGAACTTGAACGCGATTTCGGTTTGCCACCAGAAATTATTACCAAGGTCGAGGAAAAGGTTGATGCGCTTCGAGTGAAGTGGGCTGACAAATTACAGGAACTTGAATAGTGGGGCTTTCATTAGCGCGTGATATTCGCCGTGAAGTTTCTGCAATGGTGAGACCTCGCGAACGAATTACCGTAGTTGAGGCAGCTCAGAAATATGTAAAAGTCAGAACCGCCAGTGGTGCAGTAACAGACTGGGACCCTGAGTTAACGCCTTACATGGTTGAGCCAATGAACCTGCTCACCAGTCGGCATTATGATGCAGTGATATTTGTTGGCCCTGCTCAAAGTGGTAAAACGCAGGGTCTGATCACATGTTTCATGGCTTACATCATCAAGTGTGATCCGTCAGACTTCATGATTTTGCAGACAACGAAAGGTACAGCGCGCGATTTCGATACTCAAGTTGTTAAAAGGGCTTTTCGTGACAGTCCCGAACTTAAAAAGGAGCTGGCCTCAGGCAGTAAAAGCGACAACACATTTGATAAGGTTTTTAGATCTGGTTCAGTTCTATTCCAGCGCTGGCCATCAATTAACGAGCTTTCAGGTAAACCACTCAAATACATGCTGATGACCGATTACGATCGGATGACTCAGGATGTCGGTGGTGAAGGTTCAGTATTTGCACAAGGTAGCAAGCGAACCACCAAATTCATGAGTCGGGGCATGTCAGTTGTTGATACCTCACCTGGTTACAAGGTTGAGGACCCAAGCTGGCGACCACCACAAGGTAAAGAACATGCTGCACCGCCCTGCGCTGGGGCCTTATCACTCTACAACATGGGGGATATGCGGCGATGGTATGTTAAGTGTCCGGAGTGTGGTGAATATTTTATGCCGCCACCTGATGAAAAAGGGCTGGATTTTAATTTTTCTAAAGATATGTTCGGTGCGACTATCACTGATATGAACCGTGAAGTCTCTTTTGTTTGTGCTGCAAACGGCTGCTTGATTCCAATCAACAAAAAAAGAGAAATGAACGCTCCTGAATCGGGTCTTTGGGTGCCGCAAGGTTGCAGTGTTGAGGATGGAAAACTTGTTGGAGTGCCGCGTAAGTCTCGCATTGCTTCTTTTTGGTTTCCAGGCATTTTAGCTGCTTACTCAAACCCTGAGGAAATGGCTCAGAAGTTTTTAAACGGTAGTCGTGAATATGACATTACCGGCGAAGAGCAGAATTTAAAAGCCTGTATCAATGTTGATTTCGGGGCGCCATATGTTTCGCGCAATAGCGTTTCCGATATTAGCGCCGAAGATTACAAGCGACGTGCTGAGGATCTACCAGTCAAACATATCCCTGAGGGATGCAGATTTATTATTGCAGCAATCGACGTTCAATCACGTGGTTTTGTTGTCCAGATAACCGGTTATGGGCTAAATAAAGAACGCTGGATCATTGACCGATATGAAATCAGGATTTCAAAACGTATTGAAAACGATGAGCCGGTACCATGTAGCCCTGATAAGTTTGCCGAAGACTGGCATTTAATATCTGAAAAGGTACTGTCATCAACCTACCCGCTGGGAGACAACTCCGGCAGGGTAATGAAGCTTTTAAAAACAGCATGTGATTCGGCGGGTAAGGATGGCGTAACTGAGAATGCTTATGACTATTGGCGGTATCTGAGAAAGAATCAACAGCATAAGGATTTTATACTGATCAAAGGTGAGCGGCCCAGACCCAACGCAAACAAACCAACTGTCCGGAAAAGCTACCCAGAAAACACCGACAAGTCCAAGAAAAAAGCCAACGCTCGCGGTGAGGTACCGGTTTGGATTTTAAATACGACGATTCTGAAAGATACCGTCAGTAATGATCTGGGTCGTGATCGCCCGGGCAATGGTTATATTCATTTTCCTGACTGGCTGGATCTGTCGTTTTATGAAGAGCTCACAGCGGAAGTTAAAACGGAATCCGGGTGGGAAAACCCATCTAAACGCCCTAACGAATCATTTGACTTGATTGGCTACGCTGACGCGGCTTTAAAAGCAAAATTGATTGAAGATAAAGCTGTTGTGATTAATTGGGATGCACCACCAGACTGGGCGAAAGGTTGGGATGAAAACAACCTGGTGTATTTCCCCGATGACAAAAAGCCAGAAATTAAAACTCAACAACAATCACTAATGCCACCTGCAGCTGACAGTTGGATTAATCACGAACACGACGATGAGTGGATTAAATGACCATAGCAACCGATATGTTAGCCGCTTACATACAGGCAGAGAAAGATCTCTTAGCGGGAAAGGTGATCAGTTTTAATGGCCGAAGTCTGACACGTGAAAACCTGGCTGAAATTAGAAGGGGCCGTCAGGAGTGGGAGCAAAAAGTCAGCTCAGAAACAGCCAAAAAATCAGGCGGAAGTACGCTTTATAGTGTTGCGGACTTTAGATAATGAAAGTTATCGATAGAGCAATTGGCTGGTTTTCACCCAGAGCAGCTTTTAAACGCCTGCAATATCGCCATGCGATGGCGGCATATGAATCAGCTGAACCGTCCAGGCTCAGAAAGGGCCGTCCAGATAATCGCAGCGGCGACGCATTAACCTACAAAGCAGGGTCCCGTATTCGTGGTTATGCTCGAGTGCAAGAGCAAAACTATGATTTGGCTGAAGGTATTCTGGCTACGCTGGTCGATAACGTTATTGGGCCCGATGGTATCAGTATTGAACCACTGACAAAAAACAAAGATGGCAAGCTAAATAAAGACTTTGCAAAACAGATCAATGACCTTTACAAGGACTGGAAGAAAAAACCTGAAGTGACTGGTGAGCTAACATGGGCCGCAGCGGAAAGGCTAGGTGCTCGCGCATGGTTTCGCGATGGTGAATATTTAATTCAGCATGTTGAGGGGTATCGCGCCGACCTTAATCACAATACACGTGTTCCCTATTCAATTGAGATGATTGAAGCTGATTTGCTGCCCTATGATTTGGAAAATAAAAACAAAGGTATCACGCAAGGCGTAGAGCGTAATGCATGGGGTAGGCCGACTGCTTATCATCTGTATTTTGATCACCCGGGCGATATGAACTATATCAGCGTGAGCCTACGCACCAAGCGAGTACCTGCTGAGCGGATTATTCATGCCAAAATTGTAAAACGCTTCAAACAGGCCCGAGGTGTTTCCATTTTTGCGCCGATGCTGACCCGCATTGAAGACATTAAAGACTACGAAGAATCAGAGCGGGTAGCCGCTCGAATTGCTGCGGCTATGTGTGCCTATATCAAAAAAGGCACAGCGGAAGACTACACGGCTCCAACCGACGATGCAGACAGATCATTTAATGTTAAGCCCGGGTTAATTTTTGATCGGCTCAAGCCAGGTGAAGAAATAGGCACTGTGGATAGCAATCGCCCATCTTCATTGCTTGAAGGTTTTCGCGATGCCATGGTCAGGATGTTGGCGGTAGGATCTCGCACCACATCGTCCAGCATTAATCGTAAATATGATGGTACCTATTCGGCCCAGCGTCAGGAGCTTGTAGAGGGGTACATCAGCTACAAAGCATTAACAAATTTATATGCAGGCCAGGTGAGTTATCCGGTTTATAAACGCTTTCTTGAAATCGCTATTCTCTCGGGTGTCTTAAAGGTCCCTCGCGATATTGATATAAACACGCTTTATGATGCTGAGGCACGCGGCCCAGCAATGCCATGGATTGATCCTGATAAAGAGGAAAAGGCTCTGGAACGGGCTGAACGTTCTGGTCATAAATCGGCACAGCAATCGATTCGTGAGCGCGGTGGAAACCCCGATCAGATCATGGAAGAGGTTGAAGCCTGGCGCAAAGAGGCTGATGAGCGAGGGTTAGTGTTCACCACCGATCCTAAATATGACAAACAGGTTCCAGATCTTATATTTGATCCTGATTTAGGAGAATAAAAAGTGTTTGGTAATTTATTAAATGAGATATCGGATTTTGCCGAGAACCCTCTGAAGAAAACCGCTGATCTTGTTACTCAGCCCGTTCGTGACGCTCTAACCGTTATCGATGGTCTTACTGAAGGAGAGTTAAGAGAAAAGGCTGCAATTCGTTTAGGAATTGACGTTGCTGCCGGGATGGCATTGAGTGAACTCATAGATTGGTATCAAGAAGATTAAATAAAACTTAAAAGTTAAAACAAAACCCGCTTCGGCGGGTTTTTTATTGGAGGCCATATGGCTAAACAAAATCGTTATGAAATTAAAGCCCTCGCTGGCGAGCGTCCTGTTCTCTATATCTATGGCGATATCGGAGAAGATTTCTGGGCTGATGAAAGTAATGATGCAAAAAGCCTGGTACCCAAGATAGCCGCTATCAATGCAGCTGAAATTGATGTGCGTTTGTTTAGTTATGGTGGGTCCGTCGCTGATGCTATCGCGATATTTAACGCACTTGATCGGCATCCCGCAAAAATCTTTACCTATAACGATGGCGTGTGTATGTCCGCCATGTCACTTATTTACATGGTAGGTGATGAAAGATATGCCGCTGAGAATAGCCTCTTAATGATTCATGCACCCATCACCGGCACATACGGCAATGCGATGGAGCACAGAGAAAGCGCTGAGCGGTTAGATCGCTTCGCTGAAGCAATGATGACTTCATACATGCGATCAGGGCAAAGCAGAGAACAAATAGAGCCATTGGTAAAAGATGGCGCTGATCATTATTACACCGCTGAGGAAGCCTTAAGTGACGGATTCGCCACTGAGATAACCGAAGCTGTTGCAATCGCCGCATCTGCTGTGAAGTTAGATCGGTTTTCACCCCCAGCGGCGTGGGTCGCTGCTAATCATCTCAATCGTGAGGAAACTAAAATGCCTGAAAAGCAAACGCAAACAGCGACCAATCCTGAACCGGTCGCTGCAACCACAACAGATCCAGCTGTAACAGATCCAAAACAGCAAACTACTACCGAACCAAAAGTGGAAGCCAAATCCCCATCTGAGGTATTGGCTGCAGAAAAAGGTCGCCGTCAAGAAGTGCGTGCCACATTTGACCCATTCAAAGATCGTACTGGCGTTCAAGCATTGATGGATCAAGTGTTAGATGATCCAAATATCGATGTTCAAGCAGCAGGCGATCGCCTGTTGAAACATTTAGGAACAGAGGGTGGACCATTGGCAGGAAATACAAAAATCACAGTCGGTGCAACCGAAGGTGAGAAGTTTGTCGAGGCGGCCGGTCTGGCTATTATGGCTCGCTCGGGCATTGAAAAGCGCGACGCATCAAATCCGTTTAATGGCTCGACCTTGATGGATTTGGCACGTGCTTCGCTGGAGTTGGGTGGTGTAAGTCATCGCGGCATGGATAAACGTGAAGTGGTTGGCGCAGCGTTCACCCATTCCACTAGCGACTTTCCGATATTGCTTGAAAACGTCATGCATAAAACTTTGCTAACGGCTTATGCAAAAGCAGCTGATACCTGGTCACGTTTCTGCAGAACGGGCGATTTAAGTGATTTCCGGGCTCATGGTCGCTACCGCACTGGCTCATTTGGTAATCTGGATGCTAAATCGGAAAACAATGAGTTCAAAAACAAAACCATCAGTGATGCGGTGAAAGAAAGTATCACACTGGGCACTAAGGGTAACATTATCGGTGTTAGCCGTGAAATGATCATCAATGATGATTTGGGCGCCTTTATTGACTTGTTGCAGCAAATGGGTCGCGCAGCTAAACGCACAGTTGAAAGTGATGTTTATGCGTTACTGGCTAGCAATCCTGTGTTAAGTGATGGCATTGCTTTATTCCACGCTAGCCATGGCAATCTTGCAGGCACTGCAGCGGTGCCCACTATGCTATCCATTGAAGCCGGTCGCATTGCAATGGCTCAGCAGAAAGATATCAGCGGTAATGATTTCCTTGATATTCGTCCTGAAATCTTCCTTGGCGGTATGGGTACAGGTGGTCAGGCTCGCTCTATTAACCAATCACAATATGATCCAGATACAGCCAATAAACTGCAAAAACCAAACATGGTGCTTGGTTTGTTTTCTGATGTTATCGATTCGCCACGTATTACCGGCAACGAATGGTATGAGTTTGCAGATCCTGCTGATGCTCCAGTGATTGAGGTCGGCTTCCTTGATGGCAATCAAGAACCGTATCTGGAAATGAAAGATGGCTTCTCACAGGATGGTGTGATGTACAAAGTCCGTCTGGATTACGGTGTTGCGGCTATCGGTTACGAAGGTGCATACAAAAACGCCGGCGCTGCACCTTAATCACTAATCGCAATTAACCAGGCCGTCATGGACGGCCTTTTTTTATTTCCAGAATTTGAGGATCAAAAAATGGCTAAAAATTTCATTCAGGCCGGTAACGTGCTTGATTACACAAATGCCACGGGCTCTGATATTGCATCAGGTGCAGTGGTGAAGTTAGGTGCAACCGAAGATGCTACATTAGCTGTGGCATTGGTAGATATTGCAAATGGTGCGTCAGGTGCCGTTCAGATTGCTGGCGTTTTTGAAGTGCCTAAAGTCAGTGCTGCCGTGTTCAAGCAAGGTGAATCACTGATTTGGGATGTCTCTGTGGGCAAGTTTGATGATAATCAAGCCACTCCGGCAACAGGTGATGTGAGCGGTAGTGTTATTGCTGCAGCTGATGGCGCTAATACTGAAACAACGTGCAAGGCATTATTTACCGGTCGCCCTGGCGCAATCGCTTAATTAAACCAACAACCAAATCAAAACCCGTTTAGATCTTGAGCGGGTTTTTTTATGGCTGTTGATCACGATGAGGAAAAGACGATGGGCAATGACACAGATCAAAATGAAATGCTGGTGAATATGTTGGAGCCAGTACTGCATAACGGGGTGAAATATCGTGGCAAGGAATTGCCGGTACCGCGTGCGTTGGGTGAGCACTTTTGCACTATGGGCTGGGCAGAAGATGCGAGCGGTGAAGTCGCCACGCAGCCACGTGATGTGCATCGTAAAGCGGTGCTGTCTCCGGATAACGTAAAACTGATGAATGGCGTAGGAGAAGCGTAATGGGAAAATCAGCGAGTGATGGAATTTTAGACGGCACCCTGGATGCAATTGCGAGCTGCACTACGCTCACGATCTGTGCTGGCCAGCCAACCAGTTACGCCCAGATTGCTACGTTTGCACTGGCCAGTATTGTTATTGATTCTGGTGATTTCTCAAAAGCCAATGGTGATGTGGATGGCCGCAAAGTGACAGTGGCTGGGCAGGCTGATTTGGATATCGATACATCAGGCGATGCAGATCATGTTGTGGTCGATGATGGTACAGATTTTATGGTGACCACTGTAACCACTCAGGCTTTGACATCGGGCGGTACTGTTTCCACCAATGACTTTGATTTTGAGAATGGCGATCCGGTTTGATTTTGGCGCTGGAGACTGATTGATGAACATAAAAGGCCTGGTTATTGGTGAGACCTGCACAGGTACGGCAGATACTTTAACGCTAACGGGTTCTTATGCTTTAGAGTCTGGGCTGGATACCATAGAAATAGCTGATGCATATGCTGATGGAGCTGTTATCCCAATGATGCTTTTAGCCTCAGACGGAATCACAAGAATTTCAGGCCAGTTTGTTTTTAATTCAACAGCAGGCACATTAACGCGCAATGATTTTCTAAACTGGAATGGCACCGTTCGCAACGAAGTATTTGGATCTAACATCACATTGCCCGCTGGTACTCATCAGATATTAGTTGGTGTAGATGAATATACGCTAGGGTTTGAATCATTTAATGATCCCGGTATAGGTTCCACATTAGGAGTTATTTGTCCTGATAACGTCATAACAATGGCGGGGGATACTAACACTGAGGCTAGTGAAGCAGCTTATTTTAGCCCTGCAGTATATGCATCACCTTTTGCCTTTAATCGCATAGCCATTCGCATAGAGACAGCTGGTGCTGCGTTGTCAACTATAGAGGCTGGAATATATAGATGTGCAGACTCTACGGTTTTTGGTTCTAAATCAGGCTTGCCAGGGAAGCTGATTGCAAAGGCAACTTTTGATGCAACCGTAAGCGGGACACAACTTGTTAGCGTTTCTCCGCAAATACTTCCTCCGGGAAGGTATTGGACGGCTTTATGGACAGAAGATACCACGGTAACCGTTAAGCGTTCAGAGCAAAGATCTCATAGTGGTGCAGCAGGGATGTGGGCTTTTAATAATAACGGCGCGTCTGCTTTAAGGATAACGGGACAAACAGAACTGCCATCGGATGTCACAGCTGAAACTTTTGCTGCCAGACAGTCTCCTAGAGGATTTGTAGTGGGGTTGGCTTATGTCCCTTGATAAAAATCAAAAAGGTAGTTATTTCATTCAGGCTTGTGAATCTGCTGGATTTACAGTTAAAACAGATGATGGGGTTTTTAAATATTCGCCCAAAGCAGAAGTTGAAGCGCTCTATGAGAGTTTTGACCCTTTGCCATTCGCACAAGCTGATGCCATTGCCCTGGTTAATCAGTCAGCCGCCGCCGCTCGTTTACGTTATGCCACTGATATTCCGTTCCAAACCGAAGCGTACAAAATCAAATATGAAGATTGTGCCGCGTTTAAATTAGCGGGCTATCCGGAACAGGACATCGAGCAATACAAATACGTGAATGCACGTGCAGTCCGGTTCGGTGTAACGGGTCAAGTGGCTGCTGATGAAATCATCGCCATTCGTAGCTTTTGGGATAACAAAATGTTTGTTATTGAAAACACGCGCGATGCTGGCAATGAGGCAGTGGCTGCATGCACAGATTGGACGCAATGCAAAGCAGCTGCTCAGGGGTTTATTGAAACACTTGAGGCAGTCTAATGCTTGGGCTTTATCCTTTAGGGTATCAACCGCTGGGGTGGGGTGGAGGCGCTACTGAGCCATCAGGTATTACCTTATCACCTGCATCATTACGCTCAGCCAGCCAATTGGCTTCACCAGTCATAACGCAGGCTCACACAATACAGCCAGATGATGCCCGCTCAGTCAGTCGGTTGGATACGGTTCAGATTAACCAGGCGAATATCATCAGTCCATCTGATGCCCGATCAGAAACAGTACTGGATGCCACTGACTTAACGCAGGCAAATAACCTTGATCCGGATGATGCTCGATCTGCGAGCAGGTTGGCAGCATCACTATTAACGCAAAGCCATATTATTTCACCGGCTGATTTAGCCTCTGTCAGTGATCTGGATGCATCTAGCTTGACCCAAAACGGTTTGTTGAATCCAGCGGATTCGAGATCGGTAAGTCGGCTCGATGCGTCAGCATTAAAACAAGATCATATTATCAGCCCAGATGATGCCCGCTCAGTCAGTCGGTTAAGTGTGGCCACACTGATTGCCCAGGGCTCAATTAGCCCGGAGGGTTTGCGTTGCGGTACCCGGTTGGATTCAGTTTTGCTGGTTCAGGCGAATCAGTTAGCACCTGCCGATTTGCTGAGTGCGTCCAGATTAGATGCTGCAGTGATTACGCAGGCAAATGTGCTGCAGCCTGATGGGGTATTTTCACCATCTAAGTTATCAGCGGCTCAACTTACAATGGCGATTTTGGTTTCACCTGACTCGTTGTGGTCTGCTGCACGACTGGATAGCGGTTCGCTGACTCAGGCAAATCAGTTGACTGTAGATGACCTGGTTAGCCCGAGCCGATTGGAAACAACAAATTTATTCTTAATCGATGCCGAGGTTTTGGGTCAGTTGATGGTGCTGCCAGCACGAAGAACAATGTTAAATTTGCCTAAACGCGGCACAACTTTTTATCTATCCGGACGAAACTGATGGCTTCAAACTTTGATTCATTAAGCGGGCTGATTTATGAAGTGAAGCGGCCAGTTGAGGAGCGTACCTTTCTGGTGGATTTCAGCAAAGTGATCGCTACTGGAAAGACCATTGAGAGCGTGGATGATGTTGCTTCGTCAACTGTGGGGCTGGTAGAAGGTTCTCAGGCTATGACTGTTGTTGCGGGAAGCATAACCGGCTTAAAGGTCGCGTTTAAGGCGAGCGGCGGCACGGATGAGGAGGATTATGAAGTGACTATTCTGCTGACTGATAGTGATGGTGATGTGGTCAGTGATGATGTGATGGTTAAGGTCCGTAAAGCAGGTAAGGTATGAGCTTTCCATTTGATGATCTGAATAAAGCCTGTCTGGAGATTGCTGATGAAGGCGTGATCTGGATAAGTCCAACAGGCCCGGTACCGGTTACAGTGGCCATCAATACCGATTTTGAAACAGAAAATGCTGATGGTTATGAAGTTAAAACTGAAACCATCACAGCCGAAGGGTTAACCACTGATCTGAAATCCATCAAGCGTGGCGATGTGTTAAAGCATGGCGGTATCACTTACGAAGTATTGACCAATGAGCCCGACGGCCATGGATGGACAATCATGGAGATTGAAAAAGCATGAGGCTCATCCCGATTATGAATCGCCTAAAAGTTGAGGTCGATTTACTGCATGGTAATGTTGAGGCAGCAAAAAGCCTGGTGGCATTGCCTGATAATGAAGTGGATAACGATCTGCCGATCTGCTTTGTCTATACCAAGGAAGAAACCAGCGAAGCGAATGAGCAAGTTAATGGTGTGCTTCAGCAGGCGGGTAAAACCTTTGCAGTGATGTATGCCTGTCAAGCGGCCAGTGATGACTCAGAGCCACTGGAAGATTTGCGCGATGCGGTTAAAGCAGTATTAATGGGTTGGAGTCCAGACCCCGACAATATCAGCCCGATATCGTATGAAAAGGGCAATATCCTCGATACCAGTAAGCGGGTGGTGTGGTGGGTGGATTATTTCAGCCTGTGGCAACTGGATGAATACAATGGCTGATGATCCGGTCAAAATTTCAGGTATAGAGGCGCTACGTGAATTGCTCGGTGATGAGGTCGCAAATAGAGCTTCAGCCAGTACTGTAAATAAGATTGCTGCTCAAGTGAATACGGCTGTTCGGAAGTCGATACTCGGCGAATGGAATATCAAAGCAAAAACCTATAATGAGCAGGTAAAGGTCATTAAGGGATGGCATAAAAATCCACGTATATTTTCCATATTAAAAGCGACTGGCGCTGAAATACCCCTGCATCGATTCGGTGTGACCCGAGCCAAAGCAGGAAAGAATAAAGGCCGCATAGCGGTCAAGATCAAAAAAGGAAAGCCGCGTGAAGTGTTGCGGAGAGCGTTCCTAATGCGGTCCGGTACTACTGATCTAGTGATGGAGCGTGTTGGTCGTTCCCGGCTGCCAATTGAGGTATTAACCGCGCCGGCCATCCCGTCACTCATCGTCAATGATCGATCGGCAAAAGCCATGGATGAGATATTGAAAAAAGCTGAGGATATCGGGGCAAATGAGATCGAGTTTTTTGCGAATAAAGCACTTGGTAGGCAGTAGCAGTCATCAATATTTGCATATTATGTATACTTGAAGCTTAAATTTTCACAAGGAATGGTTATGAATTTGCTGATTTCAATTGTTTTTTTATTGGGCTTTCATGGGTTGGTACATGCAGAAGCATCTCAAGAAGAAAAAGATGCTCTGTGCAACAATATTAATGTTTTTGCTGGATCGGCTATGGCGGCACGGCAAAACGGCGTAACTCTTGCCCAAGCGATTTCGACGATTAAAAATCAGGAAGATGAGGATGTTAAGGAGTTGCTTAGGACCATTACGATGGATGCATATGAATCTCCGGCATATCAATCTGATGAGCATAAAAATAGAGAGATCGTTGAGTTTCAGAATGAGTGGTACATGATTTGTCTCAAAGAAATATCATAATTTAAACAGTTAAAACACAAACCCGCTTCGGCGGGTTTTTTTATGCCTGGAGAAAATATGGCAGATAAAAAAGTAGGTGTAATTCTGAATACGCCGGGCGTGGTCTGTTGTGGCAGTTATCTGCCAGGCGTGAAGTATAGCGTTGAAAAAAAAGAGGCTGCCCGATTGGTGACAGTCAAGGGTTTCAAATATGTTGAAGAGGTGAAGCATGTCACGAATTAAGGGTACCGAAACTACCTCGGCTGTTTATGAAGAAACAGTTTATGGTGTGGCGCCAGATCCAGCTAATGGGTTTTTGCTGCATAAAACGGCTTTCACGCTGCAGAAAGTGCAGCCACGGGTCCAGGATGAAACCATTCTGAGCAATCGATCACGTAGCGAGCCAATGCTTGATAATGTGGATGTCAGTGGTGCACTGAATCAGAACATGAGCGCCCAGTCTTTAGGCGTTTTGCTTAAGCATTTAATGGGCGTCGTAAATACCACTGGATCAGACCCTTATACACATGTTTTCACTGTTGGCCAGCTTCCAGTTGGTTTGATGTTTGAAAATGATTATGGCTCAAAGATTACTGGCAGTGGTCGTGTTGTCCGGTACCACGGTTGCAAAATTGCTTCAGCCAATTTTTCTTTCCCGGTCAGTGGTCCGGTTACAGCAAGCTTTAATATTATTGGTGCCGATGCTGCGCCTGCTTCTGCCGCACTGGATGAAACGCTAACCGATTTAGGGCACAAGGCTTTCAGCAGTTTTAATGCCTCACTAACAGAGGGGGGCGATGCCTTTGGTCGGGCCACCAGTATTGAGTTAACCATTGATAATGAGCTGGATACAGATGGTTATGTGATCGGCGGACAGGGTAAGCGTAATTCACTGGATGAAGGCTTTGTTACCATATCGGGTACGCTGAATGCGCAATTTGCCAATGCCGATCTGATGAACAAAGCGCTTAGCGATACCGAAAGCAGCCTGGCCATTACGGTATCTCGCGGAACGGGTGCGGGCAGTGCCGGAAATGAATCCATTAAGTTTGAATTGAATCAGATCAAATACGAACCGACCACCCCACCAATCGATGGCCCTGCCGGACTGAGTATCTCTCTTAACTTCTTTGCCTATGCCAAAGCAAGCGATCTGGGCATGGTTATCACGTTGAAAAACGCTGTAGCAACGGTTTAAGGATTCAGTATGTTTTCAATTACAGAGCCGGACTCACTTTCTTGGCCAGTAAAAGTCAATGTGCCTACGGATGATGGTGAGGGAGGTACCGAAGAAGCTGAATTTCAGATGCGCTTTAAATATCTTCCTGTTCCAGAGTTAAACCAGGTACTTTCAAAATTGGCCGTGGCAAGCGATGCCGCTACCGTGAAGGAATACATTATTGGTTGGGATGGACTAGCTGATCAGGATGGTAAAACACTGGTTTTTTCGCCTGAAAATCTTGATCGAATTATGAGGATTTCATACATGCTGGTCGGCATCAATCGGTCTTTCATTGATTGCCAGATGGGGCGAATCTCAAAAAACTAAAAGACCTCATCCGTTGGTTTGAAAGTGCGGATGAGGTTTCACAGAATTATTGCGAAACCACTTGCATGCCTATTCGGCGATGCAAAAGCCACTGCGCAGAATGCCCGAAGCCCGTTTTATTGCCTGACAACGTAGACGCTTACGATCTCTTCTTTGCCTGCTATACCCAGTTTGTGGTTGATAACTTTGGTGTTCCACAGATTGCCTATTCTGAAGTGAAGGTGGCAGCTGATTGGTTAGGTATTAAAGTCACTGAAGAGGTGTTTGCCAAGTTCAGAGTAATGGAAAGGGAATTAAAATCTATCCGAGTGCATCAAAATGGCCAAGAATCGTCAGGTATTAATCAAGTTTGAAGGAGATAGCAGGGGGTTAGTGAATGCCTCCAGGCTTTCTCAAAAAGAACTAGGAGAGATCCAGCGCTCTGCAAAACAAGCATCAGGTGAGTTAACCGGTATGAGCGGTAAACTTGGTGCAGTGGCAAAAAATGTGGCTTTATTGGGTGCTGCTGCCGCAACAGCCGCCGCAGCAGGACTGGCATACCAAGTTAAACAGACAATCGATCTGGCTGATAATTACGCCAAACTGTCACAAAAGGTCAATGTATCGGTTGAGTCCCTCTCTACGCTCGATTATGTGGCCAATCTGAACGGTACCAGTTTAAACGTAGTGTCGAAGGCGCTTTTACGGGTCAGTTCAAACCTGCTCGATGCCGATCGTGGTTTAAAGGAGTCGGTAGAAAACTTTCAAGATCTGGGTATAGAGACTAAAACAGCTACCGGGCAGCTTCGATCGGCTGATGATGTGTTGATCGATGTGGCTGATCGTTTTGCTCAGATGGAGGATGGCACCCAGAAAACAGCCCTGGCCATGAAGCTTTTTGGTAAGTCAGGTGCAGAATTAATTCCGATGCTTAATATGGGCTCGGCAGGTATTCGTGAGCTTCAGGAAGAGGCCAGAAAGCTGGGCCTGGAGATCGGTACCGAAACCGCCAAACAGGCTGAAATATTCAACGATAATATTTATCGAATGCAGCAGCTGATGAAAGGTGTTGCTGTAGAGCTCACCACCTCATTATTGCCTAAACTGGAAGAGCTCACTTCTTTGTTTCTGGATAAACGTTTATCCGGTGGCAGTTTGTTTGAATCGCTATCCTTTGCTTTGAGTGGTCGCGACGCCGCTACTAATGAGATTAAAAGGCAAATCACTGATCAGCAACAGATTCAGGACGATTTACTTGAGGAGAGCTCACGCCCACGTTTATTGCGAATCAATCCGTTCAGAAGCGATGAATCAATCAAGGCTGAATTTGATGAGCGCAGGCAACAGATCAAGGATCTGGAGGCTGAGTTAGAACGTCTTTACAGTATCGGGTCTGAAGAAAACAAAACGATTAAGCTTCCCTCTGTGGTTGGTACTGTGGATACAGCTGCTGTGGAAGCTTCTACCAAGGCAAGAGAGCAGCAGCAGAAAGCCACCACAAAAGCCAGAGAAAGTCTTGAGTCCATGAATCTGGCGTTGATTCAACAGGCCGAGACTTTTGGAAAATCAGAAACGGATATCATCAAATATCGTCTTTCTGTGGGCGATTTGTCCGATGAAGTAAAGATGGCAGGGGATGCCGGCAAGGCGCTGGCTGATTCAATTCTTCTGAATACCTCAGCTTTAGAACAACAGCAGCAAATACAACAGCAGGCTATTGCCACACAAGCGCAAGATGCTGCTGATAAATTGCGCGCTACGGACATTGTAAAGGGATTACGAACAGAAGAAGAGCAGCTTGCCCAGGCGATCAATGAGGTGAAGCTGTTGGTTGAAGGCGGCTATCTCACAGATGAGGCTGGCAGCAAAGAGGTAGATCGGCTGATTGGCCAGTTTGATGATCTGAAAAATAAGGCCAAACAAAATAAAGATCAGTTTGATGAGTTGCGAAATGCCGTTAATGGCTGGGGTCGTGATTTTGCCAATTCTGTTGTTGACGCTGATTTCACCTTTGCAGGGTTCGTCGATAATGTACTAAAACAGCTGGCAAAAATAGCACTGCAGCAGGCTACTCAGCCATTCTTCAATGCCTTTGGTGATTTGCTAAGCGCAGGTGCAGGTAGTCTGTTTTCAGGTTTTGGTGGTGCCGCAACGGGTAGCGCTGCAAATGTTGCTCAAAATGGTATTTCATTCAGTGCTGACGGCAATATGTTTAACCGGCCCAGCCTTACTACCATTGCTGAACGCGGGCAGCCAGAGGCTGTATTGCCGCTCGCCAGAGTGGGTGGTCAGTTGGGCGTGCAGGTTGTGGGTGGTTCGTCCGGTCCTGGCGGTCAACCCATTCAGATCAGTATTGCAGTAGATGCCAATGGCAGCGCTGTGAGCGGCAATGAACCAAAAGGCAACCAGTTAGGCAAGGCGCTGGGTAATGCCGTTCGGGACGTGTTAGTTCAAGAGAAACGACCAGGTGGATTATTGTCATGAGTACCTTTACGTTTACGCCGGCATACAGTGCTCAACAGACTAAAAAACCTCGGGTCCGTAAATCGGCCTTTGGTGATGGCTACGAGCAACGCAGTGCAGACGGCATTAATACAATTAAACGTGTTTGGTCACTTCGCTTCACGAAATCGTCAGCGGATATTGCTGAGGTGGATGCGTTCCTATCCAGCATGGGCGGCGTGACATCCTTTGACTGGACGCCGCCAACTGGCGCGGCGGGTAAGTGGCTCTGTGAAGAGTGGAGCGAGGGTTTGGATGGTTATAACAAAGAAACCATCACCGCCACTTTTACTGAGGTGTTTGGCGAATGAGTATTGCAACGGATATTCAAAGTCTGGATCCCGGCGCCATTGTCGATGTGTTTGAGTTGGACGCCACAGAGATTGGCGGTACCGTTTTTCGCTGGTCAAATTTTGTTAATGAATTGGGTGATCCCATAGTCTGGGATGGCGATGAATACACCCAGTTTCCTATTGAGGCGGAAGGTTTTGAAAAAGATGGCAATGGAAAATCACCCAGACCTATCTTGCGTGTGGCCAATGTCACCGGTTTGATTGGTGCGCTGGCCAGAGAGTTGGACGACCTAGCGGGAGCCAAAGTCATTCGTCGCCGCACGTTTGTGAAATATCTTGATGCAGTGAATTTTGCAGAAGGCAACCCGACTGCAGATCCTAGCGTGAAGTTTACCGATGAAGTCTGGTTTGTAGAGCGTAAGACTTCTGAAAATGGCATTTTTATCGAGTTTGAGCTGGCGTCAGCTTATGATCTCTCTGGCCAGACTCTGCCGCGACGGCCGGTGGTACAAAATGTCTGTATTTGGCAGTACCGATCGACTGAGTGTGGTTATGCTGGGGATCCAGTTGCTGATCAAAATGACAATCCTACCGCTGTCTTGGCGCAGGATAAATGTGGTAAGCGAATTGGCTCTTGTGCTTTGCGCTTTGGTGACAACGTGGCATTGCCGTTTGGCTCCTTTCCGGGGGTGGGTAAATTGTGAAGCTACCCGATAAAGTCATTAAAGCAATTGAGGCGCATGCCGCTGAGTGCTATCCACGTGAGTGCTGTGGCTTGGTGATCATTCGTAAGGGGCGCCCGCATTATTTTCCCTGCAGGAATGTCGCTCGGCAAGGGGATTTTGCCATTCATCCAGAGGATTACGCTGCTGCAGAGGATGCTGGTGCGGTGGCGATGGTGGTGCATTCTCACCCTAATATTTCACCCTTGCCCAGCCAGTCGGATTTGATTGGTTGTGAGCGGTCCGGTTTGCCCTGGTTGATTATGAACTGGCCAACGGGCCAAACCCACCAGTTTGAGCCATCAGGTTATCAGGCAGATTTATATGGTCGTCAGTTTCATCATGGTGTGCTTGATTGCTACAGCTTCATTCGTGATTATTACAAGCAGGTTTTGCAGATCGATATTCCCGATTTTAAACGAGACTATAACTGGTGGATTGCCGGGCAGGATTTATATCGAGAGGGTTTCGCCTCGGCAGGTTTTCATGTGGTGGATACGGTTCAGGAGCATGACGTGCTGTTATTGCGGGTGGCCAGCCCGGTGCCAAATCATGGCGCGGTGTATTTGGGTGGCAATATTATCGGTCATCACCAGGTTAATCGTTTATCCAGCCGTGATATTTATGGCGGGCTTTATCAAAAAAGCACAACACACATCTTAAGGCATCATCTGGTATGAAAACAGTTATGTTATATGGCTCTCTCGGGAGTCAGTTTGGGCGTGTCTATCGTTTTGAGATACAGAGCCCAGCCGAGGCGGTTAGGGCGTTGTGCGCCACTGTGAAGGGTTTCCGGCAGGCGCTATCCCGGGGTGAATATCGCGTGATTGTGGGCGGTAAGTCTTCACTGGAGCTCAATCAGGTAGTGCACCCGATTTCTGACCGTGAAAGTATTCGTATTGTGCCGGTCGTCAGTGGTAGTGGTGATGGTTTCGGCAAAATTCTGGTGGGTGCTGCATTGATCGGGTTAAGTTTGGCGGTACCTGGGTTTGGTGCATTCACTATTGCGGGGCAATCATTTTCGGTGGCCTCAATCGCCGGTAGTATTGGTTTTTCTCTGGTGCTTGGCGGTGTAAGTCAGATGCTTTTCAAGCCGCCAAAGGGCCCAGACACAGCAGAGCGTCCAGAAAACAAGCCTTCTTTTATCTTTAATGGTGCCATCAATACCACGCGGCAGGGCGGCATAGTGCCTTTGTGTTATGGCGAAACGGTAGTAGGAAGCCAAGTGATTTCAGCCGGACTGAGTGTTGAGCAGTTATGACAGATCTGATTCGTGGTAGCGGTGGCGGTGGCAAGTCGGGTGGCGGTGGCGGTCGCGTTGCCGTAGAGGCGCCTGACAGTCTTCGGTCTAAGCAGTTTGCCCGCGTCATTGATATGGTCAGTGAAGGAGAGATCGAGGGGCTGGTAGATGGTCTCAGCTCGGTTTATCTGGATGATACACCGGTTCAAAATCCTGACGGCTCCTTTAATTTTGATGGCGTGGTGTTTGATTCACGCACCGGTACGCAGAGTCAGGAGCATATTGAGGGCTTCCCCGCTGTAGAGGCAGAAACAGCTGTTTCTGTAGAGGTAAAAAATGATGCCTCAGTTGTGCGCTCTATCACCGATGCCGACATTGATGCGGTTCGCGTAACCATATCAGTGCCACAACTGACCCGGCAGGATACTACTAATGGTGATATCAAAGGCACTTCGATTCAGTTGGCTATTGATGTGCAGGATGATGGCGGCGGTTTTGTTCCGGTTAAGATCGGCAAATACTCATTCACTTTGAGTGACTCCGGTAGCGTGGTAAGCAGTCTGGAAACAGAGATTATCAGTGCCTCGTTAAGGGTGAATTGGTTTGGTGTTACCACCAAAACGTATCAGTCAGCAGTATGGCGAGTGGATTATCGCGCAGTAGGTGACACGGAATGGCTATCTTTGGCGACAGGAAATGTTGCCGGATCAGTCAAAAATGAATGGGTTAAAAGCTTGCAGGGGGCATGGTTTGGCGGTTCTTATCAATTAATAGCGCCAACTAAGTCCGCAGTAGCACCGTTTACTGCGCCTGTAGAGGATGCTTATGAGTTTCGTGTAGTCAAGGTGTCAGGCTCTGGTAGTTTTGATTTGTCCGGCACTGGGGTTGGATGGCGTGGTTTCGACATTATCAGTGGTAAAACATCGAGCCGGTACCAGCGATCTTATCGGGTGGATTTACCCGGCTCGGGGCCGTGGGATATTCGGGTTCGTCGACTGACAGCAGACAGCAGCAGCTCAGCATTACAGAATAAAACCTTTTGGGATAGTTACACTACCTTGGTTGATAGCAAGTTTCGCTACCCTAATTCGGCTTTGATGGCACTCAGCATCGATGCGGAGAAGTTTCAAAGCATCCCGACGCGGGCGTATCACATTCGCGGCATTATCGTTCAGGTGCCGAGTAATTACGATCCTGTTACGCGTGAATATGACGGCGTTTGGAACGGCACGTTTACGCCGGCGTGGACTAATAATCCGGCATGGGTATTTTACGATCTGATCACTAATGACCGTTACGGGCTTGGCAATAAGATCCCAGCTGATCAGGTTGATAAGTGGGGCCTGTATGCCATCGCTCAATATTGCGATGAAATGGTAGATGATGGACTTGGCGGTGTTGAGCCACGTTTTGTTTGCAATGTGTATCTTCAAGAGCGAAGTGATGCGACAAATCTACTGCAGGCATTGGCCTCCAGTTTTCGTGCACTTATGTTCTGGATGGATGGGGCGATTACCGCTGTTCAGGATTCACCCAAACAGCCGGTCGCTTTATTTACACCAGCCAATATAATTGATGGGGCTTTTAATTATGCCAGCAGCGGGGCGAGCACTCGCCATACCGTGGCGCTGGTGACATGGAATGATCCATCTGATCTATATCGTCAATCAATTGAATATGTTTCAGATGATGAAGGGATCTCTCGTTATGGCGTGGTTCAAACAGAAGTGGTTGCGATGGGCTGCACGTCTCGCGGGCAAGCGCATCGCTTCGGACGTGCTTTGTTATTTGCAGAACGTATGGAAACGGAAACGGTCAGCTTCAAAGCGGGACTATCTGGATTAGCTGTTGCGCCAGGTGAAGTGATCCAAACTTCCGATCCTGTTCGCGCTGGCCAGCGACTTGGTGGGCGGATAATTTCTGCGACACTTAATACAGTCACGCTGGATAGCGATATTGTCATTGAGTCTGGCAAATCTTATACCTTGTGGGTGGTTTTACCTGATGGAACCGTCGAAAGCCGATCAATTATAAACGCTGCCGGCACCAGCTCTTTGATGTCCGTTTCAGCAGACTTTAGCGATGTACCGTTAAATCTGGCCATGTGGGTGGTGGGGGTTTCCGATTTGATCCCAGAGACTTGGCGGGTCATGTCTATTGCTGAGGTGGATGACGTTAATGCAGAGATCACTGCACTGGAATATCGCGATGATAAGTATGATGCGATTGATAATAATCTCGCTTTGGAACCACGTGTAACAACGGGTCTCACGGCCATACCAGATGCGCCACAGAATGTGCAGGCGAATGAAGCGCTGTATCTGGTGAATAGTTCGGTAGTGGCCACTCGTATCGAGTTGAGCTGGGAGGGCAATGCGGCATCGTATGAAATCCAGCACCGGGAAACCGATGGCAACTGGATCACGGTTAATACGCAAAATACGTCCATTGAAATTGGCCCGGTAGATACCACGGAGTATCAGATTAAGCTTGCGGCGAAAAACCTGTTGGGTGCACGCTCGCAAATTGTCAGTCTGAGCAAAACCATCTATGGCCTAACGGCGCCGCCTGTTAATGTGACCGGTTTTAGGATGACGGCCATTGCAGGTAATGCACACTTTGCATGGAATGCGGCCACTGATCTGGATGTGATTGTGGGGGGCAATATTCGCATTCGACACACTAAAGAAACGGTGGCGCCAGAGTGGAGTAATGCGGTGGATATTGGCGGCGTGATTGCCGGCAAGTCCACATCAGCCGTGTTGCCATTAATCAATGGTACCTACCTGGCGAAATTTGTGGATTCATCTGGTAATCAGTCGTCCGATGCGGTGGCCATTGTGACCACAGCGCCCAGTATTATTAAAACCAATCTGGTGGATACGGCTATTGAAAATCCATCATTTTCAGGTAGTAAAACTAATCTAGTACTGGATGGCGGCGGTAACTTGATACTGGATGACACCAGTGAAATCGGTGTTTATTTGTTTAATAACAGTGTTGATCTGTTGAGTGTTCAAACCTCTCGCCTTACGGTTTCCATTGACAGTATCGGGTTTGATACGGCTGATCTTATCGGCTCACGCGGACTGATTTCTGGATGGCAAAGTGTTACGGGTGCCACGGTTTCTGATGTGGGAGTTGATCTGTATGTGCGCACCTCACAAGATGGCATCACATTCAGTGATTGGGAGTCCTTTGTGGTGGGCGATTACACCGCCAGAGCCTTTGAGTTTAAAGCAGAATTATTCAGTGATTACGCCACACACAATATTGCAATTGCGTCTTTGAGTGTCACAGTCGATATGCCCGACCGCATCGAGAGCGATCGGGATCTGACAAGTGGGGCTGCCGCATATAACGTGACGTATAGCGATGAGTTTATTCAGACACCATCAGTTGGTATTACTGCACAGGATATGGCGACCGGTGATTATTATGAGTTATCCAATAAAACCACAGAGGGCTTTGATGTGACCTTTAAAAACGCCAGCGGCACAGCGATAAGTCGCGTGTTCGATTATTTTGCAAGGGGATATTAATGTCTCAGTCAGATTATGAAGTAGAAGATCAGACAGGTGCTTCCTTTCTGGGGGATATAAACAGCATATTAGCAGCCATTGTCACTAACAATTCGGGGCCAACAGAGCCCGGTACTACCTTTGCGCATCAGTGGTGGTCCGATACAACCTCTAATATTCTCAAGCGTCGGAATGCTGCTAATACATCATGGGTTAATGTCATTGGCCTAAGTCAAAGCCTGACCAATGTGAGCAACACTTCAGATGCTAACAAACCTGTTAGCACCGCCACTCAGGCAGCTTTAGATGCACTGACGACGAGCATACCCGGGCTTGTCGATTCAAATGCGCCCGCACAGATCAGCGGGTTGGTCGTGACCAACAACGCGACAGATCTAGAGCATGATATCGACATCAGCTCGGGCCAATTCGGCAGCGTGAAATTGTCGTCAGGTCTAACCAAACGCCTCGATGCCAGTTTTGCATCTGGTGATGGCAATGGCGGGATGGTGGGCGCATTGCCATCGTCAGGCGTGGTGTATGTGTTTTTGATTAAGAACGGAAGCAGCATAGATGTCTACGCTGAAACCACAAATGGAGAAAACCCGCCAAGCGGCTGGACCATTGTTAAGCGTATTGCTGTTCGCATAACAGACGCCAGCAATAATTTGCAGAGGGTTATAGTTAGTGGTTCTGGACAATCCTTGATTGTCTATCCTCACACTGTGCAGCTTGATTGGAGTGTTTCAACTGTTCCAACATCAAGAACGGCATACCCAATTAGTAGTGTTCTAAGTTGCCCACCCAATGTAAATGCTGGAATAATTCACAAGATTGCATCCGGCGCTCCTACAAATATATATATGAATAGCTTACTTGAAGAATCAATAATTCCAGTAGTAAACGGTTTTGGGGACTTTAGTACGGGTAGCAATGGTGCGCAAGGGTCAATGCAAAAACTAATTCGCGTTAACGGTGATAGGCAGGTTGGTGTTGTCAGAAGCGGGACTGATCCTAATGTCTCTTACATTGGTTTTGTGAGCTACTGGATAGAGGATAGATCATGATTTTTGTTCATAGGTTGAATGACGTGATTATCGGCAGCGGCGCAAACCCACAGATCGATCGAGCGCCCGAAATAGCCGATGAAAATAATCCTGATTGGGTAGCGTATCTCAATCACCCGCGTGAGCATATCGATCACTCTACTGCTTCTAAGTTAAAGCTTAAACGCAAGCTTGATGAGCTTGGCGTTTGGGCAAGTCTGCGGGCGGTGATGGTGCAGGATCAGGACGTTTGGGATGAATGGTTGCTGGCGCAGGATATCGATATCGATGACCCCTTAGTCAATGCAATGCGGGTACAGATGGAATGGACGACTCAGCAGGTTAAGGATTTATTTAATTCCGTTAATTAGCACCTTTAAAATTTTGATTTTCAGATGCCCCGAAAGGGGTTTTTTTATGCCTGGAGGTTTTATGTTTAAGTCCATTTTGTTGTTGGTGGCCATGAGTTTTTTATCTGGATGTGCGAGCTTGGAGGGTGGCGGCTTTAGCTCAAAGATACCGGTTCAATATGCCACGCTAAAAGCGATTGATTCATCCAGCAATATCACACCGGCTGGCGTGCTGGAGCATACGCAAAAGGTGCGAGAGATTCTGGAGACAAACATCAATGTCAGTATTGATGCTCTCTTATCTGATGCAGTTGATCGAGTGGCGCTAGATAAGTTGGACCCTGCAGATCGCCTGCTGGTGAATATGCTGTTCTACCAAATCGAAACCGCTGCAGGTGATATTCAATATGAAGCATCAGCCGATGATCGAGTGGTCAGGATTTTGACGTTACTCGAGTGGATTGATCAAGCTGCTCGCCTTGCGTTATGAGCGAGCATATCTACAACCCAAAACAGTACCGCTCACCGCAGCGGATATGGGATGAAATCCAACGGCGTTATCTCGATCAGTGGGTCACTACATCCACCTTTGAAATGTGGCTGAACGATGGCCGAAAAATCACCATTCCTATTGGTTTTGAATATGACAAGGCCAGCATACCGCGCCCGGCATGGTGGTATTTGTCACGAGATGACAAGCACATTCTCATTGCTGCTTTAGTCCATGACTATCTGTACACAGATCAGCGCATTGGTGGCAAGTGGATTACCCGTAAAGAGGCTGATCAGATTTTTTATGAGCTCATCCGGCAGGCGGGCATGCGTTTCACCAAAGCCAAACTGGCATACATGGCTGTTCGTCTTGGCGGTTGGCGTTACTTCAACAAAACAGCTCACGCCATCGGTAATACGCATTACATCGAGGTGTAAGCCGAATGAAACAGCATATCGTTGTAAAGATCCCGGTTGATCAGGACGGTATTGAGCGCCTGAAAACCATCCTCGTGCCTTGCTATTGCCGAAACCTGGATGATTATTTTGAAGGGCTTTATCTAAAGCAAACCAATTCCGCACCGATTGACGTGAATATCTATGAGCCGACAGACCAGCTTAAGCAGCCCTATGAGCAGTGGAAATACGACCACCGCAACAGACTGAATAAGCTGAGAAGTGGAGCAGATTCACCCGTTTATCAGCACACCGAAACGCCATACACACAGGATCCCTACCATGAAAAATCTGATCATATTAATGTTGGCCAGTTTGTTAAGCCCTGCACTATTTGCGGCCACTTGGCCAGCCGCTGATATTGCCTATTATTCAGATGACAAAATCACCTGGCATGAGGCCGAACTGGTCACGGTGTTGGACAGCAAGCATTGTGTTGCTGGTGAACTGCATGGATGCGAATCAATTGCAATCGTCCAGGAAGCAGTCATTATTTTTAATGAAAAGCCCGTCGTTGAACCGCTTTACTTTCGTATAACGGCAGACACTAGTGAACCGCCGGTCATGCCACCAACAGAACCGGAGGAGCCAACTGTGCCAGATCCGGATCCCGTTGATCCTGAGCCACCTGCTGAACCTGATGTGCCAGCTGATAAGTGCCTGGTCAATCCTACATCGTTTTCCGGCCCTGCATTAAGAAGCCCGCCAGACAGATTGGTTAACCTGATTACAACAGGTGATTCAGCCTTTGGCACAGCTCAGCGTATTCGTGAGGATAAGGACGAATTGATGCCGCGCATCGATGAGATTTACAGGATCATCAGTGAAGTGGTTAAGTGTGAAAAAAGCGGTGGCAGCCCATGAGATCATGGACAAGCCCGCTCCCGTTTTTCCCTGCGCATGAGTTGGCTTGCAAAGGGTCGGGTGAAATACTGCTGGACATTCACTTTGCTGTAGCACTTCCGGCTTTGCGCATGGAATGGGGCGGGCCGCTCACACCAACCAGCGTATGCAGAACACCGGCACACAATAAAAATGTAGGCGGGCATCCTCGCAGCATGCACTTAACCGTGAATCCTGCACGAAAAACAGCTGGATGCATGGCTGCAGATATTGCGTGGCGCGATTGGAACAGTGAAACACAGCTACGCTTTGCAAAGCTGGCCAGAAAAATGGGCTGGTCTGTCGGTCTTCATGATGGTTTTTGCCACATCGATCGGCGTGCAGATATCGGTATGGCTAAAAATGTCTTTCTGTACGGTACCTGGTCAGGCGCATTCACTGTTGATGATGTAACTGGTTAGCCAGGCTGGTCACTCAAGATTGCATTAAATAATAATATTCTCTATATTTTCTCACTTGGTAAGCGAGTGAGAAAATGTGCCAGGCAATACGATTCACCATCAATGATCATCTGATCACGGTCAAACTGACCGATTCAAATCCTTGCGTTCCGGTCATCATGCGCAGCGGCAACATCATGCTTATGCCCTGGGGAAACCCCAGCGGCTTAATTCCACTTTTTCCGCCAGGCGGAACCCTTCACCGTGATCATGTGATCCAAGGAAAGTGGAAAGCATTTGAACCCAAACCCATCAAAATACTGTGTCAATCTTATATGCTGACAAATTCCAGCGGCAATGAATGCTGGATCAATTGCACCGATAAAAATCAATTAGGGATTAAAGGTGCCACCGCAACTGTCTGGAAGAGTGAGCGGGCGTATATCTTGATCAGACAGCCTGAGATATTAGATCCGATTGAGCATACAGAATGGCCAATTCAGATCGGGTTCAGCAATTACATCAACCCCAAAAACAGCAAATAAAAGAATAAATCCGCATTAAAGTGGTACAAAAAACGGTACAAAAACAAGCAAATCATAAACGCCAGAAACAAAAAAGCCCCATATTACAGGGGCTTAGATGATGTAAATGGCGGAGGGACAGGGATTCGAACCCTGGGTAGGCTATAAACCCACGCCGGTTTTCAAGACCGGTGCATTCAACCGCTCTGCCATCCCTCCAAGACGCGGCATATTACTAGGAATGACTTGTTCTGACAACAGTGAAAGCGAAATTTATATTGCTATTGCCATTTAGAACTTATCCGGTAGGATGATGTCCATTGGATGAACAACCTATCATCAATACTTTACTGAGTAATGGAGAAATAAACTGATGAACTACGATACTCAATCAACAGTTGTGCGTTCGCGCGAGTCTGCGCTGCAAACCAACAAGTTATTGCGTAACACCTATGTATTGCTGGCGATGACGCTTGGCTTCAGTGCGCTTACGGCTGGGGTGTCAATGGTCTTTAACCTGCCGCATCCAGGCATTATTATTACGTTGATCGGCTACTTCGGTCTGTTGTTCCTGACAGCTAAATTGCGCAACAGCGTTTGGGGTATTGCCTCTGTATTTGCGCTGACAGGTTTTATGGGCCTGACACTGGGACCAATCGTTAATGCTTACCTGGGATTACCTAACGGCCCGCAAATTGTTATGCAGGCTCTGGGCGCAACCGGCATTGTCTTTTTAGCTTTGTCTGCATACGCGATTAAATCTGAAAAAGACTTCAGCTTTATGGGTGGCTTCCTGTTTGTCGGTATCCTGGTGGCTTTCCTGGCCGGTCTGGCAGCGTTCTTCTTTAACATGCCTGGTCTGTCACTGGCCGTTTCAGCAATGTTCGTGCTGTTGATGTCTGGTCTGATTCTGTATGAAACCAGCAACATCATTCACGGCGGTGAAACAAACTACATCATGGCGACGGTGACCTTGTATGTCAGTATCTACAATCTGTTTACCAGCCTGTTGCATTTAATCGGTGCTTTCTCTGGCAACGATTGATTCAGCAATCAAAAACATTGATTCATTCAAGCCCCTTTAAAGGGGCTTGTTTATATCTGGAGCAATGCAATGAAAAAGAATCTCGGTAATATTGATAGAACGTTACGCATCATAATCGGTCTGTTTATAATAGCGATTGCATTGTATTACCAAAGTTGGTGGGCCTTGCTGGGATTGGGACTACTGATTAATGGACTAAGCGGTCGCTGTGGTGGCTATGCCTTTTTTGGCTTTTCCACTGCAAATAAATCCTGTGATATTTCTCATAAAGAGCGTAGCTAGCGCATAATAGACACTATGGCGGATAACCAAACACAATTAATCGATAACTTCGGACGGCGCGTGTCGTATGTACGGATATCGATCACTGATCGTTGTGATTTCCGTTGTGTGTATTGCATGGATGAAGAAATGACATTCATGCCACGCGAACAGTTGCTCACGCTGGAAGAAATTGCCTTTCTGGTTAGAGCTTTTTGTGAACTCGGCGTGGAAAAAGTCCGTATCACTGGTGGCGAACCGTTAGTGCGTCGCAACGTCGATTGGTTAATTGAACAGATTGGCGCGCTGAAGCACACCACATCGCTTAAAGAACTGAACCTAACCACCAACGGCTCTCAGTTACCTAAATACGCTGAAAAGCTCGCTGCAGCCGGTATGGATCGCATTAACATCAGTCTTGACTCATTAAATGCCGATCGTTTCCGTGAATTAACCCGTACGGGTGAATTAACTCAGGTACTGGACGGGATTGATGCTGCTAAACAAGCCGGTTTTAAGCGCATCAAATTGAACGCGGTCATTATGAAGGGCCGTAACGATGATGAGATTGTCGATTTGGCGCAATTTGCCATTGATAATGATCTCGATATTTCTTATATCGAAGAGATGCCTTTAGGTCAGGTCACGCATAGTCGTAATGAAAGCTACTGCAGTAGTGATGAAGTGCTTGCCACATTACAAAAGCATTTTGATTTGCAGAGCAGTATTGCCAATACCGGTGGGCCATCGCGTTATTACCAGGTAGCTGGCAGCAAAAGCAAAATTGGCTTTATTTCACCGCACAGTCATAATTTCTGTGAAAGCTGTAATCGGGTTCGGGTGACCACCGAAGGGCGATTGCTGTTATGTCTGGGGCAGGAACACTCAATGGATCTGCGTGACATTATCCGTCGCCATCCTGGTGATATCGACCAGCTCAAACAGGCGATTATCAAGTCGATGGATATCAAGCCAAAAGGCCATGACTTTAATATCAAAGAACAACCGATTATCTTCCGTCATATGAGTGTCACCGGTGGCTAGATACCAGCCAGAAATGACCAATCAAGGCATTAATCGCCTGCATACCACCACTGTATTAGATGAATTTGGCGAAGACCGTGAAGTGTCATTAACCGGCGAACGGCCGCTGACGATTTATCTGGATAATCGCGAGATTGTTACTTTGATGACGCTTGGTGGTCAGCCAGAGTTGCTGACGCTTGGCTATTTACGCAATCAGGGTTTGGTCGATGAACTCAGTCATATCAAATCCATTCAGGTTGATTGGGATGTTGATGCTGTTGCGGTGACGACCCATCAGCAGAAAAATAACCTTGATTCACTAATGTCCAGACGAATTGCCACCAGTGGTTGTGGGCAGGGCACCATGTTTGGTCATGTAATGGATTCATTGTCTGAAATGAAACTGCAATGTCCACAGTTCAGTGCCCAATCTATTTATGACGTGTTACATGCGTTAAATGAATATAACGAAATGTATAAACAGGCCGGGGCAGTGCATGGCTGTGCGCTTTGCCAGGGAAATGATGTATTAAGCTTTGTTGAGGACGTAGGTCGGCATAATGCTGTTGATGCCATTTCCGGCTGGATGTGGCTCAACGATGTCAAAGGTAACGATAAAGTGTTCTATACCACGGGGCGTCTGACATCGGAGATGGTGATTAAAGTCGCACAGATGCAGGTACCTTTATTATTATCACGTAGTGGTGTGACAGAAATGGGACTCAGCATTGCACAGGATATTGGGATTGGAATGGTCGCTCGTGCCAAAGGTAAACATTTTCTGGTGTATACCGGTCAGAATCAGTTTCAAACCGCACAGTCATTAACTTCTGCCGGATAAACGATGCAGCTACTAACCGCCGTCAGTTCTGATATCCCTGAATTGTGTTTGTTACTCGATAGCCTGTTCAGTCAGGAAGCTGAATTTAAACCGGATATTGAATTACAGGCTCTTGGATTAGGGGCGATTATTGAAGGTGATGGAATTGGCGATATTCTGGTGGCAAAAGATGCCGGGCAGATTATCGGCATGGTGAATTTGCTCTATACCATTTCAACAGCGCTGGGCAGTCGCGTGGCAATTTTGGAGGACATGGTGGTGGCTCCGCAAAACCGCGGTCTTGGTGTCGGCTCAGCATTGTTGAAATATGCCATTGATTTTGCCAAACAAAAGGGCTGCAAACGCATTACGTTACTGACTGATAATGATAATGAAGCAGCACATGGATTTTATCAACAGCACGGTTTTACTGAGTCTTCCATGTTAGCGTTTAGGATGTCTTTAGACGTTTAATGTCAATAGGTTATTGGTCAATGTTAATCTTTTTTCTCGGTTAGTTTTGCCTTGTCCCACAAGCCGTCAAGCTCATCTAATGAAGCCGTTTGCAAGGATTTACCCTGTTGGATTATCTGCGTTTCAATAAATTGAAAGCGGCGGAGAAATTTCTGATTACATTGCTCTATGGCTTGTTCAGGATCGACATCCAAGTGTCTGGCAAGATTGGTAATAGCAAATAATAAATCGCCAATTTCTTCCTGTAGTTTTTTTGGATCGGCATCATCCAGTTCTGCAGCGACCTCATCGAGTTCTTCATGTATCTTGGCAATCACACCATCAATATGCGGCCAGTCGAAGCCAATACTGGCAGCGGTTTTTTGCAATTCGACAGCATAGCGGAGGGATGGAAGCTGTTTATCTGCAGCATTAAGCAGGGAAGGTTTTGACATTAATCGCCCCGGGTGAATTTAATAATGTGGCGACGATCCCGTTTACTGGGGCGGCCTTTTTGATCACGGAAACCTAACGGCTCATTTTTGATTTGTTCACGTAGCAGTTCACGTTTATCACGGCTTTCAGCTGTTTCCTGATAGAGCAACTGGGCTTCGCTGGCCGGTCGACGTTGTTTTTGCAGGCCTAAAACATCAATGACATATTCATAAGGCGGTTGTGAAATGGTTAATTGATCACCAGGATGGATTGTTCTGCTGGGTTTGGCCCGCTGACCATTTGCATGAACCTTACCACCATTAATGGCTTCAACGGCCAGGCTGCGGGTTTTGTAAAACCGCGCAGCCCAAAGCCATTTATCCAGCCGTTGATTTTCCTGACTTTCGGTTTCGGCTTTCGCCATCAAGCCTTACCTTGTAACTGCAATAAAATACCTTCATTTTCCAACGTTGAGGTGTCCTGGGTGATTTCTTCGCCCTTGGCAATCGTACGGAGTAAACGACGCATAATTTTACCGCTGCGGGTTTTTGGCAGATTGTCTGAATAACGAATTTCATCCGGCTTGGCGATAGGTCCGATTTGTTCGGCTACCCAGGCGCGTAATTCATTGGTCATATCTTCGTCTTCGCCACCTTCAGGGCGTTCACCTTTTAACACCACATACGCAAACACGGATTCACCCTTAACGTCGTGCGGCTTACCAACTACGGCAGCCTCAGCAACGGCTTCGTGAGCCACTAATGCCGATTCAATTTCCATGGTGCCAAGACGGTGACCCGAAACATTTAATACATCATCAATTCGACCCATGATCCAGAAGTAACCTTCCTCATCAAGACGGGCACTGTCGCCGGCCAGATAATATTTACCATCGAAATAGGGCCAATAGGTGTCTTTATAACGTTGGTCATCGCCCCAGATAGTCTGAATCATGGCGGGCCATGGCTTACGTATTACCAGGAAACCACCTTGATTTGGACCGAGAGCTTCCCCTTGTTCATTGACTACTGCTGCATCAATGCCGGGCAGGGCTCGGGTACATGAACCGGGTTTGGTTACAGTAACGGCAGGAACTGGGGCAATCATATGAGCGCCGGTTTCGGTTTGCCACCACGTATCCACAATTGGGCAACGCTCCTGACCAATAACACGGTGATACCACATCCAGGCTTCCGGATTGATTGGCTCACCAACTGTCCCCAATAAACGAAGATGGGAGAGATCATAGCGTTGTGGAATTTCATCACCAGCTTTCATCAAGGCACGAATTGCCGTTGGTGCAGTGTAGAAAATAGTGACATGATGACGGGCACAAACATCCCAGAAACGTCCTGCATCTGGAACAGTAGGTACACCTTCATAAATAATCATGGTGGCGCCAACTGCCAGCGGTCCATAAGCAACATAGGTATGACCGGTGATCCAGCCAACATCTGCAGTACACCAGAAGACGTCCTTTTCCTGAATATCAAACACCCAGCGCATGGTAGTAATGGCATTCAGCAGGTAACCTGCCGAAGAGTGTTGAATACCTTTTGGTTTACCGGTTGAGCCTGAGGTATAAAGTAAAAATAATGGATCCGTGGCATTCATCGGCTCGGGTTCACATTCTGCTGATTGATCCTGTTCAGCATCATGCCACCAGATATCACGACCATCCTGCATCGAGATATCATTCTTGCAACGTTGAAAAACGATAACTGTTTCAACACTGTCGCAGCCTTTGCTTAATGCCTGATCTGCTGTGTTTTTCAGCGGAATGATTTTGCCTCCGCGATGACCGCCATCAGCGGTAATCACCAGTTTAGCCTGGGTATCTTCTACACGATCTTTTAAAGCTTCAGCCGAGAAACCACCAAAAACCACTGAATGAATGGCGCCGATTCGGGCACACGCCTGCATGGCCACAACCGCTTCGGTAATCATCGGCATATAGATAATGACCCGATCGCCTTTTTTTATACCTTGTTTTTTCAGAGCATTGGCAAATACACAGACTTTCTGATGCAGCATCCGATAGGTAACATGTTGCACATCACCGGGTTCGCCTTCAAAGATGATGGCAGTTTTTTCAGCGTTATCTTTTAACTGTCTATCAAGACAATTGTAGGAAACGTTCAATTGACCATCGGCAAACCATTTATAGAAAGGAGCGTTGCTGTCATCCAGCGTTTTAGTGAAGGGTTTGATCCAGTCGAGTTCCTGTTTCGCCAAATCACCCCAGAAAGACTCATGATCCTCAGCTGCTTTGGTATAGAGTGCTTCAAGCTTTTTAGAGGTTAAAGCAGAATCTTTACAGAAACTTTCGCATGGTGGAAAGTGCCGGTTTTCATGAAGAGTTGATTCAATATTATTCTGAGCCATAAATACCTTACCTTATTATTCTCTCTTTTTGAGTATAGTACGCTGTCAACGTTAAATGTAGTGTTCATCCAATAAAAAACTCTCCCGAAAGCACTGCTTAGGGGAGAGTTAGTTTGATTAACGGTGAGCTTTAGAAGAAACCGAGAGGGCTGGTGCTGTAACTGACCAACAGGTTTTTGGTTTGTTGGTAGTGTTCCAGAGCAATTTTATGAGTTTCGCGACCCACACCGGATTTCTTGTAACCACCAAACGCAGCATGTGCTGGATAATGATGGTAGCAATTGGTCCATACACGACCGGCTTGAATGGCACGTCCCATACGATAAGCCAGGTTCATATCACGGGTCCATAAACCGGCACCCAGACCAAATTCGGTGTCGTTGGCAATTTCCAGTGCTTCGGCTTCATCTTTAAAAGTGGTCACTGAGACCACAGGGCCAAAAATTTCTTCCTGGAAAATACGCATCTTGTTAGTGCCTTTCATCAACGTTGGTTCGATATAGAAACCTTTATTGAATTCATCACCAAGCTGGGCGATACCACCCCCCATTAATAATTGAGCACCTTCCTGTTTGCCAATTTCAACATAACTGAGGATTTTGTCGAACTGTTCCTGTGATGCCTGCGCACCAACCTGTGTTTCAGTATCCAGTGGATTACCACGCTTAATCATTTTGGCGCGTTCCATGACCACAGCAATGAATTCGTCGTAAATACTTTCCTGAATAACTGCACGGGAAGGGCAGGTACAGACTTCACCCTGGTTGAAGAACGCCAGCACCAGACCTTCAGCACATTTATTAATATAATCCTGCTCTTGCTGCATGATGTCTTCAAAGAATACGTTTGGTGATTTACCACCCAGTTCTACTGTTGAAGGAATAATGTTTTCAGCGGCATATTTCATGATTAATGAGCCGACCGGTGTTGATCCGGTAAACGCAATTTTGGCAATACGTTTGCTGGTGCCAAGTGCCTGACCTGCTTCACGACCAAAACCATTAACAATATTTAATGTTCCGGCTGGCAGTAAATCGGCGATCAATTCGGCAAGAATCAGGATAGAAACCGGTGTTTGTTCTGCTGGTTTCATCACTACGCAGTTACCGGCTGCCAGTGCTGGAGCCAGTTTCCATGCTGCCATTAACAGTGGGAAGTTCCATGGAATGATTTGACCGACAACACCGAGAGGTTCATGGAAATGATAGGCGACAGTGTTTTCGTCAATTTCACCCATGGTGCCTTCCTGAGCACGCAGACAACCAGCAAAATAGCGGAAGTGGTCAGCAGCTAAAGGAATATCGGCATTCAGCGTTTCACGAACAGCTTTACCATTATCCCAGGTTTCGGCCACAGCCAGTTTTTCAAGGTTTGCTTCAATACGATCAGCAATTTTCAGCAGGATATTACTGCGCTCTTGCACTGAAGTTTTTCCCCAGGATTCACGAACTTTATGCGCCGCATCCAGAGCCAGTTCGATATCTGCTTCACCCGAGCGAGGTATTTCACAAATAACTTCGCCGGTGACGGGAGTAATGTTATTAAAGTATTCGCCTTTAACAGGGGCTACCCATTCGCCGCCAATAAAATTTTCATAGCGTGATTTAAATGAAATCACCGACTCTGGTGTACCTGGTTTTGCGTAAATCATAATTCTCTCTCTCTTGTTGTTTTGATATTTGCAAATGTTCAGCATAAGACCTGTAGTGGATAAACTACTTGACTCATATTCCCAATTACTTGACTGTCAGTCCACAAGTGACAAAAAAGTTACCACAATGTTCAATAAGCTTGCTATTTTTATCTATGAAAATTTCCCAAATGAGTGCGGCATCAATTTCATCGCTATAATTTCCAATCACTTGACTAATTCTAAACATCGGCCACACAATCCAACATTATTCACTAAGGTTAAGTTATGAGCCTGAATACATTCCCAACAAGTGGTCGGCACGAAAACCGTCAGTTGCTTGTAGAAAATAAAGTGACGTTTAACGGACCGGAGACCGAGCTAAGCATTTACGATACTTATCGGAGCTCAACAGGCGTAGCACTTAATGCTGATCACTTATTGTATTGCGGGATGGTGAGTGGCCGTAAAGTAATGCATGATCATTACAATGCTTCAGGTGAATTGTTTGTTCCCCACGAATCCTACGTTATGCCGCCAGGTGAACATGTAGAGATTGATTTTCCTGATGCCAATGAGCAGCAACCGACCACCTGTCTGACTATCGAGATTTCCCGAGAACGCATTGAAGCGATTTCCAGCCGGATGCGTGATTTAGTCAAAACGGATGTGCCGGAATATCACTGGGAATATCAACCACGTATCATCCATAAACATCACACCCAGGATACGCAGCATTTACTGGAAAAAATGGTGTCTTTTTATATTCGAAATGATCCGGATAAAGAAATGATGGTTGATCTTGGCGTTTCAGAGCTGGTGATCAGATTACTTCGCGAGCAGGGACGTGAAGTATTACTGAGTTATTGTAAACAAGCTCCTGATACCAGCGGTATCACGGCTGTATTACATACCATTGAACAAAACCTCACTCAGCCACTTGATATTGATCAACTCTGCCGTCAGGCCTGCATGAGTCGAAGCCGTTTATATGTAGAGTTCAAGAAACAACTGGGATGTACTCCGGGTGAGTTTCATCAGCAGGTACGACTGAAATCAGCCGCTGATGCGATACGAGGTGGTCAGACTATCACTGAGGCTTGTTATAACTACGGTTTTAATGATCTGAGTCACTTCAGTCGACGCTTCAGTCATTTTTTTGGTTGTTCACCGAGTGCTTTTCGAAAAGAAAATCTGCCAGACCCAACTGATTAGGGCTTGTTGATCTTTCATCTTTGCCTCTATTGTGAGCTGAAAAAGCGTCAATCAAGGCACGAGAAGCGCCTTTTGTGAGATACATCCATGTATCTCACCCCATTGGGGCTTGCGCTCAAAAACGTTTATCTCCATGGATGGAGTGTATGCAAAAGCAATGTCTGGAACATTGATGTCCTGACGTTTTTGTAGTTATTCTAAATAAGTAACGAGCAACGCAGA
>DELT01000109.1 GCA_002354555.1 Methylophaga sp. UBA2689
GTTCTGGGCAAATTCTTTGCTGCCTGGGCGTTTACCGGTCTGGCATTGATTCTGAATTTCCCGCTTTGGATTACGGTAAATTATTTGGGTAACCCGGATAACGGCGTGATTTTCACCGGTTTTATCGGCAGTTTCCTGATGGCAGGCGGTTTTCTGGCCATCGGTTCATGTGTATCAGCCTCCACTAAAAATCAGGTTATTGCGTTTGTGCTGAGCTTGATTGTCAGCCTGATATTTGTGCTGGCGGGCTATGGCATTGTGTTGGATTTCTTTAGTAGCTGGGCTCCACAACCACTGGTTGATGCGATCAGTTCATTTAGTTTTCTGACCCACTTTGATGCGATTTCCAAAGGGGTAATTGATTTACGTGACATATTGTATTTCGCAGCGCTTATCACTATCTGGTTGTTTGCCAACGCCTTGATAGTGAATGCACGTAAAGCCGATTAGGAGCACCCGTCAGCAATGAATAAACAATTATTATCCAAAACCGGTTTGATTCTGGCCGTTATTCTTTTTATTGCCTTTATTATTGTGGTAAACGGCAATTTTAAATCGGCCCGGGTCGATTTGACTGAAGACAAACTGTATACCTTATCTGAAGGTACGCTGAACATTCTGTCTTCGTTACAGCAGCCCATTACACTAAGGTTCTACTATTCCGAGCAGGTAGCTCAGGCTTTGCCATCATTAAAAGCCTATGCTCAACGTGTTCAGGAACTGTTGATGGAATATCAACGTGCTTCAGATGGCATGATTCAGGTCAAAATTATTAATCCAAAACCTTTTACCGATCACGAGCAGCGGGCTAAGCAATACGGTTTGCAATCGATTCCAATCGAAGGAGAAACAGATCCGTTATTCTTCGGCGTAGCCGGTACCAATATATTGGATGGTCTGGAACGTATCCGTTTCTTTCAACCTGAAATGGAAGACGTACTTGAATATGATCTGACGCGCTTAATTTATCAATTGTCTGACGTAGAACGTAAAAATGTAGCGGTCATGAGTTCATTGCCTATTGATGGTGAAGATTACGATCCGTTAGAAGGCCAGCTGGATACTGAAGGTGGCGCAAAACCCTGGGCAGTAATGGGTAAATTGCGTGAGATGTTTAATGTTTCTGTGTTACCGGAAGACATTCGTCGTATTCCATCATCAGTTGATTTGCTAATGGTTGTGCATCCCAAGGAATTGCCTGAGCAAACCTTATATGCCATTGATCAATATGTGTTGCGGGGTGGGAAATTAATTACCTTTGTGGATCCATATGCGGAAGTGGATGTACCGGAGAAAGATCCTGAAAACCCTATGGCAGCAATGGTCGCAAATCGTAGCTCGAACATGCCTGAGTTGCTGACTACCTGGGGGGTGGAACGTCACATCTCTGATGTTGTTGCGGATAGAAAAACCGCACGGCAGGTCGATTTTGGTGGCCGTAGCAATAATCAGCCAATTGAATACGTCTTATGGAATGCTTTGACTCCGGAGAACATGAATTCCGAACAACGCATAACCTCGAAATTACGCAAGATAAATGTGGCTACCGCCGGACATTTCAAAATTCTGGATGACAAAACAACTGAAGTAACTCCTCTGTTGAGTTCCAGTGACGAGGCCATGCTGGTGGATAAACGGGTAGTGCAATTCCGTAATGATCCGGTGGCTCTGCTGACCAAATATGAGCAGGGAACGATCAGTTATCCACTGGCGGTACGTATTGAGGGTCAGGCTCGCTCTGCCTTTCCGGATGGTGCACAGGGCGATAACAGAACTAAAGCCAAAATGCCTGATCATGTAAATGAATCTGAAAATGGCATTGATGTCATTGCTATTGCAGATGTGGATCTGCTTGATGACAGATTCTGGGTCATTATGCAGGATTTCTATGGCGAAGATTTAGCCTTTAATACCTCTAATAACATCGATTTTGTGCATAACGCTATCGAAGAGTTAACCGGCGCGGAGGGACTGATCAGTGTACGCTCCCGTACTGGTTTCACTCGTCCATTTGTCCGTGTCGAAGCATTACAGCGTGAAGCTGAGAGACTCTACCGGGCAAAAGAGCGGGAACTGGAAAATAAATTACAGCAAACCCGGCAACGTATCGCTCGCATGCAGGTAGAGCGAAATGGTTCTGGTGCCGAGATCATGACACCTGAACAACAGAAAGAGATTGCTGAATTCAGGGCGATTGCCGATCGTACGGAATTAGAATTACGGGCGGTAAAAGGTAACTTGCGTAAAGATATCGATCATTTGGAAACGTTGGTCAAATTCATCAATATCGGCTTGATTCCGATAGTGGTGGCGATACTGGCACTGATTACCGGATGGTTAAGAGTGCGTAAGCGTACTCGCGGCCGTTACCAATCTTAAATTCTGCATGCGTTAAATAACGCTTGTATCAAACTGAACAGACAGGTTCTACAGATGCTGAAAAAACTTAATAGTCTTTCTATCCTCGCCATCCTCACTGCGCTGATGGTGGTTTGGATGTTAGTCACCATATATAAAGCCGAAGATACCAGTGATGACTTTTCATTGTTGTTTCCTGAGTTATTTGAACAGCTCAGTGATGTGGATAACATTACATTTAAAAGTGAGCAGGATGAGTTCAGCCTGAGTCGTGATGATGAACAATGGTTCATTACTGATTATCATAATTATCCTGCCGATGATGATTTGGTCAGGAGGATGCTGGTTGATTTGGCCGATGCCCGAATTCTTGAGCTGAAAACCGATAATCCTGAACTGTATCCAGTATTGGGCGTGGAAGGAGCAGAAGAAGGTGGCAGTTCATTTGTCATTAAGTTATTCAATGACCAACAGGAAGTGGCGGGTCTTGTTTTGGGAAAAGCACGTGATTTAAGCGCGGATGCCTCTGGTCCACAACAGTTCTATTTGCGCCGTGTTAATGAGGAGCGCAGTTATCTGGCTGAAGGCTACTTTCAGTTCAGTCCGATGATGCTCAACTGGATTGATGCCCTGATTATGGACATTGCACGTGAACGGGTTGCCCGAGTGGATATCATTCAGCCAAATGGTGATACTGCAACCTTAGTGAATTTAGGGCAGAAAGATAAATTCGGCACGCCGGAAGATCGTGAAGAAACCGTGTTTCGTTATGAACAGCTTGGTTACGATATTGCAGGTTCCTTATTCCAAATGCGTCTGGAAGACGTTCAACCAGTTGGTGACTTTTCTCGCGGTGATGCTGAGGTGGTTAGAGCAGAATTCCTCACTTATGATGGCTTAAAAGTTATTGCTCAGACATCGTTTAATGATGGTTTTTACTTTTCTACATTCAAAGCAGAGTATGCCCCGGATGCTGTGCCTGAAGTACCCGAAGCAATTGCCAGCCTGGATGTATTAAAAACACCTGAGCAAGTGCAACAGGAAGTTGCAGAAATTAATGAAAAGGTTGAACCCTGGGTTTATCGTTTAGGCGGTTTTGTTGGTAACAACCTGATGCGTGCCAAGGCTGATATGGTTACCGAACAGGATCAGGTTATCCCGATGCCTGCCGGTGGTTTTGGTCCGTAAACTGGTCGTTTGTAAGTCATAAAAAAAGCCCCTTATTCGGGGCTTTTTTTATGTAGGTTCAGCCTTATTCTGTTTCGGCCTTATCTTTATCCCGCCATTCTTCCAATAACGCCTGGACGGTGATTGCGAGATCATCGGGGGCGAATTTGGCAATAAATTTATCGGCGCCAACCTTTTCAACTAATGCATTGTTAAAGGTGCCACTCATTGATGTATGCAGCAAAATACGAATATCTTTCAGATTTGGGTCTTGGCGGATAGCCGTTGTGAGGGTGTAACCATCCATTTCTGGCATTTCAATATCGGAAATCAACATAGCGATATGCTTGCTGACATCAATGCCCTCGGCTGCCCATGCTTTTAATTGATCCAATGCCTGTTTGCCATCATTCACAATGGTACAACTGACTCCAATCTGTTCCATGGTGCGACGTATCTGGTTGCGGGCAACACTTGAGTCATCTGCCACCAGAATATGATGTTGATGTTCAGCATTGGCTTCTGCGAAACGAGTTACCAAATCAGCTGAAACCGTGTCATCGATGCCCAATACTTCTGACATGACCTTTTCCACGTCAATTATCTGGATTAGTTCATCATCAATTTTGGTGACTGCAGTCATGTAATGCGATGAACCTGAAGCACTGGGAGGTGGCAGAATATCTTTCCAGCTAACGTTAACGATGCGATCCACCTCGCTGACCAGAAAGCCCTGCACGTTACGGTTGTATTCAGTAATAATGACAAAATGCTCATGAGGATTAATCACGGGCCTTTTGCCAATACCTTGGGATAAATCAAAGATACTGATGGTTTTATCGCGGATGCGCGCGGCACCTCGAACGACTGGGTGTGAATGCGGCATTTGTGTTAATGGTGGACAAGCAATCGCTTCGCGAACCTTAAATACATTAATACCGTAACGTTGGATGCCTCCCAGCTTGAACAATAAGAGCTCTAACCGGTTCTGACCGGCTAGTTGGGTGCGTTGGTCAATACCATCGATCATGCTTGCCATAAATTTCTCCTGATTACTGCAAGAGTATAACGGCAGTAACCTTCATTTCTGAACCGTAAATATCGGAATGAAAGTTGCAAGTTATCACCGTGTGTTCATTTGCCGTGCATTTTGCCGGAGGATATTGATGTATAAATTACTATGTAGTGTTTGTTTTGTGTTAAGTGCCAATTTATTGACACTTACTGCGCAGGCTGACAATTTACAATCGTTGGCTGATGTGGAGCACACCGCATTCACCTATACTTTAGCTCAGGCACAGACTCGATTTAACAATCCTCAGGTCAGTGTCACACCATTAGATAAACGGTTACGCTTGCAGCATTGTGAAAAAGGACTGGAAGCGTTCAGTAATCGGGATATCGCAACTGCCGGCAATGTGACCGTGGGTGTGCGTTGTCAGGAGCCTGTGGCCTGGACAGTTTATATTCCTTTACAAATCAAAGTAATGCGGCCCATGGTGGTGATTGCCCGACCCGTTTCAGCAAATCATGTTTTAACGAAACAGGATTTGCGGATTGAGCAACATGATATTGGCAAGCTTCGGCAAGGCTATATGGCAAATATTGCCGCTGTGGTGGGACAGCAAGTTAAATATTCACTGGGTTTAGGCACGGTTATACAGAAAAATCATTTGCGGCCGCTGAATATTGTAAAAAGAGGTGAGTCAATTGTACTGGTGGCTAGTGCAGGAACAATGGAAGTCAGAATGCAGGGCACAGCGATGTCTGATGCCAGCCTGGGAGATCGCGTTCGTGTGAAAAACCTCTCGTCAGAGAGAGTTGTCGAAGGTGTAGTAGATGGTCCAGGTGTGGTACGCGTTACAATGTGAAGAAAACTCTGGATCGAATCACATTATATTAAAGTTTTTTCAATTCGTTCCGATAAAACGTATAGAACCAATATGGAGACATTTTTATGTCGGATATTAACAATATAAAACCACCAACACAGGGTGGCGGGGTCAGCTCGACACGAAACGTCAATGTTGAAGATAAACGTACAGAAACTGCATCAAATCAGGTCAAATCCAGTGGTAACAGCTCAACAGACAAGATCAGCCTGACGACAACGGCCACACAACTGCAATCCCTGCAACAGGAAATTGCCGCTTTGCCTGTGGTGGATGAACAAAAAGTGGCTGCTTTACGTGCAGCTATTGAAGATGGAAGCTATCAGGTTGATAGTCAAAAGTTGGCACGGAACATGATTGATTTTGAGGGTAACCTATAAAAAAGGAACCCTCCCATGGCTATGTCACCCGGACAACAGTTGCACAGCGTTTTACAGTCTGAACTCAATATTGCCAAACAGTTAGCCGAGTTACTGGTCGCGGAGCGTCAAGCCCTTGCTCTATCGGATATCGCTACCATCACCGATATCAATAATAAAAAACAGCCGCTAATCATGAAGCTCGAACAGCATAGCCGTCAACGGGATGCAGTGTTAACCTCTACTGGCTTCCCTACCGGTAAACAAGGCCTCGAAGCGTTCATCGATAATCAAACTGAAGATGACGCATTGGCGTTAACTCAGTTAATAAAGAATCTAAAGGCTGTTGCCAAAATCTGCCAGCAAAAAAATCAGGTTAATGGCGGCATCGTCAGTATTAACCGCCAATATCTGCAACGCGCTATCTCTGTTCTTAGGGGGCGGGATCCAGAGTCAAGTGCTTATGGCCCGGGGGGGGAATATACCAGTGCAGTTGTTCGTCAACCATTGATTGGTCGTGTGTGATCCTAAGGTCTGTTGATCTTTCATAGCCACCACTGCTGGAGATGAAAGATCACAAGTCCTAAGGCGTTTCACACCACTGGGCTAACAGGTTTACCCACACCGGATCATCGTTAAGGCATGGTATCAATTTTAATGAACGACCACCTGCCTCGATAAACACTTCTTCAGCTCGAATCGCAATTTCTTCAAGAGTTTCCAGGCAGTCTGTCACAAATGCAGGACACATGACCAAAACGTTTTTTGTGCCTTTTTGTGCCAATTCAATTAAACGATCTTCGGTGTTAGGCCCCAGCCATTTGGCTCTGCCCAGTCGGGACTGAAAAGCGACTGAATATTTTTCCGGATGGAGTTGTGCCTTTTCGGCAAAAGCAGCCGTTGTAGTCATTACCTGATGACGGTAACAGGTGGCATGAGCCACATGTGGTTTGTTGCAACAATCGGCCTGTTGCAGACAATGTTGGCCACTGGGGTCCCGTTTCAGTATGTGAGACTCAGGTAAACCATGATAGCTGAACAACAAATGATCATGCTCTTCCATCAAGTAGGGACGAGTTTGTTCAACCAGGGCATTGATATAGCCTTCTTCCTGATAGAAGGGAGGCTTGATCGTTAAGACAATATCGAGTTTATGTTTGGCTATGACGTGCTTGGCCATTTCAATGCAGGTAGTGACGGTACTGTCGGCAAAATGCGGATACAACGGAACGAATAAAACCTCTTTAATGCCATCAATCCTGGCAAGCTTTAGTAACCCCGCTTCAATACTGGGATTTCCATATCGCATGGCAAGCTCCACCGGCATATCAACCTGTTGCTGAACGGCTTTATGTAATTTTTCAGATAATACAATCAGCGGTGAGCCGGTATCGGTCCATACACTCCGATAAGCTTCGGCAGAGGCTTTTGGACGGGTCGGCAGAACAAAGGCACTGACAATAAACCGTCTTAGCAGCCAGGGTAGCTGGATCACATAGGGATCCATCAGAAACTGATTTAAGTAGCGCCTTACGGAAGGGGGATCAGGCTGATCCGGTGAACCAAGATTTACTAATAAAACTGCACGTTGCGTCATGATAATTATTATTTTGAGTCAGAAGAATTAAGCACGTCGTTCAGCGCACTCTGGATATCAGTATAGAGAAATTCAAAGCCGGCAGCTTGAGCTTTTTCCGGGATTGCACGTTGCCCACCCAGTAACAAATCAGCCATCTCTCCCATTGATGCTTTCAGTACGCAGGACGGAACCCGGAAGAAAGCTGGACGGTTTAGCGTTTTGGCAAGTGCTTTGCTGAATTGCTGATTGCTTACCGGACGGGGAGCTGCGCCATTATAAACTCCTGTAAGTGAGCGATTTTCAGCCAGAAATAAAAATAACCTACAGATATCATCGAGATGAATCCATGGCATGTACTGTTGACCGTCACTTATTGGTCCACCCAAACCCATTTTGAAGGGCAGCGTCATTTTGCTCAGAAAACCACCATTCGGTGCCACTACTAATCCCGTGCGAACGATAGCGACTCGGATTCCAAGAGATTCTGCAGACAAAGCGGCTTGTTCCCATTGTTCGCATAATTCATGACTGAATTCTGGTTTGAAGCTAGTACTTTCTGTAACAATCGTATCGTGCTGATTTCCATACCAGCCTACTGCTGAACCACTGATAAAACTGTGAGGGAGGCTGGAGCGTTTGGACAATTTATCTATCAGGTCACGTGTATAGTCGACCCGGCTTTTCAGTAATATTTGCTTACGGGCATCGGTCCAGCGTTTATCAACAATCGGTGCACCGGCCAAATTAATGACTACATCAATATGATGATCTGCCGGTATTGAATCGACGGATTCAAAACACTGCACCTGGGAACCAAGTATTTTTGCTGCTTTCTGACAATTACGACTTAATGCAAAAACTGTCTCGCCATTGTTTAAAAGTCTTTGACACAGCGCTTGGCCGATGAGTCCCGTTGCACCGGTTATTAAAAAAGCCGCCATGATAAATTCCTTTGAATAGTTATGATTATTCCTTGTATAGAGTCATAACAGCTGGCAAAGTTTACCAAGGGCCTATTGATTTTTAATAACCACCACTGCTGGAGGCTATTTTTTCCATCACCGTAGGGTGGAAAAATAGTCCCAGCCCTTTGGGGTATGACTATGAAACATCGACATACCCTGAGTTAAGATTAAACCTTAGATTGAGTATTTAACGAGTAATTGATGCGAATTAAAGTAGGAATCAGCAGTTGTCTACTGGGTGAATCCGTGCGATTTGATGGCGGACATAAACATTTGCGTCTATGTACTGACAGTTTGTCACGTTTTTTTGAGTTTGTTGCCGAGTGCCCTGAAGTGGGTATTGGTATGGGAATACCTCGCAAACCTATTCGTCTGGTTGGCAATGTGGAAGCACCACAGGCGGTTGCAGTGCATGATTACAGTTTGAATTACACAGAAAAGTTGACGGCTTTTGGCCAGCAAAAAGCCAATGAACATAGTGATTTATGTGGTTATATTTTTATGAAAAACTCGCCGAGTTGTGGTTTGTTTCGAGTCAAGGTATATCAGGAAAACGGTTATCCGGCGGCTGAAACAGGGCGAGGTTTGTATGCTGATGCATTAAAAAAAGCCCATCCATTAATGCCAATGGAAGAGTCCGGCAGACTGAATGATCCATTATTACGTGAAAACTTTATTACCCGGGTTTTCGCCTATTATGACTGGCAACAGCTGGTTCGCAGTGGTTTAACCCATCATAAATTGATTAGCTTTCATTCACGTTATAAATATTCCTTAATGGCTCATTCTCCCAAACATTATGCCGAACTGGGACGAATGCTGGCGGATGCAGGAAAGCATGAGATTGAAACTCTGGCAGAACACTATTTCACTGAGCTTATGACAGTTTTATCTAAAATCGCCTCCCGAAAAACACATACTAATGTGTTAATGCATTTGCAGGGCTATCTAAAGAAAAAGCTCTCAAGCGCAGAGAAGCAGGAACTTGCCGATATCATTCATCGTTACCGCACGGCAGAGTTACCGCTGATAGTGCCGATTACATTGTTAAAACATCATTTCAATAACCATCCAGATGCTTACATTGCCAAACAGGCCTATCTGCAGCCATATCCTGATGCGTTGAGCCTGAGAAATGCAATATAAACTGCATAAATAAAACTGAAAATCCCTGTATTTTGACGTGATTCTCTGCAGCAATAGCGTCGTGAAACCACTATTGCAAACAATGCTTTTGAAATAAGTAGCAATGGGAGTGTATGGTGAAGCGAAGTTGTATCAGTTTCTAAAAATGACTGAAATTGAAGCCAGTCCGGGATATCAGATATGCAGCGCAGGGATCTATTAAAACTCGGTATATTAAGTGCTGTTAGCAGCAAAACTTCAGCCATAAACCAAACAGCATTGACTGGTCTGGTGTTGGATCCCGGTTTTGCCAACCATCATATTATGCCCCAACATCCAGAATCTCCTGCCAGATATCGGCGTCTGCGGGATGAGCTGGAGGTCAGTGAGTTGCTATCCAAGGTCACATTGTTAAAACCCAAAAGCAAAATTGAATCTGAATTATTGCTTATTCATTCAGCAAATCATGTAGCGTCAATAAAACGTCACGATCCAGACGCGCATCAAGCTGCAATGTTGGCCACAGGAGGCGTACTGGTGGCGGTTGACGCAGTCTGTAAAGGTTTGCTGGATAATGCTTTTTGTGCTTCAAGACCACCAGGACATCACGCAACCAACACCGGTAAGGAGGAGGGGTTCTGCTATTACAACCATGTTGCTATAGCGGCAAGATATGCTCAAAAACGCTATAAGTTAAAACGAATTTTAATTGTGGATTGGGATTACCATCATGGCAATGGCACTGAATGGGCTTTTTATCATGATCCATCTGTATTGTTTTTTTCCACCCATGATTCTGAAGCTTATCCCGGTACGGGGTCTCCCGAGAAAACCGGCACTGGTTCCGGCAAGGGCTTTAATATAAATGTGCATTTGCCCTGTGGTTCAGGGGATGAAGAAATCATCGCTGCATTCGAAGAAAAACTGATTCCAGCAGTAACTGAATTCAAACCCGATATGATTCTGTTATCGGCCGGATTTGATAGCCGGGAAGACGATTTGCTGGGATGTTATAAAGTTTCCGATCAGGGCTTTATCCAACTGACGGAGATCATGCTGCGACTTGCCAAACAGCACTGTGATGGCAAACTGGTTTCGGTACTGGAAGGGGGCTACAACCTGACAGGTAATGCCAAGGCCAGTGTGGCGCATTTGAAAACCTTGATGCAGATAGTTTCATCTGGCGAATAATTTTTGTGATTAACGGCACAGTTCGTGCTAATCCTTAATTGAAACATTTTAGTGACAAATATCAGTCACTTGTTGATTGGCAGCCCAAGCCCTTTTAAGGAGAAAATGATGAACGCTGTTGTTAAACTCAGAGATGAGAACGAGGCTGGTCTAGACCAGAATCAAGGAAAGCAATATCAACATCTAAATACCTATTATGACCCGACCTATAAGATTGGCTGGTTCATGATGAATGCCGCTCCCAGGCCATGTTTTACCCCTACCTTACTCAATGAACTTTCGGATTATCTGGCGAATGTAAAAGCCGAGATGCAACAGAGCAATCATGAAAAATATGATTATCTGGTTGTGGGTTCCAGTGTTGATGGTGTGTTTAATCTGGGGGGCGATTTAAACCTGTTTACCTCCCTGATTGAAAAACGTGACCGTGAAGCCTTGCTGGCTTATGCCATTCATTGCGTTGATATCCTCTACGACAATATGTTCCATTTTGATTGTGACCTGACTACTGTCAGTCTGATTCAGGGGGATGCATTGGGAGGTGGGTTTGAAGCGGCTTTATCGAGTAATATTATTATTGCTGAGCGGGGCGTGAAGTTGGGTCTGCCGGAAGTGTTATTTAATCTGTTTCCGGGAATGGGGGCTTATACATTGTTATCCCGAAAAGTCGGGGCGGCCAATGCTGAAAAAATGATTCTTTCGGGTGCTTTATATACCGCAGAAGAACTTTATGAAATGGGTGCGATCGATATTCTGGCCGAAAAAGGTGAAGGCGAGCTGGCTTTATACAAATACATTAAAGCCGCCAAAAAATCACCAAACAGCTATAAAGCGATGTCACGTATTAAAGATTTATGTAATACCGTGAGCTATGAAGAGCTAGTAGCGATAGCCAATATCTGGGCGGACGCTGCTTTAAACCTGACCAGCAAGGATATCCGGATGATGACGCGACTGGTGAACCGCCAGACTGCCAAATCAAACAGCGAAGGGTAATCTAGTTTCACCGCCACTCATGTTGTGAAATAAGAAACATTTATTAATGTTTAACTAGGTTAATTTGGCGAGATACATCGAGGTGTCTCGTTTGTTTAGAATTGTGCTTCACAAAACGTCCTGCAACGTGATGTGAGGCATTATCAGCCATAACTTACAGTGCACTGGGATTATCTTAACCACAGCTTTGTGATGAAAGATAAACAGGTCCTAATGATCTGCTTTTTGTGATTGTCCTTGATGCTTAAGGGCAAGCTCTAATTCTGTCAGTGTTTGAGAAAAAGCATGCTCCAGTTTGTTAGTCAGGCGAATTAATTCATCAGATCCAATATCGAAAGGTTTGTAAGACTCTCCCTGACGACAAAGCTCGGCAACTTTATTCGCACCTAATTCAGAAGATGATCCTTTCAAAGCATGCAGGCTTTCACGATAGGTCAGGTAATCGTCATGGGCTGATTGCAGAATCAATTGCAGGTGTTTGGTGCCATCTTCTCTATAACCATTCAGCAAAAGCTGTAAAAAAGCTTCGCCGCCACCTAACTCAGAGAGTTCTAGCAACACCTGATGATCACACCATTGTTCTGAAGAAACTGCCGGCTGACTGTTTGCTTTGCCAGGTTTTGCATTGATTTGATGTTCCAGAGCCAGACGGGCTAAGGATTCCAGTAATGAACGGGAATCTATTGGCTTAGTCAGAAACTCATTTGCTCCCGCTTCCAGACAACGTTGTTTAGCCTGAGGGGTTGCATCGGCGGTCAGAATGATAATAGGGATATCATGTCCAGTATCCATATAGCGCATGGCACGGATAACTTCGGGTCCGCTGTAATCTGGCATATTCATATCCAGAATCAGCATTTCAACACTGTCAATTTGTTGACTGAGAACATCCAGAGCCTGTTCGCCACTACTGGCCAGAATGACCTGATGCCCTGCATGACGAAGAATTCCTTCCAACACCTGCTGATTGACCAGGTTATCCTCTGCGATAAGAATATTTAAAGATTTAGCATAGGATTGTGCTGCGTAGTGTTGCGCCAGGGTAATGACTTTTTCATCCTGAATGGCATGATTACTCTGTGCTGCGTGGATGGCATTAAAAAGAACAGGTTTTTCCTTAACATCATGCACAATGGAAATAAAATGATGGCGCAGTCTTGGATCCTGTTTACTGAAATCTGATGGATTCAACAGAATCAGTGCTGTATTGGCAAGTAAAGGTTCACCATGGATCATATTGGCAAATTGAATCGGATCGATGTCATGCATACAATCCTGATCAATCATAACGGTTTGATAAGGCGATTGCTCCTCTGCTGCTCGAATCAATACTGAAAATGCTTTGGCGGTAGTGTCGACATGCTGGTAATTCACTGACCAGTCATTGATAACAGGTTTAATAAGGTCATGCAGTGAATCGGTGCTTAAAATCAGCATAGGGCTCTCAGATAAAGTTAATTCATTTGTCTCATTGGCAGTGAAGGGCATTTCAAACCAGAAAAGCGTGCCTTCACCGACTTCGCTGGTTACCCCAATTTCACCTCCCATCAACTCAACCAGCTCTTTGGCGATAGTGGTGCCTAAACCGGTTCCGCCTTTGTTCAGTGTATCAGGAGAGATCTGCGTGAAGTCATCAAAGATGCGTTGCAGAGCTTCCTGTGGGATGCCTATCCCGGTATCACTTACCTCAAAGCGTATCCACAAATTTTGATTTGATTTGCGATGGATTGGTTGAGCTGAAAGTTTAACGGCACCCTGATCAGTAAATTTAATACTATTACCGATCAGATTAATTAAAACTTGCCGTAGATGTTGTAAATCGCCGTTTATAGAAAAAGGCAGAGCGGGGTCAATATAGCAATTAATGTGTAGCCCTTTACTGATTGCCATTGGCTTTTGCATGCCAATCACGCTGTTTAACAGCTGATGTAAATCAAAACTTTTATCGCTGATCAAAATCTTGCCAGCTTCGATTTTGGAGATATCCAAAACATTTTCAATCAGGCTGAGCAGAGTATGTGCCGAAGTTTTCATGATTTTAACAAAATCATGTTGTTGCTTATTCAGCTGGGTCTCAGCCATCAGATCTGCAATACCAATAACACCATTAAGTGGTGTACGTAATTCATGAGACATATTGGCCAGAAATCGACTTTTTGCTTCATTTGCCTGTTTAGACAAAGCAATTGCGACATGAAGTTTTTTGATCAGAAAAGCTGAATAAAGCGGAATAATAAGTAACAAAAACATCAGACTGTAACCAAATGGTTCATGCTGAGGGTGTTGCCAGTATTCACCATTGATAATGGCAAATGAAAAACCGATGATGCCCACTATCAGCGATATATACAGGTAGTTCACGCCATATCGGAAACCATTACCTAAAATTACCCATAAATACAAAACGAACAAAAAGACACTCTGCTCACCCGCGATCAACATTACAATTGATAAAGCAGTCAGATCCAGCAAAATACCGCAGACCCTCCTGATGGGGGATGGTCTCGGATTGAGAAACAAAGCGATTGCAATGACGACTGCCAGTAAGTAATAGGTCAAAGTAATCAGACTGGGCAGACTGACAATATTGTCTGAGAAAGTTCTGTCAGCACCCCATGGCAGACAAAAATAAATTAATAAAGCGATACCCAATGTCAGTCGGATTTTGATCGCTTGTTCGGGTTCGCTGTCGCCCGTTTTGGGTATTCTGTCTAAAAATCGCCCGAACAGTTTTTTTTCCTGTGGCTGTGCGTAACTATCATTCATTGCTCGAGTTTTAATCAGCATACTCGGCTTGAATTCGCTGAATTGCATCAAGCCGGTCAAAAAAAGCCTGAACACATCTTGGATCGAGCTGTGTACCCGCACTTTGCTCAATGTAACGACAGGCATCTTCGTTTGACCAGGCTTTTTTATAGGGCCGTTCCGAAACCAATGCATCATAGATATCGGCGACAGATACTACTCTGGCTATAAGCGGGATTTCTTCGCCTTTTAATTGAGAAGGATAGCCTTTTCCATCATAGCGTTCGTGATGATTCAACGCGATGACCGCTCCAATATGCATATACTTCGATTGACTATCAGAAAGTATTTCATGCCCGATGGTGGAATGCGTTTTCATGATTTCCCACTCTTCCGCATCCAGCTTGCCAGGTTTAAGCAGAATGTTATCAGGGATACCGATTTTGCCGATATCGTGCATGGGAGCAGCATATTCAAGATCTTCGCATTGCTGTTCGTCGAAAACGCCTAACGCCTCAGCAATAAAACGGGAGTATTTCGCCATCCGAATAACGTGATTTCCAGTACCTTCATCACGATATTCGCCCGCCTTGGCTAGACGAATAATGGTTTCTTTTTCACGCAGAATAATCTGTTCAGTGGCAATTTCTACCTGACGTGCCAACCAATTAGCACGATCTTCTATGATCAGGTGCTGCTCGTGCATCTGTAAAAGATTACGACAGCTGGTGCGACATTCAATTTGATCAATGGGGCGAGTGAGGAAAGCAGTAGCTCCGGCATCCAGTGCATCGTAACGCACGGCTTTTTCGCTGACGACAGTAATCATCATGATGGGAACACTTTGCAAAGCAGGCATCTGGCGAGCACGACGAATAAATTCGATGCCATCAATTTCCGGCATACGATAATCCGTAATAATTAAATCGGCTTCATGTTCACTCAGCCATTGAAGTGCCTCAGTAGAGTTACTTAACGCCGTGACATGAATATTTTCACCAATTTGCTGGACTATCTTTTCTAAAATAGTTCTGCCGGTTGATTGATCATCAACGATCAATACCTCTTTGGTTTTCTTAAGAATGCTCAGTCTCCTTGCTGATTCATAAGGTTTTAAATTGTCAGGACGACCATATTGGTTTGCCAAGACACATTCCTCATCAAGCTTGCCCTTCCGTCACATCCCTGCTGTGGCAGTTTTATTAACAGAAGTCATATCCTTGAATCCGTGTCTGTTATTTTGTTTAAATACAATCATTTCTTATTTCCGCATTATGCTGTCAGAGTTCGTAGCTGTCCATTCTATTTACGTTTCGAGTGTTCATGAATACTTTGTGATGTTCCTCAAAAGTAACTTGATAGTGCTTTTGAAGGGAGCCCAATCAAGCTCAAAGAGAATTAATTCTGGCAATATCGTTAAACCTGTTCACGCATAATTCACATTCAAAACCGGACTATATATTGATGAAAGCATTATTACTTATTGCCCATGGCAGCAGACGTCAGCGTTCAAATGATGAAGTCATTGCACTGGCTGAAAAATTAAAAACGGAATGTGCCGAACATTACGATATTGTGCAAGCCGCATTTCTGGAACTTGCCGATACGTTGATTGCGGATGGGATTGAAAACTGCGTACGTGATGGCGCTCGTCAGATCACTGTTTTACCTTATTTTCTAAATTCCGGACGTCATGTAACCGAAGACATTCCTCATGATGTAGATGCAGTTCGTCCTAACTTCCCGGATGTGGACATTCAGATTGCTGAACATATTGGGGCGTCAACTGCCATGATAGATATGTTGAAAACTGCCGCCGTAAATCGAGCCTGATATTAAGATAAAGATTTGCCAATGTAATCTATGGCAATCATGGCTTTAGGAATCTGGAAGCAATGATCATCGAATCTTCAGGTCTCTCACGCTCAACCTGCCAGCCCTGAGCCAGGATATAGTCCAATGCTTGCTGATGACTGGAAAACTGCTTTTCTAACGTCTGCCGCTCACCATCAATACTCTGATGAATGATAAAAAAGGGCTCGCTTTCAGAACCAGCTCTTTCAATGCGGCATTGTGGAATGGATGACATGTTAGCGCTCCAGTACTCGTTATAATTAAAATCAGTGATCACATTAATATTCTATGACAACCAGTATAGGCTTTCTGCAAAACTGGTACATCAGCCTTTATCGTAAAAAAAGCCCCTTCAAAGGGGGGTATGTTAAAGCGGATGGCGATTAGTGATTGCAAACACACATACCACCTCAAAGCCGCAACGCATAGCTAACTTGTTTGGTTGAGTCCACATTTTAATAATTCTTTAGGTGGAAAAAGTGATTCTTACACCTCGCATCGTACTCTGCGCTCATACAAATCAATAGTGAATCATGCTCGTAGCATCTCGGTATTTTCCTTGTTTATGAGATATTGCATAGGGTCAATTAATAAAAATTGGTTGACGTTTTTTGGCTGGTGCTAAAGCATGAATTTTTTCTAATTTCCCTTGTAATAATTACAAAAATGAGATCATTTTCCACATCCTGTTTTTATAAAGGTAAGTAACAAGTTTATCTGCGTAATATGTTGAATTTTAAGTATAAAAATGTTTTTAAAATAAAGCTTTTTCAGCTTGGTATAGTGCTTGCGTTATCTAAAGTGAAGTACTTTGAAACGTTCAAACGTTTTAATTTGAGCTAATTTATTAGCAGAACTTGGATAAATAAAAGGAGAATGAAATGTTTAAAAAACTATTTCTTTCAACTGCTATTGTCACTGCATTTGCTGCTGCTCCTGTTGTAGCAGGTAATCAAAATGATACTAACCCGAATGATCCTGAATGGGAGAAAAAAGGCGACCGAGTTGTAAATACTAATCGGGATCAGAATGGAACCAAGCAAAAAAATAATGAAAAACGCAACAAACAAGATGGAACCACCAAAAATTATGATGACGTCAGTCATGGTGATAAAAAGGTGACCCCTGATCGCAAAGCGTATGACAAAGAAAACAACCGCGATAAAGATAGTATTAAAAATCAGCAACACCCTGCACATGAAATGGGTGAAGGGGACGAAACTCCCTATGAAGGTCAGTGATTCAAATCTGACCTTGTCCAAATTAAGAAACAAGCCCTAAGGATTACGATTGATCGAGCTTCCATCGTTTAAAAGGCGAGTTTCGATATTTTTAACATCTTAAAAGTGCGTTGTAATGGCGAGCAGGGTTAGGCTTACCATTGCTGTTAACAGCGTTACTTTTTATATTTTTGAATTTTTCTGATGTATATCCTGGAGGTATTCGATGAAAAATATAAATTTCCTAACATTCGCAGCTTTTTCTTTATTGGCAACTCCTGTCATTGCAGAAAACCCTTATGCCAAAGACGACAATAGTTGGATCAGTATTAATGGGGAGGTCACTTCTGTTTCGGCGGATGAGTTTGAGCTGGATTATGGTGATGGAACGATTACGGTCGAAATGGATGATGGTGACCGGGATGCTGATGGCTACAAGTTGGTAAGAGGTGATGAGGTCAGGGTTTCAGGACTTATCGAGGATAGCTTCTTTGAAACTACGACTATAGATGCCAGTAGCGTTTACGTAAAAAATATTGATACGTATTTCTATGCCAGTGCTATTGATGATGAATATTACGGTTATGACGTGGTATCGCCGCTAACCACCGATACCTTTATTGAAGGTACTATCACCAGCGTAAGCGTTGATGATGAACAATTTACTTTAGACACGGGCCTTCAGATGTTGACCGTTGAGGTAGATGAACTTCTTTCCAACCCACTAGATACTGAAGGTTATCAGCAATTAGAAATAGGTGACAGAGTCAGGGTCAACGGTGAGATTGATTATGACTTTTTCCAAGGCCGTGTTTTTGAAGCAGATTATGTCACTAACATTTAATTGAATCCTTCTTTAAAAATTAAAAATACGAAGGTTGGATTGTCATAACAATGTTATGGCAATCCTCTTCGTCACTACCTTATAGACCTTTCTTATATTTTTTAATGTTAAAAACTATTACCCATCACAGTATTAAATACTGTCGAAAGAATTGTGTCATTACTTTAAAAATCTAAAGCCTCTGACATCTTAAATAACAGAAAATTAATTTAAAGGAGTTAGCTTATGAAAATTTCAAATAAACTAACATTTATAGCGTTTACCTTATTTTCAGCATCAGCTTTCGCTCAAAATCCGTATGCAAAACCAGATAATAGCTGGATTAGTATTCATGGTACGGTCACATCGGTATCTGCAGATGAATTTGAGCTGGATTACGGCGATGGACTGATTTCAGTAGAAATGGATGATGGCGATCGTGATGCTGATGGCTACAAGCTGCTTAAAGGTGATGAGGTAAGAGTTTCAGGCACAATCGATGATGACTTCTACAAGCTGACAACGATCGAAGCCGGTAGCGTATATGTCAAAAATATTGATACATATTTTTATGCCAGTTCAATTGATGAAGAAGACTTTGGCTACGATGTGGTTTCACCTAGCGTCACAGACACGGTTATTAAAGGCACTATTACCAGCATCGATGTAGGTGGTGACGAATTTACACTTGATACCGGTCTTCAGGAATTAACAGTAGAAGTGGATGAACTTGTCTTGAATCCGTTAGATGATGAAGGATATCGCCAACTAGACGTCGGTGACCGAGTCAGTGTAAACGGTCAAATTGATAACGACTTATTTGAAGGACGGGTATTCGAAGCCGATTATGTAACTACACTTCAAAGTGCTTCGTAAGCCCCTTTCATTACTGGGATTGTCATTATGACAATCCCTTTTTCATATGTAATTTGCTATTTAATTCAGGGTTATTGAGCACAGTATATTCAGAGACTGAGGAAAAGAATCTCACCGTGTATGTAAATTTTAAAACAATAGAATTTTTCAAAGTCTGCTGAAAGCAAGATATATCCTGTTTTGCAGCGTAAATGATTAAGAGGGCAAAAGAATTAAGCACTTAATTTACAAAATATTTGAATAAATATTACGGGAAGATGTTATGAAAAATACCCACATTACGACTCTTGCAGTCTTTGCTCTATTCAGCGCTTCGGCTGCCGCGGAAAATCCATATGCAAAAGAAAATAATAGTTGGATCAGTATTAACGGAGAAGTGGATTCTGTTTCTACCGACCAATTTGAGCTTGATTACGGTGAGGGTAACATCACAGTAATAATGGAAGACGAGGATCGAAAAGGTTACCAGCTTAAAAAAGGGGACGACGTCAGAGTATCGGGTCTTATGGATGATAACTTTTATAACGACTCTGTTATCGAAGCGGGGAGTGTGCACGTCAAAAATGCCAATACCTATTTTTATGCTGGAGCAATGGATGAACAGGACATCGATTTTACCGTCATGTCTCCCATCCTAAGAGATACAGTTATTAAAGGTAATATTACCCATGTCAGCCTAGAAGACGAGGAATTTACCCTTGATACTGGCATACAGATGTTAACGGTAGAAGTGGATGAGTTGCTCACTAATCCATTAGACAATGAAGGA
>DELT01000072.1:0-10039 GCA_002354555.1 Methylophaga sp. UBA2689
GCTTTTCCACAACAAAGACCCCGTCGTTTGCGCAAAGATGACTTTTCCCGGCGGCTGGTTCGAGAGCACCAGTTAACCGTTGATGATCTGATTTATCCCTGCTTTGTACTCGAAGGCAAAAATCAACGAGAAAAAGTCACTTCAATGCCTGGGGTGGAGAGACTGAGCATTGATTTGCTGCTTCAGGAAGCTGAAATTATCCACAATTTGGGCATCCCGATGATGGCATTGTTTCCAGTGACCCCATTGGAACAGAAATCGCTGGATGCTGCTGAAGCGTTTAATCCCGATGGTTTGGCGCAACGGGCCGTCAGAGCATTAAAAAAAGCCTTCCCCGATTTGGGGGTAATGACTGATGTTGCTCTGGATCCCTTTACCACCCACGGCCAGGATGGCTTGATCGATGACAACGCTTATATTATTAATGATGAAACGGTCGAAGTATTAATCAAACAGGCGATATCTCATGCTGAGGCTGGAGCCGATGTAGTTGCCCCCTCCGATATGATGGATGGACGAATTGGTGCAATACGTAACGCGCTGGAAAATGCCGGGCATATACACACTCGTATCATGGCTTATTCTGCCAAATATGCCTCCAGTTTTTATGGACCATTTCGTGATGCTGTGGGCAGTGCAGGGAATTTAGCCGGTGGCAATAAATTCAGTTATCAGATGGATCCAGCAAATTCTGATGAGGCCTTACATGAAGTCGCTTTGGATATTCAGGAAGGTGCTGATATGGTGATGGTCAAACCCGGCATGCCTTATCTGGATGTGCTGTATCGGGTGAAACAGACGTTTCAAAAACCGACCTTTGTCTATCAGGTCAGTGGTGAATATGCGATGCTCAAGGCAGCAACGTTAAAAGGCTGGCTAAGTGAAGAAGTGATTATGGAAAGCCTGCTGGCATTCAAGCGTGCGGGTGCCGACGGTATCCTCACCTACTTTGCCAAAGATATTGCCCAAACATTACAACGCTGAACATGACAGATAAATACGCAGTAATCGGTAACCCGATACATCATAGTAAATCCCCGTGGATTCATGCCGAGTTTGCCAGACAAACCGGTGAGGATATTGAATATTCAGCGATTGAAGTTCCGTTGGACGAGCTGCAGAATAGTCTTCAACAGCTTCGCGACGTGCTTAAACTAAAAGGCATCAATGTAACAGTGCCATTCAAGGAGCAGGTCTGGAAGATAACCCAGCAAAAATCTGCCCGGGCCGAGTTGGCTGGAGCAGTTAATACCGTGGTATTCAATAATGATGGTAGCTTGTTTGGTGACAATACAGATGGCATTGGTCTTTGCCGTGATTTAGCGGTCAATCATCAGGTGGAGCTTGCTGGCAAAAGGATTTTATTACTTGGAGCCGGTGGCGCTTCACGTGGCGTGATAGCGCCTTTACTTGAATACCAACCGCTCGGAATATTTATTGCCAACCGAACGGCTTCAAAATCCAGTCATCTTGCAGAACTGTTTGCCCATCTGGGCAATGTTCATGGCGGTGGATTTGATGACATTGACGGTGAATTTGATGTGGTGATTAATGCTACCGCAGCCAGTTTACAGGGCGAAGTGCCTCCTTTACCTGATACGGTGCTGGCAAGTGGTGCCTGTTGTTATGACATGATGTACAGCGACACCGATACGGCATTTATCCAATGGGCAAAAGCCCAAAAGGCCGAAAAAACCATTGATGGGCTGGGCATGCTGGTTGAGCAGGCTGCAGAAGCCTTTTATCTCTGGCGTGGTGTGCGCCCGCAAACAGCTTCAGTAATATCACTGCTTCACAATAAAACCTGATCATCACCCATAAAAAACCTCATCCTGCACTCATTGTCAGGATGAGGTAAGTCATTTTATTTAAGGCTTGTTACGGTTTTCAGATTCGGCCATTTTCTGCTGCAGCTGCTGTTTTTGTTCTGCTGTTAGCACATTGAAAATCGCATTATTCAATTTAGCTTTTTTAGCTAATCTGTCGGCATGAGATTCTGTGGCTTCATTGATTATGGCTTCTAGCTTGTTTTGATCCAGACGATCATTAAAAGCCAATTGGTTTAATTGCTTGTGCAACTCCCAGTGCGACTTCATATCGTTTCTTTTGTCTGTCTGCTGGGCTTCAACTAATTCTTTTATTTCTGATTTCTGCGCTTCGGTTAAATCAACGCCCTGTAATATGCGTGGAATGCCATCATGATCTTTATGTTTTTTCTTCATCTCGCCATATTTTTCTCCTTCTTCACAACTTTTATGTTTATCGGCCATGGCAGGTACTGCTAGAAATAAAGCTGGAATCAAACTGAGTGCCATTAATTTGCTGCGCATAGGTATTCTCCTAAGAAGGTTATTTTTTAACGAAATACTGTCGTTCGACAGGTTGCAGACAGTATTGACGGATTAACTGTTAATGACTGTTTTGATATGTAAATTCAGGTAAAACACTGATTTACAATTAGCTGATTAATATTTGGGGACGTATCATTACTTTACAAAATAACAGGACATCTCTGTGAGCAAAGTATTAATTATTGATGACGATGTGATTCTTTCTGGTCTATTTCAAGACTATCTGGAGGAAGAGAAGTTTCAGGTTCGCACTGCAGATACAGCAACAGAAGGCCTGCAGCTTGCCTTGCAGGGAGAGTTCGATATTGTCATTCTGGATGTAATGTTGCCTGATATGAGTGGCACTGAGGTACTAAAAGCTATCCGTCAGCAAAGCCATGTGCCCATTTTAATGTTTACCGCAAAGGGTGACGATGTTGATCGCATCATGGGACTGGAATCTGGCGCTGATGACTATGTACCCAAGCCCTGTACCCCTCGCGAACTGATTGCTCGCATTAAAGCCATTTTGCGTCGTAGTGAAATCACCCGACAGCAGCAACAGGATGAAACAGTTATACAAACCGGTCCGTTGCAACTCTGGCCTCAACAACGTAAAGCCATATGGTTTGAGACTGCGCTGGAACTGACCAGTACCGAATTCAGCCTATTGGAATCGCTGGCAAGAAATGCCGGACAGATCGTCAGTAAAAATGCATTATCAGAAGCAGCACTGGGTCGTCCGCTGGCACGCTTTGATCGCAGTATTGATGTGCATATGAGCAGTATTCGGCATAAGCTGGGACAACAGCAGGACGGTCATTCTTATATCCAGACAGTCCGCGGTAAAGGTTATCAGTTGATTAAATAATGCGAAGTTTATTCTGGAAATTCTTTTTCGCTTTTTTGCTGGCCTTATTACTGACCAGTATTGGTGTCGCCAGTGGTATGTGGTTACGCCATAATGCAGAGCGTCAGGCCTTCGAAACAATTCCGGTACAAATGGGCTGGAAAGCGGCAGATCTTGTCGACAGTGCCGCTGATATAGCGCGTTATGCCGGTATCGAGCCGTTAAAAAAGTATCTGCTTGAACAACAACGAAATGAGATTAAGCTTTTTGCCGTTAATCAGGATAATCAGGATATTCTGCAACGGAATGTTGATCCGCAGTTGCTGGCAACAACACGACAATTATTATTTGAAAATCAAAGAATACGCTCCGTTCGACAAGTAATCTCGGAAGATGGCAGATCCCTGCTGTTATTTATCCCCTCCCCTGAAAAACTCGGTCAGAAGCTGGATCGGCCCAAACCTCCCAAACCACCATTATTATTACTACTGGGTATGTGGTTGATTTCGGGATTGTTATTCAGTGGCTTGCTGGCCTGGTGGTTTACTAAGCCCATCCGTATTCTGAAAAAAGCCTTTAATGATGTTGCAGATGGCAAACTGGATACCCGAATCCGTCCGGCAATGGGAAAACGTCGTGATGAATTGGCTGAACTGGGGCAAAACTTCGATTATATGACCGTTCGCATAAGCCAGTTGCTGAATGCACAGAAAAGATTACTCCACGACGTTTCTCATGAGTTACGTTCACCTTTGGCACGGATGCAGGCTGCGATTGGTTTGGCACAGCAAAGCCCGGATAAAACCGCCAAAATGCTGGATCGGGTTGAACGTGAGTCCGAGCGTATTGATCATCTTATCGGTGAGTTACTAAATTTATCTCGTCTGGAAAATCCGACAACTGAAAATGATGACAGACAACTTTTCGATTTAACAGAAATGCTGCTGGATATTATTGAGGACGCTCGTTTTGAAGCCCAGAATAAACATATTCAGATAACGCACAATGCTTTTGATAAAATCAATGTGTTTGCCCGCCCTGAGCTGATTCATAGTGCTATTGAAAATGTTTTGCGTAATGCGATTAAGTATTCACCTGAGAATGGGGTGATTCAACTAACTACTGAAAAATTATCCCTTCATTGGCAAATCACTATAGAAGATCAGGGGCCGGGAATTGCTGAACAGGATTTACAGCAGGTTTTTCAACCGTTCTTTCGTAGTCGTGACAATCACCAGCAGAACGGTATCGGTCTGGGGCTCACGATTGCCCATCGCGCAATTGAAATTCACGGCGGTGAGATAATTGCAGCAAACAGACCGGAAGGCGGACTTAACATTTCAATCCTGCTTCCAGTCTGATTGCTGAATAAACCGTTAGAATTTTAGCTGGATACGCCGCAGGCAACTCGGGCACCGCCGCCGCCTAAGGGTTTAGGGTGATCAGAGTGATTGTCACCACCAGCATGAATCATTAACGAACGACCTTGTAAATCTTTAAGCGTCAAGCGTGGTGCAAGCACCGGATGAGTTGCTGTTCCGTCATCGGCTACATACAACGGTGGTAAGTCACCGGCATGGCCACTGCCCCAGGGAGTGTCGTGCTTACCGGTATCGTAGGGATCATAATGACCACCAGCAGCTAAAGCAGGCACCATTTCACCGTCTTTTTCAGCAGCATCACAGCTTGGATTCTGATGCACATGAAAGCCATGCAAACCGGGTGTTAACGATTTCAAATCCGGGGTAAAGACCAGACCAAATGCTGATTGATGTACTGCTACGCTTCCCAGACTTTTGCCTGTTCCCTGTTTATCCACTTCATAAAGCTCGATCTGTGTATCAGCAAATGCTACTGAAGATGTCAGCGCAATAATTATGCTCGTCAATAGTTTCATAATCCCTCCAAAAATAGTGTGACTCTTAATCGGACCCGGTTGAAACCATGGAGTTTCACTGATCAATCAGCTAAGTCTGTTGACTTAATGCGCTTCATCAGCGGTTTTTTGCAACTCACGTTTATCTCTTAATGAAGCCAGCCAGCGGCAGAAAACATAAAAGACCGGGGTAAATATCAGTCCGAAGAAGGTCACACCAAGCATACCAAAAAATACTGCCGTGCCTAAGGCCTGACGCATTTCAGCGCCAGCACCAGAGGCCAGTACCAATGGTACCACGCCTAGAATGAAGGCAAATGAAGTCATCAGAATCGGACGCAGACGAGTACGTGCTGCTTCAACTGCAGCATCCAGGCGACTAAGACCGCGATCTTCAGCTTGCTTGGCAAACTCAACAATCAATATTGCATTTTTTGAAGCCAAGCCAATCAACACCACAAAACCAATCTGTACCAGAATGTTGTTATCCATACCGCGCAAACTCACCCCAAGTATTGCGGCCAGTAAACACATAGGCACAATCAACACTACTGCAAGAGGCAATAACCAGCTTTCATATAACGCTGCCAGTAACAGAAATACAAAGACAACGGCCAGAGAAAAACTGAGAAATGCAGTATCACCTGCCAATTTTTCCTGCAAGGCCAGCTCAGTCCATTCAAAACTGATTCCTTCGGGCAATGTATCGCTCAATAGTTCTTCAACAATCGCGAGCGATTCACCACTGGAATAACCCGGTGCAGTATTGCCCTGCACTTCAATCGCAGGATACAGATTGTAGTGCGGCAGACGTATTGGTCCCGTGATATTTTCAAACGTAGCTATAGTCCCGATTGGCACCATTGCACCATTATCAGAGCGGGTACGTAATTTACCGATATCTTCAATCTCATCACGGTAAGGGCCATCCGCCTGCGCTACTACCCGATAGGTTCGGTTCAGGAAGTTAAAATCGTTGACGTAACGTGAGCCAAGATAGATTTCCAACGTATCGATAACATTGCCTACCGGCACATTAAGCATTTCTGCCCGGGTACGATCAATATCAGCGTAAATTCTGGGAGTTCCAGAGTTAAAGAAGGTAAACACTGACGATAAACCATCAGTTTGATTCGCTGCGCCAATTACCTCGTTGGTAACAGCCTGTAATCTTTCAAGACCAAGTCCCCCACGATCCTGAACATAAAGTTTCCAACCACCGGAGTTCCCCATCCCGCGAACTGGAGGTGGTCTGATGGCAAACGCCATCGCAGCGTCAACCTGGGATAAGGCTTGCTGAGAACCAGCCACAATATCGTCAATGGTAATACCTGCCGCTATACGGTCTTCAAAAGAATCCAGAGGGGTAAAAATGACTGCCGAATTGGATGCATTGGTAAAAGTAGGTCCATCCAGACCGACAAATAAAACTGCATGCGCAACGCCGGGAACGTCTCTTAAACGTGCTGAAGCTTCGCGTGCAGCGGCATCAGTTCTTTCCAATGTAGCGCCTGGGGGTAACTGTAGGACATTGATCAAATAACCTTGATCCTGTTCAGGAATAAAACCTGTTGGTACTTTATTGAACTGATAGCCAGTCAACATGATCAAACCGACGTATATCAGCAGCATAACCGCCATCATACGTAACAACTTGCGTGTCATTGCCGAATAACGATCACCCATCCACTCAAAGGCACGATTAAAGCCATTACCAAACGCACGAAATGGATAGCTGACCTTGCCCCAAACACCACTCGGCTCATGGCCTTCAACGTGTGGCTTTAATAATAACGCTGATAAAGCTGGAGATAACGTTAAAGAAACAATCAGAGAGATAATGGTTGCTGTGGCAATGGTCAAGGCAAACTGCTGATAAAACGCCCCGGAAATACCAGTGATAAAGGCAGTCGGAATAAATACAGCAGTCAGTACGATGGCAATAGCCACCAAGGCTCCGCCAACCTCATCCATGGTTTTATGTGCTGCTTCCTTAGGGCTGAATCCGTCTCGTATATAACGCTCTACGTTTTCAACCACAACGATAGCATCATCGACCACGATACCTATGGCCAGCACCAGACCAAACAACGACAGATTATTTAATGAAACTCCAAGCATGGACATAACGGCAAACGTACCAATCAGTGATACCGGTATGGCCAAAATAGGAATAATTGATGCTCGCCAGCTCTGCAGGAATAGCATTACGACCAAGATAACCAGAATGATGGCTTCTAAAATGGTGTGATAAATCTTCTCAATAGATTTGGCGATAAACTCAGTTGGATCGTAAATAATCTGGTATTCGACGCCATAAGGCATACTTTGAGCAATATCTTTCATCTCTGCCCGTAACGCCTGAGCAGTTTCCAATGCGTTGGAACCCGGGCGTTGGAAGATAACGACCGGTAAAGCCAGATTGTCATCCAGATAACCAATATTATTGTAGTCCTGAGCTGCCAGTTCGACTCTGGCTAAATCCCGTAACCTGACGGTCCGGCCATCAGTGCCACGTTTTACAATGATATTGCCGAATTCTTCTTCTTCCAGCAGCCGGCCCTGCGTTTCCACACTCAACTCAAAACCGCCTTTGGTTTCAATCGGTTCTCTATTGATAGTACCAGCAGCAATCTGGGTATTATTCTCACGTAAAGCGCCAACAACTTCATTCGCTGTTAAACCAAATGCCTGAGCACGTTCCGGATCAATCCAGATCCGCATTGCATAAGCCCGCTCTGCAACAATCCGTGCTTCGCCGACTCCGTCTATACGAGCCAACCGGTCAACTACCTGAGTTCTGGCATAGTTAGAAACATAGAGGTTATCTCGACTGCCATCTGAAGACAGAATATGAATAACCATCATCAAATCGGGTGAGTTTTTACGAATATCAATACCTTGTCGAGTCACCTCCTCCGGAAGTAAAGGCTCAGCAATGGCAATGCGGTTTTGCACCAGCACCTGCGCAGTATCCAAATCGGTACCCGGCTTGAACGTAATATTTAGTGAGGTGCGTCCATCAGACGTATTTTCAGATTTCATGTAGAGCATGTTCTCTACACCATTGATCTGCTGTTCCAATACTGTTGCGACAGTATTACCAGCCGTTTCGGCTGTTGCGCCGGGATAGGTGGCAGTGACCGCTATACTTGGCGGAGCAATTTCAGGGTACTGTGCAACAGGCAAATTGCTATAGGCAATAGTGCCCACCAGAACAATCAGGACCGAAATAACGGTCGCGAAAATAGGTCTTTCAACAAAGAAGTGGGTGAACTTCATGAGTCTTGTCCGTCAACATTAGCCTGTTCCTCAGCTTGATATGGAACAGCATTCACTTCCGTACCCGGGCGAGCTCTCAGCAAACCTTCAACAATGATTTGATCTGATGTTGTCAATCCACTTCTGATTACCCGCATATTACCCTGCAATGTGCCAAGTTCAACGGGTTTAGGAATGACTTTGCCTTCGGCATTCACGGTCATTACCACTTTGGCTGCCTGATCGGTAACTATCGCTTTATCCGGAATCAGCATCGCTTCTGCATTTTGACTGGTCGGCAAACGCAAGCGGGCAAAAAGTCCCGGACGTAAAACACCATCGGCATTGTCTACCACTACACGCATTCTCAGAGTACCGGTATTTTCGTCCAGCCGGTTATCAACGAAATCGATTCGACCTTCACGTGTCCAATCCTTTTCATCAATTAATTTAAGTTCCGTTGGCATGGTTCTGCCATTAACCAATTGCTCCTGGCCCTCCGGCAAACGAATCAATTCCAGATATTCGGTTTCTGATACATCAAATACAAAATGCAGCGGATCCAGCGAGACAATGGTGGTCAAAGCTTCACCTGTATCACCACTGCCAATCAGATTACCGACGTCAACACGGCGATTAGAAATCCGCCCACTAACCGGAGCAGTAATTTTGGCGTATTGTAAATCCAGCTTAGCGGTTTTCAACGCAGCGGCAGCAGATGCCACGTTGGCATTAGCTTCCTGAAAGCGTGCCCGACGGGTATCCACCTCTTCCTGAGAAATCGCACTCTGGGTTAATAAACGTTCACCCCGCTTGGTATCCAGTTCAGCCAGTTTCAGTTGACTATCCATTCTGGACAGTTCTGCTTCAGCTCTGGCCACCGCTGCTTCATAAGGCCGCGGATCAATTTCAAATAATAGATCTCCCTTTTCAACCATCTGGCCATCGTCGAAATGCACTTTATCCAGATAGCCTGTTACTCTTGCGCGCAATTCAACCATCTCCACCGCTTCAAAACGACCGGTGAATTCTTTCCACTCTGTCAACGTGCGGACTTCAGGTTCCACCACCTGAACTCTGGGAAGGTTTTGTTCAGCGCTGACGGAATGAGACAGAAGGCTTAACGAGAAAAAAGCGGTGATTGCTAAAGCCCGCAGATAGGGGAGTTTAGTATCAAGTGAGTTATCACGCATGACAGATCCTTTGTTATTCGCTGGTGAAAGCGAAGGGAATAGCTTAGAATTCTTTCTAGAAAGGTTTCTGGAAAGGTTAATGCAAGATTCTTTCACGTGCAAGTAAATTTTTTTGTCATAATTCTGTCATCTCAGGAGGAACTCACTTGGCAGATCGCATATTAAGCATAGAAGAAACACTCGAACAAATGCGCAGTTGTTGGCACGGCGATGATCTTGCTGTAGCAGAGACAATAAAGCGGCTGTTTCGTGCGCGTGAATTATTTTTTTCGGATGCAAAAATTGTGATGGAACAATTTCATCTGAATGTAGGTGAATTTGACGCTTTGGCATCATTGCGCTTACAGGGCCCACCCTACGAACAAACCCCGTCCAATATATGCCAGGTGAACCTGGTGAGCTCTGGTGGTTTAACCAAAGTTCTTAACAGTCTGGAAAAAAACGGCTTAATAACCCGGCGTCAATGTGCGGATGACCAGCGAAGTCGCTTGGTAAAACTAACCGAAAAAGGCAAAAAGCTGATTGAGGA
>DELT01000072.1:10203-23207 GCA_002354555.1 Methylophaga sp. UBA2689
AGAAAGGCCCCACAGTGGCGTTACGAACGGGGTTCTTGAACCTGTTGGTTCAAGTGGGAAACCGCATGGGGATGGCAAACTTCCCGTCGGAGCGGGCTTGTTTTTCAACCCCGTAAATTTGGTTTCCTAAAGCATTTGCTTATCGGCTCAAGACAACACATGTCGCTATCGCTCACCGCAGGGTTAATTAAATGATACGCAACTTTATTCGCCAAGTCGTCAGTATTTTATAATTCCAACTGCCTATCTTCGTTAATAAATGCACTAACCCGCTCTTTAAGCAGAGAAATTTTTTCATTAACTTTTTTGATGTCTTGGCTTTCATCCTGCTGTAATGACAGCAACTCATGCGCAATATTTAAAGCCGCCATTACTGCAATGCGATCAACGCCCACTACCTTACCGGTGTTACGAATTTTTTCCATATTCTGATGCACCATGCGCGCAGAGGCAATTAGCGCATCCTGTTGATCTTCTGGACAGGCAACTTGATAATCTTTGCCGAGGATTGTGACGTGAACAGGTACGGTCATAGTTCTTCATCCAGCTGCTTCAGACGGTTAACCATATTCTCGATGCGGGTACGGGCAATTTCAGTTTTTTCAACTAATTGCGCGCGCTCACTAAGCCAGGCTGCCTGCTGAGAACGAAGTAACATATTCTCTTCACGCAAGCGTCTACTGGCCCGTAACAGCTCATCGAGCTGCTGTTCCAGTTGTTGAATCGGGTTTTTATCCATTAATATGCGTCTTGGCTATGCGAGAATAATGCCTAACTATAGACGTGCGCCGTTGACCCGGTCAACAACTGCATGATGTGTTTTTTAATTTCAGGTTGTATCTCTATGTCTCAATTATATTTTCCATCTCTGTCACCGGAAAACGTGACCGCTGATGGTCCTGCCAGCACAGCCGAGTTGCAGGGCGCATTATGCGGTTTGTTATGTATGAATTCTCAGGCCAATCGTAATACCTGGTATAGCGATTTATTTGAGGACTATCATCCTGGTGAAGAAGAAAAACAAAACCTGCTGGGTCTGTTTGATGAAACGATGCAGTCCCTTAACAGCCTTGATTTCGATTTTCAGCTGGAACTGCCGGATGATGACGCGCCATTGGGTTCCCGTCTTGCTGCATTAAGTGACTGGTCACAAGGCCTGGTTTACGGTTTGGGTGTTTCTGGCTTGACCAACGAAACTGAACTGCCAGCAGATTGTCAGGAATATCTGACTGATGTGTTACAAATCAGTCAGGTTGATGATATTGAATTGCAACCTAGTGACGATGACGACAATAACTACGAAGAATTAGTCGAATATCTCCGAATGGGCCTTTTCCTTCTTTATGGTGAGTTAAATCCAACTACTCCTGAAGACAAGATAATTGAGCATTAATGACTAAAAAAGAATTTGCCAAACGGCGCCAGAGATTGATGGAAATCATGGGTCCGGACAGTATTGCCGTGTTACCAAACGCTGTAGTTCACCCACGTAACCGCGATGTCGATTTTCCATTTCGCAGTGACAGTAATTTTCACTACTTGTGTGGTTTTGATGAGCCAGAGTCAGTTTTGGTATTGATCCCGGGACGGGAACACGGCGAATTCATCATGTTCTGCCGGGAACGCGATCTCGATAAGGAAATCTGGGATGGTTATCGTTCCGGCCAGGAAGGTGCAATTGCCATCTACGATGCAGATGATTCTTATCCTATCGCCGATCTGGATGATATTTTGCCGGGCCTGATGGAGGACAAGGAAAAAGTCTATTACACCATGGGTAACCAACCTGCATTTGATCAGCATATGGTCGGTTGGCTAAATCATCTTCGCCAGGCCTCCCGCTCCGGCAAACACTCACCTACTGAAATCATCGAACTGGAACACTGCCTCAATGAGTTACGACTTTTTAAAAGCAGCCAGGAAATCAAGAACATGCGCTATGCGGCCGAGGCGTCAGCCAAAGCACATATCCGGGCGATGCAGTTTACCGAACCGGGTAAGTTCGAATATGAAGTCGAAGCGGAACTGATACATGAGTTTATGAAACATGGCTGCCGCAGTCCGGCCTACCCTTCTATTGTCGGTGGCGGTGAAAATGGCTGCATTCTGCATTACATCGAAAACAACAGTAAATTGAAAAATAATGATTTGTTGTTAATTGATGCCGGTGCCGAATACCAATGTTATGCCGCAGATATCACTCGAACCTTCCCGGTGAATGGTAAATTCACACCGGCTCAGCGGGAGTTGTATCAAATCGTGCTGGATGCGCAATATGCCGCTATTGAGGCAGTCAAACCTGGAAACCACTGGAACCAACCGCATGAAGCAGCTGTGCAGGTTCTCACTGAAGGCCTGGTCAAACTTGGTTTGCTTCAGGGAAATGTAGATCAGTTAATTGAAGATCAGGCTTATCGTGAATTTTATATGCATCGTACCGGCCACTGGCTGGGAATGGATGTGCATGATGTCGGTGATTATAAAATTGATAGTACCTGGCGTTTACTGGAGCCCGGCATGGTGCTGACCGTTGAACCAGGTTTATATATTCGCGATCCGGAACATATTGATAAAAAATGGCATTTCACTGGGATCCGTATTGAAGATGATGTGCTGGTGACCAAAGAGGGTCACGAAGTATTATCTGCTGCTGCGCCGAAAGAAATTGATGAAATTGAAGCCCTGATGGCTGGAGCTCGCTAACATCGTGAAAACCGATTTTGATCTACTGATTGTTGGCGCAGGCATGGTGGGATCAAGTTTGGCCCTGGCACTACAAAATACCGGTTTGCGTATTGCGTTGGTAGAAGCTCAGGATCTGCTGGAACACCATCAACCCGGCTTTGATGATCGTGGCATTGCCTTGTCTTACGGCTCCCAACGCATTTTTGAAACCATGCAACTTTGGTCTCAGCTGGCTGATAAAGCCACGCCGATTCACGGCATTCATATTTCAGACCGGGGACATTTTGGCGTAACGCGTCTGAATGCCCAGAAAGAACAGGTTCCAGCTCTGGGTCAGGTGATGACCGCAAAACATCTGGGTATTCAATTAAATCAGGCATTACAGCAGCACAACACGCTAAGTATTCTGACACCGTTACAGGTTAACAGCCTGAAGCAAAACGCTACATCAGTCACAGTCTCATTATCTGATGGCCAGCAACTCACAACCAGATTACTGGTCGGTGCCGATGGACAATTTTCCACCATTCGGGACTTACTGGGGTTAACCTGTTGGCAGCGTGAATATCAGCAAACCGCCATCACAGCTAATGTTATACCTGAACGAGCACATCAGAACTGGGCTTACGAACGCTTTACAGAACATGGCCCGTTAGCCTTATTGCCGATGTCTGAGGGTCGTTGCAGTTTGGTATGGACGGTAAAAACAGGTGAAGAACACGCCTTGTTAGCAAGCAACGAACAGCAATTTACTGAACGGCTGCAAAAAGCCTTTGGCTACCGGCTCGGCCATTTTGAAAAAATTGGCCAGCGTAGCAGCTACCCATTAGGATTAATGCAAACCAACCAGCCCGTACAAAATCGAGTCGTATTAATTGGTAATGCAGCCCACAGCCTGCATCCCATTGCCGGTCAGGGCTTTAATCTTGGCTTACGTGATGCAGCGGTTTTGGCAGAGTTGATCGCCCCCCATCCTGAAGACTGTGGACATGCGAGTCTGTTAAATGATTATGCCGACTGGCAGCAACAGGATCAGGATAAAGTAGTCAATGCTACGGATTTTCTGGTGAACACCTTCAGCAATAAGCATTTTCTGCTTGGACATGGTCGTTCGCTCAGTCTCGCATTACTTAATGGACTGCCGAGAATAAAAAATCAGCTGGCTAAAACAAGTATGGGACTTAGCGGCAAACAGTCCAGACTTAGCCGGGGGCTGCCATTATGAAAAACCACTATGATGTGATTATTGTCGGCGGTGGCATGGTCGGCACCACCTTTGCCCTGTTACTGGCAAAGCAAACTGATTTACAGATTGCCTTAGTTGAAGCGCATCAAACAGCAAAAGTGGCAGTTGATGATGATCCTTTGCAGCGGGTCAGTGCGATTAACCCCTCAAGCCAGCGAATCCTGACAGAGATAAATGTCTGGCAAAATCTGTATACCTCTCGACTGGGTCCCTTTGAGAAAATGCAGGTTTGGGAGACAGCCGATAGCTTTTTGCAATTCTCTGCAGCTGAAATCGGGGTCGATTACCTTGGCCATATCGTTGAAAATCAGCTAATTCAACAACAGGCAATCGCTCTAGCGAGCAATCATCCGCAAATTGACTTAATCTGCCCCGAAAAACCACAACATTATCAGACGGGTCAAATCACCCTGGAAAATGGCCGAGCTTTAACCGCCGACCTGATTGTGGCTGCAGATGGTGCACATTCCTTATTACGCGAGCAAGCCGGGATTACCAGCCGAGGCTGGGCTTATCAGCAGCATGGACTGGTCGCGACCATACGCACAGAACAGCCACATCAGAAAACTGCCTGGCAGCGTTTTTTATCTGGTGGTCCTCTCGCTTTTTTACCATTGAATGATGCACATTTATGCTCGATCGTCTGGTCCTTACCAACTGAGCAGGCAGAACAACTTAAAACAATTGACAAAAACAGTTTTGAACTAAGACTGGCAGAAGCATTTAATCATCAACTGGGCAAAGTTGAGCTGGTTTCTGAACGGGCCAGTTTCCCGCTGGCATTGGCGCATGCCAGAGACTATGTGAAACCGGGTTTCGCCTTGCTGGGTGACGCAGCACACACTATTCATCCGTTAGCCGGGCAAGGCGTAAATATTGGGTTGCAGGATGCCGTGGCTTTGGCAGGAACGCTTGTCTGGGCAGTACAGCAGCAACGTCAGATAGGCAGCCTGCATACGTTAAAAAAATACCAACGCCGTCGTTTGGCAGAAAATCTGCTGATGCAGTTCAGTATGGATGGTTTTCATCGACTGTTTACCCAGTCTGCTACCCCCGTCAGCTGGTTGAGAACAGCCGGAATGAGGCAGGTCAATAAATCACAATGGTTGAAAAACCGTATTATGCTGCAGGCGATTGGCGAAAAATAAGTAGTCAGATGGGTAAAAACATCATCGAGGCCGCCTGCACCACCATCGTTTTCACCAGTCGGCCATTTTTCTGCGCAATAATGGCGGAAATATTATCCTGAGTCGCAATCATGCCACCAATAATACGTTGAAAACTCAAGTTTCGAGATTCATCCTGGAGGCTATCACTGAGTAATAACCTTCTACCCTTCGCATTGCGTTTTTCCGCCAGCATCCATGCCGCAATTTCAATATTTCGAGCGCTGTTATAGAGTTTTTGCTGATCAATAGATGACAGATAATAAAATTCTGACTGATTGTTGTACGAAGCCATTAACATCCGCCGCATGCCCACGGTAAAGGCCAGCACTCTGTCACCATCATATTCCTCCGTCAGAGCCAGACGAATAATCTCGGTCGGTTCAAACCCATCCCATTTGGCAAAACCGACATCCGCCGGATACATAAATAACCTGGCCACGCTGTCTTCCAGTGTGCGCATATGACGATCATGACGCTGATTGGGATTTCGTTGATAAAGTTTGATCGTTAATGTTTTCAGATCCTGCATAACCCGTTGCTGATGCAGCTCGATAACATCGTCAATGTTGCTTTTGGCAAAGCTGGAAAGGTTAGGTGAACCGTCACTCGAATTGGCCGCACAAGCCGAAAATAAACAGACAAAACTGCAAATCAAGACAAGCTTAAGCCATCGCATCAAATAATCTCTCCTGAGTCGGAACATCCTTGAGGGCCTCAACCTGCAGATAGGCTTGTACTTGTGCTGGCAATCTGTTCTGGGCAGTATTCTCACGCTCAGTTTCACGATTGGTCAGACTGAAGTTGCGAATATAACGCGCCTGTTGGCTATCATTATCACTGGTTACCCCAATGACCGGGCGGCTGATAACAGGCTGGCGATTTACATTATTGAAATCAGATTGTTTATCCAACAACACCGGGAGTCGGACAGACGACTCATCCGGTTGCCTTGTCGGAGTAAAAAGTACCGGTAAGTTACTATTGATTTGCATCCGACGTTACCGGTTTTTTGGGACCACTATTACGCTTGCCGTCGCGCGGACGATTGTTATGGCTTTTATCTCCACGAGCTTTATTTTTATGGCGTGGGGGCGGATTCCGTTCAGCCCTGATTCTGGGCTGAGGTGTTTCCAACTGCTCATCAGTGCTTTGCGCTACCGGCAATTTATGTTTGATGTATTGCTCTATATCAGGCAACGAAAAAGCATATTCCTCACAGGCCAGACTTATCGCGATGCCACTGGCACCTGCCCGCGCGGTTCTACCCGTGCGATGCACATAGTCTTCAGCATCCTGCGGTAAATCAAAGTTAAATACATGACTGACTTCAGGAATATGTAACCCACGAGCGGCGACATCGGTTGCCACCAGATAAGGAAACTCACCATCCTGAAAATGTTTTAGAAGGCTTTCGCGTTTTTTCTGTGGCACATCGCCGGATAATAAAGCAGCCTTGTAACCGTTACCTTCCAGAAAGCCCCATACCCGCTCGGCAACTTGTTTTGTGTTAACAAAAACGATGCTGCGGATAGGTTGGATACGCTTAATCAACGCCAGCAGTAACGGTATTTTTTCTTCATTTGATGGATAATAAATCCACTCTTCAATCCGGTCACCCATCATCTTTTCCGGCTCGACCTGCACTTTTTCAGGATTATTCATATGTTCGTAAGCCAGCTCAGTCACTTTATAACTAAGTGTGGCTGAGAACAGCATGCCTAAACGTTTTTCAGGACTGGGTAAGCGCCGCAGGAAAAACCTCACATCTTTGATAAAGCCCAGATCAAACATCCTGTCTGCTTCATCCAGCACTACTGCTTCAATATTGTTCAGGTTAAACACACGTTGTTTATGGAAATCCAGCAGACGTCCCGGCGTACCAATCAAAACATCACAACCTTCATCAATTGCATCACGCTGACGTTGATAATCTTTACCGCCATGAGCGATCACAATGCGCAATCCGGCATGACTGTTTAGTAATTCAGCATCTTTTACAATCTGAATTGCCAATTCTCGAGTGGGCGCCAATATTAATGCGCGAGGTTGCTTTGAAGTCGGTTTTTGCGCATCCTGATTCGCTAATAAGCGTTGAAATGTTGCTAATAAAAAGGCGATAGTTTTTCCGGTACCGGTTTGGGCCTGACCCGCGACATCGTGGTTTGCCAGCAATAAAGGTAGAGACTGAGCCTGAATCGGCGTGCAAAATTCAAAACCTGCTTGCTGCAAGCCTTTCTGCAGGAGCGGATGGAGTGGCAGCGATGAAAATGCCGTGTCGGTGAGGTGAGCACTCATATAAATACTTGCATTACCTTTACTGATAAGAAAAAATGTTACTCAATGTTGGCTTGCGAGTATAGCGGTCCAATACTTTAGATACCACTGGAGATAAAACATGAGCGAAAACGTCACTAATGTGACCGATGGCGACTTTGACAGCCTGGTTCTACAGTCTGATATGCCTGTATTGGTTGATTACTGGGCTGAATGGTGCGGTCCATGCAAAATGATTGCGCCGGTGCTGGAAGAAATTGGCGCTGAATACGCAGGCAAATTAAAAGTCTGCAAATTGAACATCGATGAAAATCCAGATACCCCACCTCGTTATGGTATTCGTGGTATCCCGACATTGATGCTGTTTAAAGACGGTGAAGTGGAAGCCACAAAAGTCGGCGCTTTGACCAAATCACAATTGGCTGCGTTTCTCGACAGCAACATCTAAATCCATAATGCAATGCTATCCCCACAATCTGTGGGGATAGTTGTATCTATAGATGCCTTAACCCACTGCATCGCATATTATTTCCAGCTGATGCTTTTCCGGGCCACCACTCCGAAATGTTACGAAACTAATGGATGTATCTGAACTACTTGATGATCTGAACAAACCACAACGTGAAGCTGTTGCCGCACCGCTGGGGCATACGCGCATTCTTGCTGGTGCCGGAAGTGGTAAAACACGTGTTCTGGTACATCGAATTGCTTGGCTGATTCAGGCAGAAGCCTTATCACCGGCAAACATCCTTGCTGTTACTTTCACCAATAAAGCTGCCGCAGAAATGCGTGGTCGTATTGAACAGATGCTCGGCTATCCTATTGGCGGTATGTGGGTTGGTACCTTCCATGGTCTGGCGCACCGCTTACTGCGTTCCCATTGGCAAGAGGCTGGGTTGCCGCAAGGTTTCCAGATCCTCGACAGCGATGATCAATTACGCATGATCAAACGCATTATCCGTGGCATGTCACTGGACGAAGCTCAGTGGCCCCCCAAGCAGGCTCAGTGGTATATCAACGGCCAGAAGGATGAAGGTCTTCGCGCAGCACATCTGCAAGCCGGGGAAGATCCCTATTCACAAAATATGCTGGCGATTTATCTGGCTTATGAGCAGGCCTGTGAACGTGCCGGTGTGGTCGATTTTGGCGAGTTATTGCTGCGCAGCCATGAATTGTGGCTGAAACGCCCTGATATTCTGGCTCATTATCAACAACGTTTTTCGCAAATCCTGGTCGATGAGTTTCAGGATACCAACACCATTCAGTATGCCTGGATAAGAGTGCTGGCCGGTCAAACCGGACATCTGTTTATTGTAGGTGACGATGATCAGTCAATTTACGGCTGGCGCGGCGCCAAAATCGAGAATATCCAGAAATTTCATAAAGATTATCCCGATGCCAGCACCGTAAGGTTGGAGCAAAACTATCGTTCTACCGGCAATATTCTGGCCGTAGCCAATGCGGTTATCGCGAATAACAGTGAACGTCTTGGCAAGGAGCTGTGGACTGAAGATGCCGATGGTGAGCCCATCCAGCTTTATAACGCTTATAACGAACGCGATGAAGCTGCCTATCTGGTGCAGGAAGTGCGCAACTGGATGAATCAAGGAGGTCAGCGCAGTGATGTTGCTGTGCTGTATCGTTCCAATGCCCAGTCACGGGTCATTGAAGAAGCCTTGATGCAGTCGGCTGTGCCCTATCGGGTTTATGGCGGTCTACGGTTCTTTGAACGTGCTGAAATCAAGGATGTATTGTCATATCTCAGGCTAATCAGTAATCGACGTGATGATGCGGCATTTGAACGGGTAGTGAACACGCCTACCAGAGGTATTGGAGCAGCAACGTTAACCCAGTTGCGTCAATATGCCCGCGAAACCAACCAGACCATGTGGCAATCTGCCGTGGATTTTCTGCAGCAAAAAATATTACCTGCACGCGCAGCCAATGCTTTGTCGGCTTTTCTGACACTGATCGATTCATTAACACCAGAAGACGACACTATGTCGTTACATGAGCTCACGGCATTAGTGATTGATGAAAGTGGACTACGCACGCACTTCGCCAAGGATAAAACCGAAAAAGGTCAGGGTCGTATTGAAAACATGGACGAACTGATTAATGCCAGCCGGGAATTTATGCGCGCTGACGATGAAGAAGAGATGCCGTTACTGGATGCTTTTCTTGCGCACGCCGCTTTGGAAGCTGGCGAAAACCAGGGTGATCAATGGCAGGATTGCGTGCAGTTAATGACCCTGCATTCCGCCAAAGGTCTGGAATTTCCCATCGTCTTTATGGTGGGGATGGAAGAAGGCCTTTTCCCCGGGCAGAAATCAGCGGATGATCCGCTGCGACTGGCTGAAGAGCGCCGTCTTTGTTATGTCGGCATGACCCGGGCCCGTAAAACACTCTACCTGTTGTATACCGAATCACGCTATTTGTATGGGCAGGAAATGCATCCCCGCCCTTCGCGCTTTTTAAGTGAAATCCCTGCTGAACGAGTTCATCAGGTACGTTCTCCACAGAATATGGCTGCGTCGGGTCTGACGGCACTTGCCAGTCGATCACAATCAGCTGATGATAACGGTTTCAGAACCGGGCAACAGGTGATGCATCAGAAATTTGGGCAAGGGGTGATTATTGACACGGAAGGCAATGGCAGTCACGCTCGGGTCCATGTGAATTTCAAACAAGCCGGAAGTAAATGGCTGGTCTTGGCCTATGCCAAACTTGAAACCTTGTAATTCAGGAAAACGATAATGCATTTATCCGTATTTATACGACGCGTGGCATTGCTGGTAAGCATCTGCTTACTCTCCGCCTGTGGTCCTGATGACACTGGCCCGTTCAACGAAGAAATTGATACCAGTAAAATCTATCGATGGAAAATGGTTACCGCCTGGCCACCAGGTTTCCCGGTGCTTCAGGAAGGGGCTGAACGCTTTGCTGCCAATCTGGAAGCCATGTCCAATGGTCGCCTCAAGGTTAAAGTATTTGCCGGTGGTGAATTGATTCCGGCTTTGCAGACTTTTGACGCCGTTTCCCAGGGGACCGTTGAAATGGGCCATGGCAGTGCCTATTACTGGGCAGGTAAAGTCCCTGAAGCACAGTTTTTCTCTACCGTCCCATTTGGCATGACCCCACGAGGCATGAATGCCTGGTTATATCATGGTGGTGGACTGGACTTATGGCGTGAAGTCTATGAGCCCTACAATATTGTTCCTTTTCCGTTAGGCAATACCGGCATTCAAATGGGGGGTTGGTTTAATAAAGAAATCAATTCGATGGAGGATTTGCAAGGCTTAAAAATGCGTATCCCCGGCTTAGGAGGCAAAGTTTTCGCCAAAGCCGGTGGTAATCCCATTTTGCTTGCTGGCAGCGAAGTTTATACAGCGCTTGAACGCAATACCATTGATGCCACTGAGTGGATTGCGCCCTACCACGATCAACGACTGGGTCTGCATCGCGCAGCCAAATTTTATTATTATCCGGGCTGGCAGGAACCAGGCGCTGTGCTGGAGCTCAGCATCAATAAACGTGCCTGGGATTTATTGCCACCTGATTTGCAAGCTATTATCGAAAATGCAGCTAAAGCAGAAAATCTATTAATGGCATCTGAAATGGAACAGAAGAATGTGGCTGCACTGGCAGAGTTACGCGAGCGTGAAGACATCAATATCGTTCCCTTCCCAGCTGATGTATTGAACACACTCAAACAAATTACTGAACAGACTCTGGCAGAAGAAGCTGCTGACAATCCCAAATTCAATCGTGTTCATCAAGCCTATAAAAACTTCCGTGAACAAGATGAAGATTGGGCGACTATTTCTGAAAAAGCCTATTTGGATATCCCATAAACATGGTACTTATTATTTTTACTCGTGAGGGTCTGGAAGCTTTTCAGGCTGAAATCAGTGATGATATTTCGGCGATCTGGCATAACCCTAAACTGCTGACAGAAGCTGAAATCGATCAATTTAAAAGCCAAGGCATCAATTGTGTTGAATTGCCGCAGATGATTGATGTTGAAAATAATAAGTCGACATTGTGGGCTTTGGAATATGTCGAGAAAAACAGCCAGGATCAGGAGATTATGATTGAGTGCCCTTAATAAAATGCTAAATTTTGGCCTGACTTTACTGCTAAGTCTGGCTTTAGCCTCTACTCTCCACGCCAGCGAATGGGATCAGGCTCGTCTACAATTGGAAAAACCACAAACGATTACCGTATACCGTGACGCCAATTGTCAGTGCTGCCATAAATGGATTGAACATCTCGAAAAACACCATTTTGAGGTGATTGATCAGATCAGTAATGATATGGCGACGATTAAACAGAAACTGGGCGTGCCCAACAACATGGCTTCCTGCCATACCGCCGTTATTAATGATTATGTGATCGAAGGCCATGTGCCGGCTGATGATATTAAGCAATTACTGATCGACAAACCTGCTCATATCGAAGGTTTGTCGGTTCCGCAGATGCCAGTCGGCACACCAGGCATGGAAATGGGCTCACGCAAGGATCATTTTATCGTCTTCAGTTTTGATCAGGATGCCCAATACCAGATGTTTAATGCTTATCAAACTAACGCTGAAAATAATTATCTGCCATTAAACTCTGCTGAGTAATGGAACTACTGATCGTCCTTGGGCGGGTTTTTTCCTCCGCCGCGGCTAACGTTTTCCAAAAACAGTTTACTCACAAAGGTCTGCATTCACTGTTTATTGTGATGCTGTCCTATCTCGTTCTGGCCTGCATCAGTCTGCCATTATTAATACTGGTGGAATATAACGCTATTGATCACAGCTTCTGGATCAATATTTTACTGGCTGCCCTGCTGGATATGGCGGGCACCTTATTTCTGGTTTTGTCATTATCCAAAACCGATTTATCTGTTTTCGGCCCACTTAACGCTTATAAAGTTGTAATTTCAATGATCCTCGCGCTGATCTTTCTGGGCGAAGTACCCAGTTTTCAGGGGCTCAGCGGCGTTATAATCATTCTGCTTGGCAGTTTTTTGTTATTCCCACCCGCTACAACAGCATCTGCAAACCGACTGTCGCAATTATTCATGCAACGCGGCGTGCAATATCGATTTTTATCCATATTGTTATTTTCAATTGGAACCTTGCCGCTTAAAAATGCCGTATTGAGTGGCGGTGCATTGGCAACAACCGTTTACTGGTGTTTATTTGGCCTGCCATTATCGATTGGTCTGTATTACTGGTTTGGGGGCAAACGCTGGCAAATAGATTGGCAAGCAGCCAGAGAACATCGCAGTCATTTTCTGTGGCTGGGCGGTTTTATTTTTTTGATGCAATACACCACTATGCTGATTTTTTCGCAATTACTGGTGGCGTATTCACTGGCATTATTCCAACTCAGTATGGTGTTACAGGTGTTCCTCGGCTACCGGATTTTTCATGAAAAACATATTATTCGCCGCTTAGCGGCCTGCGCAGTAATGATTGCTGGTTGTTTGCTGGTGTTAACGACCTAGGGCTTGTTGATCTTTCATCTCCACCTCTGTTGTGAGCTGAAAAAGCGTCAATCAAGGCACGAGGAGCGCCTTTTAGTTGTTCTAAATAAGCGACGAGAAACGCGGAATGGCGCTTTTTCAGTCACAACCC
>DELT01000092.1:0-2257 GCA_002354555.1 Methylophaga sp. UBA2689
GGTAACTCAGCTTACATGTCAAAACTATTAATCCAGAGAACAATTATGTAGAAAATTAAAGTCATCAATTGCTTCTTTCATATCACCAATTCGGATTTGAAATAAAGCGGTATCAATGCTGTTTACGGCATCATGATGTAGGTAATATGGAATTACCGAACTCGTTCTTGCCCAGTAATCGCCAAAGTCTGAGAATAACTCTCGGCCTTCAACGGTTGAACCTCGAAGCAGTGCACTTTCAAGTCGATTAAAATAATCTTTGTCTACCTTGGCCTTATCAACTGCCTTTTCAAGTAACTCTACAGCGTCATGATGTAGTGTTGCTTTAAGGTAATACCGAAGTTTATCCAGTGTTACTTCAAGTGTGAACGGCGTTCTGGCATTTCGTAGCTCCATGGTTGTCATATTATCTGACGCTCTTGGTGCTCCAAACTCTGGTGTATTTTGCATGTTACTCTCCTTTTTAAAGGGAGCAGCCGCCCATAAGGGAGTTACTCCCATATAGGTTTTGGATTCCAAACAGCGCGCTGCTTGGACATTGAGGCCGGTTTTAAATAAGTCCGGCTGACTTATCGAATAGATAGTTTTTGGCTATCTACTGGATATCTATTCCGAAATGTACTATGTGAATACGCTTTGGAATACCCCTGTTGACAGAGGTAATGCTTTACCAGTCGTGCTGGTCCAACTCTGGGATGGCCTCGGCATCTGAATCCAGCTCAATCATCTCAAAGTTATTGTTAAATGCGAACTCAATTACTTTGCAAAGTGAAGGACTGTAATCTCCTGAGAGGTTTCCTGCCAAATCGTTCATATACAGCTTAATAAAGAAGCTGGATTCACGCTCCATCACGATATTGGTTTGAAAGGCTGCAATGCATAATGCACTGGTATCATCCTCTTCAATATGCGATGTGCTTAAAGCGATAACTTGATAGGTTTCCATGTCAAAATGCCTCTTAGTTTAAGAGGGAGCGACACCCCAAGCGGGAAGTCGATCCCCGTTTGGGTTTGGAAAGCCAATGATGTCTTGCTAATGTAGGCAAAAAAGCAGGAAAAGCCGTTTTTAGCCCCTTTCGTGATTGTTGCCCAGTGATATACTCATTTACATGAATAAACCCAACAGACTTCAATTAGTGCATTCAACTAATAAACAATTACTTTCTGATGATCTCATCCGGGCGATTGTGCTGACCAAAGATGAAGCTTTAGCAGAAAGCATCATTAAGAAAATTAAATACCGTGCTTTTTTAAAGCCGGTTAATCAATCTACTCAATAAACAGAAAGTTCATAAATCAACATTCTGCATCAGGTTAAATTCACAATTTCTAACGAATACTTCTGATACATTCCGGCGTATAGGAAAGATGACCTGCTTCTTCTAACGATAAATGCTGTGCAGTAACAACGTTCGCATGTGGACGCCTTGCCATTTCAACCGATTTACCGAAGGTTTCATAACAATGGTCAAAAGCCACCAGCGTTTCACCTGTTAAAAGCAATAATCGAATCCCATTTGGTGCCATGTCCGCGACGTTTTTCTTTGTTTCAGTGTCAACTTTCATTATCGGTGCCCATTCATAGGTGATAATGTCTTTAACATCAATCTCGATATTTTGTTTAAGTTCACCGTTAGATATAGCCAAGCAAACTTTTACTAAACATTTCCGATTCAAAATCTAACTCGGGGAAAAATATCTATTTTAATACATCCCATAATGAAAACTCCATAATATTAGGGATGATCTCAACCCCAGATGGGTGAATATCACCCCTGGGGTTAAATCGCTTAACGTTCTAAGGTTAAGCATCTGTGTTCGGTTTTGATGAGACCGAATACCCTTCAAGATAACAATGATGTGTTATCAGGAAATCTGGCATTCCGAAACACATGGTCAGATGCTTTGGAATACCATCTCAGTGAGAGAGTATTTCGCATTACAGCAAACTGTAATGCTCGTATCCTTATTGAACATTGCCGGCATTTACCAGTGATTCCATAATACGCATTCTCTGCAGTAGCTGTCATTAGTGAATGACATGACTGTGATGTAGTTCTTACTTTGAGTAACACCCGACAGTTTCACTTTTTGCTTTTCATCGCCCTGGATTGCGCTTTCGCCTTCTCATGTTGGAAATAAGTATCAAAAAAGCCTTCCGTCAGCATGAATGCAAATCCAAGCATAGTTGTCTCAATTAAGAATCCCCGGTCAAAGGTGCCAAAACTAACCCATAAAAGGCTCATTGCGTACCATC
>DELT01000092.1:2557-14066 GCA_002354555.1 Methylophaga sp. UBA2689
TAGTTCCGTGGTTTGATGGTTTTGTAGTTTTGACACAAATCATTCAACCAGGAGAATACACAATGTCACTTACCATCTTAGAAACAGCAGTTCATCGTGAGCCTATATCCCAGAATCAATATCGCGTATTTTTCCGTGTGCAGCATGGGGAAAGAATCACGACTGTCCGGGCAATAGATGTGTCGATACCATCCTCTCAGTCAGAACCTTATAAGCTGGCGGAATTACTGGCCATCAAATATATCTTGTTGCACAAAACGAATGTAGGAATGAGTCGAACCGGTAAAGAGCTGCAGCTGAATGTCTCTTCTGGTGCTATTCGTAAAACTCAGAAGTTACAGACTACCAATACTGATACGTATCTCAATGGCCGATTTCTTCAAAAACGTTTTGCTGAAGCTGCTATCAAGGTGGCCCGTCGGACTGAGTAGGTTGAAGAATTTAGTGGGAAAGTTGACGACATCACTCCAAATGATTGCTTGGACCTATAAATCAAAACGCATATTGGTGATATTCACCTCACGCGACTTGATGTCGAACGCTTTTGTGAGCGAATGGTCATCAGCTCGATTGACCGTGCCTGGCGTCGGTTTTCTAAATTACTCACCTCATCCAACTGGAAGAAAATAAAGCCCCAGCAGACTCTTCGGAATGGAAAGCCAAACCGGACCACAGAAACCTGGGCGTTAATTCGAGATAATTCGCCGGCAGACGATATCGTCAAAGTTCGTAACCCGCGTGTCAGTCGTTTAGTGACAGTGATTGTATGAACAATAAAATGAAGATGAAAAGATTAATGAATAAAATCATATTATCGCTATTCGCTGGATTGCTCATCTGTATCTAGACACTGGCAGCTCCAGAATCATTTGAACAAGCAAAAGCTGAGCTTCGTGAGCATGTTTATCATGACCAGAATCGTAATGGATCATTAGGAACACTCTATTGTGGCTGTGACTTGGACTGGCGAGGTCGTCCAGGGGGTGCGACGCCAAAGTGTGGGTACCAAGTCAGAAAACAGAAGCTTCGTGATGAACGCAATGAGTTCGAGCACATATTAAGTGGACTTAGCAACATGCTATCTATTCATAATTAGCTGCTTTAGTTGAAAATATGAATACACAACACTTTCTGAATTTCTATAGCTCAAGATCTTTCAGCCAATACATTTCTCTCGCCTTAGTATTAGCGAATTATATAGTGTCTTAGTTTTGTTTATAGATCCGGAGACCCCGAGCATAAGATCTCATACACTATTCAAAATCATCACAAACTTTGTGTTTGTTACATAAAATGTGTTTGTTACATAAAAACAGTGGCAGACTCTCACAGACCCAGCAGAGAACTTTTAATTTTGCTAATCTTTTGGGAACTAAGTTAGTATCTTGTTAACTAAGACATCAGAATCCATTAATAAAATTAACGAATGTCAGTAAAATTATTTATCAACATGCTCATCTTTATGATTGTGATGCAATCAGGCATAGTTGCGGCTGACATTCATACATCTGATTCCAAGACACCACAAGAACATCAGCTTGTTCTTGATGATTCCAATGCAATTCAACAAGCGAACAATGCGTCTTCGCATGATGCACAAAGTACTGGCGATTGTGATTTTTGTATGCATTGTCAGTGTTCACATTTTATCGCCATCTTTAATATTGATGGAATTAATGTTGCTGCTATTCCAGACAATTATTTCAACCTCCACCCTAGATCGCCAAAACCTGACTTTACAGTCAGTATGTACCGCCCTCCGAGATCTTGAACTGCTGATGTTTTTGCGGACTTAACGTAAGTCCGTTGTTTGCAGTTAAACAGGATCTAATTTCATGAAAATACACTTTGATCGCACTACAAATGTGCGTGCGCCTGCTATCCGTGCATTGCTTTGTTCGATGCTGGTTGCCTTTTCTGTCTCGCCGGTATTAGCCGAGAACGTTCAACAAACGAAAACGTTGAGTTTAAACGAGGCCATGCAACAAACACTGGCGCAACATCCGGCATTACAGGTTTTTCCAATTCGTCAGCAACAACTTGAAGCCCAGAAAAAAACGGCCAATCTCAAACCGGCATATGTTGTTGGTGCTGAGATTGAAAATTTCGCTGGCACCAGGGAACTAAGCGGTATCAAGTCACTTGAAACCACGGTCACTCTCTCCTCTGTCGTTGAACTGGGGGATAAAAGACTGTCCCGTGTTGAACTAGTGGAACAACAAAGCGATGTTGTCCGTGTTGATCGCAAAATAAAAGCGCTGGACTTGCTAGGTCAGGTAACACGACAATTTATTGAAGTGCTCAATAGCCAAGAGCGTGTAAAGCTAGCCGAGACGGGGCTGGAACTGGCACAAACAACATTAACAGAAGTTAATAAACGTGTAGGTGCTGCCGTCGCGGCTGAAGCAGATTTGGGCCGCGCCGAAGCTTCTGTTAATCAGGCTGAACTGATATTGGCTGCCGAAAAACGTCAGCTGGAAGCCAACAAAGTGGTACTCGCTAATTTGTGGGGGAGTTATCAACCTAATTTTGAGACCGCCACAGGCTCATTGTTTGCCTTTAGCGAGGCCATGTCATTTGAAGCCTTATTTAATCAGGCCCAGCAAAATCCGCAACTGGAACGTTTCGCTGCAGAAACGCGGGTTCGTGATGCACAAGTACGTCTTGCCAGAACTCAGCAAGTTGCAGATCTGACCTGGTCAGTTGGGATCAGGCGAGATGAAGGACTGAATGATTCGGCGTTAGTTGCTGGTGTGTCAGTGCCTTTGTTCAGCCGCCAGCGAGCGCAAGGGGATATTGAATCAGCATTGGCCGCGCGTAATGAAGTCAGCTATCGCCGTCAAGATATGCTGTTGCAACTTCATGCTCAGCTTTATCGGGCCTATTCCGGGCGTGAACAAGCAATTGCAAGTATTTCCAAGTTGCAACAACAGATTATCCCCAAACTCACTAAAAGTCTGGAGCAAACGCAAACCGGTTATCAACGGGGACTCTACAGTTATCTGGAATTTCTTACCGTCAGACAAGACCTGCTAGGTGCCAGACGTAGTGTCATTGAGGCTGCAACGGCTGCATTGCTATATCAGACAGAAATCGAACAACTCACCGCCGAACCGCTAACAGCTGCAGAGTAAGCAATATGAATCAGGACAAAACTATGTTTAATAAATCACATTTCGTTTTTTTACCCATGAGCAGCCTACTATCAATAGCAGCGCTAATATTGCTCATCATGTCACCTGCCATTGCTGAAGATGGTCATGCGCATGAGGCTCCTCAATCAGATCAACAAGCACAAGCCCAGCTAGCAGAATCAAATCAGCAGCATGATCATGAGATAACACATGATAAAGATAACCATGATGAATCGATGCCAAAAGAGGATGAACATGATCATAGCGCTGAATCAAAACCCGAAGAAGAAGGGCATGCTCACGACGCTGAGGATGAAGGTAGTGAGCATGTAGAAATGGATGACGGTATGGCTCAAAAACACGGTGTGGTAACTGCAGAAGTTACAGCCGGACAAATATCGGTCACCTCCAAACTCTACGGTAGAGTGGTTTTATCACCTGATGAGATAAGTCAAGTCAGAGCACGTTTTCCGGGTCAAATCACCCGCGTTTATGTGAATTTTGGTGATTCTGTCAAAAAAGGTCAGCTATTAGCCAGTGTTGAGTCAAACAACAGCTTACAGAGTTATAACTTAACCGCGCCCATCTCAGGTGTCATTACAGCAAAAGATGCCAATACCGGCGAAGTCGCGGCAGATCAAAGTTTGTTTACGATCACGAATACCCAATCACTTTGGGCTGAACTCAAAGTCTTTCCAGGACAGGCCATGAATATAAAACCCGGTCAGAAAGTGCGTCTGTTACATAACAACACATTTTATGAATCGACGATAAAGCAACTGCTGCCAAGCAAAGATGATGCCCCTTATCGGATTGCCCGCGTTGCACTTGATAATCAGCAGCAAGTCTGGTTTCCGGGTTTGCTCGTTGAGGCTGAAGCCATTACCGAGCAAACAGAAGTCAAACTAAGAATTCCTAACAGTGCCATACAACAGTTTGAAGGCGCATCAGTCGCTTTTGTCAAAGTAGGTAATCAATATCAAGTCAGGCCATTACAACTGGGTCTTAATGATGGTCAATTCAGTGAGGTTATATCCGGACTCCGGCAGGGCGATGACATCGTCGCTGAAAATAGCTATCTGATTAAAGCTGATCTGGAAAAAGCCGGCGCAGCTCACGCTCACTGATTTAGGAAACAGACATGATTAATAATATTTTAAGTCTCTCAATCGAGAGACGTGGCCTGATGTTGTCAATGATATTTCTTATCATTGGCCTTGGGATCTGGAGCTTTCAGAAGCTGCCGATTGATGCGGTGCCTGATATCACCAACGTACAGGTGCAGATCAATACCAGAGCACCCGGGTATTCGCCGCTGGAATCTGAACAACGCATCACTTATCCCATCGAGAGAGCGATCGCCGGACTGCCGGATCTTGATTACACCCGATCCATCTCTCGCTATGGATTATCACAAGTCACCGTGATATTTGAAGAAGGCACCGATCTGTATTTTGCGCGTAATCTTATTAATAACCGTTTGGCAGTGATAAAAGGCTCACTGCCACAGGGTATTGAACCGGAGATGGGACCTATCGCGACCGGGCTGGGTGAAATTGTCATGTACACAATTACCGCAGAACCTGATGCCAGGCAACCTGATGGCAGTTCATATGATCCTACCGATTTACGAGTGCTTCAGGACTGGGTCATTCAACCCCGGCTGGAGCGGGTAAAAGGGGTCACAGAAGTCAATGTTAACGGTGGTTATCAAAAGCAATTTCATGTTCAGCCGGATCCGGCGAAATTGCTGAATTTTGGCGTGTCCCTCAGTGATCTGAAACAGGCGCTGATGCAAAACAATGATAATCGGGGCGCCGGTTATATTGAACGTTATGGGCAGCAGATTTTGGTTCGATCGCCAGGACAGCTTAAATCCATCGATGATATTGGTCAGGTGGTAGTGAAAAATATCGATGATCGGCCGGTGCTCGTCAAAGATGTGGCCGACGTTGTGATTGGTAAGCCGTTGCGCAGTGGTGCGGGAACACGTGATGGTAAAGAGACGGTTGTCGGCACAGTTATGATGTTGTTTGGAGAAAATTCACGTGAAGTTGCTGCGACTGTGACTCGTGAAATGGCGGAGATTCAATCGTCATTACCGGAGGGCGTCATACTGGAAGCGGTATACGATCGCACCACCTTGGTCGATAAAGCCGTTGCCACGGTTGAAAAAAATCTGCTTGAAGGTGCTTTGCTGGTTATCGTTGTGTTGTTTCTGTTGTTAGGCAATATCCGCGCGGCCTTAATCACGGCTGCAGTTATACCACTATCAATGATGGCAACGATTACTGGAATGGTACAGGCAGGTATTTCTGCCAATTTGATGAGTATGGGGGCACTTGATTTTGGCCTGATTGTCGATGGTGCGGTAATTATTGTTGAGAACTCTATCCGAAGATTATCTATGGCACAAAAACAAAACGGTGGAGTGTTGCCTGTTAAAGAACGCTTAAATGTCGTTTATGAGGCCACCAATGAAGTGATACGCCCAAGCTTATTTGGCGTCATGATTATCACGATTGTCTATATCCCATTATTCTCATTGACAGGGGTTGAAGGCAAGATGTTTGAGCCAATGGCTGCCACAGTAGTTATTGCATTACTATCTGCCATGGTCTTTACGCTGACTATCGTGCCGGCTGCCATCGCTATGTTTATGGGGGGGCGAATCACTGAAAAAGAAAGTTTTATCATCAGTGGTGCCAAATGGCTTTACCGGCCAGTGTTGCTGCTCAGCCTCAAATTGCGTTGGCTGCTGATGCTTTTGGCTGTTGTGTTGGTTGCTTTGTCTGTCAACATGGCCAGCAAAATGGGCTCGGAATTTATTCCGCAACTGAACGAAGGTGATATTGCCTTACATGCACTGCGAACGATCGGTACCAGCCTTGAGCAATCTATCAAAATGCAGGAACAGCTTGAACAGCGGCTCAAAACTTTCCCACAGGTAGATAAGGTGATTGCCAAAATCGGTACACCAGAAGTCGCGACTGATCCGATGCCGCCTAATGTGGCCGATACATTTCTTATACTTAAGCCTAGGAGTGAATGGCCGGATCCGGAATTACCTAAAAGCGAACTACTTGCAGAAATTGAAGCGGCGGTTACCCAATTACCAGGTAACAACTATGAGTTTACCCAACCGATTGAGATGCGCTTTAACGAGTTAATTTCAGGCGTTCGTGCGGATTTGGGTATTAAAGTTTTCGGCGATGATTTGGACTTGATTAAGCAAAATGCAGAGGCGGTTCTGGCTGTGATTCAGGAGATCCCCGGCGCTGCTGATGCCCGGCTGGAACAGGTCGATGATATGCCTATGCTGACCATTGAACCCAAACGTATGGCCATGTCACGTTATGGTCTTAATGTTGATGATTTGCAAAACATGTTATCAACCGCCGTTGGCGGTGGCGAAGTTGGCCTGATCTATGATGGCGATCGGCGCTTTGATCTGGTGGTGCGGTTGCCTGAAGAAATTAGACAAGACATACCCGCCTTGTCAAATCTGCCCGTGAGTTTACCTGGTGGTGATTACGTACCTTTGTCTGAAGTCGCAACCATCGAATTAACGGAGGCGCCGAGTCAGATTTCCAGAGAAAACGCCAAACGGCGTGTCGTGGTCACCAGCAATGTCAGAGGCCGGGATCTGGGCTCTTTTGTAGAAGAAGCTCAACAGCGTATTGCTGAGCAAGTGCAATTACCACCCGGTTATTGGATCGAATACGGTGGAACCTATGAACAACTGCAATCAGCCAGTCAACGACTGTCGATTGTGGTACCGGTTACGTTGGTTATCATTATGGGCCTGCTGATTACCTTGTTTGGTTCATTTCGTGATGCAGCGATTATCTTCACTGGTGTGCCATTGGCATTAACTGGTGGGGTGCTGGCGCTCTGGCTGCGAGATATGCCGCTATCTATTTCCGCAGGGGTTGGTTTTATTGCACTCTCGGGTGTTGCGGTGTTAAACGGTCTCGTCATGTTGTCATTCATCAGGGATTACTGGCACCGGCACGGCGATCTGCACAAAGCAATCGTTGATGGTGCAATGACTCGGTTACGGCCAGTATTGATGACGGCTCTGGTAGCAAGTCTCGGTTTTGTGCCGATGGCACTCAATACCGGTACCGGGGCTGAGGTGCAAAGGCCACTGGCAACGGTCGTCATTGGCGGAATTATTTCGTCAACCTTGCTAACACTGGTGGTGTTGCCGGCACTTTACCGGATAGTGCACGGCCGTGGAAAATCAAGATAAAACATGGCGGCCTGTATTGGCCGCCAACCTTTCCTGAGTTTATCAATAAACAAAAACATAAAGGTATATCTCTATGCATACACATCATCAAGAGGATGGTGCTTCTGATAAAAGGATTGCAACGGCTTTTTTTCTAAATGTTAGTTTTACCATCATTGAATTCATCGGTGGCTGGCTGACCAACAGCACAGCAATTATGGCTGATGCTGTTCACGATCTTGGTGACAGTCTGTCTATCGGCAGTGCCTGGTTTTTGAACCGCGCAGGCAATAAATCTGCTAATTCTGTGTTCACCTATGGTTATCGGCGCTTGTCTCTTTTTGGTGCTCTGATAAACGGCTTGGTGTTAATCGCTGGCTCAATATGGGTGTTGAGTGAAGCAATACCACGTTTGGCCGATCCAGTAATGCCGGTTACCGAAGGTATGCTGGCATTGGCCGTATTGGGGGTTACTGTTAATGGGTTTGCGGCTTATCGGCTGAGTAAAGGGACGTCTCTTAATGAAAAAATACTCAACTGGCATTTATTAGAAGATGTATTAGGTTGGCTGGCTGTGTTGATCATTTCCATCATTCTGCAGTTTGCCGACTGGCCGATTTTAGATCCGCTTTTATCCATTGGTTTTACGCTATTCATCTTGTTTAATGTTGTTCGTAATTTGTGGGTGACCGGTAAATTGTTTTTTCAGGCAGTGCCCGATAAAGCGCTGCATGATGAGATCAAAAAAACTCTTGTCAGCATTGAGGGTGTCAATGAGGTACATCATTTACATCTTTGGTCACTTGATGGTGAACACCATGTCCTCACTGCACACCTGACACTTAATAACGATAATGTCTCTTCTGAAAATTACCTGGCTATGAAACAAACGATTGCCGAGTCTTTATCTCAATATGATCTAGATCACACCACGATAGAGCTTGAGCTGAATCAGGAGCATTGCAGAGATTTTAGTGACCATTAAACAGCATCTCAATAACATTTTACGCAAATAAAAAAATGACAATTATTAATATCCAACCTAAAAAGTTCACTGGTTTCAAACGTATGCTTTGGGCCACTTTTTATTCATACAAAGGGTTGCATTCTGCACTGCGTCACGAAGTTGCTTTTCGTCAGGAATTTATTGCCTTTGTCTTATTATTGCCAGTTGTGTTCTGGATAGACTTTACCGCTATTGAGCGGTTTATATTAATTGCCAGCATGATCGCTGTAATGGTCGTCGAGTTGATCAACTCAGCAATTGAATCGACGCTGGATAGAGTCAGTTTGGAGCATCACTTATTAACCGGTCGGGCCAAAGATTATGGATCACTGGCTGTCTTACTTACCCTTATTATTTCAATCACAGCATGGACATTATTGCTATGGCACAGATTTTTTTGAATTCAAACGAAAAAGATATATTCACAAAATCACCCTCACTGCTCGGACCTTACCGCATTTTATTTCAGGTTCTGCTTATTGGGCTTCTTATTCTCTCGCTATCAAGATTAGGGCTTGTTGTATGGCAGTGGGATCGGGTATCGGCAGCAATTGATCTGCCATCACTATTCATTCAGGGGCTCAGAGCTGATCTCATTATTATGGGTATGCTTATTGCGCCACTGATGTTGTTGATGCCGCTACTGGTCAATAAATTAACCTGGCAATTATGGCAAAAGTTGGTGTGGTTCTGGAGTTTAATGATCATTGTTTTGATCATTTTTATGGAGTCTGCCACACCGACATTTATTGTTCAGTATGACTTGCGTCCGAACAGACTCTTTGTCGAATACTTACAATATCCAAAAGAAGTTTTCTCAACCTTGTGGGAAGGTTTTCGTCTGCCACTTATTCTCGGGGTTGTTTTCACTATATTAGCCGGCTTGTTCACGAATCGGCTGTTACAGCATTGGTTAAAACAATATCATTTGGACTGGCCGGTTTGGCGTGTTTGGCTGACTTGGCCTCTTATGGTTCTCATCCTAGTAGTCATGATCCGGTCTACTTTATCGCATCGTCCAGCCAATCCGGCAATGTTTGCAATCACTTCGGATGCTATGGTCAATAGCCTAGTCATTAACTCAACCTGGTCAGTGTATTTTGCTATTTACAACATGAAGCATGAAGCAGAAGCCGGAGAAGTCTATGGTACGCTTACTGATGAACAAATTATGCAGGAAATGAGCGAGAATTATCCTTGGCTTGATAATGATCCAAATGCACCCTTTCCAACTATCAATAAGCGCCCCGCGACAGTTGAAAGAGATATACCACTTAACCTGGTTATCATTCTTGAAGAAAGCCTGGGTGCCACCTTCGTCGAATCTCTTGGTGGAGAGTATTCTGTAACACCAGAATTGGAAAAACTGAAAAATAAGGGCTGGTGGTTTGAACAACTTTATGCAACCGGCACACGATCTGTAAGAGGAATTGAAGCCACGATAACGGGTTTTTTGCCCTCACCCGCAAGAAGCGTTGTAAAGCTTTCTTTATCACAACAGAATTTTTTCACCATCGCAGACTTATTGAGTCAACGCGGCTACAAAACTGAATTCATTTATGGTGGGCAATCTCACTTCGATAACATGGCTAACTTCTTTATTGGCAATGGTTTTCAATCTATCGTTGACCAAAATGACTACGTTGATCCGCTCTTCGTAGGCAGTTGGGGGGTCTCAGATGAAGATCTATTCAATATGGCGCATCAACGGATCGTTCAAGCGAACCTGAGTTATCAACCGTACTTTAGTTTAGTTTTTACATCCAGCAACCATTCGCCATACGAATTCCCTGATGGCAAGATCGATCTGCATTCGGCCGAGAAACAAACTGATTTGAATGCTGTTAAATATGCAGATTATGCTTTGGGACAATTCTTTAACACAGCTATGAAAAGCGATTACTGGGAGAATACCCTCTTTTTGGTGATTGCTGATCATGATTTGAATGTTTATGGAAATGCACTTGTGCCGATAGAACGTTTTCAAATCCCGGGTCTCATTTTAGGGGCTGATATAAAACCAAAACGTATCAAGACGGTGGCGAGCCAGATTGATATGGCGCCTACTTTACTATCACTGATGGGCATCAGCGCTGAGACACCAATGATAGGCAGAGATTTGAGCCGTCCAGCCGAGCAGCAGTCACCCGGCAGGGCAATGATGCAATTTGCCGATTATTTTGCCCTGTTGCAAGGTGAGAAGGTGACCATTTTACGCCCTCAAAAGAAAGCTCTGGCTGGGCAGTATGTTCTCAAAAAGCGTCAACTAGAGCTCAAAGGTCCGGCAAATAGAGAGGATGCTAACGAAGCATTAGCACATGTATTACTACCTTCTTGGCTATACCGTCAGCAACGTTACGATATGCCTGTTGGGCATCCATCAAACAAAAATTAGCATTTCTCATCCTATTATGCAGTTATTGATTGGCCGCATTAAAGATAAGGATTTCTATGTTATTAATGTTTTTATATTGATCATGATATTGAGTATTTACTTATTATTGATCTTTTTTTGCACGATTTAAATTAGTTCTATGTTTGGGTAATTTATTCTCATCCACACATGAAGTTTGTAAATTTAAAACCATTACTAGATTAATTTATTACGTAGAATCAAATCTCGTTTGGTTTGTCATTATTGTGGCTGGGCTGGGATTGGGGTTACCTGAGGCGGGTAAATATTTCCAACCACTAATTGGGCTATAACTTGCTGCATTAATGTTTATTATCAGCCTGACTTTTGATGCCCATGCCGTGCGATTAGTGCTTCGTAAACCTTCAAGGCAATTTTTAGCGATGATTCTAGTCTACGGCCCAATGTCGCTTGCCGGGCTACTGACCGGCCGATTATTTTTTGCAGTGGTCCGATGGTTATGGGTCAAACTTTGCTTGGCACCCACAGATGTATCATCTCCGTTGTTAGTGTTGCGAGGCAATGTTGCCTTGGCTGCCGTTTTTAATGTCTTAAATACTGCTTTATCCCCTTTCATTGTTCCTCTGCTTTTTTATGGCTGATGGGCATTCAACTGGAAGTACCACTTGACACCATTATTTTCGAATTAGTGTTGGTTGTTCTCGTTCCCACCATTTTGGGAGTGAGTTTGCGAACAAAGTTTTCAGCATTTTTTTCACGTC
>DELT01000092.1:14188-14835 GCA_002354555.1 Methylophaga sp. UBA2689
GCCCAAATGCAGAAACTATTATTGGCTATGGTTGGTAAGCTTTTGTTATTGCTGCTGCAGCTTTATGTCTGAATCTGATTGGTTATCTGGTAGGAATGACCTCACGTCTGATAACCAAAGACCAAAAATAGGCATTGCTCTCATACTCCTATAACGACCAGTAACGCATCATTGCTTAATTCGTATAGTTACGGTGTTAGAAACGGATTTTTCATTTGACTTCCATTTAAGTCATATCTCCGTATCGGTACTACCAAACGAATAGTCAGCTTCAAACGCTGATAGACTTAATTTGTCGAGGATAAGAATCAGCGAGATGTCTTTCATGACTATCATTTATTTCAGCTTGTAGTCGCTGCTTTCTTGGATGCATTGTGCTGACGGTTTTTATACGATTGTCGTTTGGCCTGAACCTTATTTAAATCACTGTCTTTTTTCTTATCAGATGCTATGTAAGCTTGTTGCCCAAGTGCTCTGATTGCATCAGCAATTTTAAAGATACGAACTTGCCATGCATGAGACCTATCTTCTGAATGAGCAAGCGGAACTTCCCCGGCCATCCAAAGCGTTTTAAGTTTCATTGTCAGATTATCCAGCTGACGGATCAGATTCATAAATGCCATGCCTTCTGGGCACGTGATTTTGAT